>NZ_JBFTLA010000001.1:0-916316 GCF_056396205.1 Paenibacillus sp. 05T425
TTCAAATAGATTAGTAAGCATGTTTTCGGGTATATTAGTCATCGGTAGGGTCCTTTCTCTGGTGGCTTCAGCAACCCCGAGAATACCCTACTTTTTTGTTGCCTGACTAGGCTACAAATCTTGGTACACAAACAATTTTACGCCATCCTTAATTACTCAAAAAAAGCTGTTTGGCTGGACTTTTTCCACTCAAAAGAACAAATCCCCTCTAATACATTCAGAAACCCGTTTTCGGTATTTCTTTCGGACAGACCGAGCTAGGTGACAATTGGCCAATTCGTATATCGTACATCCTCTCATGCGTCCGCTGCATCGCTTCTACGAATGGGCGATACGGCTGCTGACAGCCGTCCACGGCGCCGATCTGATAGTTCTCCCCGTCGAAGCGGCCTAGCACGGCCTGGTCGTTTAACTGAAAATAATGAACGCCGATTAATTCCGGTATGGAAGCAGCCTGCTCGACGAAATATTGATACGCCAGTCCTCGATCAGCCTGTGTCGGAACGGCGCGAATGCCGTATGCCAACATGCCGGCATCCGCCGCGCCGAAGTGGAATTCGCCGATCATAAGCGGCCTATTCAGCTTACTGCCGATACGCTCGATGAACGCCCGATCCGGTTCGAATTGATAGCAATTAATCGAGAACACGTCGAACGCCTCGCACCCTTCCAATATATCGTCGCTCCCTACCCAAGCATATCGCATGCCAAGGTTCAAATGATGCGGATCAACTTCCTTGCAATACTTGGCCGGCACCTCCACGTATCGCCGAATCATAAGACGATTGAATGCCGCGAAGTCTGCATCGCGATCAGCGCTATCAGGCAACGAGTCCATGTTTACGCCGTCGTACAACTGCTCGAAATTCCCGAAGCTGCTGCCCCATGCCGTGTTCAATGCAGCGACAGATGCATTGTATTTCTCCTTCATCCGATCTACGAAGCGTTCCTTGCTCAGGAATCGGACGGGCGATCTGAGCATTTGCTCAGTTAGATTTAACCCATCAACGAACGCCCACTGCGGCTCGTTCCGCATGAAGTACCCAATAAGCCGGCGATCGTCCCGCATTCCAATTAACTGATTAGAGAACAGCGCCGCATTGGCATCGTACTCCGGATAGAATACATCCGGGAAGTCTCGGAATATCGTCTTCGCCGTAGTAGGAAAACGTTCCATTGGATACACGTAAGGCAGCTCCGAGCTGCGAATATACTCGGCGCTTGACCAGTTGCCGATCGTATTCATCCCCCACGATTTCATCCGATATTCCGTCAGGTCCGTCCATCTGTCCCGCCACTGCGCGCCGAATGCGCGAATCAAATTGGCGATACCGAAGCTGTACCCGCGGCTGGACCAAGCGTCGCGGAACTCCCCCTCTCGTGCAGGAAGCTCCGGAACCAGAGGCTCCATGCCTTCGAGTCGAGCAGTTTCCGCTGGATGGATGCAGTCCATGCCTGTGCTGAACAAAGCATAGCCGTCCGGATCGACGAACCACCACCGCTCTCCGTCATGCTCCGTTCGGAAAAATCCGGATGCTTCGAATCGCAGTTTCTTCCAACCGCCGTAAGGCGAAAGATTCGTGCGAAGAGGGGACTCCTCGCTTGATTGCGATGTTTCCCATTCCTCTCTTAACGCGCGGATGAGCTGAGCTTCGCTTTGCATCTTCCCTTCCCATTCCTTACCCAGCAGCTGCCCCAGTTCATCAATATATGGCGAAGGTTCATATGCAATCGGCTCTACGGCTTGGCGCAACGTTAAACCGGATACTTCCACCTTTCGCGGCGTAACGGATGGAATCGTCGATAACGCGAATCGCACGATTCGGTTTCGGTCGACGAATGCATCCCCCCGGAGCACCGATTGCATGACGCCCGGCGAACGATCGAGGAACAGCTTCTCGCCGTTCAGCGCCGACAACGGCAGAGCTATTCTCGTTGTTACCCTCGGCAATATGCCGTAATGAACGGCAATCCATCTGCCGGATGCATCTTCGAACGTGAACAACACGACGAGGACGTCATGGGATTCATGGTAGACGTCGGCAGCCAAATACGCATAGTCCTCCCACGCATTGACGGGACAAGCCTCCGCAGCAAGCTGCAAACCGCCGCCATTCGGCGACGTTAGGATTCGAAACCCGCTCTCGCCCTCCATTTCCATAACCGTACCTGGTTCCGGACGGAACGCCTCTATCGGAATTTGAAAGTCCATTCGCGATCAGCTCCTTGTCTATTCTTTCACCGCGCCGAGCACGATGCCTTTGACGAAATATTTCTGTAGAAACGGGTAGACGAGCAGGATCGGCAGCGCGCCGATAAAAATTTGCGCCGCTTTAACCGTCCGCTGCGACAGGTTCTCCATATCCTGCGGATTGATGCTCATTTTGCTGAAGTCCTGCTGTACGACAACCGTTTGCAGGAAAGTCGCAAGCGGGTATTTTTTTGTATCCATCATATAGATCAGGCCGTCGAACCACGAGTTCCAATGCCCGACCAGCGTGAATAGCGTAATCGTCGCGAGCGCAGGCATCGACACGGGCAAGTGAATGCTGAACAAGATCCGGAACAAGCCCGCCCCGTCGATGAGCGCCGCTTCTTCTAATTCGGCTGGTATCGTACGGAAGAAGTTCATGAGCAAAATCATATTGTATACGCTAAGCGCTGTCGGCAATATAAGCGCCCAGATCGTGTTAATGAGATGCAGCTCGGTAACAAGGATGTAACCAGGAACCAAACCGCCCGAGAACAGCATCGTGAATACGAAAAACCACATGTAGACGTTGCGGCTCTTGAACGCGGCATTGCGCTTGGACAGCGCATATCCGGCAAATACGATCACCGCCATGCCGATTGCTGTCCCCAACAAAGTCCGGTACAGTGAATAAAATAAAGCCCGAATGAAAGCCGGATTATTGATCGTTTTCTCGTAAGACTCCAACGTGAAGTCTACCGGCCATAGATTGACGATATTCGCCGTTGCCGCCGACTTTCCGCTGAAGGATACGGCTAGCACATGCATAAGCGGCAGGATGCACAGCAACGATAGCGCGATCAGGAAGAGATGATTGAAGATGCTGAACATTCGATATCCGGTAGATTTGTGATACATTCGCTCTCTCCTCTTTCTTTAGAAAATCCGATAGTTGCCGAACCGGTAAGCTAATCGGTACGAGACGATAATCAGAACGAAGCTGATGATCGATTTGAACAGTCCGACTGCCGTCGCGAAGCTGAAGTCTCCTTTAAGCATCGCCGATCGGTAGACAAACGTGTCTATGACATCGCCTTTACTGTAGACGAGCGGATTATACAGGTTGAATATTTGGTCGAAGCCGGCGTTAAGGACATTGCCTAGCTGAAGGGTCGCCACGACGACGATGATCGGCAGCATGACCGGCAACGTTACATGGATCGTTTGCTGGAATCGCGTCGCTCCATCTACTTCAGCCGCCTCGTACAGAGCCGGATTTACGCCGGCGATAGCCGCCAAATAAATGATCATCGCGAAACCGAATTCTTTCCATATATCGCTGACTACAATGATGAATCGGAACCAATCACCATCTCCCAGGAAGAAGATCGGCGCCATGCCGAACCAGTCTGTCAGCATTCGATTCACCAAACCGCCCTTGACCGACAACAGATCGATTAAGATGCCGCCTAGAATAACCCATGACAAGAAGTGCGGCAGGTAGACGAGCGTTTGGATGCTGCGCTTGATTCCGACCTTGCGAACCTCGTTGAGCAGCAAGGCGATACCGATCGGTACGAACAATCCGAATACGATCTTAAGTATGGAAATAATAAGCGTGTTCCAGATCACTTGCACGGACTCGTCGAACATAAACAAAGACTCGAAATGCTTGAATCCTACCCAATCCGACTTGAAGAAACCAAGCCATGGCTTATAGTCCTGAAAGGCCATTACGAGCCCGAGTATAGGAAAATAATGAAAGACGATTGCGATAACCGTAGCCGGCAAGATGAGCAAATGCAGCGGCCATGTTTTTTTAAGTCCCCTTAACCATTTCGACTCCCTATTGATCGCGGTAGGCGTTGTCGCCTGCTTTCCAATCCCGCTTTCCATGCGTATTTCCCCTCTCTCATTTCCCATGATTGCGCATTCATCTACTTCTGCTACTATTATATCAACGGGCCTGGAGCCCACCTATGATAAGGTCTTAACATCTATAACCACTCTCATAACCTCTTTGGTTAAATCCGAAATAGGCGGTGCCCAGCGTGATAAAATATAAAATATTTCAAAAGCTGCTCATTATGCTTGCTCTGCTTCTTATTCCCGCAACTCTATTATTTGCCTATGCGAATGAAGCAAGTAAACAAGTAGTCAAGCATACGCTCGAGGAATCGGCGGCCAAGCAGTTGGAATTTACGATGGGGCAGCTTGAACAGTCGCTTCGCCAGCTCGAAACCCAGACGCTGATGCTTGTCAACGATTCCACGATCAGAGGTTATGCCAGCTCATCGGATTTTCCGGAATATTTGAACCACCTGTTCATGCGCAAAACGATCGAGGAAAAGCTGGTGCTGCAAAGCCAGGCCGAGCCTCTCATTTCTGAACTAACGGTACACTGGCCGTCCATTGAGGAATCGATTACATCGGAAGGCACATTGCCCTACAATTACGAGCAGCTCGCCAATAAGCCGATGAACCGGTGGATCGTAGACAACAACGAGGGCTTGCTTTCATTCCGCTTATTGTTCTCCTTCCCGGCGATCGCGGCGCCCGATCTAAGCAATACCGTATCCGTCGTCGAGACTGCGATATCAAGCCGTTATTTGACCTCCGTATTGACCGGGCTTGACGCATCCGGCAACGGCACGTCGTTTTTCTATTTTCCTGGCGCGGACATTATTCGGAGCAGCAACGTTGATATGGATTTGGCCATGCATTTAATCGAACAAGGCGAGCTCGATACCGACGCAATCACTCATCCGAAGCTTTCCGTTATGGGGGCGGACGGCGAGCAATATTTGGTTCAGTTCGTGTTCAGTCCTTCGCTCGGCGGTACGCTCGTCAGTTACATTCGGCTGGACGAGTTTCTTGGGCCGCTGCAAAAAGTGAACTGGCTTGTCAATGGAAGCCTCGCCTTCCTTGCCGTCGCGGGCATCATGATTTCTTATTTGTTTTACAGCCATTTCCGCAAGCCGTTCGGCTATCTGGTACGGAAGCTCGAAGCGCTGGGCTCCGGCGATTATGCCAGCAGAGCCACGGTAAGGACGAACAACGAATTCGACTATTTGTTCGAGCGATTCAACGAGATGGCCTCGCGCATACAGTCGTTGATCGAGAACGTGTACGAGGAGAAGGTACGGACGCGGGAAGCCGAGTACAAGCATTTGCAGTCCCAGATCAATCCCCATTTTCTATATAATTGCTTGTTCTATATCGTGAGCATGGCGAACAAATCGCCCGCGGCCGTCGTTTCGATGGCCAAGAACTTGTCCGAGTTCTACCGGTATATCACCCGCAAGGCAGGATCGATAACGACGCTCGAGGACGAAATCCGGCTCATCGAAAGCTATTTGGAGGTGCAGTCGCTTCGCAACAAGCGGCTGTCTTACGAAATCGATATCCCTTCCGCCATGCTTAACCTTTCGGTGCCGACCCTTCTGCTGCAGCCGATCGTCGAGAACGCGATCGTGCACGGCATCGAACAGAAAAGGACGTCCGGAAGAGTTCATATCGAGGGCATTGCGCGCGGCGACCAGTACTTGATTCACGTCGACGACGACGGTCACGGGTTGCCGGGAGAGAAGCTTCAGTCGCTTATCGATAGCGTACACGGCAGCAGCGTTGCCGGCGATGGAATGGGCTGCGGACTAAGCAATGTCCATAACCGGTTAATGAACCGATACGGCGGCCATTCCGGACTAACTTTCTCGGTCAACGAATGGGGCGGTTTGCGGGTTACGCTTCATCTACAACTATCGCATAGGGAGCTGGGTCAAAGAGATGAACGTCTTATTAGTGGATGACGAGGATTACGTGCTTGATTTTTTGGAGGAGCAGATCCCTTGGTCACGAATTGGCGATATAACCATATATAAGGCCGGCTCGGCCGAGGAGGCTCTCGAGATTGCCCGGAACACCGAGCTGCAAATCGTCGTAACCGATATTAAAATGCCCGAGACGAGCGGATTGGAGCTGCTCGCGGTATTGCGCGAAGACTATTCTGACCTTAAGGTTGTGCTGTTATCCGGTTATTCAGAGTTCGAATATGCCCGGAAAGCGCTGCAGCACGGGGCTGCCGATTATTTGCTTAAGCCCGTGACCGAGGATGAAGTCGTCTCCTGCTTGCAGAAGGTTCTAGTCCTCATAGACGAGGAGAAGAGGCAAAGCGAGCACTTATCGGCCGCTAACGACATGGTGAAACTGGGCATTCACCGCATGCGCGAGCATTTGCTGCTTGATCTGCTGCTGGGCCGCAAATACGGGCCGGATGAGATGCAGCGGCATCTGCATGCCCTTCAATTGCCAATCGGACCGGATGAGGAGTGCGCGCTTGCGTTGATTCGAATTGAAACGGGAAGCGAGGAAGCAACGCGGGAAGACTTCGAGCTGTTCAGCTACGGCTTGCTCAATATGGCGGAGGAAATTTTATACGGCAAAATAAACGACATTCCGTCCCTTTGGTCATGCAAAGATTCCTATCGATTCATTGTCCTGCTGCTTCCCATCCAACGATTCGGTTCACATGAGCATCTGCAGCAACGTACCTGCGACCTGCAGCAGGCCGTTCTGCAATACATGAAACGGCCCGTTTCCATCCTGCTCACGAGCGCTTTTCCCTACCGGCACGAGCTATATCGTCAATACCTGCTGGCACTTAACGGCTTCGGCCGTTCTATCGGAACGCGCAGCGGCGTCATGCGGACACTCGATCAAGATGAGCCACGGAAGGAGCTGAAGCCGCTCGTGCAGCTTCATCAGTCGCCTACCATCCAGCAGTTGATGGAGACCGGACGCTGGGAGGAAGTGAATCGCAAGCTGGAGCTTATTATGGCGGAGTTGAACAGTCCCCCTTGCCAATCGCAGCAGCAGCTTATGGAGATCGTTTATTACTTGTTCAGCAGCTTCTCTTACATTGCGCACAAACAAGGAGATTCGTTCGCCGACCTTGTCGGTCATCCCCTGCAGCCCGAATCGTTTTATTTCAAATCGACGGATGCGATCATGGAGTGGGCGTTATCGATCATCGACCAGTTCAAGCGCTCGCTGCAGGAATCAACCCCTAACCGCAACCATATTATTCGCCAGATCCATGAGTATATCGCGCTTCATCTGCACGAGGACGTCTCTCTCACAAGGGTCAGCGAGCATGTCTATCTGCATCCCGTCTACTTGTCCCGATTGTACAAGAAGGAAACCGGCGAAAGCTTGTCTACTTACATCCTGCGCGTTCGAATGGAGAAAGCCGCGGAGCTGCTCATGGGCACGAACAAAAAAGTTTCCGATATCGCCAAGGAAATCGGTTATCAGAAAACGCAATATTTCATCCATATTTTCAAAGAATTCCATCAGCTTACGCCTCAGAACTTCCGCAATCGATAATATGCAAAAGGGCTGCCCCCGTAGAATCAACTCCTCCGGTGCAGCCCCTGTTTTGTCTTTACGGATTCACGCTCTTATACCATTCGTTGATTTCTTTCTCGATTTGGTCGCCGCCTTTGCTCTTCCAATCCGCAACGAAGGAATCGAATTTATCGATGGACTCGTTGCCGTAGATGATTTTGGCGAACGTCTCAAGCTCCATCGTTTTCAGGTTATCGCCTTTGTTTCTCATCGTCTCGGTCGGCGCTCCCAAAAATTCGGTTGGCGCGTTGATTCCGGCCATTTGATAGTTAAGTGCTCCAGCACGTACCATCTCCGGATCTTGAATCATAATTTCTCTATGCGCTCTCGTGGTTGGCTCTCCGCCGTTAAACATGTAATCATAGTTCGCTGATCCTTGGAAAGGGATAGCAGGTACGTTCCAGAACAAGTTGTATTTGCTCGATGATGCAGCCGCCTCAAGCGGCGTCGGGAACTTCTTAGAATCATATTCCGGCTTGCCGTCGACGATCGCGTAATCGTAGCCTTCAAAAAATCCGTCCTTGAAGTCGCCGGTTTCGAATTGATTGTCGTAAATTTTGTCCATGTACAAGAAGAATGCGTCCATATGTTCGAAATCCTTGTTGAACATCATCACTTTGCCTTCGTTGATATAGCCGGTATAACGAGCCGATTTACCGTCCGATCCCGTCGGCAACGGGTACGCTCTTAGCTTCGCGTCCGGGTTCGTTCCCGCTACGTCTCCGAGCGGCCAGCCCATCGCCCAGAATGGAGCGGCAATCATGCCCGACTTGCCTTGGATGAAGCTTTCGGTCGCTTTCACTTCGTCAATGGCAGCTAGCTCCGGATCAAGGTAGCCTTTTTTATACCATTCTTGCAGCTTGCCTAGGCCGCTCTTGATTTCCGGCTGCACGGACCCGTATTTCAAGCTGCCGTCGCTTCCTTGCTGCCAAGTGCCGGGAATGAACTTGCCCGTATAGGCGCCGAAGACAAAGCTTACGTCGGACATCCAATTGGAGAAGCCGTTTCTTCCGGACAAGCTGAAGCCGAACGTATCCTTCGTGCCGTTGCCGTCCGGATCTTGATTGGTGAATGCGTCCATCACCGTTTCGAATTCTTCGATCGTTGTCGGAGCCTTCAGGTTCAGCTTATCGAGCCAGTCCTGACGTACCCACAAGACCGGATTCGTTCCGTCGCCAGCCGAGAAGATCGGAAGACCTAGAAGCTGTTCCCCCTTCTTCACTTGATTCAGCGATGCGTTGTTTTCCTCATACAGCTTTTTGATCCGATCGCTGGCATACGCTTCGAAATCCTTCGAGATATCCTTCACCTTGCCCGACTGAATGAGATCGGCAATCAGGTTCTGATCCTGAACGATGAACACGTCCGGAAGTTGATCCTGCGTCGTCAGGGAAAGTCTAAGCTTCGTATGATAGGCGCCATTATCGGTCGTGTTCCACAGATCCTTGATTTCGATGCCCAGCTTTTCCTTCGTCCATTTGTTGTGAATATTGTTGTTAATATCCTCGCCATTGATGAACGTATAATCGGAACCTACCGGACGAGCGGTCGTGATCGTAATCGGCGGTTCGAATTTGCCGTCGGCGTTTTGTGCGGATTCCGTACCTTCTCCGGTCGCATTGGAATTGTTTCCGGCATTATCGCTTCCATTGCCTGATGAGCATCCGATTACCGTAGTCATAATACCAATCATCACTAACGCGATCCATTTATTATTTTTCAAAACGATTCCCCCTCATTTTCATTTCTGTGTACAAAATAATCGTAGCAAAAGAGGCGAAATCGCGTATATGCCCTAATCTAAACAATCATAACCTCTATTCTATCATAGTTCGTTAACCCGCTATTTTTTGTGCCTTTACGACCGATTGCTGTGCATAAATAACGCTGCGATTTGGAACAACAATAAAGTTGTTCATGAATCAATCTTCTCTAAAAACGGAGGTGAATGGCACAATGTCAGGAAGAAACAATAAGCCCGATAACGATGGACCTTCCAGCAGCCCAGACCGCTTGGACCAATACGGCGACAAGCTTGCTTCCCGCAATGAAGAGGAATTCCAATCCGCAGTCGATGAAGCTTGCGAGACGGAAAACAAATTCGAACAATAAAAGCAGGAAAACCTCACTGCCCGTGAACCCAGGTTCGTGGGGATGAGGTTTTCTTCTTATTATGCTAGCCGAACGACACATCTTTAACGAAATCGTTCAGGTCGAAATTCCCGCTCTCCGCATCCGTTACGAGCTTATCGTTGATTCGGACATTGATGAAACGGATGTCTGCAGCGATCCGCTCTTCGTCAAATCCGTAAATGCGCGATGGATTCTCGTTGCGGCCGTTGTATGTAATATCTCGGAACTCCACGTTTTCGATGCGGTTTCCTGCTACCGGATTGTAATCCTTGTTCCAAACGACGCGAATATCGAATAGCTGACCGAGCTCGAAATCCTCAACGCGGATATTCGAGTATTTGACGTTCCGCACCGTATTTTTGTCCCCGGCATTAATCGCCATCGCCCCCCAATAGTTCGGCTGAGGCTCGTGATGCTCGAGAATATCTATGTTTTCGAAAACGATATTTTCAATTGTATCGCCGTTCTTATGATAGTCGCCGTGTGTTCCGATCATAAGCGGATGCGCGACGTCAGCCCAGAACGTCGAATTGCGTACCGTTACGTTGCGGGTGTCGCCGACAAAGTCCCATCTCGTTCCGTATATCGCGATGCTGTCGTCCGATGTGCGGAGGAATACATCATCGATGACAATATTCTCGCTGGCCATCATATCGATGCCGTCCGACCAGCCTCTCGTGCTGAACGACTTGAAGTTCTCGATATGAATGTTCCGAGACTTGCCAATATAGATGCTGTAATGCGGCGGATCGAGCGTAATGATGCCTTCGACCCTGATATCGCTTGAGAACACAATCCGTACGCCGCGGAATGCCGAGAACCGATGGAAGTCCGACAAGTAGACGATGCCCCTGCCCTTTATCGTTACATTCTTTACGTTGTCGCAGAGGAAAGAGCCTACCACGACTGCACCTCCTGCAACGTATACCGTTGTGCCGGAAGGAATGCGAAGCAGCGTTTCCTCCAAGTAATGCATGCCCGGCGCAAAATAGATGGTGTCAGGCGCCTTGCCGCTTGTTTCGTTTGGCGTTGCCGCCAGACGGTAAATATCTTCCGTCCGGTGAATGGCCGGCTTTAGCATAAGTACGTTCGGATCGGTTGGCTGCGGCGGAGCTTGATCGATCTTGTTCGCGAACACGTGCAGGTTCGCAAAACGCTCACCGTTCACTTCAATAGCTAGCTTGCGCGGCCGGTCCAGCTTGAAGATGACCCGATTTCCCTGCTGCTCGAAAGGAATTTCATACGATAACGGCCGGATAGTTACTTGTTCGACAACTAGATGCTTGGATAGGATAGCGACCTCTACTGTTCCATCCATATCGAAATAAACCATCGAAGCACGTCTCACGTTATGCATATCCACCTTCGCCTCGTAGACGAACAGCTCCTGCCACTCACCGCCCGGCACTCTTACACTCACCATAAAATCGTCGTTACTTGCCGCCCCCTTGGGCGCATCATATACGATTAGCTGATTCATCCTTTTGCCCTCTCTCTGCAATCGTTCATATTATCAACGTCCTCATGGATCGATGACAGCGCCTTCAATATCGGATATCGTGCATATCGACACGTATGCCATTACGGCTCATTCCTCCCATCCTGTTGCTTCTTCCTTCCCATTTTACTGAAACGATAGGATAGATCCTATTGCAATTTGCCGCGAATAATTGTAATAATCCAACTACCCGGAATCCAAGCAAATAGAAAAATGATGTCAACAGTCATCATGACGTAACCTGCTTTTCAAATGATTGAATATGTAAGCGCTGTACTTTAGGATTAAATTAGGTTTTGGAAGTGAACTATACCAACGAATAAATTAAAAAAATGGGAGGTTGCTGCATGAGTAAACTGATATCAGATAAACCGGCATCCGGTGGCGTTAAAGTTTCCGTTCAACGATTTGGCCGTTTTCTAAGCGGCATGGTCATGCCGAATATTGGCGCATTTATTGCTTGGGGACTCATAACGGCTTTATTCATACCGACAGGTTGGATTCCGAACGCAAGTCTGGCAACGCTTGTCGGACCGATGATCACTTATTTGCTCCCTATACTCATCGGTTATACCGGCGGTCAAATGATTCATGGCGTGCGGGGCGGCGTCATTGGTGCGGTCGTAACGGCAGGGGTTATTGTAGGATCAGATATTCCGATGTTTCTCGGCGCGATGATCGTTGGACCTTTTGCCGCATGGGTGCTCAAAAAATTCGATAAATCCATTGAAGGCAAAATCCCTTCGGGTTTCGAGATGCTGATCAACAACTTTTCTTCCGGCATTATCGGCGGTGGACTCGCGCTGCTGGCTTTCAAAGGAATCGGACCTGTAGTCGAAACCTTCAGCAAGCTGCTTGCACAAGGCGTCGAATTCCTAATTAACACGGGATTGCTGCCGCTCGCTAACATTTTGATCGAACCGGCAAAGGTGTTGTTCCTGAACAATGCGATCAATCACGGCATTCTCGGACCGCTTGCGCTTGATCAGGCATCCAAAGCAGGCCAATCGATCATTTACATGCTGGAATCCAATCCCGGTCCGGGTCTTGGCATCCTGCTCGCATACTGGCTCTTTGGTAAAGGCATAGTCAAACAGTCTGCTCCGGGCGCTGTCGTCATCCATTTCTTCGGCGGTATTCATGAAATCTATTTCCCTTACATTCTCATGAACCCGCGCTTGATTCTTGCCGCTATCGCGGGAGGCGTGTCAGGAACGTTCACCTTCTCCATCTTCGGTGCCGGTCTTGTCGCCGCTCCTTCGCCGGGCAGTATCATCGCCTACATTACGATGACGCCTAAAGGCGGCTTCCTCGCGATGTTTAGCGGTGTCGTAGTGGCCACGATCGTCTCGTTCCTAGTCGCTGCGCTGCTGCTGAAAACAAGCAAGCAAGCGGATGATTCAGAGAACGATCTTGAGCTCGCTGCGCACAAAGTTCAGCAAATGAAAGCTGAATCCAAAGGTACGGCAGCTCCGTCTGTTTCGCAGTCGGCGAAGCCAACGAAGGCGAAAATAAACAAAATCGTCTTTTCCTGTGACGCAGGCATGGGTTCAAGCGCGATGGGCGCTTCCATTTTACGCAAAAAAATAAATGCTGCGGATTTACCGATCACGGTCATTAATACGGCAATCAATGATATTCCGGCCGATGCCGACATCGTAATTACACACAAGACGCTCACCGACCGCGCGCGGCAAAAGGCTCCGGATGCGGAGCATATTTCGATCGATAATTTTCTCAAAAGTCCAGAGTATGATTTGCTCGTACAAAGACTAAGTTAATTCTACTCTACCTAACGCTGACAGAGTCATGTCGGCGTTATGCTCATTCCTCGGGAGGAGGATGATTCATATAAAAGCGTCTACCAGGCAGCGCCGTATTATTGTGCTTCTGCTCGAGCGGAAGCATGAAATCACCGTGGCCGATATAGCGGCTATCGTCGGAACGAGCACGAGGACGATCCATCGCGAGCTTAACGATATTGAACGGTTGTTAGCCGCAAACGGTATTCTTCTTCATAAAATTTCTGGACTTGGCATCCGGATCGAAGCCGACACGGATACACTGGAGTACTTCAAGCAATCATTCGACAGAACCGATTCATTCGAATATTCGGCAGAAGAACGGCAGGCCCTGATTCTCTGCAGACTGCTTGAGCATGACGAACCCATTAAGCTGTTCTCGCTCGCTCACGAGCTGCGCGTGACGATGCCGACCATCAGCCACGACCTTGATGAGCTGGAACAATCCATTATCAAGCAAGGATTAACCCTTGTCCGTAAAAGAGGCTACGGCGTTGAACTCATTGGCCCTGAAACAGCGAAACGTCATTTCATTAGTTTGCTTGCGCTCAATCTTTTTGACGATTCCGATTTATTCGGGCAATTCGCAGACCATACGGTTTCGCAGACCAATCCTGTAACGGCACAGCTTCTAGACATGATCGGCAAGGATAACTTCAAGAAGCTTGAACAGGCATTATGGGAGCTGAACGACGATTGGCCAAACGACTTATCCGAAGCCGATTACACCCGACTGCTTATTAAACTGTCGGTTGCGTTAACCCGAATAGAACACAACCATCTGATTCTATCGGACGATTATGGCACTGGCGGCGAAATCGGCTTGCTAAGAAGCCTGCTGGACCTGCTTGATATACAGCTTCCGTTAGAAGAACAACGATACCTTTCCCGATTGCTCGACAACAACGCTTTTTTTGAAAGCAGTCTCTTGATCCATCACGACGATATGTCAATTATCGAGTCTGTGACGCTGTTGATCCGTTACGCCCAGGATCATCTGCAAATACCGCTTTTGGAAGACCGCTCGCTCTTAGAAGGGTTAATTCAACATATAAAAAAGGCCTTTCAGCGGATTAGAGACGGCATCGCGATACGTAATCCGATGCTGGCGCCAATTAAGAAGGATTACGCCCAGCTATTCGCCACGGTCCGGCAAGGCGTGAATGAGGTTATCCCTTCAATTGTCGTGCCTGACGAGGAAGTCGGTTATATTGTTATGCATTTCGGCGCTTCCATTGAACGCGTAAAACAATTCCCGAGAAAAATTAGAGCTGTGCTCGTTTGTACGAGCGGCATCGGTTCATCTAAGCTGCTCGCCGTAAGAATAACGAAGAAGCTGCCGCAAATCGAATTATTGGGTCATTACTCTTGGTACGAAGCCGCACGACTGCCTTCGAATCAATATGACCTGGTCATATCGACCGTCGACCTGCCTTTGGATTCAGGCCAGTACATTAAGCTCAGCCCTCTACTTACCCAAGAGGAAACGGATAAGCTTCGCTCTTATATTGAGAGCACGACCTTAAAGAAGCTCTCTCACGCCGCTGAGTCAGAGCCGTCTATACAGTCGCCAATGGATCGTTTGACACTGCTGCAGCAATATTCCGGCAGCATCCTACGGCTGCTCGAAAGCTTCACCGTTCATGATTTGTCCATTTCGGAGCGGCGATTGAAGTTAGAAACACAGTTTCTGCCGATGATCTCGATGATTGGGAAGCCGGACATTTTGGCCCATAGCGAGAAAATAGCTGCGCAACTGCTGGCAAGAGAACAGCAAGGCAGTCTTGTCATTCCGGATACGGAGCTTGCCTTAATCCATACCCGAAGCGAATGGCTTCAAGAGCCGCTGCTCGCCTTGTACCGTTACGATCAGTCCCTGCTTCTTAACGATGATGAAACGATAAAGGTTAAACAAGTATTAATGATGCTGGGACCTTCCAAGCTGGATAAGTCCAGCTTGGAAGTGCTGAGCGAAATAAGCGCGATGCTGCTGCTGCCGGAAATGATTGCGATACTGGAAAATGGCGATAAAGCAAGCATCAAAGCTTTCATATCAAAGAAGCTGGAACAGTATATAAAAACAAAATGGATTGGAGAGAGTAAGCAATGACTATTTTAGCGAAAGAAAAAATCAAACTGAATGTAAATGTGAAAGACAAATACGAAGCCATTCGCATGGCCGGGCAACTGCTTGTTGACGCAGGACACGTACCTTCGGAATATATCGGCAAAATGCTTGAGCGAGAGGATGATCTGTCCACCTATATCGGAGGAGGTCTTGCCATGCCGCATGGTACGAATGAGTCGAAGGCTTTTATCCGCTCGACAGGCATAGCTATTCTTACTGTACCCGAAGGCGTAGACTTTGAAGGCGATGAACCCGCTCGATTAATTATCGGTTTAGCGGCGGTAGGTGACGACCATTTGAATATTTTGACGAACGTCGCTATGCTCGTGTCTGAAGAAGAGGATATGCAGCGCATTATGAATGCTTCTACGGAGGAAGAACTCATATCTATTTTCGAAGCGGGGATGCAGGAATGAAGGCCGTTCACTTTGGAGCCGGCAATATCGGCAGAGGTTTTATAGGTCTGCTGCTGCATCAATCAGGGTATGAGGTTGCTTTCGTGGATGTAAACGATGCTCTCGTTTCCCTCCTGCAGATGAAGCGGCAATATACCGTCAAGCTTGCCAATGAGCAGGCTGACACATTTCTTGTCGATCAAGTTACCGCCATTAACGGTAAACATCTATCTTTGGTCGCCAGAACGATCGCAGAGGCCGATCTTGTTACGACCGCCGTCGGTGTATCGGTTCTGAAGCATATTGCTGCCGCCATCGCTAAGGGAATCGAGCTTAGGTTAGCGGGCAGCCGGGAGCCTCTTCATATTATTGCATGCGAGAACGCCTTAGGCGGCAGTACGACGCTTAAGCATTTGGTCTATGAACACCTGTCGACTGAGGATCGGACGCTGGCCGACCGACTTGTCGCTTTCCCGGACGCTGCGGTAGACAGGATCGTGCCGCTTCAGCAAAACGAGGATCCGCTGCTGGTTACGGTTGAACCATTCTATGAGTGGACGATCGATCGTTCTATCGTGCTGCCCGGACATCAAGAAATCGGCGGCGTCCACTATGTGGATCAGCTCGAGCCCTATATCGAGCGCAAGCTGTTTACGGTCAATACCGGACATTGCTGCGCCGCTTATCATGGCTACTTGAAGGGCTATACGACTATCCAGGAAGCGATGAAGGACCCGACCATCGTGGCTGAGGTTAGAGGAGCGCTGCAGGAGTCCGGTGCCGCACTCATACAAACCTATCAATTCGACGAAGCGGCGCACTCGCAATATATCGAGCAAATACTTGAGCGCTTCATTAACCCTTATTTAGTTGACGAAATCGTCCGGATTGGCCGCTCACCGATTCGGAAGTTATCGCCGCAAGACCGTCTTGTGCGGCCGGCTTCGCTCGCTAACCAATGCGGGATAACCGTTACGCATTTGACCAACGCCATGGCAGCAGCCCTGCACTTCGACTATTCGGATGATCCGGAGGCCGTTGAGCTGCAGGAAGCGATTAAGAAACATGGCATTCATCAGACGATAACGGAGTATACGGGGTTAAGCGGGCAGAGCCCTCTTCATGCGCGTACGGCGGAGCAATATCAACAGCTGGGACAATGGGTCCGGCACGGAAAGGAATGATCGAACGATGACACAATCATTGAGAGGGATAGGCGCATCGCCCGGCATCGCGGTCGCACCCGCCTTCTTCCTTACTTCGGAGCGCTTCGTTCCGGTCCGGACTGCCGTTGCGGACGGGAAACAGGAGATTGCAAGGTTCCGTGAAGCTGTAGCCGTCTCCCGAGGCGAAGTGGAAGTCATCCGGGACGCCGCTGAAGAGCGGTTTGGAGCGGACAAAGCTGAGATTTTCGAAGGCCATCTTATGCTGCTTGAGGATCCGGATCTCATTGATGCCATTGAAGAGAAAATAACGGATGAAGCCATTAATGCCGAATTCGCGTTACATGAAACAGCTCAATCCTTTATTGAGCTGCTGCAATCGATGGAGGACGAATTGCTCCGCGGACGCGCGGTTGATATAGAGGACATTTCGAGCCGAATAATGAGTCATTTGCGAGGTGTTCCGCATATGGACTTGGCCAATCTAACAGAAGAATGCGTTATTGTTGCACGGGATCTGACTCCTTCGGATACGGCCCAGCTTAATCTGGCTCTCGTTCGCGGATTCATTACCGAGGTCGGCAGCCGCACCTCTCATTCCGCCATTATGGCCCGCTCGCTGGAAATACCCGCAATCGTAGGTGCAGGCGCAGCGATTTATGCCGTACCGGACAATACCGTCGTGATCATGGATGCTAATGAAGGACTCATCCTTATTAATCCGACTACCAATGAGCTTGAAACTTATCAAGTAAAGAAGCAACAGGACGATCAGCGAAAAATCGAATTGGCGAAGCTGAAGGATCAGCCGACGCTGTCCAGTGACGGCAAGCAGGTCGAGCTTGCGGCTAATATCGGTAAACTGGAGGATATTCAAAAGGCCATCGACAACGGGGCCGAAGGCATCGGACTTTTCCGCACGGAATTTTTATATATGGGCCGCAATTCTCTTCCTACGGAGGAGGAGCAGTTCGCCAGCTACAAATATGCGCTTGAGAAAATGAGCCCTAAGCCGGTCGTTATCCGGACGCTGGATATCGGTGGCGATAAAGAGCTTCCGTATATGGATCTTCCGAGGGAAAGCAATCCCTTCCTTGGACTTCGGGCGCTTCGTCTCTGTCTGGATAGACAGGACCTGTTCCGCACGCAGTTGCGGGCGCTGCTTCGGGCAAGCCGTTACGGCAACCTGAAAATCATGTTCCCGATGATCGCCGTGCTCGAAGAGCTGCTGGAGGCCAAGCGGCTGCTCGCGGAAGAACAACAGAAGCTAATCGCCGAAGGCGTACAGCTGGCCGAGCATATCGAAGTAGGCATGATGGTCGAAATTCCGGCCGCAGCCGTCTCTGCCGACTTGTTCGCTCCGGAAGTCGATTTCTTCAGTATTGGAACGAATGATTTGATTCAATATACAATGGCTGCTGACCGCATGAACGAAAACGTGGCCTATCTGTACCAGCCTTGGCACCCTTCCTTGCTGCGCTTGATTCGTCTCGTTATTCAAGCGGCGGAGACGGAAGGCAAATGGGTCGGCATGTGCGGCGAAATGGCGGGCGACGCTACGGCTATTCCGCTCTTGCTTGGTCTTGGCCTGCATGAATTCAGCATGAGCGCCGGTTCCATCCTCCCATCAAGGGAGCTCATTGGCCAGCTTGATCAAGCGCACTGGTCCGGTTATGCCGATCAAGCGCTTCGGATGCGCAGCACGCAAGAAATTACGCAACTTGTAGAACAGATGAGAAACGGAGTGAATTCATAATGGTCAGCAAAACCTTCACCATTCTTAATCCGACGGGCTTTCATGTCCGTCCGACCAAAACATTCGTGCAAACCGCAAGCACCTTTCCTTGCAAGATCACCCTTATCAATAAAGGCAAAAAAGTAAACGGCAAAAGCTCGCTGAGCATGCTTACGCTCGGTATCGCTGCAAACGAGGAAGTGACGCTTGAAATTGACGGCGAGCAGGAAGAGCAAGCGCTTGATGCGCTCGGCAAGCTGTTGACGGAAATTCACGAGTAGAGCAAGTTGAACGGATAGCGTTGCGGCTGTCCCGGCAGGTCATATTCGACTTGCCTGTGCAGCCCTTATTTCATCATGATGAAACAACTCCATCTCAGTATTGCCCCAAAGGGTTATGCGTTTTATGACCGGCTTATCGCCTTGCCGACCTCGACGCGGCGTACGAGTAGAGCTGCGATTGCAGCGCGTTCAGATACTCCGTCATACCTGCATCCTTCAGCTCACTCCTCATCTCGGCAAGCTCGCTGTCGATATCGACACTTACGCCGACGGAAAGCGGCTGCACGTAAGCTTGCCTGATCTTCTCCAATCGCTCCAGCTCTTCCGAAACAACGGACGTATCGAAGATGAAGCCTTCATACGGATCGATGCCGTTCGCTTCCGCGAGCTTCGGCCCTTCCGTTACCGTCAGCTTGTCGATGATAGACTGCCATTCACCAGGCGCTTTGGACGGATAAGACATATAGCCGTCCGTCAGTCCCGTCCATCCCGGCTTACGGTTCTGCTCCGGTATTCCCTCATAGGATACCCTTCCGTTGTCCAGCTTGTAGTTCTCGCCTTCAACGCCGTACATGAGCAGATCGTAATACGACTGATCGGTATGCGCCTTCTCCAGAAACTTCAGCGCCAATTGCGGATAGGACGAGTTCGAGCCGATCGAGATCATGCTCGACGAATCGACCGATACCTTCGGCAGGAAGACCGTCTCCGGGTATAAGTCGAACCCAATGTCCAACCAGCCGAACTGCTGCTCAGGATACCTCGCTTTCAATACGTCGATATAGTTGCCGGATACCGCGCCGAAATGGTTGCTGAATTCAAGCGGCTTCCTGTCGGCCTTCATGAGCTCGAACGTCTTGCTCGTCTCGTTGCCTTGGGAAGCAAGGATATCCCGGTCGACAACGCCGTCTTCGTACCATTGCTTCGCTTTGCGTACGATCTGCTCGTATTCCGGCGTGTCATACTTGCTCATGACCTTGTAGGGATCTTTCACCGGCGCTACCGCATAATCGTTTACGATCGTGTAGTAGTCGCCCCCTGCCAGCATTTGCCATAGCAGATCACCGTACCTTTTGTCGTTGATCATCGGCGTGCCCAGGTATTGCTCCTTCGCTTTGTATAAATATTGTTCCAGCGCCTCGAAGCTATCCATGACCGGAAGCCCCCATTGCTGACGCAAATCCTCGCGGTAGAGCACGCCTTGATATCCGGCACCCGGCTTGCCAAAGGATGGAATACCGTATAACTTACCATCCAGCATCGCTCGCTCCAACACGTCGCCGTAATGCTCCGCGAGCGCCGGCACCTCGTTCAGCATCGGCGCGAGATCGACGAAGGCGTTCCGCTTCGCGTATTGCTTGAAGTCAGTCCAGAAGCCCCCGACGTAGAGATCGTATTCCTTCGTCGCAATGGCCCTGCCGATCTCGTTCTTCTCCTCGCCCCAAGGAATGAAGACGAACCGAACGGTGATGCCGAGATCATCGATCGTCATGGCGTCGAGCTGCTTGTAGAAGCTGTCCATGCCGCTGGCAGGCTCTGTGCCCATCGTAACCGCCTTAAGCTCCACAACGTCTGTCTGTATCACTTCCCCAGCCTCGCTACGCTGCTCGGACGCAGCATCCGGCTTCCGGTCCGAGCACGCGGACATGACAATGGCAATACCGATGACTAGCAGCGACAGCCCAATTTTTCGCAATTCGGCAATTCCCATTCGATTCCCTCCTTTCGTTATTCCGGTCCGCTTCTCACGGCAGGAACGTCGATCGTGACGCATGTCCCGCCTTCAGCGATACTGCTGAACCGCAAAGTCGCGGGCTGGCCGAAATACAGCTCCAGCCTCTTCTCGATATTATGGACGCCGTAGCCGCTGCCTTTGTGCTTGCGTTGCGGCTGATCCTCACGCCGATAGCCGACGCCGTCGTCCTTCACTTCTACCAGTAGGCGGCCATTCACGATAGCGCCCGTAATTCGAATGACGCCCGTTCCGTCCTCTTTCTCGGAGATGCCGTGAATGATCGCATTCTCGACGAGCGGCTGCAGCGTTATTTTCGGAATAAGACAGTCCATTGCTTCTTCCGCGACATCGAAATCTATCTGGATCCGGTTTCTGAAACGTTTCATCTGAATATCCATATAAATGGCGCTGAGGCGAACCTCGTCCCTTACCGTGACGAAATCCTCCCCTTTGTTGAGAATAAGTCGATAATAGCCTGATAGCGCGTAGACGACTTGCTGAATATTTTCGCGCTCGCCCTTCTGCGCCATCCAGTTCAGCATATCGAGCGTATTATATAGAAAATGCGGATTGATCTGGGACTGCAGCGCCTTAAGCTCCGCTTCGTTCTTCTCTTGTCCCAGCTTGAATTGCTCCGCAAGAAGCTCCTGCAAGCTGCCTATCATATAGTTATAGCTGGAAATTAGCTGTCCAACCTCGTCCTTGCTCGGCGAAATGTCAAGCTCGTTCAGCCTGCCCTGGCGAACCTGGCTCATCCTGTTCATGAGCAGCAATATTCTGCGCGTAATCGACTTCGCCACCGGAAAAATAACGATCAATATAATCAATGTAATAATGGCGTACGTAGACAGCACCTGCGTCCGGATGTTGTGAATCGCTTCAGTCGCCGCCTCGTTCGATAGGACGGTAACGAGATACAGATTCGTGTTGCCGATCTTCTGCCCGCGCGCCAAATAAGTGCCGCTTGCAAGCGACACGCCCTTGAATGCTCCGCCGCTGTCTATCGGCTCCGGCAGATGCATCTCCTCGTATTCGGCTTCACCGGTGCTGGCAATCAAATCTCCATCCGCCGTCGCGAGATAGACCAATTGCCGCGGATTCGACTTCGTTAAGCTTTGCCTGATTTGATTCGTATCGATATTCAGCGTGACGATACCGACCGGCTCGCTTAGATTCGCCGGATTCCAAAGCAAGCGGCCAAGCGCCAAATATTTGCTCGGAACGCTCTCCGGCTCTTCGCGAACAACCCATGCCGACCTGCCGTTATTTGCATATACGCTCTTCACCCAGGGCATCTCGCTTACATCTCCTAACCTGCGAAACAACGTATCTTCACCGGTCAGAATGAAATCGTCATTGATGTAATAAACAATGCGGTCGAACTCGGAATTGCTCTCCATGATCTGCGAATAGGCAACAACGTTGTTGAAGACAGTCAACTGTTCAGGTATCTTCATCTCGGATGGTTTTTTGGACAATATCGCGTTCAAATCTTTGTTGACGATAATCATCGACGTCAGCTCTTCCAAATGATAAAACTTTTTGGATAGCGTAACGAGCATCTGCTCGTAATTCTGATTCTCTGCGTAGCTTTGCCCATCAACGGCCAGCTTGCGTATCTCGCCATAAGAGATGAAGAACGTAACGATAAGCGGCACGATGCCGACGATGGCGAACAAGATCATTATCTTCTTCCGCAGCGACATATCGTTCAAATAATCGATCAGCTTCATCGGTCAGCTCTTCTTCCGGTACTGCATCGGAGACAGATCGGTAGCGGCCTTGAAAACCTTGACGAAGTAGCTGGCGCTGGCGAAGCCGCATAGCTCGGCGATCGTATGCATCTTGTATTGCTCGTTCTCCACCAGCTTCTTCGCCAGATCGATTCGATAATCGCTAATGTATTGCTTGATCGAAGTGCCCGTCTCTTCTTTGAACAGCTTGCCTAAATAACTTGTCGACAAATGCATATGGCCGGCGATCATCGTAAGATCGAGATCGATGCTGCGATAATTAGCGGCAACATAACTCATTACTTCCCGCACAAGCCGTGAATACCCCGACGATTGCCGCTTCTCCTCCATCCATACCGATAGAACGGCATGCATGAATAATTCGGCGTTATCAAGCGTCTCGCATTTCTTCAAATAGTGTCCGGCTTCCGCGAAGCCATGCTCGTTCGCTAACGTCTCGACCAACTTGCGGTTGTCGCCAAGCAGCGAATGGGCCATCGTATCCAGAAGCGAAACCGCTTTATCCTTGGCCGGGTATCGCTTCCTTCGCATCGATGCGAACAGCTCTGCCAACCATTCGCTTAAGCCTTCCGGATTGTCCTTGCTTAATTTATAGAAAGCCGGTAGCGCACCGTTATACCATTCATTTCCTCCTGTATCTTCTACCGTATTGCTGCGCAGGCAGCGCACATCCGGCTCATAGAAGGAACGGTCTAGCGCCCTGCGCGCAGTCCGGAAGCTGCCCGGTATGGCATTCATTCCGCTTGCTTCCTCGCCAATGGCCACCGTACATGCCCCGTTCTTGCTAAGCCATCTATTAATTATGGAATAGAGCTGTTTATATTCATCGTTTTGACAAGCCACGATGATAAAGCAAAGCTTGCGATCCAACTGCTCGCCGATCACTTCAATGCCGTAGCCGCGCCAATCTCCTATTATAGATGTCAAATCCGCATTAGGCGCTTCGACAATGAAGCTAACATATCGTTTATAGGGGGGAAAACCCGTCTCTTGGCAAAGCCTTAGCAGTTCCTCCAAGTCCGCATGCTGGTCGCGCAGTAAGCCCGCCAGCTTCTGTCTCACCAACTCGTTCTTCTGCTTGTAAACGGAGCTCTGCGCCTGCTTCTCCTCCAGTGCACGAACGGACTTCAGTATGGCTTGCTCCACGTCTGCCAGCTTAATAGGCTTCTCAATATATTCCACAGCCGACAGTTTGATGGCGCTGCGCAAATATTCGACATCCATGTAACCGCTCATAAAAATCAATATGCTGCCCGGTGACTTCAGGGACAGCTTCTCGGCGAACTCGATACCGTTCAGCTTCGGCATCCGAATGTCGGTCAGCACGATATCCGGCCGATGAACCGTGCACATCCGCAGCGCTTCCGCGCCGTCTCCCGCGAGCAGCACGTCATGAATGCCGTATTGCTCCCAGTCGATGCTTTCCTTGAGCCCTTCTCTTGTATAATCATCGTCATCCGCTATTAACAATCTCATAGGCTACCACTACCACCTTCAACCCTGCTGCATTCATGATAACGCTTGCAATTTCTATTAATAGAATAACAGAAAAATAAAGCATCATCTATGCGCCATCATTGAATTCGTCCATGCAATACCGAGAAGAAGCTCACCCTTCCGCGATTGCGGAAGAATGAGCTTTTCACCCTATCGTTTAGAAATTAATTGCTTGCCGCACGGCGCTCTTGATACACTTTCGTCGCCTCGTCGAGAATTTCTTGGCCGCCGGCTTTCAGCCATTGCGCTTTGAAATCCGCGAACAGCTTCTCCACGTCGGCTGCGTTTTTGGCGATAATCGCCTTCGTGTAGAA
The DNA here is from genome assembly GCF_056396205.1 of Paenibacillus sp. 05T425. NCBI lineage: Bacteria > Bacillati > Bacillota > Bacilli > Caryophanales > Paenibacillaceae > Paenibacillus > Paenibacillus sp. 05T425. Next base: position 24,033 of record NZ_JBFTLA010000001.1, read on the forward strand.
TTCGTCCTGCAGCGCCGACAAGTTGGCGTTGTACTTGCCTTTGCTCTCAAGCACCGTCGGTCCAAGCACGTCGGAGATCAATTCGAAGCCTTGGGTCAACAGTGCTTTGAAATCAAGCTTCTCCTGCGGCATATGGAACTTCCAAGTCGTCACGGCTCTCTCGATAAGCGGGTTATAGAAGCCGCCGATGCCCATCTCGTAACGCTTGTTGTTATCCGACAGGTAAGGCTCGATCAAAGCGGGAACGCCGTCCTTCATTTCATAGGAGACGCCTTCCTCGCCGAATGCAGTAGCTAAGTACGTCTCGTCGTTCATTGCGATCTCTTCAAGAATTTGCAGGATTTTGATTCGTTTCTTCTCATCCTTCTCTACTTGCGCGCCGAGCAGAAGCGGCGTTTGCAAAGCGCCGTTCGATAGCCCCATCGATTTGCCAGCCGGGCCGATCAAGCCTTTGCCGTAAGCCGGTTCGATGCCGTTGTCTTTGAACGTTTGCAATTGTCCAAACAGATGGTGGTACATGTTCGTATCGTTGATGCCGATTTTTTGGCTATTGAACTTCTGGCCCATAAGGCTATTGTCGTCCGTCATGAATTCAGGATCGATCAAGTCGGCATTGTACCATTTGTTAAGCAGCTTCGTCGCTTCGAGCGCTTGATCGGAGATGCCGCCCCAAGTAATCGTGCCGTCGCTTGCAGCAGAGAACACGTAAGGATTGACGCCGAATGCCGCATAGATCGGGTTGAACAGCTGGTTTCTGGCGTTTTTGCCGCGACCGCTCATGCCGTACGTATCCTTCTGCCCGTTGCCGTCCGGATCGTCGTTGCGGAACTTGGTCAGCACGTCTTCGAACTCTTCGATCGTCTTCGGCGCCTCGCTGTAGCCGATCTTAGTCAGCCATGCTTTGTTATAGAGCGGAATGAACCCTGTCGAGCCGTTAAGCCAAACCCGCGGAATGCCGTAGTTTTTGCCGTCGACGAGACCTACGTCCCATGCTTTCGGCTCCACGGACTCCACGTCCGCTATGTAAGTAGGCATGTATTGCTTGATTTCATCGACGGAAATGCTTGCAATAACGCCTTGTCTAGCCCAGTTGACCATGTCGGTCTCAGTCGGCGATTGCGGGAAAATATCAGGCACCTCGTTAGCTGCAATCTTCAGCTTCAAGTTCTCGTCCGTAACGCGCATGTTGATAATCTTCACGTTGTATTTCTCTTCGAGATATTTCTGAACGTAGTTGCCGTCTTCCGTCGGCACGTCCCACGTCGATCCAGCGAACGTAATTTCAACAGGCGCTTCTTCCTTCGGAGCGTTAGTCTCCCCGCCTGCATTCGACGGAGCGCTGCCGTTATTATTGCCGCCATTTCCATTGGACGAGCATCCTGCCGCAAGCAGCGAGAACGATAGCATGATTGCGATGCCTAGCTTCAAGCCTTGTTTCATTTCTTTTACTTCCTCCCTTTTTATGTTTAAGCAACTCATTTATTTAAACGGGGACAGCGAGTGCCCCCGAGTAAACCGAATCAACCTTTCAGCGAGCCGATCATCGTTCCTTTGACGAAATATTTTTGCAGGAACGGATAGACGACCAAGATTGGCAGCACGGCGAACATAACGGTGGCCGCCTTAATAGAGGATTCGTATCTCGTGTTCGCGATCGCGGATCGGCCAAGCGTCTCCGCGTCGGAGTTCGTGATGACGATTTCCCTTAAGAAAAACTGCAGGACTTGCTTGCCTTGATCGGAAATGTACAGCACAGCGTCGAACCAGGCATTCCAGTGACCGACGGCCGTCCATAACGCCAGCGTTGCGAGCACCGGCTTCGAAAGCGGCAGCACGATGCCGAATAAGATGCGGATATCATTAGCGCCGTCAATCTTGGCCGATTCCTCAAGCTCAGCTGGTATCGACATGAAGAAGTTGCGCAGGACAAGCATTGAGAATGTAGGAACGAGTCCTGGCAAAATGTACACCCACAGCGAGTCCATCAGACCGAGCCACTTCATCAGCAGGTACGTCGGCACAATGCCGCCGCCGAAAAACATCGTGAAGAGGATGATCATCGTATAGAAGCTGCGGTGCGGCAAATATGTACGCGATAACGGATAAGCGCAGAGCGACATTACGATCAAGGTTAGTATCGTTCCGACCACCGTCCGGAAGACGGAGTTACCGAAGCCTATCCAAATCTTCTTCTGCGACATCACCTGATTCCAAGCGGTCAGGTCAATATCCTTCGGATAGAGATGGAAGCCGAACCGGCTGGCTTCCGCCGGCGAGCTCAAGGAGATGGAAGTAAGATGAAGGAACGGATAGATCGTAACGGCGCATAACACCAGAAAGAAAATGACGAGCACGGTTTGAAAAATATTTTCGCCTACAGTTGGTTTCAATGTTGGTTTCTCCTTCCATGCGCCTGGCTACAGGACGCCTTCTTGTCCCAATTTCTTCACGACGTAATTCGTTGACAGCACCAGCATAATGCCGATGACATTTTTGAATAATCCAACCGCGGTCGTAAGCCCGAACTGAGCTCCCAGGATACCTGCTCGATACACGTAGGTGTCGATAACGTCGGCGACCTCATAGACGGCCGGGTTGTAAAGGTTGAATATTTGATCGAAGCCCGCGTTCAGGATGCCGCCGAGCGACAGAATGAACATAATGGTAATGACCGGAAGCAGCGAAGGTATCGTAATGTACCATATTTGCTTTCGGCGGTTAGCGCCATCGATAACAGCAGCTTCGTACAACGTAGGATCGATGCCGGACAGCGCGGCCAAATAAATAATCGTCCCCCATCCGATCTCCTTCCATATGTTCGTCGCTACGAGCGTAGCGCGGAAGTAGTTCGTATCGGCCAGAAAATAAATCGGCTCAAGACCTACCATCTTCATCAGAAAGTTGATTGGCCCTTCCGATGGCGACAGCATGACGATGATAATTCCGGAGAGAACGACCCACGAGAAGAAGTGGGGAATGTACGAGATCGACTGGGCGATCCGCTTGAACATTTTGAAGCGCAGCTCATTCAACAATAACGCGAGTATGATCGGCGCAGGAAAACCGAAGATGATGTTGTAGAAGCTAATCAGCAGCGTATTTCGGAATATGCGCATGAAGTCGGGCGATTGGAAGAACAGAAATTTGAAATGATCCAGACCGACCCACGGGCTGCCGATGATCCCGAGCCGTGGACTGAAGTCCTTGAAAGCTAACAATATGCCGTATAAAGGGCCGTAATGGAAGACCCCGTACCAGAGGATGACCGGGATAAGCATAAAAAACAAATATTTGCTTTTCTTATACTCTCTCCATGTGTGCCCCCATTTCGGGTCCTTTCGTTTTACTATTTTGGTGACGCTTTCAACACTGGCAGTACTATAATTATCCACAGCAAAACATTCCTTTCTTACAATCCCTAAGATGCAGTTCGGGTACTGGAAGGCGGCCATGAAGACCGCTTCGCCTTGCACGTTGTACCGCTTTCATAAGTTAATTGTAAGCGCCTCAAAAAAACGGGAATATAACAATTCGGCGATATTTATTGTAATTTTCGACGATGGCTGGCTTCTGCTCCGAAAAAAAAAAGGGCTGCTCCATGAGTACCTCATGGAACAACCCTGTAATCTCTCATTCGTATCGAAGCTGATCATGCTCAGCCATGAACCGCGACCTGCTCGCCAATCCGACTGCGAGTGATGCCGTTTCGCCCGTTTCTTTTTGCCGTGTTCAGCGCCTTATGCCAAATTCATCGCCTCCATAACGGACGAACAAATCGTTAGGGCTTTAACAAATAGTTTTAACATCTCTCTAATTATAGCGAAAAATTAACTATAGTATTTACATGCATCTTTTCAAGGTTCATAGAGAGTAGGTGTTCTCGCTTCATTCGTAATAGCTTTTTACGACGATATCCTGATCATAATTGCCGAAGCCCTTGCCATAAATCGTTAGTCCGCCGCGTCCGCGCTGGGAATCCTGCGCGCTTAGTCGAAACGTCCAGTGGCTGGCATCCAGTTGCAGCTGCCCGATGCAGGTGTCTGAAATCCGCAATCCGTCAATAAACGTGCCGCTCTCATTAATGCGCAATACTTTCATCAGTCCGTATTGATTGACGTCCGAATGCCACCATCTCGGGCTGAGTCTTCCTCTCGTTTCACCGAAGTCGCCCGGGCTTGTCCATGCTCCAATTGGCTGGCCATTAAGCGAGAATCTAATCTCCGATGGCCAATGCTCGTTAATATGTGGAGCCTCAGAGCCGATTTCCATCGAAATCTCGATCTCTCTCAGCATCTGATCCTTGAACAGATAGTTAGGTATTTTATACTCAACGAATCCGCGCGCAAACCATAGAATGCCCGCGTTAACCCGTTCGGGATCCATGAAGTAAGCCGGGTTATCGTATTGGCCGATCATTCTCTCTGTTGTTGCGATACCGCAGGTCGGCCATGCCTCGTAATCGGTATAATGGCCGACGGGAACGGACACTTCCTCATAGCCGCCCGAGGCTTGTTTGGCAGGAGTGAGCTGTATTTGCATGAAAGCCGTATTCACGAAGCAATACTTATACGTCCCCCCGCCTACCCGCCTCATTTTGCTGCCGACGATTCCCGCCTTCTCCAGCTTGCTCACATGGCTGCTCACAATCGCATTGCTTAGATATAGCTCGGACGCCAGCTCCTTAATATGCATTTCCCTTATGAACAGCTTATCGATTATATGCAGTCTGACCTCACTTGCCAACGCTTCATACACCTGAAGCGAAGCGGCGTTTGTCGACAGATACATGGATTTTATCGCCCCTTTAGAATACGCAATTTAGTTAATCCTAACGAATCGTATTGAAACATTTAATTCATTATGATACATATTAATTGTTAATTCAATCTTTTAGGATTCGTATTTTACTTTATTCAATATTTAGGAGGATGCATGATTATGTCCCTGAAATCAACTATGCTAATCGATAAAGATTTTGCTATATCGCCCGTGGATCCAAGACTCTACGGATCATTCATCGAGCATCTAGGACGCGCTGTGTACGGCGGCATCTACGAGCCGGGGCATCCGACAGCTGACGAGAACGGTTTCCGCCGCGATGCAATCGAAGCCATTCGCGCTCTGCAAGTTCCGATCATTCGTTACCCGGGCGGCAATTTCGTATCAGGCTATAACTGGGAAGACGGCGTCGGTCCGAAGTCCGAACGGAAGCGGCTGCTAGACCTTGCTTGGTGGACGACGGAGACGAACGAGGTCGGTACGAATGAATTCGCCGATTGGGCTAAGCTGGTCGGCTCGGAGGTCATGATGGCCGTCAATCTCGGCACGCGCGGTATCGATGCGGCAAGAAACCTCGTCGAATATTGCAATCATCCTTCCGGTTCGTACTGGAGCGACCTTCGTATCTCACATGGCTACAAGGATCCCCACAAGTTCAAAACATGGTGTCTGGGCAACGAAATGGACGGCCCTTGGCAGATTGGCGCCAAAACAGCCGTTGAATACGGCCGTCTAGCCAATGAAACCGGCAAAGCAATGCGCTGGGTCGATCCTTCGATCGAGCTGGTCGCTTGCGGCAGTTCATCCAGCGGCATGAGTACGTTCGCCGACTGGGAAGCGACTGTGCTTGATCTGACTTATGATACCGTCGACTATCTGTCTCTGCATGCTTACTACAACAACAATGCGGGCGATACGGCCAACTTCCTTGCCAGCTCGCTGAACTTTGACGCATTCATCGACAGCGTAGCATCGATCTGCGATTACGTGAAAGCGAAGAAGCGGAGCAAGAAGAAGATCATGCTCTCGCTGGATGAGTGGAACGTTTGGAACACGATTGGATCAAGCCGCGCGGATGAGCGGTGGCAAGTAGCACCGCCGGAATTCGAGGACGTATACACACATGCGGATGCACTCGCGGTTGGCTGCTATCTGATAACGCTCATGAAGCACGCGGATCGCGTAAAAATGGCATGTATTGCTCAACTGATTAATGTCATCGCGCCAATTACGACCGAGAACGGCGGACCTCTCTGGCTGCAAACGACTTATTATCCGTTCCTTCATGCTTCGGTTTACGGCAGAGGAACCGTCCTGCATGCCATTACCTCTTCGCCGAAGTATGATTCCAAGGATTACACGGATGTTCCTTACCTGGAAGCGATCAGCGTGCACAATGAGGAGACTGGAGAAGTGACGATCTTCGCCGTTAACCGCCATCTTGGCGAGAACATGGAGCTGGACGTCGACCTCCGCAGCTTCGGCCCAGTCAGCTTGATCGAGCATATCGTGCTGGAGAGCAACGACCTTATGGCCGTAAATACGAAAGAGAACCCGAACAATGTCGCCCCTCGCAGCGGCGGCAGCTCCTCCATCGACAACGGACGAGTGAAAGCGCAGCTTGCGAAAGCTTCTTGGAACGTGATCCGTCTGCAGACGAAAGCGAACTAACGATCTGACGAGCGGCTCCATATTCGCCTTTTGTATGAGGCAAATATCAGTAATAGTGAGTTGAACTCACTATTTCAGCTCCAATATACGGTATAACAAACAAATAGTGAGGCAAAACTCACTGCTCGTGAATCTAGGTTCACGGCAGATGAGAATTGCCTCACTATTTTGTGTGTATGGCATCTGATCCGATGATTATAGTGAGTTTTACCTCACTGTTAAGTGAGGTGCTTCATTCTTCTTATTTTTGTTCGGACTCGATATGGTTGGCAAAATAAGCGAATCGCTGCTGGCAGCGGCGTCCGCTGCTATCTTCGATCATCCTGCTGCTGTAGGACTCTTCGCGTTCAACGCAGGCATCTACTTCTTCGGCAACGTGACTTGCCGCTTTAGGACAACCCTTCATCCGATCGTTGTCACTATGTTGAGTGGAAATCCTCCAGCCAAATAGCCTGCAGCAGACAGAACAAGTACCTTTGAGTGGAAATCATACAGCCTAATTCCCCCATTTTGCTCATTTCCTCCAAAGTTGCCTCATTTGCCTGTATGAAATCCAATTGACAACTCGCTGATCGGCTCCTCAACGATTAAGCATAGCTCAAGGTCGGAATGCTTCCATACCTGCCGTCTACCGATGCTTCCTCCGATCGCAATGGAGACAACTCTTGGATCAGCCTCAAACGATTCGGCAATCTCTGCCGCCGTATCATAAATCCTCTGTCTCCAGTCCATGTCGGTTTCCCTTCAAGAAAGATACGTGAAGCTGTAGCTGCCAGAGCCTAGCTCCACCTGGACACCCGCGCCATCCTCGGCAGCCGACACTTGGTGGATGCCAGCCGCCTGCTCAGCAGGCACGCCGTTTTCCTGCAAGCCTTGAAGCTTCGCCCCCGGCAGAACGACAACACCGGTCGTGTTCGCCGGCACAGTGACCTGCACCTCCATCACGCCGTCCTCCTTCCGTGTCCAGGAAGATGCTACATTGCCATACATAGATTCCACGCTCGCCCGCACGAAGTCCAGCCCCGCACCAGGCTGCGGCTTGATATGAACCCGCTTGAAGCCAGGCAACGCTTCATCCGTTCCGATCCCTGCGACGTAACGGTACAACCATTCGCCGATTGCGCCGTAGGCGTAATGGTTGAACGAGTTCATGTCCGTGCTCCAGAAGCTGCCGTCCTCCTTGATGCCGTCCCAATGCTCCCAGATCGTCGTCGCGCCTTTCGTCACCTGATACAGCCAAGAAGGGTAATCTTGCTGGAACAACAGCTTATACGCCAGCTCGTTATGACCGTTCTCGGTAAGAACGGGATTGAGATATGGCGTCCCGACGAAGCCCGTCGTCAAGTGATCGCCCGATTCGGCGAGCAGCTCCTTCAGCTTCAACACCGCGCGCTCCTTGGCTGCGCCTTCCACAAGTCCGAACTTCAGAGCAAGCACCTGCGCTGTTTGCGTCGATACCGCCAGCCTGCCGGACGGCGTAACGAATTCGCTTTGGAATGCGCCGACTACTCGCCCGTGCAGATCGCGGTAATATTCCGCATCCTCCGAATGGCCAAGCACTTCTGCCGCCTTCCGTGTCAGCTCAGTCGAGTAGGCGTAAAAAGCGGTAGCTATCAAATCTCTGTCCGTTGCCCCGATATAGCTGTCCGGCTTGGAATCGAGACCCAGCCAATCGCCGAAGTGGAAGCCTGTATTCCAAAGGTACGGATTGCTGCCTTGTTCATGCATATAGGAAATCCACTTCTTCATGCTGTCGTACTGGTCGGCCAGAAGTCTCGTATCGCCGTACATCTCGTAGATCGTCCACGGGCAGATCGTCGCCGCGTCTCCCCAAGCGGCAGAGGAATGGTTCTTCTCGAGCGAATCTTCCGTATACGACCGCTGCAGATCCGGTATGAAGAACGGAATGCCTCCCTCAGGTGTCTGATCCACCTTCAAATCCCGCAGCCACTTCGTGAAGAACGGCGCCGTGTTCATCAAATACGAGGCCGTACGGACGAACATCTGCGCATCGCCAGTCCAGCCAAGCCGCTCATCGCGCTGCGGACAGTCGGTCGGCACGTCGAGGAAATTGCCTTTCTGCCCCCATAAAATATTGTGATGCAATTGATTGACCAATGGATCGGAGCACTCAAAATCCCCCGTACGCTCCATTTCCGAATGCAGCACAACGCCTGTAAAATCATCCGCTTGCACATCGTCGCCGAATCCCGTCAGCAGCACATATCTAAATCCTTGGAAAGTGAAATGCGGCTCGTAAGTCTCTTTCTCTCCGCCCTTCAGCGTATAGCGAACACGCTGCTCGGCCGTACGCATATTGTCCCGGTAGAAGTTTCCTTCGCTATCGAGCACCTCTGCATGCACCAGCTCGACTGTTCGGCCTGCCTCTCCCTGTACCGTGAAGCTCAGCCAGCCAACCATATTTTGTCCCATATCGAGAACGAGCTCGCCCTTCGGCGTCGTGAGCAGCTCGATCGACTTCAGCCTTTCAATCTTCGTGACCGGAACATTTTCCTGCGCGACGATGATGTCCTTCGAATGGTTAATGGTCACCGCTTGCTGCCACCCGTCCTGCGAACGATTCGTCCAATCGAGCTCCAGCCGCGCATCGTATTGCTCGCCCATGTAGATGTCCGACATTAGAATCGCGCTTTCCGCAGCCTGCCAGCTGTCATTGGATAATACATGCTGCTCCGAGCCGTCTTCATATCGAATATGAAGCTCCAGCAGCAACGCCCGGTTCGGGCCGTATATATTCTTCTGCTGTCGAAAACCAAGGTAGCCCTTATACCAGCCGCTGCCGAGCAACGCGCCAAGCGCATTTTCCCCGTCCTTCAGCAATCCGGTCACGTCATAGGTTTGATATTGCAGACGATTCCAGTAACTGGTCCAGCCCGGCGTAAAATAATGATCGCCTACGCGCTCGCCGTTCAGCTCCAACTCGTACAGACCAAGCGCCGTTACGTATATTCGCGCACTTGCGATGCGTCCGTTCACCTCGAAGAACGTGCGAAGCTGCGGCGAGCGGTCGTCGTTCTGCGGCATTAGCTGCTGCGGTGCGGTAATCCACTCCGCCTGCCACTGGCTTGCATCCGCGAGCCCCGTTTCGAAGAAGGCGGCAGTCGACCAATCCGTTCCATTGCCCTTCGCATTCCATGCCTGAACGCGGTAATAGTACCGATTACGCGCTTCTAACTTCAATTGATTCAGCTCGACATGGATGGACTGTGCCGAGTTTATTTTGCCGGAATCCCATAAGACGTTATCGAAAGAGCTGCCTCCCGCTACTTGAATCTGATAGGCTTCTTGCACGCAATCTCTTTCGTCGGACAACAGCTGCCAGCTAATACGCGGAGTAACGGACCAGTCGATGCCGATTGGATTTTCTTTGTACTCACAACGAAGTTTGGTTATTTGGAACATGTGAACGACTCCCTCACATAGATTTTTTATACGCTTTCAATTTATAATTATAAGGATCGTTGTCTCGCATTCACCCGCCAATGAAGACATCATATCCCTGAGATTACGCCATCTATGCAAGAGGGGGAGCGCAAATGAACCGAACGACTGAGCTTTTCAAAAATGAGCACTATTTGCAAAACCATTTGCATCTGTTCGTTAATCGAGCGACCGAGGACTTCCACGTTCCGTTTCACTCGCATGAATTCATTGAATATTGTTATGTGGCTCAAGGCAGGGGCTATCATCATATCGAGAATGAGACCTTCTCCGTTCATAAAGGCATGTTATACGTCATACCTGTCGGCGTCTCGCATGTGTTTCGTCCAAGCACGCCCGACTCGGCCAGCGAGCCGCTCATCGTCTACAATTGCTTATTCGATACCCGCATGATCGGGCGACTATCGCCTATTTTGCTGGATCGACCTGTTCTAGAACATTTAGAAGCGCTCGGCAGCAACGAAAAGATCAACACTTCCTCTTACTTCAAAGTGTTCGATCGTGACGGATCGGCTGAAAGCATCATGCAGCGACTGTATAGAGAAATGTCCGTGCCAAGCGTGGGATCGGCTACGATGCTGCTCTCGCTTGTCGGCCAATTGGTCATTACGGTATATAGGCTGAAATACGGAGAAGCGGATAAGAGGATGGTCGATGCTACGGATTTTACGAGCGTCATTCAGTATATCGAGCAGCATCTTTCGGAACCAATCACGCTGTCCGATTTGGCTCATATGTCCAGATGGAGCAACCGACATTTGCAGCGATTATTCGCGAAGCATTCCGGTCAGTCGTTTGGCTCTTATTTGCAAAATGCGCGCATCCATAAGAGCTGCGAGCTGCTTCGCGAATCGTCGCATAAAGTGAGCGTCATCGCCGAGCTTGTGGGCTATCGCGATATCGACTCGTTCAATGCCGTCTTCAAAAAAATTGTCGGGCAATCACCTTCGGAATATCGCAGCCTTCAACGCGGATAGTTAGAGCTAGTTGCTCAAATCGGGCGTATGTATCCCGTTCATTCGCCAACGCCGCCACCGATGACCGAACATAGCATGGAGAGAGAACGAGCTGTGCGCGGTTGACTGGCGCAGGGCAAACCTTAGGAAGGGATGCTGCTCTCTATGTTTTTTTGCTGGATCGGGAAGGTCGTCATCGTGAAGAATGAAGGCAAGATCATCTTTGGCAATTCGAAAATACTGAGGGTGAACGACACCTCCACCACCACTACCGGCGCCGGAGAATCGACTGAGGAAGAGGAAGAGACGACTAACCAGGACGCTGTACAAATACTTGCCAGCAGGAGATCAAAAAGGAAGAGGGCAACGAAAAGGAACACATCGACCAACAAGGCATCGGTCCCTTATCTTGCACCGAGGCTCCGAGCGAAACCAAACAAATAAACAACGCCCCGAATCCGATTCGGGGCGTTGCTTATTTGTATTACGGCGCTGCTGCTCCCAGCTCCGCAATCTGCTCGGCTGATAACGCCGCGTTATAAATAAGAAGCTCGTCGATCATGCCGGTGAACGGCGTATCCCAATAATTGACGCCTAGCGCGAACACCGCGTCATTCGATGTGAATACATCAGGGAAGCCCGTTCCCGTGAATTTCGCTTCGCCGTTTACATAAACCGTAATGCGTCCGTCTTCAACCGTGAACGCAACATGTGCCCATTCCCCGATCGGAATCTGTATGCCCGTGCTCGCGTCGTACCATGACGTGCCGGACCATAACATCGTCGGCTGCGAACTGCCAGGACCGCGCGGCACGAGACTGATCCAGCTGTTGCCCGACTGAGCCCCGAAAAATGCTGGCGTATACTGGCTTCCCTGCTGGACATATACGGACATCGAAACCGTATAGCTGTCGCTTGCAATGAGGCCGTTCGGCAGACGTATGCCCGAGCTGCCGTTGAACACTGCGGCTTGACCGGAGACGCCGTCGTCATAGGTGATCGCTCCGCCCGTATTGTCCGCCTTATTGCCCGTTATCGTACCTGACGAGCCGCCTTGTTCATCAGTCAAATCGCCCTCGAAGCTGTAATGGGCTATCGCTTCATCGACAACCTCCAACGTATAGGATGCGGATGCCCCGCTGCCGTCTGTCGCAGTTGCCGTAATGACCACGAAGCCGGCTTGAACAGCCGTTACCGTTCCTGTGTCAGCGTCAACCGTTGCGACGGTGTCATCCTCCGAGCTCCACAGCAGCTGCTGATTGCCTGCGTTTATCGGGGATACCGATACGCCAGACGGCGTATACGTATTTAGGGCGAATACTTTTTTGTCGGTAAAGCCGAGCTGAACGCTCTCGACCACAACGCTAGAATCGAATACCAGCTCATGAACCTCTTGCTGCGTTAAAATGCCTTCATAAATCCGAAGATCATCGATCAGACCTCGATACGGCGTATCCCACCAGTTCACCCCAAGGCTGAACGAGCCGTCATTGCCCGTGAAAATATCGGGGAAACCCGTGCCGCTGTATTTCAGTATTCCGTTCACGTACAGCTTGGCGGTGCCGCTCTCTACCGTGAAGGCAATATGCGACCACTGCTGTGCCTTAATCGTTAATCCGGCAGTCACGTCGTACCATTCGGTGCTGCCCGACCATAACATCGTCTGATTGCCGACGGGACCTTGCGGCAGAAGACTGATCCAGTTGTTGCCGTCTCTTGCCCCGAAGAACGCAGACGTATACGTATTTAACGTCTCTGGCCTCAACCATAACGAGACGGAATAGCTGTTGCTCGCGATGAGCCCGTTAGGCAGCTTGACGCCGGAACTGCCGTCGAATGCCGCCGCATCGCCGTACATTCCAGCTTCATACGTAATTGCGCCGCCTGTATTATCGATCCTGTTGCCAGTAATCGTACCTGCACCGAAGCCATCCAGCGATTCCGTTAAATTGTCTTCGAATTCGTAACGCGCTGCAAGTTCGGAAAGCTGAGAAGGAAGCACGTTAACTGTAAATACTCTCGTCCCTGTCTCGTCGCCTTTCGTAACTGTAGCGGTAAGCTGTGCCGTCGCAGATCCCGCATCCGCTTCCGGACGAGTAACAACTCCTTGCTCGGTTACGACTGACGAATTACTCGTCGACCAGCTAATCTGCGAATAGCGTGCGCCTTCGAGCGGAAGCGTTAAGTCGGAGACCACTTTCGTAAGATCACCCAACTGGATTCCCTTCAGCACATCGTTCACAAGCTGCTTGTCGGTGCGGTCACGAAGCTTGCTGCCCCAGATCAATGCGCCTTCGCCGGACATCGCCGTGAAAGTCATGACATAACTTTGCGAATCCGTATCCCATAGCTTCGCATATACACCTTTGTAGACGGTGCCGCCAATCGTCAATTCCGCGTAATAATCGCTCGTCAATTGCCAGCTTCCAGTCACGTCGCCGCTTATCGTGTTGTCTTCGTTTAAGCGAATGAGGATAGACTTCACCGTCGGCACCGCATTCGTTTTGCCGTGATTAAGGAATCGATATTCCCCTGCGATCTGTTTCTCGTTCACTTTGCCCAGCTTCTCGCCCGTATAACGGTAAGGCGCCACGATCGGCCAGTTATCCTCGTTCATGAACAATTGATGGACGCGAACCTCATGGAATTCGCCTGTTCCCGGAAAGCGCGTATGGAACACAATAAATTTTTTTCCCGTCTTCTCATCGAAATAAAGCGAGTTATGCCCCGAAGATACATAACCGGTGCCGATTCCCGTTCCTGGATCGCCTACTTTGCGTTCGAACAAATAGTTGCCGATGAGCTTGTTGCCATAAGGATCATTGTCCGTATTGCTCGGCAGTACGGCATCCTGATTCATTGCATCCGTGTATGGACCTTCAGGCGACGTTGCCCGGAATAGACGCATATTGTATGCACCGTCCGCTCCAAGCCAGCCATAGGTCACATTCAGGAAATAGTAGCCGGTCGCCTTGTCGTAGCGCACGTAAGGACCTTCTCCAGACTTGCCGTATCCTCCCGCAATCTTCGTTCCGAAGTAGCGGTCGATCAATCTGCCATCCTCCGTCGTTCCGTCCTCGCCTGGATAGATCGGCCTGCCTGTAGCCTTGTCGATGTCCAGCAGGAAGATGCCGCCCGACCAAGAACCGTACGTCATATGAAGCTTGCCGTCCGCGTCGTAGAACAGGTTCGCGTCGATCGCGTTCGGGTACATGCTGTTTTTGTACGAGCCGTCCCCGTTAAACCACGCAGTCGACTCCGTTAACACGCCGTCCTCAATCAATGACGGAATGTTCGTATTCGTCCATTTTTTATTAATAACACTGTCTTCGTCAGTAGCGTCTTCTTGAGTAAAGCCGGAATAAATAATCGTATCGACATATTCATATGGGCCTTCAATGTTCTGAGAAGCCGCAATTCCGATAGCCGAGCGGATATAGGTGGACGATACCGAGTAGTACATCAAGTAAGCGCCTTTCGAACCGTCTTCATTCAAATAGTCGGCATTCCATAATACATCCGGCGCCCAGACGGAGAAGCCGCCCAGATTGTCGGCGTCGTTCTCTCCCGCCCAGTCGAACGATTCCGCAAGATTGGCGGAGAGATCGCCGAACAAGGCGTTGCCCGTCGTCGCGTAGCCGTTCGTAAAGCGCGTCCAGTGCTGAAGATCGGTCGACTTCGCCGCTTCAATATGAGAACCGAAAACATAATACGTGTTGCCGGCCTTCACGATCGATGGGTCGTGAACGGATACTTCCCCGAACGTTGGAGCGGATGCGCCAGGCGTTGACGGAAGGTCGGTCGGCGTCTCGGACTGCTGATCCTTGAAGATCGGCTTCGACTTCGACCCGCCATTCACCGTTACGGTACCTAAGCCTGTAATGGTAATAATCGAATCCGTATCGATAAGCAGATCCTGAATGGATGTCCCTTGCTCGGCATGAAGCTTGATTTTGCGCTCGATGACGAGCTTGCGAATGATGCCTTGCAGCAGCTTTAGCTCAGACTCAGTTAGCGAGCGAGTGACAACTTCGCCGAAGCTGCCAGACAATTCCACGACTGCATACTCTGTAAGACCTTCCTCCAAAATAATTCTTTCATATCCGTTGCCCGTAACGTTATCGCCATTCTCCAGCTTCACGCCGCTTAGGACGAAGGTTTGCTTAACGTTCGTAGCACCGTTCACAACGATCCGAACCGTACCGTTCTTCTTGTCCACGATAATCGCTTCGATATCGGAGTCGTTAACGTGAATGCTGTTCGGCCCGCCGCCCGAAATGCGAAGCGATCCTTTGACCGTTACGTTGTTAAGCGTAATGTCGCCTTCGCCGACACCTGCGGTCACGAACAGGTCGCCTTCTATGACACTGTCCGAAAGTTCGACGCCAGCTTTGCTTATAACCGCGTTGCGAGTCGTCAGATTGCTGTAAGAACCAGCTATATTTATAATCTCGCCGGATAGGCTGCCGATCAGCTTGACCGCCTCAGCTCTCGTAATCGGGCTTGCAGGCCTAAACGTTTTGTCCGGGTAACCGCTTACAAAACCTTGCTCAACTAAAGCTCGAACGCTCCCCCTGCTCCATTTCGCAAGCTGCTCGATATCTGTAAGCTTATCGACCGGCTGCTCGGAAGGCGCAATGGAAAATACGTTCGTAAGGATCACCGCCGCTTCCTGGCGGTTGATCGTCATGTCGGGGCGGAACGTACCGTCATCGTAGCCTCGAATATATCCTGCGGCAACCGCCTTTTGAATATCGCCGTAGTAGCTGCTATCCGCCGCTACGTCCTTGAACGGAGCATTTCCCGTAGCCGTGAAACCGAAGACCCGATTAACGAGCGTTATGAATTCCGCTCTCGTAATCGATTGATTCGGCTTGAGGCTGCCATCTCCAAACCCTTGAATGAGTCCCTTCTCCTGCCACTCCGTCAACTCCTTCTCTGCCCAGTGATGCTCGCTGCCTGCAAGCCCGCTAGACGGCGAAGCGCCGATCAAAGCGGTCGGCAGCATCAGAACAACCGCAAGAAATCCGATCAATAGCTTTACAGCACCTTTTCTCATGTTTTTCCTTGTCATCATCGTTCTATCGTTCGCCTCCCTTAATAGTGTGCGAAATGCTAGTATGACGCCTTTGTTCATTCGAATCAGCTCACACATCCACTCCTTTCTGCTAGTTAAACGCTTACAAATTAACAAAGATGTTATTCCGATTATGAAAATTCAAATGTCAGGCGTTTAACGGCATGAAACAAGTTAATAAAAACATTAACTTGTTATTATTTATGTTACTGATTCATATCATAATCCGCCCCGCCTAACTTCGTCAAGAAAAAAAGAACAGCCCATCAGGTCTAAGATAGACCTAATGGGCTGTCCTTCTTGCGCGTGCTCGAACGGCTCTAACCTTTGAGTCCCGTCGTACTGATGCCCTCGACGATATACTTCTGGAAACCGACGAAAATGGCAAGCACCGGAATCAGCGACAAGACGGACATCGCGAACACCGCTCCCCAATCGGTTTCCATCGTGGGGTTCGACATCGATTTGATTGCTAGCGCCACCGTCGCCAGCTTCTGCGAATTTAAGTACAGGAACGGGCTGAAATAATCGTCCCACGTCCAATAAAACTTGAAAATAGCAGCCGTGACGAGTGCCGGGACGATAAGCGGAAGCATGATACGGATGAAGAAGCCGAATCTTCCGCAGCCGTCTATCCGTGCCGATTCATCCAAGTCCAGCGGAATGCCCCGCATGAATTGAATCATCAGGAAGATGAAGAAGGCGCCTCCGGCGAAAGACGGTACGATCAGCGGCAGATGCGTATCGATCCAATCCAGCTCCTTGAAGAGCAAATATTGCGGAATGATTAGCACTTCGCCCGGCAGCATCATCGTAAGCATCATGCATACGAACCATAACGAGACGCCCGGAAAGCGGATCCTTGCAAACGCATAGGCGGCTAGCGCCGACGATGCAACTGTTCCGATGACAGACAGAATAGTGACGATCGCTGAGTTTTTGAAGAAAGTAACGAACGTAATGTCCGCAAAGCCTTTCAGCCCTTGGGCATAGTTGTCTGCATGCAGCGTATGCGGTATGAGATTATGGGCTTGGACGAAGATATCGCTTGTCGGCTTGAACGAGCTTGAGACGAGCCATAACAGCGGATAGATCATCGCAAGCGCGAATAACCAAGCTCCCGCGCTGAGCGCGATCGAGCCGATCCGCCATTTGTAACGAACGGTCATGAATTCCCCTCCCGATGCTCATAGTAGACCCAGAATCGCGACGAACGGAACAAAATACCCGTCAGCACCGCGACTGTAAGCAGCATCACCCACGCCATCGCCGATCCATAGCCCATATGAAGGAAGCGGAATGAATTCTCGTACAAATAAATGACGTAGAACAGCGTCTGGTCATGCGGTCCGCCGCCTGTCAGTATCATCGCCTCCGAGAATACTTTGAAGCCGCCGATAATGCCCATAACGAGGTTGAAGAAGACGACAGGCGTCAGCAGCGGCAGACTTATTTTCCAGAAACGCTGGACCGCGTTCGCCCCGTCTACCTCGGCGGCTTCCAGCAGGCTTGCCGGAACTTGCTTCAGACCAGCCAAGAAAATAAGCATCGAAGCTCCGAACTGCCAAGTCGCAAGCAGTATAATCGAATACAGCGCCGTCGAAGGGTTCGTGATCCAGGAGATGCCGACATCTATGCCTGTTATCGCCTCCACGGCCGAGTTAAACGCCCCTTCAATTCCGAACAGCTGCCCCCACATAACGATGATTGCCACACTGCCGCCCATAAGCGTCGGCAAGTAGTACATCGCGCGAAGCCAACTCGAGCCCGCTAGCTTCTGATTCAGCAGAATCGCGACGGCAAGCGCAAAGCCTAAGCGGATAGGAACGGATAACAGCACGTACATTAACGTGACTGCAATAGACTTCGCATAACGCGGATCGTCTCCGAACAATTGCTTGAAATTATCGAGCCCGATCCATTTCGGCGCGGACAATATATCGTAATCGGTGAATGACAAATACAGCGAAGCCAATATCGGGAATAGCGAGAACAGCAGAAACCCAACTAGCCATGGCAAAATAAATAGATAACCCGAGACCGTATCGGAACGGTTCAATCGCGATTTTACAACCGCCTTCATCTTAAGCACTTCCTCTCCGAGCGATGTCCTGGAATGAAATCGGCCCCTTCCCTTAATGGGCAAGAGGGCCGATGACCGCCAAGCAGCGCTATTGCCAGCTGGCTACTTGCTTAATATTTTGCTCGCTTCCTCACGGAATCGCGTTGCCCCGTCAGCCGGTGACAGCTTCTCGTAAAAGATTTCCGAGGCGATGTTCTTGAATGCCGCGCCTACCTCGCTTCCCGCTGCCGGAGCCGGAGGGTCGATCGGTGAGCCTTGTTTCTCCACTTTCGCCAAGAAGTCGACGATCTGCTTTTGATTTTCGCTGAACGTACCTTCCAGTCCCGCGAGCACCTTCGGATTATAAGCGAAGCCGAAGTAGCCGTTAAGCGACTTCGCCGCTTCGATATTATTCGTATAGAACTCGATGAACGTCGCTGCCTCGACAGGATGCTTCGACTTCGACCATACCCCGTGGAAGAAGCTTGGCTTAATGTAAGCGCCCTTCGTCGGACCCGGGAAGAACGAGAAGCCGACTTGCTTGCCGAGCTGCTTCACGAATACGTCGCTATGGCTGTTGCTCCAGTAGCCGTAGCCGCCGAACGCCGCTTGGCCTTTCGGGAACGGTCCGTCCTCAAGCGCCTTGATTTCCGATTCAACCGCAATGCTGGATAGAAGCCCCTTCTTCTGCAGGCGAAGCTGCGTATCGAAGAAGGTTGTGAACAAGCCGTCATCCTCGTAGCCTAGGCTTTTGCCGTCGGCGGCATACAGCTTGGCGTCATTTTGACGCAGCCAAATTTCGAATTGGGATTGGCCATAGTGGGAATCGCCCGCAATGTTCAGCTTGTCCTTGATCGTCTGCAAGTCTTTCTCGTATTGCTCCCATGTATACTCGCCTTCCGGCAGCGTCACTCCGGCTTCCTTCAACTTATCGGGATCGTAATAGAGCACGAGAGCGTTGTTGCCGATATTAATGCCGTACAGCTTCCCGTCAACCCGGCCAACGTCGATATGCATCGGATTAATGCCTTCGAGATCGATTGTCTTATTCGCCACGAAATCGTCCAGCGGCGCGAGCAATCCTTTGCTCACATAGTTGTTGATTTGGGAATAGTCGGTCCGAATGACGTCCGGCAGCGTATCCGATGCCGCTTGAACGAGAATCTTGTCGTTATACTCGCCGCCCGGCGCATATTCGGATTCCACGTTAATATGCGGGTATGCTTTCTCGAACAGCTCGACCACTTTGTTATGAGCGTCGATCGTTAGCTGCGTGCCTGCCCAATAACTAACGCGGATGGTGACGTCCTCTTGGGGCTTCTCCGTCTCGGCTGCGGCGTTGCTTGCAGCTGGATCGGAGGGCTTCGGCGAGGATCCGCTATTGGAGTTGCCTCCGTTATTTTGACCGCAAGCGGTAAGGGATAAAGCTATAAATGCCGATAAGGCAATGGATACGAATTTGGATGCTCGCTTCATACTACCAACGCTCCTCATAGTCTAGTGATATGGTTTAGTTGCTATACGATTCGATCGCGCCCCGCTGCAATAGAACGGTCGCTTCGTTTCTGAATCGCGTCGCGCCCTCTTCGGGCGTAATTCTTCCGAACAATAACTCGTTATGGAGCGAGCCGTACAAGCTGCTCACCTCGCCTCCGACCGATGGCTGCGGCGGATCGATTGGATTTCCTTTGCGTTCCACCAAAGTTAAGTATGCAAGCACATTGCGCTGCGTCTCGGAGAGCGAATCCTTGATACCCTCAATGACGCGAGGGTGATAGGGCAGCCCGAAATAGCCGTTCAATGACTTGGCAGCCTCCATATTGTTCGTATAGAAGTTAATGAACAGCGCAGCTTCGTCGGGATGCTTCGATGTGCTCGCGATGCCGTGGTAGAAGGAAGGTTTGATGTACATGCCTCCCTCACCCGAGCCGGGATACATCGCCAGACCAACTGGGAAGCCTAGCTGCTTCTCCATAATATCGATATGATTGCTCCAGTAAGACAAACCTCCGAAAGCGCTTAACCCTCTCGGGAACGGTCCGTCATCCAATCCTCGCACGTTTTGCTCCAACGCCGTTGGCGTCGTCAGCTCTTCCTGCTGCAGCCGCAACTGCCTTTGGAAAAAGATCGTAAACAAGTCGTCATCGTCATAGCCAAGACCGTCCTGCTTCTCGTTGTACAAGGTCAATCCGTGCTGCCTAAGCCATATTTGAAAATGGTTGAAGGTTAAGTGGGTATCTCCATACACGCCTCCGACTTGCTTCAACGCTCGCAAGTCCTCCTCGTATTGCTCCCATGTATAATCCGGTCCCGGTGCAGCCACTCCCGCCTTCGCAAGCAGGGCCGGGTTATAGAACATGACAAGCGCGTTATTCCCTATATTGAGGGCGTACGTCTTGCCCTTTTTCGTTGCTCCGGCATTATGCATCGGGCTAACGCCCTCCAGATCGATCGCTCCCGAATCGATATACTCGTTCAGCGGAAGCAGGAGTCCTTTGTCGATATACCTGGAAATATTCGAATAATCGATACGGATCACGTCCGGCAAGCTGTTCGAAGCTGCCATGACGGCAAGGCTTCCCGAGTAAGCGTCGCCCCAGAAGTACTCCGCTTTGATGCGGATATTCGGATAAGCCTCCTCGAACATCCGTATGACGGCGTCGTTTTTGTCCACGGTAAGCTGAGAACTCGCCCAATATGTCATGCGTAGAGTGATTGGCTCGCTCTCCTTGGACGTCTCGATAGAGGACATGCGGCTAAGGCCTGTGCCCGCTTCCGTGTCCTGATAGTCCGTGCATGCGGCGAGAGCCGCAGCCAGTATTAGCAAGATGAAGATACCTACAGCTCTCTTTATCACGACCATAAGATTAAGTTCCTTTGCGCTTTGCGTTTGGACTCTCGCTTGGGCTTGCTTCTAGCTGTTCGAAGGCGGAGTCTGCGGCAGTTCCCCGATTGCGTTATTGGCTAAATTCGTTAGTACGGCATCATCCATCGGCGGATTATGCAACCCTGCCCTAACGTCGCGGTACATCCGCTCTAACGGCAAGCTGCGCGACAAGCTCAGCGCCCCGACGATTCTCATCGCCTGATCGACGATTCGAATAGCCGCGTTCGTCGCCGTATACTTCGCAAGACCAAGCTCATGCTTCATGTACGCGCGGCTGTCCGGCTCCTTGTCCCAGCGGTCCGCCGTATGGAACAAATAGCTTCTAGCGGTTAACAGATCAGCTTCGATCTGCCCGATCTGCCGCTTAATATGCGGGAGCTCGGCGATCGGCACCGTCAACGAATTCGGCTTGTGCTTGCGAGCGAATTCGAGCGCGAAGTCACGCGCAGCGTGGGCAATTCCGAGGTAGCAAGCCGGAATGTGCAGCAGCGTCGCTTCTGTCGGAACAGGTGCGGCCGTGACCGGATCAAGCCCTCTTATCGTGTCCTCGTCCGGAACGAATACATCCTTCAGCACGACGTCATGACTCCCGGTAGCACGCATTCCAAGCGTGTTCCACGTCTCCTCAATGACAATGCCGGCACCTTGGCGAACGAAGAAGAGACCTACCTTATCGCTGTCCTCGATAGCTGCCGATACCGTAAAAAATGTAAGTACCGGGCTCAGCGTGCTATATGTCTTTCTCCCGTTAATCCGCCATCCTCCGGCAACACGGGTTGCAGTCGTTTCGGGCCTGCCTCCGCGGCTCGGACTTCCTGTCGCAATCTCGCTTATAAGTTCGTTAATAACAGCACCGCTAGCCACTGTCTCCCGGCATAATTCCGCGAATAGCTTCTCTGGCCAAGCCCTGGATAGGCGCAGTTGAAGAAGCAGACCGATATGCCAGCCGACGGCGAGCGCCGTCGAGCCGTCTCCCCTTGCCAGACGTTCCTGAGACAACACCATTTCGTAAGCCGACCCTTCTTCACCGCCGAATGCATTCGGGACTGTCAGCTTCAAGTACCCGGATTGCTTCAGGTCCTCGAAGTTCTCGAACGGGAAAGATCCCTCCAGATCATGTTTGGCAGCTCTCTGGGCGAACCGCTCCGCAAGCCAGTCTGCCCTTGAGGCTATATCTTCTTCGCGCTTGTTGCGTAGGAATGGATCTGGACGATCTAGTCGGGTCATAATTGAACTGACCACCTTTCTTTCTTTTCTGATGTGTTTACTAGGGTTAATCTAATCATAGTAACTTTTCCAGCTTCGTTATAGGTAAAAACCCGATCACTTTATTGTAAAAAACCGATTTCATTTCATCTGTATGCTGAACTTCTTCCGGTATTCCGCAGCGGTATAACCGGTCGTCTTCTTGAATACGTTGGCAAAATATTGCGGGTCTTGCTCGAAGCCGCAGCGTTCGGCAATTTCATACATTTTCAGTTGTGTCGACATCCTGAGCAGTTGCTTGGCTAAGTCGATTCTGAGGTTCGTCAAATATTGCGTATACTTCTCCCCCGTCTCGAGCCTGAACTGCTTGCCCAAATATTCGGAGTTCATGAAGAGATAATGCTGGGCCAGCCATTGCAGCGACAGCCTGCCATCTTGCAAATGCTCCGCTGTCAGCCGCTTCATATGATCGATCAGCTTCGACTTCTTGTCAAGCTTGCCCGGAGGCGTCTCTTGCTGCCGTGTGTCATCCGTTCCTTGTCCGGATTGCTCCAGCTTGCGCAGCATGCCCTCGATCTCTTTCTCCCTCGCATGATAAACGCGCAGCTCCGCAATAACCTCCCGGAGCGCATCCATTATTTCCTGTTCATTGCTTGGCTTAAGCACATAGTGCTTGACGCCGTATTTCATCGCTTGCGCAGCCAGCTCGAATTCGCCGTATCCCGAGAGCACGATGAACTTCGTATCCGGCAGCGCGGTCTGCGTCCGCTCTATTAATTCCAAGCCGTTCAGCTTTGGCATTCGAATATCCGTAATGACGATGTCCGGCTTCAGGCTTCTGATCTCTTCATAAGCCTGCAGGCCATCCGGAGCCGTTCCTGTGAGCGTGAGACCAAGCTCCTCCCATGCGACCGTATCCGCCACTCCATCGCGAATATGCCTCTCGTCGTCGGCCAGGTACACCTTATAACCGTTCATGGCTCCCTTCACCTCGCATTCGTCCTCATAGTCTGCTGCTCATTCCTAACCGGCACCGAAACGCGAACAATCGTCCCCTCATCGATCCCGTTATGTATACTTATGCCGTATTCCTCTCCGAATAACAGCTGAATTCGATTATGGACGCTGCGAAGCCCTATGCCGCTTCCTTGCGGGCGCGCGCTTCCGGGCTCCGATTCCGCATCTGCCAAGTAATCGGGGTTCATGCCCGGCCCATGATCGGCAATCCATAAGTCCAGGCGATCTCCGAATTGCTCGCCGCTTACGGATATGTCGCATATTCCCGTTTCTTCGTCGACGCCGTATTTGACGGCATTCTCGACAAGCGGCTGAAGCAGCATGCTTGGCAGGCGAAGGTCCTGCAACTTGGGCGGAATATCGATCCGATAACGCAATCTGTCCTCAAAGCGAAATTGCTGTATGGATAAATAGTTGTATAGCAGCGTAATCTCATCCTTCACCGTCACCATTTCTTCGCCGCCGATCGTGCCGCGGAGCATATCTCCAAGCGCTTTGACCATATGCGAAATGTCCTGCTGGCCTTTCCTTCTCGCGAGCCAGTTGATTGAATCAAGCGTATTGTAAAGAAAGTGAGGATTAAGCTTAGCTTTCAACGCCTCGTACTGCGATTCCTTCAAATGAATTTGCTTTATATAATTTTCTTTAATTAACAGATCCAAACGATTCGTCATTTTAGCAAAATTAATCGTGAGCAGCCCAATCTCGTCCACGTTCTTCATCGTCTCGGAGCGTCTAGTCGCGAAATCGCCTCTCTCGACTTGCGTCATTCTCCGCGTTAATTCCTCTAGCGGACGCGTAATGCCACGGGAGAACGAGAGTCCGAACACGATTAATGCGAGCAAAATGCAGCCATATAGAATAAGCAGTATTTTTTTCATATATACGGCTTGAGCGAACACCGACTCGTAAGGGACCAAATGAATGAACGTCCACCCTGTATAGCTCATTGTGAAATAAGCGGCCAAATAGTTCCGATCTCCGGCACGAAGCTTGCCGTATCGATTCGCCATTCCTTCCGCCGAGTAATCTCTCTTCGGCAAACCGGTGGCCGCGATGCGCTCCTCGTCCGGAAATATCGGCTCCTCTCCGTCCTGAATAATAAGCGAGGTGTCATAACTTGTGCTTTTCCGATCCGAGCGGTTGACGATTTCATCGGCATTCGCTCTAATCACAAGCGTGCCCAGCTGCTGCAGATCCATATGCTTCGTCGCACGAATCTGCCTCAGCGACAGTATCTTCGCTTGCTCTCCGCCGCCTCCGGTCCACACGCTCGCTCCCGCTCTGTCGGCGGCTACGCTTATCATCTCATCCGTATGGGCAGGCACCGGCGTATTTGCAAGCGACCCTGCTAAGTATTCATTCCCATTGGCGTCCACAATGGCAATCGATGATATGGAATACTCATGGAACGGATAGGAAAGCAATTTCTGCTTCAGCCGGCTAACAGCAAGGAAAGTATCGTATGTACCTGAATCTGTATCGTTTTTCAATCGGAATAAGCCTTCCTGTATGTCGGGATCGCTCGCGATCGTTACCGTCAGCTTATCGATCTCGCGCAGTTTCTCCTCAATGCGCTCCGAATAGAGATAAAGCTTGTCGCTCGCCTCTTGGTAGACCAGCTGCTCATAGAGCGATTGCGTTCTTTGGACGTACAGCAGCCCGAGCAAGCTGCTCGTGACCGCCCCGATAATGACGAAAGCAATCAATTTATGCCATAGCTTGAACCTTTTCACGTTCCCACCCGCTAATTCATACTAATCCGATATACTTTAAAAGAATTGTATCAATGCTCTCAGCGAGGTGTCAATAAAAGGTTACGTTTATACAGATAACGAGCCAATGCGTGTCGCTCGTTCCCCGTTGTATATTCTGCAAGCGAAAAAGCCTCCGACTCCACAAAAAGTGGCATCGGAGGCTTTCTTTTAAAATAATTATCCGTTAGCGTTCAAACGCTTAAGCAGCTCGGCTTTCTGAGCTTCGAAGCCTGGCTTGCCCAGCAAAGCGAACATATTTACTTTGTACGCTTCTACGCCCGGCTGGTCGAATGGATTAACGCCGAGCAGCAAGCCGCTGATGCCGCATGCTTTCTCGAAGAAGTAAACCATTTCGCCGAACGTATATTCATTAAGCTCATCTAGTTCAACGATCAGATTCGGCACTCCGCCGTCAACATGAGCGAGGCGTGTTCCTTCAGCCGCTTTCTGATTCACTTCATGCATCGTCATGCCGGCGATGAAGTTCAACCCGTCCAGGTTGCCCGCATCTTCCTCGATCGTCAGCTCAATGCGCGGCTTAGCGACAGCCAGAACCGTCTCAATCAGATCGCGACGGCCTTCTTGGACGTACTGGCCCATCGAATGCAGATCCGTCGAGAAGTCAACGGAGGCTGGATATAGCCCCTTCTGGTCTTTGCCTTCGCTTTCGCCGAATAGTTGCTTCCACCATTCGGAAACATAGTGCAAGGACGGTTCGAAGTTAGCCAGCAGCTCGATCGTTTTACCTTTGCGGTAGAGCGAGTTGCGAACAGCCGCATATTGATAGCTCTCGTTGGAAGCGAGGTCCGGATTGCTGTATTTCTTCGCAGCTGCAGCCGCTCCAGCCATCATCTGATCGATATCGAGTCCAGCAACCGCAATCGGCAGCAAGCCTACAGCCGTAAGTACGGAATAACGTCCGCCAACATCGTCAGGGATTACGAAAGTTTCGTAGCCTTCTTCGTCTGCCAGCGTCTTAAGCGCGCCTTTCGATGCATCGGTCGTCGCGAAGATCCGTTTTTGCGCTTCGTCTTTGCCGTATTTTTTCTCCATATAATCACGTAGAATACGGAAAGCAACGGCTGGCTCAGTCGTCGTACCTGACTTGGAGATGACGTTCAAGGAAATATCTTTGCCCTCTAACAGCTCGAGCAGATGCGTAATATACGTCGAGCTAATATTTTGACCGGCAAAATACACCTGCGTATTCCCGCTCATCTGATTGTGGAACGTATGGGATAACGCCTCGATTGCCGCTCTTGCGCCTAAGTACGAGCCGCCGATACCGATGACGACCAGCGCCTCGGAGTTGCTGCGAATACGCTTCGCAGCCTCCTTGATTCTAGCAAACTCTTCTTTGTCGTATTGATGCGGAAGATCGACCCAGCCTACATAGTCCGAACCGGGGCCTTGCTTCTCGTGAAGCATGCGGTGGGCGGTGCCGACGAACTCGCTGAAGTAATCAACCTCATGCTGCCCGATAAAAGATAATGCATTGGAATAATCGAATGAAATCGTCATTTGTAACGTCTCCTATCCGCATCTCAATAAATGCTTTTTCTATTATTGAACCGCTTTTTTCCAGTCGGCAGCGAATTTCTCAAGGCCTTGATCCGTTAATGGGTGCTTCGTCAATTGCTCGATTACGCTGAACGGAATCGTTGCAATGTGCGCGCCTGCCAAGGCTACGCGAGTAACATGGTCAGGGTGGCGAACCGATGCTGCGATAATTTGAGCATCCAGGTTGTGTACGCGGAACAGCTCGGCGATCTTCGCAACAAGCAGCACGCCGTCTTCGGAGATATCATCCAAGCGGCCAAGGAAAGGCGAGACGTAAGTAGCGCCTGCACGAGCAGCCAGAAGCGCTTGGTTCACCGTGAAAATAAGCGTTACGTTTGTTTTTACGCCTTTTTTCGTAAGGTAACGGCAAGCCTCAAGACCTGCAAGCGTCATTGGAAGCTTGATCGTGATGTTCTTGTCATAGTCATTGATCTTAATAAGCTCATTCGCTTGCGCAATCATTTCTTCAGCCGTAATCGCATCAGGCGTTACTTCAGCGGATACGGATTCTACTTCAGGTACTTCCTTCAAGATCTCTTCGATGCGGTCTTCGAACTTCACGCCTTCCTTCGCAACGAGGGATGGGTTAGTCGTAACGCCGGAAAGAACGCCGATCTTGTATGCTTTCTTAATATCAGTCAGGTTAGCTGTATCGATAAAAAATTTCATAGTAACGACCTCCGATTATAGTTGGATTAGTTCGTATTACTTAAGCAATTCTTTCGTCAAGCGAACCACATTGTCTGTGGAGAACCCGAAATATTCCATAACTTGCGGCCCTGGGCCGGATGCGCCGAACGTGTCGATCGACAACACTTTGCCGCTATGTCCCGCGTAACGCTCCCAGCCAAGGGAGATGCCCGCTTCAAGCGTCAGACGTTTCGTTACCGAGTCAGGAAGCACGCTTTGCTTGTACGATTCCGACTGGCGGTCGAATAGCTCTCTGCTCGGCATAGCTACAACGCGAACCGATACATTGTCTTTCTCCAGCTCAGCCTTCGCGCTAACTGCCAGCGATACCTCGGAACCAGTAGCGATCAAGATAACATCCGGCTGTGCATTCGTTTCTTCTAGAACGTAAGCGCCTTGGGATACGGCTTGCACGTTGCCTTTCGTTTGCTCGAAGATCGGCAGGTTCTGTCTGCTCAGTACGAGGGCAACAGGACCATCGTTTTGTTGCAAAGCATATGCCCATGCGTTTGCTGTTTCATTCGCATCCGATGGACGGATAACCGTAAGACCCGGAATCGTGCGAAGCGCAGCCAAGTGCTCAACAGGCTCATGCGTAGGACCGTCTTCGCCGACAGCGATGGAGTCATGCGTGAACACGTAGATGACAGGCAGCTTCTGCAGCGCAGCCAAACGAATCGACGGACGCAGGTAGTCGCTGAATACGAAGAACGTGCTGACGAAAGGCTTCACGCCGCCGTGCAGCGCCATACCGTTGCCGGCTGCGCCCATCGCATGCTCACGAACGCCGAAGTATACATTGCGTCCCGCATACGATTTCACTGCGAATATGTCTTCGCCCTTCATATCGGTCATCGTGGAGTGCGATAGATCGGCGCTGCCGCCGAAGATCGAAGGAACAGTCTTCACATAATGATTGATCGCTTCGCCGCTTGCTACGCGAGTCGAGATCGATTTCGAAGAATCGAAAGTAAGAAGGTTAGCTGCGTCGATCGTTACAGTGCCCGCGATAACTCCCGCTAGCTCCTTGCCTTGCTCAGGGTATTGCGCCGAATAGGATACAAGAAGCTTGTTCCAAGCTGCTTCCTTCGCTTCGCCGCCTGCTTTGAGCTGTGCATAATGAGCTTTTACTTCTTCAGGAACGGTGAACTCTTCTTCGTATTTCCAGCCGTACACTTCTTTCGTTGCTTTCGCTTCTTCCTTGCCAAGCGGATTGCCATGTACTTTATTTGTTCCCGCAGCTTTGCTGCCATATCCAATAATCGTACGAACTTCGATAAGCGTAGGCTGCGATTCGTTCGCCTTCGCTGCTGCTAGCGCCGCTGCGATTGCCGCAATATCGTTGCCGTCCTCGACGCGCAGGTACTGCCAGTTCGCCGATTCCGCTCTCTTCTGGATATTTTCGCCGAACGACAGATTCAATTCGCCATCGAGCGAAATATCATTCGAATCGTACAATACAACGAGCTTGCCCAGCTTCATATGGCCAGCCATGGACATCGCTTCGTAAGAAATACCTTCCATTAAGCAGCCGTCTCCGACTAACGCGTACGTGTAATGATCGACAACAGGGAAGCCGTCTTGGTTGAACTTCGCTGCAAGATGAGCTTCAGCCATTGCCATGCCTACTGCGTTCGCGATGCCTTGGCCGAGCGGGCCTGTTGTTGCGTCTACGCCGTCCGTGTGGCCGAATTCAGGATGGCCAGGCGTCTTGCTGTTCAGCTTGCGGAATTGCTTCAGATCGTCAATCGATACTTGGTAACCGGACAAGTGCAGCAGGCTGTATAGAAGTGCCGAACCGTGTCCTGCGGAGAGGACGAAGCGATCGCGGTTGAACCATTTTGCATGGCCTGGATTATGGTTAAGGAACTGCGACCAGAGCGTGTACGCCATAGGCGCTGCTCCCATCGGCAATCCCGGGTGACCCGAGTTCGCCGCATTGATTGCATCAATGGAAAGCGTACGGATCGTATCGATCGAAAGTTGTTCAATGGTTTGTGTGATAGGCATATTGTTTTCCTTCCTCTGCTTCATTATTTTGTTCCAGCTTGGAATCGAACCACCAGTGGAAGCCATCCTGCGCAAGAAGCGCATTGGCCTCGGCTGGTCCGTAAGTGCCCGATGCATACTTATGAAGAGGTACGAGGTTCTCCTCGAACGCTTCCAGCACCGGCTGAACCCATGCCCATGACAGCTCTACTTCGTCCCAATGCGCGAAGAAAGTAGCGTCGCCATGCAAGGCGTCTTGAATCAAGCTTTCGTAAGCTTCGGGGAAATCGTGATCGCCTGGATTAAGGTCGATCTGGATCGGTTTGAATTCCCCTTTGTTCTCGGTATCTTTCGTATTTATTTGAAGCATAATCTTCTCATTAGGACTCATCTCAATTACGAGAAGATTAGGCGCTGCTTGCTCATTCGCAGATGTAGAATGTTTCAGCGGCTCGCTGAACTCGATGACGATCCGCGTCGACTTCTCCTTCATTCGCTTGCCTGTACGGATATAGAACGGAACGCCGCGCCAGAACGAGTTATCGATCTGCAGCTTAGCGGCGATGAACGTATCGTTCATCGATTCGGGCGCAATGCCGGGCTCGGAGCGATAATCGACGACCGGCTTGCCATTAATGGTTCCCGCCGCGTACTGGCCGCGGATAAGGCTTGCGCTCACGTCTTGCTTTTGTACCGGCTCGAGCGCCTCCATCACCTGCTTCTTCTTGAACCGCACGCGGTCAGCCGCGCTTTTGCTTGGCACTTGAATGGCCGTCATCATAAGCATTTGCAGCATATGGTTCTGGAACATGTCCCGAATGGCGCCGACATGGTCGTAATAGCCAGCGCGTTCTTCAACGCCTACTGTTTCGTTAGCCGTAATCTGCACGTTCGCAATGTAACGATTGTTCCAGATTGCCTGGATAACCGGATTCGTTTGCTGCAACGCTTCAAGACGCTGTACCATCGGCTTGCCGAGGTAATGGTCGATGCGGTAAATCTCTTCTTCCGCGAACGAATGGCTCAGCTTCTCGTTGAGATCGCGCGCCGATTGAAGATCGTGGCCGAACGGCTTCTCGATAACGAGACGTTTCCAGCCTTCAGCGGAACCAAGTCCGCTGCCTTGAATATGGGATGCTATTTTCTCGAAATATTCCGGTCCTACGGAGAGGTAGAATAGACGATTCGGTGCGGCGCGAAGCTCTTGCTCACGTTGCTCAATTAGCAGCAGCAGCTTCTGGTAATCTTCCTTGCGATCTATATCGAGGACGCTGTAGCGGAAGGCTTGCAGGAACTCGTTCAGTAGTACTGGGTCAGTGTCTTTGCGTCTGGAGAAGTCGCGAATCGATTGCTCGACGTTCGACCGGAACGTCGCATCGGTCCATTCTCTTCTTCCAAGACCGAATATTGAAAAGGATTGAGGCAGATTCTTATCAATAAACAAATTGTATAAGGCAGGGTATATTTTTCTTTTGGCTAAATCCCCTGTCGCTCCGAATAGAACGAATGTAGTTGGCTCCATGTTCCTTTCTCCTTCCAAATGTGCTATTGCGGCTTATGTAATCGCTAATCCGCATGCACTGGTTTCTTTTCTGTAATTCCACTATAATACGTTTAACAGCCATACAAGTAATTAATATATTTCACAGGAGCTATAGATGGTGTCTATGACCAACAATTATGAATTGTATAAAGTTTTTTATTGGGCAGCCAAAACGGGCAGCTTGACGCAAGCCGCCAAAGCGCTCTACTTGACACAGCCAAGCGTCAGTCATGCAATCAAGCAGCTGGAGGAAAGCTTTGGCCTCACGCTGTTTTACCGCACATCCAAGGGAGTTGCGCTGACACAAGAAGGAACAATCCTATACTCCTACATCGAGCAATCTCAAGTGCTCATCTCGCTCGCCGAGGAGAAGATGGCCGCGCTTAAGAACCTTGATAGCGGCGAGCTGCGCATCGGCGGCAGCGATTCGCTGTTCAAGCATTATTTGCTGCCTTATCTGGAAGAATTCCATCTCAAGCATCCCAGCGTCAGACTTCATTTGAATCACGGCACGACGCCGGAGGTCATTACGTTCTTGAAGGAAGGGCGCATCGATCTTGGAGTCGTTCGTATGCCGATCGTCGATCCGCAGCTTGAAGTGAGGGAGAGCATTCAACTGCAGGATTGTTTCGTTGCGGGTTCTCGCTATTCCGAGCTGAAGGGCGTCGTCATGACGATGGATCTGCTGCTTCAATATCCGGTTATTCTATTCTCGCGCAACAGCCGGGCGCGGATGGCGATATCGGAGATTTTCCAAAACTACGGCTACAATCTGAAGCCGGAGATAGAGGTCGGCAGCGTGGATTTGCTGATCGAGTTCGCCAAGCGGGGACTAGGCATCTCTTACGTGACGAGGGAGTTCGTGAAGAAGGAGCTGGAGGAAGGATCGCTCTTCGAGATCCAGCTGGATGTAGAACTCCCGCCTGCCCATGTCGGTCTCTTGACGATCCGCAACATGCCGCTGTCCAGCAGCTCTCGCAAGTTTATAGAGTATGTGCGGTAAGGACGATAGCAATTTGTTGATTTATGTCATATTTGATGAAACTACTAGGAGAGAACCGAAGTATATAGTAAACTGATAAGGAAAATATTAGTAGGAGGGATTGAGGTTGAGTACATCCAGGATTTTAAAATGGATTACCGGATCGTTAGAGGCCATTCTTGGCATTCCGATACTTGGAGCAGTTATAATCATAAGTTTTATGTGGATCCCACTTGTAATAATGCTAATTCTACATATAATCACTTTGGCTATATCCATAAAAAATAATGAACCCTATCACGGATCAATATTAGGAATTGTAGCATCCGTTATTGGATGGATACCATTCGTAGGGTTGACGCTGCACATTTTAAGCGCTGTATTTTTGATGATTACCGCTGCTTCAATCAAAAATAAAAACAATCCCCCTATCCCTCCTCATCCTTATGAATTTTAATAATCAGTGTTTTGATTGGATTTCATACAATCAAAACGCTGGTTACGAGACGGTATCCAAGTTTGATTGGATTTTGTGCAGGCAAATGAGCACTTTAGGCAACCGGAGGCTAAAATCGTAGGCTTTGACTGTATGTATTCCACTCAAACTTCCCCTTCCCAGCGAATCCGGCTAATTAGACTGTATGAAATACAGGCAAACGTAATATCAGTAGAAGCGAAAAGGCCTTCGTCCCAGGGAATATAGGACGAGGCCTTTTATCATGCCAAGTTAATCGCTTTAATCCGATCGATCGGGACCTTAGGCTGCCGATCTTCTGTCAACAGACCGTTCACCTCTTGCTGCACGTCGGTGACCTGCGTATAACAATAGCCGCAAATGTAATCGATATCCTTGATCGCTTGCGTAATGCTTTGGAACCGTTCGAAGAAAGCTTCCTCGCCTTCGACTTGATTGCCGTAGCCCCAGCCCGCTTCCGTCTTAAAGGCAATGCCGCCGAACTCGCTTACGATAATCGGTTGTCCGCGATATTCGTAGCCTTGCGCCATCGCATACCTCCAATTCATATGAGAGATTTCGTTGCTCGTTATTGCGTCCTTGTCAGCGTAACGCTTGCTGAACTTGACGCCCGATTCCTCATAATCATGCAAGGTGATAATATCGGAAATCGTATGCTCCCATCCGTCATTGCATACAACTGGCCGATAAGGATCGATTGATTTGGTCAAATAATAGATCGCTTCCGTGAACTGCTGCTGCTTGCGGTCGACGAACACGTTGCCGATCCCCCATGACTCATTGAAAGGGACCCATGTAATGATGCAAGGATGGTTATATTGCTGTTGCACAATTTCCAGCCATTCTTTGGTGAACCGATCTACTGCCAGATCATTGAATTCATATGTGGCTGCCATCTCCGACCATACCAATAAACCTTTCACGTCGCACCAATATAGGAAACGCGGATCCTCGATCTTCTGATGCTTGCGTACGCCGTTGTAGCCCATCGCCAATATTTTGTCGATATCCTCGATGATTGCTTCTTCGGAAGGCGGCGTCAGATGACTGTCCGTCCAATAACCTTGGTCCAAGATCAACCGCTGGTAGATCGGCGTGTTGTTCAGCAGCACTTTGCCCTTCTGGATAGACACTTTGCGAAGCCCGAAGTACGAATGCACCTGGTCTACAATAGAATCTGACTGCGTCAAGACGAATTCCACCTCATAGAGCTTCGGATGCTCCGGACGCCATGAATCTACCTTCCACTCCCGCGTTTCGCTGATCAATTCCACGCTTGCCGTCAACTGCGAGCGGTCCACCGTCACGCTTGTTTCCTTCACGAGTCGGCCGTCCATCCTAATCGTCGTCGTCAACCGCAGATCGGCCGATGCATTACCCTCGCGAAGCCGATAATCGAACCGAACGGAATTCGTATCGAGATCCGGGGTGATTTTGACCGATTCCAAATGCTGCTCGGCCACGTACTCTACCCACACGGTCTGCCAGATGCCCGTCGTCTGCACATACCAGCAGCCAAAGTTCTCGTCCCGCCAGCGCTGCTTGCCTCTCGGCTGCGTGCAATCGTTGCTGTCTTCCGCCTTGACGACGATTTGGTTATTCGCTCCCGCATCTTCTAGCAAGTAAGGCGTAATATCGAAGGAAAAGGCCGTATAACCGCCCTCATGCCGGCCGACAAATTGACCGTTAACCCACACTTTCGCTACATAGTCCACGGCTTGAAAATGCAGCTTGACCCGCTTCTGCCGCTGCTCGGCCGGAACGTTGAACTGGCGCTGATACCATACCTGCGGATGGAACGCCGCTTCTTCAATACCGCTCGCCTTCGTCTCATACACGAACGGAACTTGAATTTTCATATTGCCGCCAAAGTCGCCTGGCTTGAACCATTGCTCCTGCTCGCCGACATTGTTGTCATCGAAACGGAAATCCCATTCCCCGTTCAAGTTGTCCCAATCCT
Source organism: Paenibacillus sp. 05T425 (assembly GCF_056396205.1). Lineage (NCBI taxonomy): Bacteria > Bacillati > Bacillota > Bacilli > Caryophanales > Paenibacillaceae > Paenibacillus > Paenibacillus sp. 05T425. The sequence goes on from NZ_JBFTLA010000001.1 coordinate 58,106, forward strand.
CCCGCACGAATTGCGGTCTCGGATACTCTTTTCTATAATGCTTTAAGCTCATCTGTCTCCACCTATCCTTTGCTGACTAATTTCTCGAATTTGTGTTCTACTGTTCCAGCGTCTCAGAGATCCTACCCTTGAATGATTTTTCGGATGGTCTCAAGAGGTAGTTTGGGCTGCCGATCATACGTCAAGAGACCATTGATCTCCTGCTCGACATCGGTCAGTTGGGTATAGCAAAAGCCTTGGAGGACAGGAGACTGGTGCGCAGCCTCAACAACATCCTGCAGCCGCTTGGCAAAATCATCTTCATCCTGGGCGCCGGAGTAGCCCCAACCGTCCCAACCGCTTTTCTTGAAGGAAATGCCGCCGAACTCGGTCAATAGCAGCGGCTGACCCTCATACTCATAGCCGGGCACAAGTATCCAGCGATTGCCGGGACGAGCCTTCAACGCTTTGCCAGTATCCGAATAACGATCCGCCAACACTTCTTTGCGCCATTCATAGTCATGAATGGTAACGAGATCTGTCTTCACAAGTTCCCAGCCGTCATTGGATATGACCGGCCGCGTCGGATCCAGCGATTTGGTCATATGGTACATCGCGAGAGCGTGCTGCTGCTGCTGGTTGTCGATCAATATATTCGTTACGCCCCAGCTTTCGTTGATTGGCACCCAAGCCACGATGCACGGATGGTTATAGTCCCGCTCCACGGCTTGCAGCCACTCTCTCGTAACGCGTCCGACGTAATCTTCCGAGAAATGATAGGCATTAGCCATCTCGCCCCACACGAGTAGACCAAGCCGGTCCGCCCAATAGAGGTACCGTGGGTCCTCAATCTTCTGATGCTTGCGAGCGCCGTTGAAGCCCATAGCCTTTGTAAGCTCAACATCGCGGCGCAGATCCTCATCACTTGGAGCAGTAAGCAATCCAGTCGGGAAATAACCTTGATCGAGCACCAGCTTCATCGTGTAAGGACGGTTGTTCAGCAGCACAACGCCGTCTTCGATTGATATTTTGCGCATGCCGAAATACGACGCTACTCGGTCGGCCTCCTTGCCGTCGACAACAAGCGTGAGCGTCAAGTCGTACAGATTCGGTCGATCCGGCGTCCACCAGCGTCCGAGTCCATGATCGTTAAAGTCGTGGAGGGCTAACGTACGCGATTCGGACGCTCGCGTTACGGCGAATTCGTCCTGTGCGACCGGCTGGCCTTCGAATGTAACCGTTGCTCGAAGCGATACGTTCGCCCCTTCCTTGAATCCGCCGATGAACGCTTGCACACTTAGCTCATTGCGATCAATGTTCGGCGTCAGGCGAATGCGGCTAATATGCTGCGGCGACACCGGCTCCAGCCAGACGCTCTGCCAAATGCCCGTCGTCCGTGTATAGAAGATGCCGGCTGACTTCTCTTCCCAGAACTGCTTGCCTCTCGGCAAGGTCACATCCTTGCTGAAATCCACCGCTTTGACGACAAGCGTATTGTCTCCGTCGATCAAGGCGTCTGTGATGTCGGCATGAAACGGTGTATGTCCGCCCTCATGCTTCATGGCGAGCTTCCCGTTCACCCAAACGCTGGCTTCATAATCGACCGCACCGAAGTGAAGCAGCAAGCGCTGCCCTGCATAAGCTTCGGGAACGGCAAAAGTACGGCTGTACCACACGATATCGTGGAACGAAGTATCGGCTAAGCCGCTTAATTCGCTTTGATGACAGAACGGAACTTCTATCGTCTTGGAGAAGCGGCAGCCGCTCTCCTGCCATCTTTGGCGTTCTCCTGCATTCTCGTCGTCATAATCGAAATCCCAGGTTCCATTCAAAGACATCCATTGCTCGCGGACGAACTGCGGACGCGGATACTCGTTTCTTAGCTGTTGTGGTTGTTGGTTCATCTCTGTCTCCTGCTCCTTTTTCGATTACAGTCTAAGTTGTTGTAGTTGTAGATGACGGCTGAGATCGCTTGGATTGCGGAGGCTTCGTAATAATCCACACGCAGAACGTTACGATTGCAACGATTACGCAGGCCAGCCAAAAACCTTCCCCAGTGCCCACCAGCAATTTCTGCTGCTGGCTGCTTTTAAGCGCAAAGATAAGCACGTTGCTCATCACCAAGTACGAAAGGACATTGCGCCCCATCGCTTCAAACAGGGTGAACGGGACTGGATATCGCTCCATCAGACGAGCCAATCCATAATAGCCGTACATTAGCAGCGCTGGTCCGACAATCCACCATACGGAGGGCGGAAACCGTTCCGGCAGCGGCTGCCCGTCTACCGACAGCCAGCGCCATACGAAACCTCCCGTCGCGATCAGCGCCGCAACGAATACCCTCCAGTCCCACGTTACGCAATGTTTGGCAAACAAGATGCCAATGATGTAATAAGGCAAATATTGAAGCACCGGGAACGAAGCGAAATCACGCGTCCCGATTAACGGCCCTAGCTGCATCACATGATTCGAGCCATATGGGATGAACGTAAATACTAGCATCAGGCCGCTAACTCCGAAGCCGATGGCCTTGCGTGACGCCAGCCAGCGAAGCGGCACGAACAACGCCAGTCCAATAATCATGAGATACGTGAAAGATATAAGAAATTCTGACCAGCCCGGCATGTCCCGAATCAATAGAATCGGCTTTAAGGTCGACCAACCGGCCTCCCTGCCGTCGATAAAAACCCGGAACGCCATGCCCGATACGTAGAACGCCGCCAGCGTCTTGACCGCTGCCACCAGCATTCGAGGCGCCGCCTGGCGGAAAGGCTTCGCATAATAAGCAAGCTGCGATACGTAACCGAAGCTGAAGACGAACCCCGAGAACGTCATTAAGTTAATGATTTCAATGAAAGGTCGGCCATTCGGGAATAGATCCATATCGCTAAAAAACTGCAGCGTATGGCAATAAACCATCCCCAGCACGAGCAGACCCTTGAACATGTCGATGGCCCGCTCGCGTTTTTTGACCTCCGAACCAATTGTACTCATCCTTTAATCCCCGACAGGCTGACGCCCTTCACGATTTGTCGTTCGAAAATGACGAACAGCAGCAGGATCGGAAGCGATGCAACCGTATTGATGACCATCGGCTTCACATAATCCTCCGAATATTGGTTCATCAACGTCGGAATACCCATCGGCAGCGTGAACAGGTTGTCGTCGGTTACGGATAGGAACGGCCACAAGAAGTTGTTCCACGAACCGATGAACGTCAAGATGAGCATCGAGGCGAGAGCCGGCCGCGTAAGCGGAAGCACAATAGACCAGAATATGCGCCACACTCCGCCGCCATCGATCTGCACGCTTTCCAGCAGATCCTTCGGAATGCCGTCGAAGAAGCTCTTCAGCACGATAACCGCCACGGGTGATGCAAGCATTGGCAGGATTAAGCCTTGATAGCTGTTGAGAATGCCCATGTCCTTCGCTACTTGATAAAGGGGGATAATGGTAGCCTCCCCTGGAACGAGCAAGCCTGCAAGTATGAAGAAGAAGATAAACGAACGATAGCGGAAGGGAAGCTTCGATAAGGCAAAGCCGGCCAATGCCGCAAACGCCACTGTCAGAATCGTCACGCAGACGGCGATCATGAAGCTGTTAAGCGTCCAGTTCGTCAGCTTCGTCGTCGACAAGATCTCATCGTATACGGCGAACGAATACGGAGGCGTGAACCAGTCGATCAACGATACGATTTTCATTCCCTCTTTCTTCACGGACACCACCATCATCCAGACAATCGGCGCAAGGAAGAAGAAAGCGACGACAAGCGATAATAAGCGATAGATCCATTTCATTACGCTTGCTCTCCTTTCCGATTGTTAATCCAGTATTGAATGGCAGATAGAACAAGCAGGATGATGAAAACGACGTACGACATCGTCGCGGCGTAGCCGAGATCGTTTTTGCGGAAGCCCGTCTGATAGATGAGCTGAATGATCGGCCTTGTCTGATCGAGCGGCCCGCCCCCGGTAATAATGTAAATTTGGAGGAAAACCTTGAAGGAGCTTATAATTTGCAGCATCGTTATCGTCTTTGTAATCGGGCTCAAATGCGGCAGCGTAATGCGCCAGAACACCTGCCAATCATTCGCGCCGTCGAGGCGGGCTGCCTCATAAAGCTCATCAGGAATTTCCTGCATAGCCGACAAATAAAGAATGAAGTTAAAGCCAACCGTCCACCAAAGCGTAATAACGGCGACCGCAATCCAGGATAACCATTTTTCCGATAACCAAAATATTTCGGTGCCCTGCGGAAGCAGACCAAACAAGTGAAGAAAAGTATTAATAAATCCCATATACGGCTGAAAAATAAATAACCCCAGGAAGGAAGCTACGGCAACCGAAAGCACGCTCGGAATAAAAAACACGCTTCGATAAAGCTTCTGAAGCCTCGATCTGCGGTTAGCGATCAATGCGAGCACGATCGCCAGCACCAGCATCGTCGGCGTCGTAATAATGACAAATGTGAAAGAATGCCCAATGGCAGCCCAGACCTCATGGTCTTGAAGCAGCTTCTTGTAATTGTCCAATCCGATATACGACATCTTCTTAATAAGCGTCCATTTATAGAACGTCATCTCGACGCCCTTAATCATCGGCCAAATGGTGTAAAGCACATAGACGATCAAGAAGGGGAGCAAAAACAATAATGCGAGCATATCCGCTCTAAGCTTGCTTATTCTCATATATGCGCCTCACCTCATCAAGAATGGATCTGCAAGCTTCCGGCTCATAGCCGAAAGCCTGCAGATGCCCTTGCATTATGAACCTATTCGCTGAGCACTTTCTGAATGGCGTCCTGCATCTTAGTCATTGCGTCAGCCGGCGTCATTTTGCTAGCCCATACCTCGTTGAGGAATTTGAACAAAGCGTTGTCGCGAATCGTCCAGTTTTTCGTCGACGGCTTGCTGAACTTAACTGTGTCGGCAACGGACGCGTAATCGGCGCGGTTTGGCAGATCTTTGAACTCTTGCTTCTCGAATACGGAAGGTTTCGAAGGAATATGTCCCGCTTTCGCCCATACTTGGCCGTTCTCGGCAACCCAGTCCGCGAAGATGATAGCCGCTTTGCGCTTCTCCGGATCTTCCTTCTTCGTCACCGGAAGAATGATCGTGTGCGAATCGCCCCAAGTCGCTTCTTGGTCGAAAATCTTCGGAATCGGCATAGCGCCGAAATCAAGGCCTTCCGTCGATTCCCAAGTTCCGGTTGCCCATACGCCCGTCATCATAATGGCAGCCGTGCCGCTTTGGAAGTTTTTGTAGAAGTCAGGATCGTTTTTCTTGATATAACCTTTTGTATAGATGTTCTGGAGATACTCGGCAGCTTTCGCGCCTTTCTCCGTGTCAAGCGCAGCTGTTGCAAGATCGTCGGATACGACGTCATTGCCGCCCAATTGGTGATACAGCGCCCACCATAGACGGAACGGGTCATCGTTGCTGTTCGACAACGCGAACGGCGTAACGTTAGCCGGAAGCTTCTGCTTCAGCGTATCGAGGAACGAGACGAAGCCGTCAGCGGATTGCTCCAACACAGGCTTGCCGTCATCGCCGAGCAGACCGGCATCCTTCAACAGCTTCTTGTTATAGTACATAATGAATGGATGCGTATCGATCGGCACTGCGTAATGCTTGCCGTCTACTACTGCTGCATTAAGCAAATTCTGGTTGTATGTGCCCCAATCAACGCTAGCAGTTTCCGCCACTTCATCCAGCTCGGAAACAACCCCTTGATTGATCAGGTCAGGCAGGCGTGATGTATGAGAGATGCCGACATCCGGACCGTTGCCGTTGCCGACAGCCGTAATTAGCTTCGTGTAGTATTCGCCCCACTCAAGCTTGGTGTTTTTCACTTGAATGTCGGGATGGCTTTTGTTGAAATCATCGATTAGTTTCTGCATGTTGTCGCCGTCGCCGCCGCTGAACAATGTCCAGAAGGACAGCGTCACCTTGCTTCCGCTGGAATCCCCAGTTGAAGCGCTTCCATTATTCTCCGAAGTATTGCCGCTACCACCGTTATTACCGCCATTGTTGCCACCGTTGTTGCTCCCGCATGCGCTAAGCACCAGTGAAGCTGTCAGCAGCGTGGCCAAAGTCAAAACATAACCCTTTTTCATGTTTAGCCTCCCCTATGATTTAAAATCATTTTTCAGGCACAAAACTTTTTCCTTACTTTATTACAATAATTTTGTACCATAAACTCATATTATCCCCCATTAACTATTTTGTCAACGGTTTCAAACCAAATTCATGTAATTAAATAATAAAAAAAAGACCTTCAATTACAAGGAATCTGTAATTAAAGGTCTTTCGTTTCGTCTTGATCTGCCGCATAATACACTTTAACGACAATATCCTGCTCGTAATCACCAAATTGCCTGCCGAATAAGTTCATGCCGCCTTGGTGTACGGCATCAGACTTCACGCCGAGCCGAAGCCTAATATTAGGACGCTGCATCAGCTTCAAGTCGCTGATCGTGATGTCGGAAATTTTTTGCATATCCAGTGATGCGCCATTCCTGTCGATTCGCCAATTTTTGAGCAATCCGTATTGCGTGCACCAGTCGGGCCACCAAGAAGGCGTCATCTTGCCGCGTCGATCACCGAAGTCGCCTGGACTCGTCCAGGTACCGATCTCAACGCCATTGATCCATAACGTAATATCCGAAGGCCAGTTATTATCGTAGTTAGGCGCTTCCGAGCATAATTCCATCGATAGTTCCAAAGCATCAATCCGCGCTTCCGGCGGAACTTCCATCGGCATCAAATATTCCAAATACCCTTTGCGAAGCCAAATGATCTGCGCTCCGATATGCTTCGGGTGATAGAAGCTTGCCGGCTCGTCCTCCCGAACGATCATCCCGTCGACGTTAGCCATGCCGCAGGTCGGATGAACCTCGCAGTCGCTGTAGTGGCCGATCGGCATTTCCATCTCGTAGATGAGAAGCGCCCCTCTTGGTATGGTCTTTTCCACGTTGAAGGCGATGTGAATGTCGTCATAATTGCGGCTGCACACCTTCATGGCTCCGCGCGATGCCGGCAGCAGCTCGGTATTAATCAGCTTGGCTGCCTCCAGCACTTTAACGTTATTGGCGACGGTAGATACCGGCAGCTTAAGCGTCTCTGCAATTTCAACCACATTCATATTCCTTGTACTGAGAAGCCGAAGCATATCGACGCGAGCCCGGGTAGATAACGCATGCGAAACTTGGACAAGCTTATCCGGATCTTGAAAGCTTAACTCCAGCATTATAGTTTGACACCTCCTTATTTATGATTAATTACAATTATTTTATATGATAAAGTCATTTATATCAATAATGTTGAATTAAAATATTATTTTTGTATCAATTGAATTTACCTTTGAATAATCGGCTTCAGTCGTGCAACAATAGATTCTATTGATCGATGGGAGGTAAAAGGTCTGATGTTATTAATCGGTTCCCATGTTTCCATGGGCGGGAAGGGGATGCTTCTCCAAGCGAGCGAGGAAGCAGCTTCATACGGCGCTTCAACCTTTCTAATCTATACAGGCGCACCGCAGAATACGCGGCGCAAAGCAATCGAGGCCTACAACATTGAGGCTGGCCATGCCCATATGAAAGAGCATGGAATATCGAACATTGTCGTGCATGCTCCCTTCCTCATTAATCTGGCGAATACGCGTAAAGATCAAGTATTCAATCATAGTATTTCATTTCTTCGCGATGAAATAGAGCGCACGGCGGCGCTAGGCTCGGAGCAGCTCGTGCTTCATCCCGGCGCGCATATCGGCGCAGGTCCAGAAGCAGGCATCAAACGAATTATTGAGGGGTTAAACGAAGTATTGTCGGATGAACGGCATCGACGTGTACAAGTATCGCTGGAAACGATGGCAGGCAAAGGCTCTGAGATCGGCCGGACTTTCGAAGAGCTTGCGATGATTATTGAAGGCGTCCGCCACAATGAGCGGCTATCCGTCTGTCTCGATACATGCCATATCCATGATGCCGGCTACGATATCGTTCACGACTTCGACGGCGTTCTGAATGAATTCGACCGAATCATCGGGCACGATAAGCTCAAAGTGATTCATGTCAATGACTCCAAGAACGAGCGGGGCTCAGGCAAAGACCGCCATGAAAATATCGGTCACGGCCACATTGGCCTTAAAGCGCTCGACTATATTGTGCATCACCCACAGCTGAAGCACATGCCAAAACTCTTAGAGACGCCTTCGATCGGCAAGATCAAATATAAAGACGCCCCGTACAAGCATGAGATCGCTCTTCTCCGCAGACAATTGTCTGAACCTGTAACGAAGATTGATCTAGAATAGAAGGATCAGTGTTAGGACAGCTTGCTGTTCGCATAGGCGGCCGCACCGATCATGCCGGCTTGTCCGCCTAATTTCGCTTGTTCGATCTTGCATGCGCTGGAAGACAACTTCAAAGCATGCTTCGCAACGGTCTCACGTACCGGAGAGAGCAAGCGATCGCCGGCAGCCGACATCCCGCCGCCGACAATTATGATTTCGGGATTCAACAAGTTGATTACATTTCCAAGACCAAACCCGAGAATACTCCCCGTTTCATGCATGACCTCGATCGCTAGCGAATCACCTTGATCATAAGCATCGGAAATCATGCGAGCCGTAATAGCCGAAGGATCATTTGCCGTCCATTCCGTCACGATGCTTGTTCGGCCTTCCTCAAGCTTCTCCGTTAATGTTCGAACCATCCCGATCGCGGACACGTATCTGCCCAGGCAGCCTGAGCTTCCGCAGCGACAAGGACGTCCTTCCCGGTACATATTCATATGCCCGATTTCGCCAGCGCTGGAGGTAGTACCATAGACCACTTTCCCATCATTAACAATACCCGAGCCTAAACCTGTGCCTAATGTGATTAACACTGCATTCCTGTAACCGATTCCCGCTCCGAACAGCCACTCGCCATACAGATTGACCCGCACATCATTGTCGATGAATACAGGGAAATCATAATAACGCTTCATAAAATCGACGACATGGATGTTCTCCCACCCCGGAAAGTTTGGCGAAAATATAGAGAGACCTTCGTCTGGGTTTAGTAAACCGGGAATCCCCATACCCATGCACTTTATGGATGCTTGATCGATTCCTTCGTCCGTGAGCATCTGTTGAATGATTTCTTTCATTCTGTTCAACACATGGTCAGGTCCTTTGGCGGCTTCCGTAGGGTCGCTTCTTTCGTGTACGGTTTGAAACTCCGAGTCGAAAATCGCAGATTTGATATTCGTTCCGCCTAGGTCAATGCCGATTATATATTTGCTCATCATCATTCTCCGCTCTTATTTCATATCGATTTTGATCAATTTACCTTAGCAACACGGCTTCAGTCAACCTCAATAGGGCTAAACTCTTTTCATTCCTTCGTCTGTTATTTTGTGCATAATAAAAAACGAGATTGTGAAATAGATCACATACATCCCTTTCAAAACGGTTTATGCTTGAACTATCAAATCACAGAAGAAGGTGAGAGCGATGGAAACGAAATACTCCAGAGCGTCCGCATCACAATTATTCGTTCGATAACCCTATTAAATACAAAGACAGGAGTGTTCTATCATGATGATGAAACTTTGGAGAGAAAATAATTGGGCCGCTGCCATCATAACCGTAATAAGAATCGTGCTTGGCTACCAATGGCTTACCGCAGGATGGCACAAACTAACGGACGGATTCGATGCAACAGGGTTCCTGAATAAGGCAATCGAAACTCCGGTCATGGATAAAGCAACCGGTGAAGCCGTGTATCCGACCTTTAACGCCTTCCTTGAAACTTTCGCGCTGCCGAACGTCAAGCTCATTAACGTAATGATCCCTCTCGGCGAATTTCTAGTCGGCCTCGGTCTTATACTCGGTGCTCTGACTGCCGCCGCCGCATTCTTCGGCTTATTGATGAACTTCATGTTCGTGTTCGCCGGAACCGTAAGCACGAACCCTTGGCTGATGCTGCTAGGCATGTTGGTCGTCGTGGCAGGCACCAACGGCGGTCGTTATGGATTAGACCGCTACGTTCTGCCGCTGCTGAATAAAGGGTTCAACAACCTGTTCAAGCGCAATCCGCAAAACCGCCCAACGGACATGAATTAATCATCTAGCTCTAAAAGAAAGCCCAGATCATACTATGCGGATGATCTGGGCTTTCTCTATTCAAGATTTTTTGGGTATGATCAATAGGATTTTCGTTCCTTGCCCGGGTTGCGATTGAACGACTAATTGCCCGTCTATCGCGCGAGCCCGCTCCTCCATACTGAATAGCCCTACTCCTTTGGTGCTGCTATCGCGTTGGAAACCTTTGCCCTCATCCACGACGTTCACTTCGATCCGATCAGGTAAATCCGATAACGTAATGTGGCATTCATCAACATCGGCATACTTGCCGATATTCGTTAGCGCTTCTTGTATAATTCGATAAATCGTTGTTTCTTCTTGAGGTCCTAGCCGCCTGCGCAAATGAATATCAAGCTTGACCCCAATGCCGTAATGATTCGTGAAATTGTCCGCATAAGTACGTATAGCCGGCACTACGCCAAGATCATCTAGCACGGAAGGACGCAATTCCCAAGCAAGGCTGCGGACGTCTTCCATCAGATGGGATACGCTTGTACGAAGACGCTCCGCATCGTCAAGCGAACCGTCTTGAATCAGCTTATCCATGCCAATGAGAAGCGAGAACAAGCTCTGCCCAATACCGTCATGCAGCTCGCGGGATAATCGTCTCCGTTCCTCTTCCTGAATAATCATAACCTGCTTCATCATCTGCTGAAGCTCCTCCTGCACGCGCTTCAGCTCGGTCACCTCGTTGCGAATGGCCAAATATTGATACGGTTTCCCTTCCGCGTTAAGGAAAGGAACGATCGTCGTATTTACCCAATAATAGCTGCCGTCTTTGGCCCGGTTCTTAATGTCGCCGCGCCAGACGTTTCCGGAAGCAATCGATTTCCAAAGCTCGTTCATGAAATTTTTGCTATGATAACCCGAATTAATGATCCGATGATCCTTGCCCATCAGTTCCTCGCGTTCATACTTCGAGATTTCGCAAAACTTATCGTTTACGTATTGGATGATGCCTTTATGGTCGGTGACGGCTACGATGGACGATTCATTTAACGCGTGCTTGATATCCGCGAGGTGGAGCAGCGCATGCTTCAGCTCCATTCTAACGGCCGGATCCTCCATATGCTCATCCAGCTTGGAAATCAAAGATACGACGCGCTGTCCGATGACTTCTGGACGTTTCTCTTCCCAGCCCGGATTATTCAAAGTGGAGCAGCCCCTTTTTCATCGCATACCTGACCAAATCAGGTCTCGTCTTTAATCCAAGCTTATCCATCACATTCGCTTTGTGGGATTCGACCGTTTTTATGCTGATGACGAGTTGCTCGGCAACTTCTTTGTTGCTGTAGCCTTTGGCAACCAAAGATACGACTTCCTTCTCTCGTTCTGACAGCATATCCAACGCTCTTCCGTTGTCGCCAACTGCGGAACGCTCCAAATATTCGCTCATTAATCGCTTAGTCGCAGTCGGATACAGATAGGCATTTCCCTCGGCTACCGTTCGAATCGCGGTTAACAGCTCTTCATGGGGAGCACTCTTCAATATGTATCCAGAGGCACCGGCATGAATGCCTTGGAACAAGTACTCGTCATCGTCGTGCATCGTAAGGATGAGAACCGCTACAGCAGGAAGCAACTGTTTAAGTTCCTTGGTCGCGGTTAAGCCGTCCTTGCCATGAGGCATGCTAAGATCCATTAACACAACATCAGGCTTCAACAGCAAGGCAAGCTTAATCGCTTCGTCACCTTCCGATGCCTCGCCGATAACCGTTATATGTTCTTTTTCGTTCAACAGCATTTTAAGCCCGGAACGTACCATCGCGTGGTCGTCGACAATGCAAAGCTTAATCATAGTTCCCCTCCGATTATGTTTTGTATCTGGAGATCTCTACTAGATTCGAAAGCTCGATAGCACACTGCTCCAGATAGATAAGATTAGTATCCGTATAGCTATGAGGATGACGTACGCCAACCATTAGAACGCCGGCAGAGCCGAATCCATCAGGAATCGGAATGGCTGCCGCCGTATGAAGGCCCTCGGCCAGCATTAATGAACATTCGAAGCGAGGTTTGTTTGCTTCTTTCGTTGCAATATCCTTAATCAAGCTTCGCCCCAATAGAAGGGCCATGCCTGGCAGGCCCTTGCCTCGCTTAACGATCATATGCTCATAACGATGATTCATATTGCCGCTCGCATATCGCCAGCGGTACTTGCTGCCATCGTCGATCGGGAGAGCCAAAGCCGTAAAGTCGCTTAATGATGTAACTCGTATATAATGAACGGCACGGCTTATTGTGTCAGCTTCAAAATTTCTCATCGTTATTCACCCTTCATTCGAATTGTAACATGATTTGATTAAGAAATAGCCCCTTATCCGAAACGCGAGATAAGGGGCTATTCGATTATTCTCGTTTATTTGACAGTTTCAATGAGCTCTTTCAAGTGATTGGCGGACCGGTGGAGAAGCGCCTTCTCTTCTTCGCTAATTCGGATATCCAACACTTCCCGAACTCCTTGCCGGTCTACGATGCAAGGCACGCCCATGAACACATCAGACACGCCGTGGTAGTTATCGAGCAGCGTAGATACATTAAGCACGGCCGATTCATCGCGAAGAATGGCGGTTACGATACGGTCCAGCGCAAGCGCGATCGCGTAATAGGTAGCCCCTTTGGCCTCGATGATCTGATAAGCCGCATCCCTTGTATTCGCGAAAATCTCGGACTTCGCAGCGTCGGTAAGCGAGAAATTCGTTCCTGCCACATTAGCGAGGCTCCATACCGGCAGCTCGGTATCGCCGTGTTCGCCGATAATGTGCGCGTGTACGCTTCGCGGGTCGATGTGCAGTTGCTGCCCGATCAAATATCGGAAACGCGCGCTGTCGAGCAGCGTTCCCGAACCGATAACTCGGTTGATCGGCCATCCCGACTTTTGCCACGTAAAGTAGCTCATAATATCGACCGGATTCGTTGCGATCAGCAAAATGCCGTCCGAGTTATATTTTAAAACCTCCGTTATAATGCTTTCGTAGATCGCCGCGTTGCGCTTTAATAGATCCGTCCGCGTCTCTCCAGGCCTTTGCGCCGCTCCAGCGGTAATAATGACGATATCCGCGTCCTTGCAGTCTTCATAGCTTCCCGCCCATACTTTTGCTTGGCCGAGAAACGGCATCCCGTGGTTCATATCCAGCGCGTCGCCGACTGCTTTGTTCACGTTCGCATCGATAAGCACGAGTTCGTCCATCCGGCTTCTCAGCAGCAGCGTGTACGCGGTTGTGGAACCGACAGCACCTACGCCAATGACAACAACTTTGGATTTTTTCATTTTGATTGCTCCTCTTCGGTTGGTTTATTCACAAAATAGTACATCGCGCCCATTAACACCGAGCCGCCGAACAAATTGCCTAGCGTGACCGGAACGAGATTATGGATCATGCCGCCAAACGTGATGGTATCCGGATAGTTGAGGACAAGCGCGATAGCAAACGTGCATAAATTGGCAATGCTGTGCTCGTATCCGGAAATGAAGAAACAGAAGACGAACAGCATCATAGCGAACAACTTGGGACCGTCTCCTCTTAAAGACATTGGGATGAAGAACGCCAGACAGACGAGCCAGTTACACAATAAGCCGCGGAAAAAGAGCTCCATCGTCGGCGCATGCAGTTTCTTTTCCACTACGCTTAGCAGAAAGCCGTTAACCTCAGCGGATTGAAACAGCCCCGTTCCCCATATAAGCAGCGCAAACGCGCAAGCGCCGAGAACGTTCCCGATATAGCTTGCCGTCAGCAGTTTCCCCACATGGGCCCAGCTCATCTGACGGCGAAGCGCCGCGTAGGTATAGTAAAACGTGTTGCCGGTGAACAGATCGCCTCCGCCATAGGAAATCAGTATGATCGCGGCTCCGAAGGTCATCGCGGCCATCGGATACGTAAGCGGAGAATGTTCCGTATAAAAGAAGCTGCCCGTCTTGAAGGCCACGATTACGCCGAACCCGATAAACATACTGGCGAGCATGGATCGCAGAAGATAGCGCAGTTTACTTGAATGGAACAGTTTGTATTTCTTGAGCGCCAGCTGTTCGATGCGCCGTAATGGAAGTTGCTCCATGCACATCCACATCCTTTCCGCCGATTTCTTATGCCGAGCTTCTGCATCTATTAAAACACTCCCTGTACTCTGCGCGCTGTGACGTTGATCACAAATAAATCAGGGATTTCCCCCCTCAAAGATAGGGAGATCCCCCGATGCTCACCTCACATCGCAAAAGGTAAAATTAGGGTAGAAACAATCGGAGAGGGGATGGCTGGAATGGCCATTAACGCATATACGCAAAAAGAGACATCGAAAGGGAATGAACCGGAGAATCGGAGCAACGGGATTGACGCTTTCTTCTCGCCTGACAGCTTCAGCAAACTGAGCAGCATTATGAACAACAAAACCGTAATGTCGGGATCGTACTTGTTCTGGGAAGGGGAAGCGGCGGACCATCTTTATTATGTAAAAAAAGGACGCGTAAAGCTTACCAAAACGACGGATAGCGGCAACAAAATGACCTTGTATCTCCACCACGCGGGCGATCTGTTTGGGCAGATGGATCCTTTTCAAACGAATACTCAAACGTTTAATGCGGAAGTCATCGAAGATGCCGAGTTCGGCATTATTGAGCAGAAGGATCTCGAGCTGCTGCTATGGCAGCATAAGGATCTCGCTATCGCGTTCATGAAGTGGATGGGCGTGATGCATCGCATGACGCAATCCAAGTTCCGCGATCTGATGCTCTACGGGAAGACCGGCGCCTTAAGTTCGTTGCTGATACGGCTCTGCAATTCTTATGGAGTCCGGCATGGAAACATGATCCGAATCGATAAAAAAATGAACAATTCGGAAATGGCCGAAATGATAGGAGCCACGCGCGAAAGCGTGAATAGGCTTCTGAACGATATGCGCAAGGAGGATGTGATCAGCATCGAGCATGGAACGATATATGTCAAAGATCTTGCTTATTTACGACAAATATGCAAATGCGAGAACTGTCCGTTGGAGGTATGCAGGGTTTAACGCGAATTATGCTTTGGGTTTGCAGACTGTCGTACTAGCCGACGGTCACAGAGCTTATTAGGTGCAATTCGTCGAACTAATCTTAGATGCCACACGGTTGCGAGCTCGATAGTTGCTTTTCATCGAACTAATTCGGCCGATTCACCACCCACTCACCAAACTAGCCCGTTTAATTGCCTGATATCGAACTATACAGGCAGCTTGCTTGGTACAAGACTAATTAGTTGCCTAGAATGACACTATAGCGGAACCCCCTTATCCACAAATCTTAGAGGTCCATAATTTCCTAAACAACAAGAAAGGAGCAGTCTGCCTTAGGCGACTGCTCCTTTCTTGTTAAACGATAAGCTCGGCTCTAAACATAATTGCGCCAAGCATGCTTCGGCTGCCAGTTCAGCAGCCGCTTGGCTTTCTCGTTGCTCAGCAGCGACTCATGACCGTCCAGCGGTATGCGGAAGTCCTTGACCTCCGGGAAACGCGCAGCCATCAGTTCGCGGCTCGTAACCGCCATGCTGGAATCATCCGCCGCCACATTGAGCGCCACGCTTCCAAGTCCTTCTGCTTCCACCGCCAGCCTGCAAGCTTCCGCCGCATCCCGTGTATCGATATAGCTCCACAAGATACGCTCGCGCTGCTCGGGATCATGGATAAAGGACGGAAACCGCTCATATGCCTCCGGCGCTATGACGTTGCCCAGCCGGAAAGACACCACCTGCATGCCCGTTCTGCGATGGATCATGTCGGCCGTTTGCTCATTCACGATCTTGGATAACCCGTAGCTGTCCTGCGGAAGCTGAGGATGCTCCTCATCGACGGGGACATATAGCGGCCCAAACCGCTCGAGGGCAAAGACGATTCCATAGGACGATTCGCTCGATGCAATGACGGCCTTGCGTATCCCCAATCCCGCCGCAGCCTCAAGCACGTTATAGGTGGACATCACATTATTGTGGAACGTTACCTCGTTAGGATGCGAGTAAGCGACGGGGATAGCCGCCAAATGCACGACGGCATCCGCTCCGGCCAATACGCCGTAAGCTTCGCCAAGTTGGTTCAGATCGACGATGACGGTTCGGCAGAGCGGCTCCTCCGGATGTTTGACATCCGCATTGACGACCTCATATCCCTGCTCTACAAAATGCTTGACCACCCATCTGCCCAGCATTCCGCTTCCGCCTGTTACTACTACTTTAGGCACTACGCTTACTCCCTCCTACACGGCTATAATTTGTTCGATTCGCTCGAGCACGTCGGCGCTTAGAACGATGCCGGCCGCTTTCGCGTTCTCTTCAACCTGCTCGGGACGGCTGGCGCCAACCAGCGCGCTCGACACATTCGGCTGCCGCAAAATCCATGCAAGCGCCAATTGGCCGACTGTTAGCTCAAGCTCGGAAGCTACTTTGCCCAGCTCGATTACTTTGTTGATCTTCTCTTCGGTTACATTTTTGCGCATGCCATCGAGCTTCGCGGCACGGCTATCTGCGGGCAGCTCGTTCACCGAGCTGTACTTGCCGGTCAACAACCCTTGAGCGAGCGGCGAGAATACGACTTGTCCGATACCGCCGCGCTCGCCGTAAGGAATAACTTCCTTCTCGATATACCGATTGAACATATTATAGATCGGTTGGTTGACGACGATACGGTCCAACAAATAACGGTCAGCTATCGCATGCGCCTCCACCATTTGGGCAGTCGTCCACTCGCTGACGCCTACATACAGCACCTTGCCTTGACGAACCAGATCGTCGAGCGCCCGGAGCGTCTCATAGAGCGGCGTGCTCGGATCATGGCGGTGGCAGTAATACAGATCCACATAGTCCGCTCCTAGCCTCTTCAGGCTGGCATCGCATTGCTCCTTAATATGTTTGCGGGACAAGCCGCGGTCGTTGGGGCCTTCGCCCATCTGACCGAATACCTTGGTCGCAAGCACATAGGATTCCCGGGGAAAGGCACGCAACGCCTCGCCCATCAGCTTCTCCGCCGCCCCTCTTTCGTACACGTTTGCCGTATCGAAAAAGTTAATGCCCAGACCATAGGCCGTTTGTATCGCTTTCATCGCATTTTCGCGTTCTACGTATCCTCCGTATGTCAACCAACTTCCAAGACTAATTTCACTAACCTTCAATCCGCTGTTTCCCAACTGACGAAATTGCATCTCTAATCAGCTCCTAAAGAATAGTGTACAAACAATGAGAAGACTTCTAAAGCCTGCCTCTCTATTCTAGAGAAGTTTGTTCCGCGACGAAAGTAGTGAAATAAAGATCACTATATTATATCGGATATACCTACTATACCTAAGGTAACTACCCTTTGGATGCGTTAGGAAACTCCAGCTTCCCCAATTCCCCGCCATGTACATCCGCCAGCTTGAAGCAAAAGGCTATTCTGTAAAGCAAGCTTTCATAAAAGCCAAAGCCGCCGGAAGCTCTTCCACCGGATGATTCGTATTGCATTCTGCGGAAATAAGACCGGAGTAACCCGCCTTCTTCAGCGACTCTACGAATGGTCCATACGGGTATTGCCCCGTACCCGGACTTAATCTGCCTGTATCCGCCAAATGAATATGGGCCAGCCAGTCCTTATGCTCGACCAGCGTATCCAGCGGTTCGTTCTCCTCATCCATATGGTAAAAATCGGCCAATACTCGTATGGATCGGCGGTTGGCCTGCCCCGCGAAAACGACTGCCTCCGCAACGCTATTGATAAGATTCGTTTCTTTCTTATTCAGCGGTTCGATCGCTACCGTAACGCCGGTTCCATCGAATTCGTCGCCCATCCAGCCAAGCAACTGCGAGAACTGCTCTTCCGCAAGCCTCCTGTCCCAGCCATCCGGCACATGCCTTGCACGACCGCTGCCGAGTACGACGATGCGTGCGCCGATTCGGTTCAACGCGGAAGCCGCCTTCGACACATAACGGCGAATGCGTTCCGAATCGGCATCCGGACCAACAACGGGTAAGCCGTTCGGAAAAAAGACGTTAAACGCTAGCGCCGGCAGCGGACTATCGATAAACTTCGGCAATACCTTCTCGAATTCCGATTGATTCTCGAGCATTAACGAGGTGACCGTGCATTCGATGTAGTCAAATCCCAGCGTGCGAAGCGTCTTCGCCTCCTCAATCCCTTTACACCATCCGAACGAATACATGTTACCGCCCCTTTATTTGTTTCTTACTTCCATTATAAGATGGTGATAAGGAACCGGAATGCTTCTTGGTAACCTGAACATGTCATTTCGTACGATGTCTCAAACGTAAGGGAGTGTGGACCGTGAGCAGCTTGAATTTATTCGATGAGCTTTCAGAGCATGTCATGCTTCGCATCTATGCTTGCGGAGAAGCCATTCATCCTGAAGGTTGGATAGAAAACAAACAGCATCCCGATTACGACCTATGGTTTATTCGCAAAGGGAACATTGAAATCCGGATTGACGAACAAGTCCACCTGGCATCGGAAGGAGATTTGATTCTTTTTAGTCCGAAGGTTGCCTATACGGCTACGAACCTAGGTGCCGAGTGCAGCTTTATTTTCACGCACTTTCATTTTGGTCTGGGAAATCACCTTAGAATACTAGACAATTATTCACTGGAAGGCATTATGGCAAGCTCGCTAGTACAGGAGGAAATGGGCTTGTACTTAGACACTTTCGACCAACATATGCACGGCATTCCGATGTCGGCGATCAGACTGAAAGGAGCGCTCACGATTCTAATTGCAAAGATCTTGGAATGTTATGGGCGCGGGGATTACCAAGGGGGATTCGCAAAACATGTTCATGCTCGGAATCGAAATACGAATCTGCAGGCGCTGCAGCCTGTATTTGCCTTTATCCAAGATCGTCTGCATCAGCCGGTCCGCATTGGAGAGCTTGCCGAGCTAGCGGGCATGTCCGAGAAGTACTTCATCCTTTATTTCAAACAGGCTTTGGGCATTACGCCGGGTTCGTATATTTACCAATTGAAAATGAATCGGGCCCGCGAGTTGTTGTACAGCAGATCGTATTCGATTCAGCAAATCGCAGGTTTGCTCGGTTACCCCGATCCGTACAGCTTCTCGAAGGCATTCAAAAAATATTACAAAGTACCGCCCTCAAAGTTCGTGTGGTAATTTCGAAAAGCAATAACAACCGTTGCGGCAGCCAAGACGGCACAGACCATGTACATAAAGGAGTAAGAGGATACATCCGCTACCGGCCCCATAATGATGCCGCCCAACGAGACTCCCAAATCGGTCATCGCGATAAATAATCCGATCAGCACGTTCCGGTTCGTCTGGGGCAATACGAAGGAGAGATAAGTCGTCAACGTCGGATAGAGCAGCGCTTGCCCTAGTCCCATCAGCAAAGCGCCCGCATAGAACGGAATGGCTCCCCACCATAGGGACGCGCTCACGCATAATGCCGCTACGGCTATTAGGCACATCGTTCCCATGATGAACAGGGAATGCCACCTGCCATCGGAAGGGATCCTCTTGCTAAACGCGTACCTGGCAAAGACGACGGCGCCAGCCTGAAGCATCAAATAAACGCCCGCATTGCCGCTTTTCAATTGCGCAGCGTACAGAGGCATAAAGGCCGTAATCGCGCCAAATACGATAGAAGCCGCTACCATCAATACGCTGCATCTGAACAAATCGCGATTTTTGACCAACTGGCTGAGCGAACCTAAAGTGTTCATTCGATGCTCGGTTCGATCCCCATTCGCAGCCGCAATATTCGCTGATTGATCCAGCTTGACCGTATAACCGAATAAGCCGGTGAAGACCGCAATCGCCACCATCGTTATGGTAAAGGCATCCATGCTGCCGGATTGCCAGAGCCCTAGCGCCAATAGAGGCCCGATCATGCCTGGAATATACGTAAACAACGAATAGAAGGAAATGCCCCGGGAGCGCTCCTTCTCCGGCAAAGCGTCTATGATGCCGATATGCAAGGCCATGGAAAAGAAAGCGGTGCATACGCCTTGCAACATACGGGCGGCGAAATAGCCTTCCAATCCGGTTATCGTATATAAAATCAAAGCGCAGCCATTCATAATAAGGATAAATCGCAGTACTTTAATCGGCCCGTACTTCTCGACAATAGCGCCTGCCCAAGGCCGGAAGCACATCGAGGCTATCATGTAGGCTCCCATGATCAAGCCGATGGTCGTGCCGCTTGCACCTGCGGATTCACCGCGTAACGGGATGATGACATTCAGTATGGAATTGGCGCTGAAATAAAGCAAAGCCAACAGGTATAACCGCAGAAATGGCCAAGACATCGCTCCGCTCAATTTAAGTACTCCTTTAAAACGTTATGATGTGGCGCAGCAGCCTTCTCGCATAGGGAGACTGAACGTCCTTCAGCTGCTTCGCAGGAACGATTTCTTCGATCTGCCCTTCGCGGAAAATAACGATTCTATCGCAAATGTAAGCTGCCGCCTGAATATCATGCGTAATAAAAACATAGCTCATTTGGTAGACTTCCTTAAGCTCCTTCAACAATTCCAGAACCTGCATTTGAACCGATACATCGAGCGAGCTGATCGCTTCATCTAATAGAAGGAACGAGGGTTCCGTCGCGAGCGCTCTGGCAATGCAGACTCGCTGCGCCTCCCCTCCCGAAAGCTCGTGAGCGTATTTGCTTTTATACGAGGCGTTCAAGCCGACTACTTTCAGCAAATGCTCCACCTTGCCCTCCCGATCCGCCTTAATCCTCCTCAATGCTTCTAACGGTTCCGCAATCGCTTGTTCCACCGTAAAGAAAGGATTTATGGAAGACGTATAATCCTGGAACACGGCACTCATGCTCCCTAATCTGACTTTTCGATCCCCAACATTCCGTCCTTCGAAAAGGATCGTTCCGCGATCGGGCCGTTCCATTCCCAATATCAAACGACCAAGCGTAGACTTGCCGCTCCCGCTTTCTCCGATAATGCCGAGGCATTCCCCGCTCCCGCATTCGAAGCTGACATCGCGCAAAACCTGCTGCTTTTCAGTAGCGAAGAGTCCTCCTCTCCTGTAAGCTTTATGAACCTCCGCAACCCTCAGCAATGGATCCCCTCCCTCGTCAAACTTTTAAAATGATTGCTTAACGCCAATCGGGTAGATACCAAATGCCGGGTATAGAGATGCTGGGGATTAAGAAAAACGCTAGCGATGCTTCCGCGCTCGACAATTTCCCCCTCCTTCATGACCAGCACGTCGTCGGCTATTTTCTGGACCACGGCTAAGTCATGCGAAATATAGATCATGGAGCAATTCCTCTCCCTCAGCTTCAACAGTTGCTCGACGACCTCGTACTGCGCGATCGTATCCAGCGCCGTCGTCGGTTCATCGGCGATAATGAGGTCGGGCTCCAGCACCAACGATAACGCGATCATGATCCGCTGCAGCATGCCACCCGACAGCTGATGCGGATATTTGTGCATGATTTCCAGCGGATTTTTGAGTAGGACGCTTTCCATCGCATGCTTCATTCGCTGTACGGCTTCGGACTTGCTCCAATCGAAGTGCTGGCGCAGCGTTTCCTTTAAATGAACCCCGACGACGCAAGAGGGATCAAATACGGACATCCCGTTTTGAAGGATCATGCACAGCTGCTTGCCTCGTTTTCTTCGCATGTCTTTTTCGGAAAGCTCATTTAGATTGTCGCCATTGAATACAATGTCGCCGGATTGCCGCAGCCACGGTTTGTTTAATCTCAACACGGCTCTGCAGGTTACGGACTTCCCGCTTCCGCTCTCTCCCACGATCGCCAGCGTGCTGCCCCGCCCTAATTGAAAGGAACTTTGAGGGATTACGACTTTCCCCGTGTTCATATCCTGGATCCTTAAGCTTCTAACCTCTAACAAAGCCATAAGAGGATTCCTTCACCTCGGTTTCATGACGCTTATTTTGTGATGTCCTTAACTTGGGATCAAGCGCCGCCTGAAGACCATCCGCCACAAAATTGAAAGCCGACACCACGACGACAATGGCTAGTCCGGGGGCCAGCATAAGCTCGGGTCTCGTGAACATGACCTCCCTCGCCTCGTTCAGCATCATCCCCCATTCGGCATGCGGAGCTTGAATGCCCAATCCGAGGAAGGAGAGACCCGATATTTGCAAAACCATCGAACAGATCGAGCTGCTGGCAATGACCGCGATATCGGATAACGTCACGGGAACGATGTGCTTGTATATCGTTCGAATAGGGCTAATGCCGGAAGCCTTGGCGAACCTCACATAATCCGTCTCGGTATATTGCATGACGGACGTTCGAACGACTCGGGCGAACCAAGCCCATTTCATGACCGCGAAAGCGATCATTATATTTTCCAGACCGGCACCCAAAATACCGACAACGGCCAACGTCATCACGTAGCCCGGGAACGAGAGCATCACATCGCAGATCCGCATGATAACGGCATCGGTAATCCCCTTCGCATATCCGGCGATAAAGCCGACTATAGATCCAACTCCCACCGAAAGCATCAACGCCGCAAGCACCCATAGCACGCTAGGCCGGATGCCGTAAATCAATCGGGATAATATATATCTCCCCAAATGATCGTTGCCTAGCAAATACGCCCATGACGAGCCCGCGAACCGAAGCTTCATATTGACGGCATAGGGGTCATGCGGCGCTATGACCGGCGCGAACGCGCCTGCCGCCAAGACGATCGCAATGACGAACAAAGAGATTGCGGCAAGCTTATCCTTGCACAAACGTCGTAATACTCCCATCACATATCCCTTCTTAGCTTCGGATTCAGCGCGGCGCCCACGATATCGGATACCGTATTGAACAGCACGAATGCCACGGCCAATAAAAGCACATAGGCTTGGATAATCGGAAAATCTCTGCTTAGAATCGATTTGACGCTTAACCTTCCTAAGCCGGGCCACGCAAACACATTTTCGATAACCACCGTGCTGCCGAGCACGATCGGGATCGCCATGCAAAATATCGAAATCGAAACATGCAACGAATTTCTCAAAATATGCATCGTAATTTTTTTCTCCGATATGCCGCATGCTCTTCCATACAGCACATAATCTTCGTTCATATTGCTTATTACGGAGCTTCGGACGTTCCGGAAGTACATGCCTGCATAACCGATCGTAATAACGGTCACCGGCAATATATAGCTCAGGTAAGAGTCCATCCCGCTTGTCGGCAGCAGATCCAACCGGACGGAAAAATACCAGATCATCATCGCCGCCAGCCAATAAGACGGCATGGCGGTCAGAAGAAACGCCGTTCCTCTGACCGTTTTGTCTACACCCCCGCCTTCTCTCATCGCGCATATCACACCCAATAAAACAGACAAAGCAATGATCGAGATAGAGGATACCATCGTCAGCTTCAACGTATTAAGAAAGGCCGGGCCCATCAACGACCAGACGGGCTGCCCCGTTATGTACGAGCTTCCGAAATCCAATTGGAGACAGGATAGAAGCCAATCGAAATACCGAATCATAAACGGTCTGTTGAAGCCCAGCTCCTCGTTCGTCTGAGCAATCAATTCTTCCGTTATCTGAGGAATTTCCTGCGCGTGCAAGACAACCTCGGCGGGATCCATGGGCGATAGATTGATTAATATAAACGTCAAAAAAGAGATAACGATAAGCAATGGAACGGCCATGAACAGCCTTCTAGCCAAATAGGTTCCCATCGAAGACTCTTATTCGAATTTCAGCCGTTCGAACGGCAGCTCGAATTGCGTCTGCTTGAAAGATATGCCGGTTACGTCCGCCCGCGCCACAACCGTAACGCTGCCGTTCGTAATCGGAATAAAGACGGCTTCATCATGGACGATCGTCAAGATGCGGGCGTATAAGTCCTTCCGCTTGGCCTCGTCCGTCGTCGCCATCACTTCCTCGATGCTCCCGTAAAGTTCGTCCGCTCCGGCTATGCCGCTCGTAGTATGCAAGTAGGCGGAGCTGGAAGTAAACGCGGCGATCGTGCTCTGTGGATCATACGCTAGCCCCCATGTTTGATTGAACAACAAGTCATATTCCCCGGTCGACCTTCTGTTCGCGATCGAAGTCGATTCCTCGCCGATAATGTCCAGCTGCATGCCGATTTCTAGCAATGAGCTTTGGATAAACTCAGCCTGCGTTTTTTGCGAGGACGAATTCGAATCATAATACAATTGAAGCGTTAGAGTACGGCCTGCTTTCGTTCTTACTGCGGAATCGTTCCCTTGTTTCCATCCCGCCTGCGTAAGTAACTGTTTGGCATAATCCAAATCATAATCCCGCTTCTCCAGATCGACATCCGCATAATTGACATTAGAAGAGAATAACGTATTCGCTACTGCCTCCGTGCCGTTAAAAACGGCGTCGCTGATCGTTTCTCTATCGATCGCATGCCAAATCGCTTCGCGAACGGCCGTTTCGCTTACCGGACTTTCCGATTTACTGCTATTCGCGACGATCATTTTCGTATTCATGGGATCGCTTCGAACGAGCTGATAGTCGCCGGACTCCACTAATCGGTTCATCGCTTCCACGTCGATGCTGTCCGCGCCGCGATCATCCGTGAACACGAAGTTGACCTCCCCTTTCTGCAAGGCGAGCAACGTCGTTTCTCCTGCCGGCAGCACCTTCGAGGTCACTTTCTTAATCGCGGGCGCGCCGTTCCAATAGCTCTCATTCGCTTCGAACGTCGCATACTCATCGACTTTATGATCGGCGAGCTTGTAAGGCCCGGTGCCGTGATAGCCGCTTACCCCCTCCTCGGTTCCTCCGTTAATGAAATCCTTCGGCGAAATGAATACGAACGGCCTCGTCATCGAGAGCTCCAATAAAGTCGGGTAGTAGGGCTCCGACAGCTCCAGCTCGGCTGTGTATTCGTCTACTGCCGTTACCTTCACTAATTTCGTCGATAGCTTGATCCAAGCGTGCTTCTCCGCATTGCTTTGCACGGCTTCGATGTTTTGTTTCACCGCTTCGGCGTTGAACGGCTCCCCGTCATGGAACTTCACGTCCTTCCTTAGATGGAACGTGTACGTTTTGCCGCCATTCGAGATGTCCCAGGACTCGGCGAGCAAAGGCTTGATGCCTTCTGCCGTGTTCTCGACCAGCGATTCGTACACCATGCCTTGGGCCGGCATCGAGCCTGCGTACAAATGGGGATTCATGTCATTGATATCTTTGGACGATGCATAAACTAATTCGGCAGCCTCTTCTATATTTGCAGATCCGCCCGCCTCTTCCGTTTTGCTTTGGCTGCAGCCGGCTAGCAGAATGATGGAAACGATAAACAAAAGCATGAAACGAGTTTTATTTCTTCTTTTCACAATAAATCCTCCTATAGTACAACTAGTAAAGCGTAATTATTACGATTAAGGTTCAAAAAAAGAACGACCGTGAACCAGACACTCCATTTCTTTGAATGGATACCGTCCAATCAAATCGTTTCTTGCAGCGAAAAAAATACTTTTGCTTGGAAAATATACAGTCCAATCAAATCCCGCTATCTCGTTTCCCGGTGCAAAGTAATACGCTTTAACCTCGGACTGTATTTGCGGAGCTCAAGCCGGTGAGGCGTCGTTCTTTTGTTTTTCGTCGTCGTGTAGTTTCTGTCTCCGGTTTCCGTGCAAGCAAGCGTAATCGTAACGCGCATGAGGCTCATTCCTCTCTTATTCGTAATTATTACGATTATAGTCGAGCAGATTTTTCCATGTCAAGCGTTTCGAGAAAAATAATCGCAGCGAAACGGCCTCGACCCGCATCAAGCGGAATCGAGGCCGTTATCCGTGCTCGTATAATTCGGCGCTTTAGAACGCCTTTAATAATGGCAGGAACAAGCCACCGACTACCGAACGGTTCTGAAAGCCAATCTGCTTGCCGCTGACCGTATCGTACCAATCAGTGAACGGAACCCGGCTTGGCGTTTCGTTCAAGAAATGCCAAAGCGGTTCGACAAGCTGCTCGAATTGCTCTTTCGATGTCGCCATCGACGCGCTCCAAACCAGCCAATCCGCTTTCGTATAGGTACTACGGCTGTCGAGCGGCGTACCGAACTCGTTTTGCTTAGCCAGGTAATGCTTGATTTCGTCCTCAGCAACGCTAGTCGGGAACAGATGAAGGCCAAACAGGCGGTCCCACACCAGATTATACTTAAGGCTCCACGTATCCGGCGAGCTGTCGAAGGTCAGCTTGTAGTGATCGCCGGCGCTTGCCGTCTCCACCCATTTGGTCGCCATTTCCTTGGCCGTCGCAAGATACGTCTCTCCTTCACGGTCTCCCAGCATCGAGCACAAAATCGAATAGCCGCCGATGCCGATGATCGCTTTGATGGACAGGTTGGCGTTATGGGCCAAATGCCCCGCGAAGTCGTCCGTGCACAGCTGATTGGCCGGATCCATGCCATGCTCCTTCAGATAGGCGGCCCAGCGGGTAAGCAACTCCCAATGCTCGCGCGCAAACTCCGCATTCCCCTCGTACACGCATACGGCGGCAGCCATGATCAGCATATTGCCGCATTCCTCGATCGGCATCTGGTACTCCAGCTTGTTCTCCCCGTACACTTGACCGTTCGCCGCCGGGTAACAACCTACGTCATGCGGCGCAAAGTCGAACGTCCACTCTTCGCTGGCTGCATATTTGAAGATCGGCCGCATCATCCCTTTCACCAGCTCCGGATTGCCGTGCAGGAATAGCGGAATCGAAGGGTAGCTGACATCGACGGTGGCGATACAGCCGTTGCTGAAGTTTTCCTTGGAGAAAAACAGCAGCTCCCCTTGCTCGCCGGCAACCAGCTTATGAGCCGCAATGGCCTGGCGGTAGGCGAGCGACAGCATATCCGCATATTTCTCCCCGCCCGCTTGGGTGCTCTCATGGATCAGCTTCCGGTTGAAGTCCCCGCAGCGGACGACGAGCTCGTCATATTGCTCCGCCGCCAGGTTCAGCATCTCTTCGAACGTCATCCCAGCTTTCCGCCAGTACGCATCGAGCGGTTTGCCGAAATATTCGATGGCATGAACATCGTCGTATGCCGCGATCGCATATCGCGATAAGGGCTGCTCGCCCGTTTCGCCGAAATCGAAGACGGCAGCCATTGCCACGGGATCATCCGCAGCCTCGCGCGGATAAGCAACATCGTCCTTCTCCGGCAATTGTCCGGAATCCGCAAACCTCATACGCATCTTGGCGGAATGGATCGCCGTCTGCAAGCCTTCCGATTTCGGAACTGCCAAGTATACATATCCCCAGTCGATCCGCGTGTCGTCTCCGATTCGGCCCAGAATCGGCTGTTCTTCCGTGCCGATGCGCATGGCGGCGACTCGTTCGCCGGTCTCCGCGCGTGACCAGGTGACGGCCTGATCCGTCGCGTGTACGCATAACTCAGCCGACAGGTCGATATAAAGCTGGACGTTATGCGGCTTGCCGTCGATAGAGCGAACGCGGAACGTCATGTAGGACGCGGGTCTCGACAGCAGCTCCAGGTCGTCCTGCAGAAGCGGCGTCATAAAGGCCGCCTCCAGCTCGATTCCGTCCGCCTCGAACACATAGGTGCTTGTGAGCGGCTCGACCTTTACGCTTATTTGCTCCATCGCCGGCAGCTCATTGACGCGGGCAAGATCGGTGAGATCAATCTTTCCCATGAACCTTCTCGCTTTGCCGTCGATTCGGATGATGCCGGCCATGCTGTTGCGTTTGTTCGTCCAATGAGTTGTATGTTCGTCATACAAGCGGTCCGCCGCCGACCAGACGCTAAAGTAAGGATCGACAGCGATAAGCGGGACGGACGGAGGTCTTAATGTTTGCGTTAATGTTTGTGCCACTTTCCATTCTCCTCTCGGCCGAAATCAGTTCGGCAGCTGCATCGTTACGACTTCTTTTCCCTTTAATTGTTCGTTCGTATATTGCATCGCTTCTTCGTAGCCGGTTTTCTTCATCTGCTCGCGCAGCTCGTTTAATATTTTCAGCGCCGCTTCATCCGACTTGGCATATACGGCCTCTTTCCAGGCATCGCCGGTTTTGTCCATCGACGGCTTCAGCGATTCCCACTTCTCGTGTTTTATAATGACATCGCCGGGATTATAGCCGGTTATCACTTTGATGCCGTTCGGGCGCAAAATTTTGCGGGCGTTATCCATCGTGTCCTTCCGCTCTTGATCCTGCCAGATGTCGCCGGCGCCCACGGAGTTGATTCGGTCCATTCCCGACATCGAGTTGAAACCGATCTCCAGCCCTTGGTTTTTGCGTTCGATCAGCTTGCCCGACGTATCGTTCGCGAACTTATCGAACCATTCCTTCTTCGGCGTCGGCTTGCCGTCTACCATATCCCAATGAACGCCCTCCACACCGTAACGAGTGAGCATAAAACCTTCGTCCGATGCCAAGTAATCCAGCAGCCGGAGCGCGGCGTCTACGTCTTTGACCGCTTTCGTAATCGCCGTGACGTTGTTTCCTTGAATACCAAGATCAACGGGACGGTTCGACTCCGCGCCTGCCCACTCCAGCGGGCCTACCGGCACGAACTCGCTGCCCGGATTCGCTTTGGCATATTCCTTGGTTGCGTCAAGAATTGCCGGATAATGCGCGGCTAGTACGGCGACGCGTCCTTGCGATATTTTTTCCTTGGCAATCGGGTCGGTCTGCGTGAACGCCTCCGCATCCAGCAGTCCCTCGGACATCAGCTTGCGATAATATAACGTGTATTCGTCATATCCTTCGGAGAAGAAAGCATTCTCAAGCGTGCCGTCTCCTTTGTCGACGTAACCGGCGCCGCCGTAAAACATCGTGTTGCCGATGCCTACCGCCCAGCCGTTGCTGAAGCCGCCCAGCGGGATGACCGGCTGACCGTTCGCTTCCAACTTCGAATCTTTGATTTTTTTCAGAAAGTTGTAGAAATCGTCTTTCGTCTTGACCGATTGCGGATCGACGCCGATCTGCTCCGCAATATCCTTCCGCACATAGAAGCCGTACAGCCAATCAATCCCGTCCGCGTCCGTGGCAGGCTGGTTTTGAAGCAGCAAATATTTTTTGCCGTCATATGCGTCAATCGCCTTTTCGTAGAGAGCCGGGGGTACGTTTTCTTTCGCGATCGATTTCGCCAAGTTCGGGTATTTGTCGAGCTTATCCGAGAAGTCGACCAACTGGCCTTCGTTGGCTGCTTTGATGATGCCGTCGAGCTCTCCGCCCCATGCCGGCCCCGTATAAATGTCCGGTAGATCCTGCGTGGCGAAGATCGCATTAACCTTTTCGGTTTCGCTTCCCGTCGTGTATTCCCATTCGACCGTAACGCCTGTTTTTTCCTTGATGACTTCTTCGACCGGCGTCATGTCGACTTCCGAACCCGTGGAGCCGTTCCAGTTATGAAGCACGCGAAGCGTCACTTCTTTGTTGCCGGAAGCGCCCCCCTCTCCGCCTTTATTCCCTGGCTCCTCATTGTTCGCGCATCCAGCCAAAGATCCGATCACGAGCGCAGCCGCAAGCAACACCGTTGCGCCTTTTCCGTACAGCTTCTTCATACAGAAACCTCCCTGAAAATAGTCATTTGTATGATAAAGTCCTCAAGGGAACCCTTATCCTTTGACAGAGCCGATCATGACGCCTTTGACGAAAAAACGCTGAAGGAAGGGATATACGCACAAGATCGGAAAAACCGTAATGACAAGCAAAGCCATTCGCAGCGATTCGGGCGTCGAACCTTGCACGCCGGTATTAACCGTCTGCCCGCCCTGCTGCGCTGCCCGTTGCGCCGATGACGAGAACGCTTCCGCTTGCGTCAGCATTTCCTGCAACATCGTTTGCACCGGGATCAAGTTTTTATTCGACACGTAGTAGGCGCCCGAAAACCAGTCGTTCCAATGGGACACCCCGATAAACAAAGAGATTGTCGCAAGCACCGGACCCGACAGCGGCAAAATAATGCGGGCGAATATTTGGAAATCGCCATAACCGTCAATGCGGGCCGATTCCTCCAGCTCCTCGGGTATGCCTTGAAGGAAGGTGCGGAGAATGACGATGTGCATAAAGCTGAACAGCATCGGAATGACGTACACCCAGAAGGTGTTGATCAGATGAAGCTTCTGCAGCGTAATGAAAAACGGAATGAACCCCGCGCTGAAGATGGTCGGCAGAAAAATGTAGAAGGAAAAAAACGATCTGCCCGGCAACGTTTTTTTGGACAAGGCGTACGCCATCAGCGTGCTAAGTCCCACATGCAGGAAGGTGCCGATCAGCGTGCGCAGCAGGGTGATTTTGTACGCTTGCCAAATACGGGCATTCTCGAAAACTTCCGCATAATTGTCCAGCGTCCACTTGCGCGGGAGAAAGTACAAGGAGCCCATCATCGAATCTTTCCCGTCGTTCAACGAATACGCCAAAATATAAATAAACGGGTATACCATCGAAAATCCTATCAACGCAAGCACCACATAATTCAGTATCGTAAAAACGGAAAATCGGCGTTTCATCCAATCACTTCCTTTTTTAGAAAAGAGATACGTCGCTCACTTTACGGGCGATTCGGTTCACCGTCACAATGAGAATCAAGCCAATCAAGCTTTGGAACAATCCGACCGCGGCCGCGTAACTCAATCGGCCTTCGCCAATGCCGGAAGTAATGACATGAACATCAAGCACGCTGCCGATGCTGGCCGTAGGCGGGCCGCTCAGTAGCAGCAATTGCTCGTATCCGGCGCTCATCAGGCTTCCGATCGACAGAATGAACAGGATGATGGCGATATTGCGAACGCCCGGCAGCGTCACATGCCAGATTTGGCGGAAGCGGTTCGCTCCGTCGATTTTGGCCGCCTCGTACTGCTGCTGATCAATGCCCGCGATTGCGGCCATATAGATGATCGAATTCCATCCGATGTTCTTCCACACGTCCGAGCCGACGATTACTTGGTAGAACCAGTTCGGATTGTATAAGAATTGAATATGTTCGATGCCAAAGAGGGAAAGAAGCTCGTTAACGGGTCCCCCGTAAGGCGATAAAAGCCGCTGCATCAACGTAACCACCACAATCCAAGATACAAAATACGGTAGATACGAAAGCGTTTGCACGACTTTTTTGAATTTAAGCCTGCGCACCTCGTTAAGCAGAATGGCGAGCAGAATCGGCATCGGGAAGCCGATCGCCAGCTTCAGGAAACTGATCAAGATGGTGTTGCGGATAATCTCCTCCGACTTGTAATAATCGAAAAACTGTTGAAAGTATTTCATTCCAGCCCAAGGACTGCCCGTAAATCCGCCCGAAAACGTGTAATCGCGGAACGCCACTTGAATGCCGAATAGCGGAACGTAGGAAAAGATGAAAAACCAGATCACCCCCGGCAGCAGGAACAGATAAAAAACTTTGTGCTTCCAAATTCGCCTCCAAAGAAAAGAAGCCGTCATACGCCTCCCCCTCGCTTAGCCGTCCCAGCTGGAATCGTTAATCTGAGCGTTATAATTTCAAACGGAGCAAACGTCAATCGAATCTCGTTCCCTTCGACCGGCATCGCTTCGAGCTTATTTTCCATCAGATCGGACTGCCACGCTTCACGTGCCTCGCATCCGAAGCGAAGCGCCGTATGGACGCGGGTACCCGCCGTTTCGTAAAGCCGGACAATTAGATCTTCTCCGTCCTCGGCTTGTTTGACCGCTTCCACCATGACATTCGGATGATCGAGACTTAGGAAGGCGAACGTCTCCGCAAGCTTCTCCGCCGCGCTGCCTTCCGGAACGGCAACAACCTGCAGCGGAACATTCAGCTCGTAACCTCGCTTGTACACCTCCGCCTGTACATGGTCGCCCGGATGCGGATACAACGAATACGTAAACGTATGCTCTCCCCGGTCAGCCTCGGGATCGGGATAGGAAGGGCTGCGCAGCAAGTTCAAATCAAGCACGCCGCCTTCCGCCCGGTGTCCGTATTTGCAATCGTTCAGCAATGCGACGCCGTAATCCGGTTCCGACAGATCGATCCAATGATGCGCGCAAATTTCATCCTTTGCATAATCCCACATCGTGTTCCGATGCGTCGGCCGCTTCAAATAACCGAATTGAATGTCGCAGTTGACGACATCCGTACGGATGTTCACCGGGAACGAAGTGCGCAGCATCTTGCCCGATTCCCGCCAATCGACATGTGTCTCAAAGTCGATTCTGCGGCTGCCCTGAGTTAGCAATACCCTCTGCGTCAGGCGAGATTCTCCGATTCGGTAACGTTGGACAAGACCTGCCGTCGGTCCATCCGCGAACGAAGCGGCATCCTCCAGTTGAAGCGTCCTGCCTCCCGTCATCCGGTAATCCTGACGGAAGTCCCATGCATCCCCATCGTCGCTAAATACGCGCAATTCGTTTGCTTTTCCGCCCGCTTGCACGATTTCGCGCCGATACTCCTTATCGTAGACGGATACGATCGAGCCATCCTGCGAGAAGGTCAGCAGGAGCAGATCATTCTCCAGGCTATGTCCCTCCGTCGTCACGCGGGGCTCTTGAGCGGCCGTCGGCGATTCCGCCGCGGCGGCTGTTTCCGACATGACCGCGGATGTATCCTCAGGCTCTGCCAGCGCGTATCCCATCGGAGGTACGGACACGCGCATCCATCGTCCGGCTTCCTTCACCCACTCTTCCCGCCTCCAGGGCAAGGAATTAAATACGGCTAGCGGCTTGATTGCCGGCGACTGCGCGGGCGGCAGCCGGAGGGCGATTGCACCGTATGCATCCGCAATCATCGAATCGACGCGTTCCTGCAGCAACGCATACCGTTCCAGTGATTCGTCGTATACCCGCTTGATCGAAGAGCCCGGCAAAATATCATGGAATTGGTACAGCAGCACTTCCTTCCAAATGTCCTCGAGCGCCTCGGCCGGATACGGGTATTCGCAAAGCTTCCCGGCAAGCGAAGCCGCGAACTCCAGCTCCCGCAGCGCCTTCTCCAGCTTCCGGTTATACCGTTTGTTCCGCGCTTGACTTGTCAGCGTGCCTTGATGCTTCTCGAGATACAGCTCGCCTCTCCAGGTTTGGTAGCGCTCGGCGTTTTGCTCCAGCTTCTCGAAAAAGACCGAGGACGGCGTCTGAACGACCGGACTTAAACCCAGCAAGTTCTTCTCGCGGGACAGACGCTCCAGATGCTCTTCGCCGGGGCCGCCTCCGCCGTCGCCGATTCCGAACAACATCAGGCAATGCTCCGACACGTTTTTGTCGAGATAGTCCGTCTCCGCTTTCACGATGGAACGCGGCGCGGCCGGGCTGTTGTAAGTATCTTCGGGCGGCATATGCATCAGCACCTGGGAACCGTCGATCCCTTCCCACATGAACGTATGGTGCGGATGCCGGTTATAGGTGCTCCAAGACAGCTTCTGCGTCATCATGTAATCGACGCCCGCTTTTTTCAGCAATTGCGGCAAGCTGGCGGTATACCCGAACACGTCGGGCATCCATAACGATTTCATTTCCTGACCGAATTCCTGTTGGAAAAACCGTTTGCCGTACAGCAGCTGCCGGACAAGCGACTCGCCGCCCGGAACGTTCGTATCCGCTTCTACCCACATCGCGCCTTGCGGTTCCCAACGTCCTTCATTCACGCGCTGAACGATTTCCTCATAAAGCTTCGGATAACTCCGCTTCATCCAATCGTATAGCTGCGGCTGGCTCGCTCCGAATACATAGTCGGGATAACGCTCCAGCATCCGAAGCGCCGTCGAGAACGTTCTCGCCCCCTTGCGGATCGTCTCCCGGATGGGCCACAACCACGCCAAATCGATATGCGCGTGGCCAACGGCGTGAATCGTCAGCACGGGATCGCCTCCCCGCTTCGCCAGTTGCTCGCGAAAGATGCCACTCGCGCGGGAAATCCGTTCATCCGTCAACTCGGTCATAAGCAGCGAAACCTCGTACAGAGCTTGCAGAATCCGCTCCTTCCTCGCCGAACCGGCCGGCAGCCGCTCCGCCGTTTCCAGCAGCACTTCCCCGTCGTAATACAGTCCCCTGAGGTTTTCGCGGCATATGGCGATCACCGCCTCCTTAAGCGTGCCGCTGCGATACCGTCCGAACAAATCGTTGCAGCCCGCATCACCCCATACTTCGATCGTTTCCGAACCTGTCGACGCTTCGCTCACGTGGACGACCCGCTTGCCCGGCAGGCCAAGCGAATAATCGAACTCCGAATTGATATTGGTCAGTCCTTGTCTCGGCGAACCATCTTCGTCGACCAGACAAAGCTCGCCGTTGACGTCAATCAGCAGCACCACCTTGGCCCCTTTGGCCGATTCGGGAACTTCGCCTTCGAAGCGGAACCAGGCGCAATCCCACAAACCTCCCCATCGGTCTCCCGGGAACAGCTCCATCCACCGACCAGACATCCTCTCTTCATAAGGTACCGGCTCCGAGGTGACCCAAGCCGTGACGCGCAGCTCTTCCAGCGGAGTATAGATCCGTTCCTTCCAGTCTTCCAGCATCGCTTTCAGCCGCTCCGGCTTTACCGTTTCGTATGGCATATCATGTCTCCTTTTCGGCTAATGTTCAGCTTTCCCAACCGACGTTCACCATGACGTCCCCATCGCTGCAATGCTCGTACCTTAGCAGCACCGTCGACGACGGCGCGTCCCATTCGAACGGAATGGGATCGTTGCTGCCTCCGCTGAGGCGCATTGCCGACAGAGGCTCCCGCGGGCAATAAAATCTTGCTGCCGCCATGATCCCCTCCGGACCTTTCGGCTGAAATGAGAATCCCGCTCCGCTCTGCTCTAGCGATTCGATACGCGAGGAAGCGGCTATGCACGCAACGCGGCCATCTGCCGGCCTTCCCCTCTCCAAGTCGAACAGGAAAGCTTGCTCTCCTGGCGCAATCCGCATCTCCTGCCGCACCGGCAGGAGCGGTTCGAACAAATCGACGACAGGGCCCGGAATCGTGACTAGCGAGTCCAAGACCGACTCGTCAAGTGCTGCCGCAATAATGTATGGTCCGCGCCGCAGCGTGAAATCGTGTTTCGGCTGCCAGCGGCATGCCGGATCTCCAAGCGCTTCCATCGCCTCTCTTACGATTGCGCGCAAGGCATTCGCGCCTTCGACGGATGCGGCGCATTCATCCGGTGCGACCGGAAGATAGGCGACAACGCCTTTGCCGGAGCGATAAAGCCCGCTTCCCGAATCAACCTTTACATCAAGCTGCTCGAACAAATGTCCGCGGGGGGATGCGTAGCTGTGTCCGTCTTCGTTCCACCATGCGCGGATACCGTGATAAGGATCGGCGTCATCGCCGACATATACGAGCACGCCTCCGTTTCTGACCCAGCCGGCCAAGGCAAAATGGAGATCCGGGTATTCCGGCTTCATAAATTCGTAGCTGAGCAATAGCACCCGGTAGCCGTTCAAATACCGGGCGAACCTCCGCACGTTGTCGAGCTGGACCGGCCGAACCGGAATCCCGTGCTTGAGCAGGGGCAGCGCCAATCCGTAGAACGGGGAGAAGTCCAGCAGCTCCGTATCACCGTCCTTCTCGAACCCTTCCGGATCGGTGCCGTCATATTTGCCGGCACTGGCAGAAGACGCTTCATCCATCTTCATTCGCTGGAACATCGACGAATCGGCAATCAATACGCCGATACAGGACTCTGTCTGCTCCGCCCCGTCCGGCGTCTGCTCCATAT
The DNA here is from genome assembly GCF_056396205.1 of Paenibacillus sp. 05T425. Classification (NCBI taxonomy): domain Bacteria; kingdom Bacillati; phylum Bacillota; class Bacilli; order Caryophanales; family Paenibacillaceae; genus Paenibacillus; species Paenibacillus sp. 05T425. The sequence continues at coordinate 93,789 of NZ_JBFTLA010000001.1, forward strand.
TGCCGAGCGTGTGCATGACTTGCAGCAGCAGCGTCGCATAATCCGGCGGAATCGTCGTTTTTCCGCTGCCGTCCTCCGAAGGATATTTTCCTTCAAAGATTCGCCTCGGCCACGGGGAAACCTCGTAGCGGGACACATCGGGATGCAGCAGCGATGCCGTTACCGTCCGCTTATAATTTTGTCCGTAATCTTCCCAGGTGTGGTTCGGATTGTCTTCGATCGGATCATGCAGAAACCACATGCGCCTTCCGGTTCCCCTTACCAGCTCCTGCATAATTCCGTATTCCAGATAAGCGGTTTCAAAAGTCCGTTCTTTGCGCACGCCTTGATATACATTGGGCGTCCGCGCCGTTCCCGTCCAAATCTGGGCGATATAACCGTCTACGGAAGGCAGATCGATCAGTCCCGATTCCGGGCTGACGATTCTCCATTGCGTGTAGTTGATCAAGCTATGGGTCGGCACATAAAAGCGCAAGTCGCGGCCATATGCGGTGAGGGCGTACTCCTTCATCTCCGTGCACAACCGGTCCAGGCTGCGCGTATACAGATGCGCCTTCAGCTTCGAAGCTCTGAACTGCGCATCCGGAGACGAATGCGGAGCGGACCATGGCTCTCGGTAATAAAGCCTCCATTCCCGCTTGAACGCTTCGGAATAACCTCCGTCCACCCAAAATTCCGGCTCTTCCAGATGAATGGCTTCGACGCCTGCCTCTACCGCAATCCGTATTTGTTTAGCTAAAAAATTCGTATAAGCAAGCGTCGGCACCATGTAGGGAACATCTGGCGTATCCCCGTGGATGATCCGCTCACCGTTCCGGTTGGTCTGAGCTTCGTCCCAATGGTCGCGCCCATCGACAAGGCCGTTCAAGTAGTCCTGATACTCTCCCCATGCCACTCCCGTCATCAAATGGACGATATAACCCCGTTCCTTCCACTGGCGAATCCGCTCGGGCATCGTATCGTCGATGCCGTACACCATCACAAAATCCGTCTGCAAATCATAGGAAGCCCGATAAGGGGCCGATTCCTGAAATCCGGTTTTTTCTTCCCTTCGATCTCTGGTCATACGCAAGTCCTCCTTGCCTGATGGATGCATGCCGCATCGGATTTTCCAAAGACTGTATTTCTCCACCACAGTATAACTTCACATTTGTATATATTCAATATATTTTTGAATATTCTTTTTAGTACCTTTTGAAAGGACCTATTCGCCTTAGCAGCGATCCTATGGACATCAGCTGGCTATAGGAGCATATTCCCTGTATTAATGCGGGTTTCAGTTACTTTTGAACCACAGAAAAAACAAAGAAAAATAGCGTTAACTCGATCATTTTGTCGAATTACGCTACTAATTTTACATATATATTCAATATATCAATTAAAGCTGCTTAATAGACTGCTAGACTCCTTCCTAAGACTCAATCAAAAAACTGTCATACAAAAAAAGCTCGCCCCTTAGGCAGTGTGTTCCTGCCTTGAGACGAGCCTTCATTTGGTTTGGCTGCCATAGTCCGATGGTCACACAGGCTTAAATGGACCTGTCGAATGACGGACAATCAGTTCCGGTTTGATTAAAATTTTGCTATATTTGCTTCGCGGCTCGTCGCCGGAGCGGATGCGTCTAAGCAACAGCTCCGCCGCCTTATAGCCGATTTCGTGTTCGAATTGCTTGACATGCGTAAAGGCGGTGACCCCTTCCATTATGGCCGTGGAATCGTCAAACGTAATGATCGACAAATCCGCCGGCACGTTCAGGCCGGCTTGCTCGGCCATTTGGTAAATATGGGCCCCTAGTCTGCCGTTAAGCGTAATATAGGCGGTCGCCATCCGGTTTTTCACATATCTGAACAAAGGATGAGTCTGGACCTCGTCCTGCGTGCTTAAGCTGAACTCGGTTATGATATGCGCGGGATTAATGAGCGCCCCTTTATTTTTGAGCGCGTTCATGTACCCGTCGATTCTTTCTTGCACCGTAACCGTCTGCAGGGGCGAGTCGGAGCAGATCGCGATTTGGCGATGGCCCTGCTCCCACAAATAATCTACGGCAAGCTGAGTTCCCATCCTGCCGTCCGACGCGATATAATCCGTCTCCACGCCGGGCAGGAACCGGTCAATCAGCACGAACGGAAAGCCGCTTAGCTTCATGCTCAAAATTTCTTCGTTATATTGCTCCTCGTCCACCGGGAATATGAGCAGCCCGTCGACGCCGAACTCCTTAAATAGTTTGATCGCCTGCTTCTCCTGCTCCAGCACGCCGTTCGACAGCTGGATCACGGACTGATACCCGCGCTCCCGCAGCCCTTTCTGGATGCCTTCGATCAAACGAATGGAAAAATAATCGTCAATCGACGGCATCACGAGCCCGATTAGCTTTCTGGCGGTTCCGCTTTCCCGCTCGTCAAAACGCCGCTCCGGGACGGATATCAGCTCGGACGAATCCAGCTTTACTTTGTTGACGAAGCTGCCTCTGCCCGGCACACGGGAAATCGAGCCTTCATTAACCAAGCCGGCTAAAGCATTCACAACCGTAATTTTGCTCACATTAAAAAGCTCCATTAGTTCCTTCTCCGTCGGAATGCGATCCCCATGCTTGAGGCCCGAGGTATGGATCAGCTCTTTAATGTAATCCTGGACTTGCTGGTATAAAGGCAATCTTTCATTTTTCATTGGCTCACCAAAATTTCCCGTATATTTGTTATGTTATATATAATATATCCTTTCGTTTGCTATTTCAAGAAAAACGATGGAGAGGACGACCGAAATGTCCGGCGTCCTCTCTTGTTATGACAATCTTACGGCTTAACGGGCAATCCGTAGGCGCTGCGAATCAACGAGAAATATTGATCGGCGCGAACAGCAGCGAATTCGGGTCCGAGCGATGCTTGCAGCTCGGCGATATCCGATGGAGTCAGGCTCCATGCAAGCAGCCCCAACGAAACGAACTTAGGAGATTTGCCGTCCCAATCGGCTTTGGCGTTCTCCAGAATCGTTTTTCCGTCCTGTGCCGTGCTGATGCCTTGAATCGTTGATACGGGAAGCTTGCCACCGAGCAGCTCGATGCCGTAACGGTCTTCCCAGCTCAGGAACATCCCTGCGGGGTTATATTCCTTCATGTATGCCGCCGCGTGGGCATCGTCCAACGGTACGTTCTGGCTGTCGATCCGATTCAGGACGTAAGGGATAGTCATCCCCGTTTTCTCCATATACGAATTCGACTGCTTCAAGAAAGCGGAGAATGATTGCGCCGGCCAAGCGTTCGGATAGAAATAGCCGGCACCGGACGGTCCCGCGATGATCTGATCATTTGCCGTTGCCGTTTCGTTAAAGTAGTTCAACATCGCCGGCGCCGCATCGTAGAGCAGCGGGCTGGACGTCCAGTTGAGCGGCACTTTGCCGCGGCTCGGATCATCCCACAATATCCGCATGCGATGCTGGTTGTATTGGAAGTTGTCGCCTTCGCTGAACGTATAGGTTACGTAAATTTTATTTTCGAGCTTTGGCGTCTTTATTGTGGCAGGCTTCGGCTTATTCGCTTTCGTGCCCGAGAATACGGTCAAATTGCTGAACCAGTCCGCAGCCAGCACGTAAACGCCGTGGTTCGAAGTAATCTCGACGCCGCTGAACTCGCCGTCGACGTCGTTGCTGAACCAACCTAGATAAGGCGTGCCCGGCTTCACATCGGACAATATTTTTTCGAAGAGCTCCCGCTGCTCCGGAACGTTGGAGTCCAGCCAGAACACCATCGCTTTATTGGCTACCGCATAATCTCGGAGATAGCCGTAAGGCTCCTTCTGCTCGGAGGAAACAGGCTGCACGCTGCTGACGGAAACTTTGTATTGATTCCACATTTCGACCGAAGCGGTCAACTGCTTGGCGCCGGCCGGCGGCGTAAACTTGTAGATGAAATAGCGGCCGTTGTCGGCAAAGCGATGTCCGCCTTGCCCCTCGGACACCTGCGATCCGTCCCTGTCGTACAGGAACGCCTCTTCCTCCGCAGTACCCGCAGTGAATTGGGCGATCGTCTCTCCGTCCGCTTTCACCGTCACTTCATGCACGGCCGCTCCCCAGCCGTCCTGCGTGAACGCATCGCCGAACCGGAGATACACATCAGAGTCGCCAAGGCTTTCGCTCAGGTCAAAGTCGTACACCTTTTTGTTTGCTCCGTCTCTTTCCTGCGTTGTATCCTGCCCAAGCACGGTGAACAAATCTTCCTGATTGTCCGGCAGCCTGATCGAGGTTTGAGGGCTCAATCCCACAATCATTCGTTTGGTCGTTTGACTCCACAGGTTTTCGTACTGCCAGGTATACGCATCCAGTCGATCTTTGAATTTGCCTTGCAGATCGTCCAGCACCTTCAAGTTGTACGGCGCGGCCTGCAGCTTTTTCGCCAGATCCGGACTTGCGACAACCGCACCCTTCAAGCCAGCCAGCGTCGTCGCCACGTTGACGGAATCCGGGATTTTCGGATCATAGACGATAACTCCGTTTACTTCCTTGGCATACGTCCGTACGATTTGCCAATAGTCGTCCCTCACCTTATATTTCACGTCCAGATCATTCAGCCAAGTAAACTTGCCCTCTTCTTTGTTCTCCAGCAAATAAACGCGCGGCTCTACCCGATTAACGATGCCTTGCAAGGTTGCCAGCATCAGCTTGATATCGCCGGGCGCGTCGTAAATATCCGCCACATCAAGTTCTTTTACCTTCGAGAAGCTCGGAAGCGCTTGCTCAGTCGGCCAGGATATCGTGCTCTCCCGCGTCTTTTCTTTGTCGCCCGCAGCCGATGCAACTGCACCCATCGTCATCGATAGGGTACAAACGATCGCAAGCCCGATAACCGTACACTTTCGCAGCATTAGATACACCTCGGTTAAATGATTTTATGGAGAACGACGTTGGAATGCGACTTCCCTTCCCCTCCTTTTGCGGCAGAATCCGTTCCGTTCTCGCAAGTATATATTTAATATATTCATAATATCTTTGCAATCCATTCTACAAAACCTCTTATCGTATGACATCAATTTGAGACGATGGTTGCAGTTCGTATGGATGATGACATGGTTATATTTTCCTGTAACATGCAAAAAAAAAGAGAGGCAACGGATCTACCGTCCCTCTCCTGCCTGATATGAAAATGAACCAAGCTTTAACTAACAATTGAGCTATATTGGATATGTGCAGTAACTTTGTTCGATCAGAGTACCGATTAAGCGCTATATTGGATTTCTGCATTAACTTAGAGCTAACATGGCTGTCATTGAACCACAATGGCAAAAGTTAATGCGAGAATCCAACATAGCTCCCAGAATCCCTCCAAATGGAGCAAAGTTAATGCGAGAATCCAACATAGCTTCATTCGTGAAGCAGTAACACTTTACTCGTCTTCCGCTTTGATCCCAAGGCGCTCGTATTGCTCTACCGGCGCTTCGTTCTCTTTCATGAGCTTCTTCAAATGAGCAACCATCCGTGCTTCGATCTCCGCATCGTCCAGCGGCCTGGCTTGCTGAGGATCCTTCGCGACATCGTACAGCAGCGTGCCGTAGTCGTGCAGGTTCCCGTAGGTTCGCGCCGGGATCTTAAGCGGTTTGACGCATTTCGTGAAAGCAAAGGGTTCCGCCAGTTCCAACTGCTGCAGCTCGCTCGTATGGAACCGGCTGCGCATATGGGTCGGCATTAACGTATAGTCGTACAACGGTCCGTTTTCTTTGGTCGCCGCCGACCTCATATATACGTAGCGTCCGTCCGTCACGTTGACATGCCCGCCGTGAATGCCGAACAGCGCCGCCTCCCGAACCGGCTCGTCCCTCTCGATCGTACCTCGCAGCGGCTTCCCTTGCATATCCTTCGGCAGCTCCACTTGGAAGAAGTCGAGCAGCGTCGCCGGAAGATCGATCGTTTGCACAAGGCTAGCCCTTCGCTCGCCCTTCACCCCGCTTCGGGGATCCCAAATGAACATCGGCGTATGTGCCACTTCATTGTAGAACGGCTGCACGCATTTGGCCCATTGATCGTGCTCGCCAAGCAGGAAGCCGTGGTCCGTGTTCACGATCAGCAGCGTATCCTCCCACAAATCGAGGCGGTCCATCGTATCCAGCACTTTTCCCAAATAATGATCGCACATCGTTAACAAGGCGGCGTATTCGAGGCGCATATGTTCCACGTCTTCCACCGACTCCGTGACCGGACCGTACACGGGCCAATCGGCAAGCCGCCCTTCGTACTCATGAGCGTAAAGTTTCTTGAACTCCTCCGGACTGAAGAAAGGTTCATGCGGATCGAACGTCTCGATTTGGAGAAACCAATGGTCCTCCTTATGATTCAGCTCGATGAATTCCAAGCCGCCGGCGAACGTCTGCGCTTGGGGAAATTGATCAGTCTCCACGATATATTTGCGGTTAATCCGGTCATGACGGAACATTTTGCGCGCGATCGGGTGAAGGTTCTCCAGATGAAGGCCGTCCGGATGGCGAACCTCGCCCTTCCATGGGTCCCCTTCTTGACCGCGTATCAGCTCGAAAGACTGGTAACGCGGATGATAGGTCCCGCCGCCGTCCTCCCAATAATGCTGATGGTCGGTAATCAAATGGGTATACACGCCCGCTTCTCCCAGCTTCTCGATGGCGGAATCGTCGAAGGGCTCCAGCGGCCCCCAGCTGCGATGAAGGAAGTTATGCCTTCCTGTATGCAGCTCCCTGCGGGCCGGCATGCAGGGCATGCTTCCGACGTAGCTGTTGTCGAACACGACCGTTCGTTCGGCCAACCGTTTGAAGTTGGGCGTCCGAATCCAATCCGGTCCGCCGTAAGGGGATAACATATGACGGTTCAACGTATCGAACATAACCATAATGGCTTTCATTAATTGCTCATCCTTTCACACTAGATGCCATAACGCTGCGAATGAACTGCTTTTGGAACACGAAAAACATGATGATGATCGGCAGCGATACGAGCAAGGAAGCCGCCATCAATAGATTGTATTGAACCCCGTGTTCGCCCCGGAACACTTGCAGGCCGAGCTGAAGCGTTCGCATAGACTCGCTGTTCGTGTAAATTAACGGATGGAAGAAGTCATTCCAGACGCTGACGAATTTGAATATGCCGAGCGTCGCGACCAGCGGGCCGCTCTGCGGCAAGTAGATCGCAAAAAACAACCGAAGATAACCCGCCCCGTCCATATAAGCCGCCTCGTCGAGCGCCTTCGGGAACTGCAAGTAAAATTGGCGCGCCATAAAGATGCCGAACGCTCCCGCAAGCTCCGGCACGATCAAGGCGTAGTAGCTGTCCAGCCATCCGTTGCCTCCGGCGCCGAGCCAATCATTGCCCCCAAACAACGGGATCGACTTCATGATCAGAAACTGCGGAATAATGACGACCTGCGCCGGAACCATCATCCCGGCGAGCATCATCAGAAAGATCGGCACATTGCCCTTGAATGCAATGCGAGCGAATGTGAAGCCGGCGAGCGCGTTGATCAGCAGGCTTCCGGCCACGACGGCGATCGTGACGACTGCGGAATTTTTGAAATAAGTCGGCCAATCCCCCCTCTGCAGCGCCTTCGCGTAATTGTCCCAATGCCAAGCATCTGGAAGGAGATTCACCGCGCCAAGCGAAAACTCCGCATCACCCTTCATCGAGGTGAAGAAAGCGATGAGCAGCGGCAGGACGGTGATCGCGGATATCACGACGAGAACGGCGTACGCCGAGCTTTGTTCTATTTTAGTAAGTCTCATCATTCACCTCTATTCGGTCGACGCGTTGCGACTGCCCACGACGTATTGGATAACCGTCACGACGAACGTAGCGGCGAGAAGAAATACGGCCATTGCGGATGCGTAGCCCATTTTGTACTCCTGAAAGCTTGCCCCTACGATTTGCGTAACGACCGTCGTGCTGGAATTCGCGGGTCCGCCTCCCGTCAACACGAAGACAAGGTCGAACACCTGAAACGAACGAATCGTAGCCGTAATGAACAGGAACAGCGTCATTGGCTTCAGCAACGGGACCGTAATATGCCAGAACTTGCGCAAGGCCGACGCCCCGTCCAGACTAGCCGCTTCGTACAGGCTTTCGGAAATGCTCTGGATGCCGGCGAGAAAAATAATCATGGCATAACCGATTCCGACCCATATGCCAATCAGAATGACAGAGCCAAGCGAAGTGTTCGGATCCTGCAGCCAGTTCCGGCCTTCCAATCCGATCAGCTTCAGAATACCGTTGATCGGTCCTTGGCGAGGATCGAACAGCCATAGCCAAGTCATCGCTACCGCTACGGATGAAATAACGCCCGGCAAATACAGAAGCGCGCGGAATACCGCGAGTCCCCGAAGCTTCATGGCCAGCAGATTGGCTAGAACGAGACCGATGACCATGCTCGGAACGACCGTACCGATCCAATACAGAGCCGTGTTTTTGATCGCCCGATGGAATATTTCATCGCCCCACAAACGTTCGAAGTTTTTGAAGCCGATCCATTCCGGAGCATTCAGCATCGTATAATTCGTGAAGCTTAAATAAAGCACCCATAGAATCGGCAGCAAAATAAATATCGCAAACAGGACGACGCTTGGCGTAATAAGCAGGTAAGGTATGAAACGGTTTAACCCCCTGTTCATTGTCCAGCGATCTCCTCCCTCGCCAGCTCCGCGTTCGCTTTCAGCGCTTCCTCCACTGGACGTATGCCGTTATACGATTCCTCCAGCGCGAGGCGCAAATATTTAACGTTGATCGCCCAATTGCCGGAAGCGCCATACCCTTTGGCATCGTTCAATGCTTCAAATGCTGCCGCGTAAGCAGGACCGAGCTTCGTGTAATCGTCCTTCAACGATTGAAGCGGCGGGATCGCGCCCGTCTTCGTCGTAAACTCCAGCACGTTCGCGCCTTCGAACCAGAATTGAATGAACTCCCAAGCCGCTTGCGGGTGCTTCGTCTTCTGAGCGGCCGTCAAGAACGTGCCGAGCATGAGAGCCGTACGATTCCCTTCCGGACCTTCCGGAGGCAGCGCCCATCCGATGTTCTCTTCCCCGACCGTCTTTCTCAGCTCCGCTGCGCCTTGCGCGGATGTGAACGATAATGCGGCTAGGCTGTTCTGGAACGGCGTACCGTTTAATTGCTGCTGACTGGACGGAATAATCGCCCCTGCCTTATACAAATCCACCATCTTCTGCACCAGCCCCACCGATGCCGGTGAATCGAAAGTCGGATTGCCTTCCGCATCATAGAAGTCTTCGCCGAGCAGAAGCAGCAGCGACAAGTAGGACTGCTCCCCGTTGCTCGTTTGAATATCGATGCCGCCGCGTACGGTTTGGCCGTTCTCTACGACTTTGAGCTTATCCGCGAATTCGAAAATCTCGTCGAACGTCTTCGGCGGACTCTCGGGATCGAGACCGGCTTCCTTGAAGAAATCTTTGCGCCAAACAAGCGGACGAATTTCCGGGAGAAGAAGACCGTATTGTCCGCCTTCGTATTGGCCTGCCTCAAGAATATCCGGGAAGAAATCGTTCTCGCCCGCCCACTGAGCTTCTTGAATATATGGCGTCAAGTTCAAGTATTTGCCTTGATTCACCGTCGAGATGAGTTGACCGAAGCCTAGCCCGTGAACGTCCGGCTGCAAGCCTCCCGAATAAGCGACGGTCAATTTCTGAAAGTAATCCGCCCAAGGAATGAACGTCGGCTCGACATGGATATCGGGATGGCCTTGCTCGAACTTCGCAATGAGCTCATTGACCGCTCCCGTCAAAATCTCGTCCGTACCCGGATACCAAAACTTCAAAGTGACTTTCTCTTCTTTCGTCGTTGCACCGGAACCGGCGTTGTTCGTGCCGTTCTCCGTGTCTTCTGCTCCCGACGAGCATGCCGATAAAATGGATGTTGCCGTTAGCACTGTTGCAAGTGCGACCGTTATTTTTTTCACCTAGGCTTCCCCCTGCCAATAAAATGTTGAGACAAGCAGCTTGCCATCCGGTTAACCGGTCTGAAATACAAGTTGGTTATTCCTACTGGAATACTTGCCTTTATGCTTATCAATGTTTAGTATTATAGCATCGAGAGCTCGGCGCGTATTTATCAGAAATGAAGATAAATGTTTCAAAAATGCAGATTTTGAAATTCGGGGGTGGCGGACATGAACAACTTTATGGAATTCAGCAATCAAAGCTCGCTTGATCATGCCAACATCAACATTCGGTGGTTGAAAGAATGGAAGCTAACGGATGTCCATCACCGACACCTGTTCATCTTTCCGTATACTGCCTTCTGGATCGTATTGTCCGGTACGGCGACGATTGAGCTGAATCACGCTCCCTATACGCTGAAGCCGGGCGATATCGTGTCGATTCCGTCTAAGTCGGCGCAATCCTGGAAGGAGGTTGGCCATGGGGAGCCGTTCTGCTACTTGTCTCTTGCGTGCGAGGCTACGATCGGGGTCATCGATCTCATCCGTTCCTATCGCTTCCCACACGTCGTGTCCGATATGCCGCAAGGAGAAATCGATCGGCTCGTCGCCGACTGGAGAAGCTTGGCGGACGAATACAACGATTTCATTCAATTGTTCGACGATAAAGACGTCAAGTCCATGGAGAAGGGGTTCGGCGAGCATTTTCCGATGTTCATGCTGAATACGGACCAGACGATCCGGCATTTGCGGATTCGGGCGAAGGGTACGTTGTGGGTTCAGCAGCTGTTCCTAACGCTGCGGCCACGGCTGCCGGATTACCCCGTCGACTTCGATAACCGGGTGTTCGAGGTATGCGACTATGTCGAACAACGTCTGCACGAGCCGCCAACGCTCGATGAGATGGCCGCCCTTGTCTCGCTCAGCAAGGAGCAGCTTCGCACGCTTTTTCAAGCGACCTACGGCATCTCGCCCGTCAAATACGTCCGGCATGTCCGCCTGCAGCGTGCGCGGGATTTGCTAATGCTGACTTCCTATCCGGTGAAGGAGATCGCTAGAATGATAGGCTATCCGGATCAGCACCACTTCTCCAGGGCGTTCCAGCAGGCCGAGAGGTTATCTCCCCAGGGGTATAGAAAGAGATTTCTTCAGGGGAGTAAAGGGTGAAGCCGGCTCTCATATAACCGGGGAATGAAGTGCCTCCCACACGCTGCTCGGCACTTCCTTGCGCAGCACGGGCGCAACGTCCGCCGCAAACCGCTCCATCTGTTCCCGCTGCTCGGCTTCGGACAAACCGTCTACGCTAAGCGACAGAACCTGATGACCGAATGCGGCATGATAATTCAATATTTTCTCGATAACCTGCTCCGCGCTGCCAATCAGACTCGGGCCTCTTGCGATATGATCCTCCAATGAGGCAAATGGCGATTGATTATGCTGCGCGGCTGCCGTCGCTTGAAAGGCATCGTAATAAGGACGATAACGCCGTATCGCTTCTTCCGTCGTACCCGCGATATACAAGCTGCCCGCTCCTGCGCCAACCACCGCTTTCGTAGGATCGTGACCGTGGTAAGCCAGCCTCTCGCGATAATGATCGATTAAATCTTTATATTTGGCTTGCGGATGGAAGCTGTTCGAGGAAAATAACGGCTCCCCGTACCGAGCCGCAAGTTCTGTCGATCGAGTGCTGGAGGCACTCCCGTGCCAGACCGGAATCGGCCGTTGCAGCGGCCGCGGCTGCGTCGTCACCTGATGAAGCGGCGGCCGGTAATGTCCCTGCCAGTTAACATCTTCCTCCTGCCATAGCCGCTTAAGCAGCGCATATCGCTCTTCCATCGAATCCCACTGTTCCTCCTCGGTTATCCCGAATAACGGATAATGGCGCGGATCATTCCCTTTGCCGATAATCATCTCCAGACGGCCGCCCGACAAATGATCGAGCGTCGCGTAATCCTCTGCAACCCGAACGGGATCCAATACGCTAAGCACCGTGACGGCGGTAAGCAGCCGGATGCGGGAGGTTCTTGAGGCGATCGCGGAGAGCAGCAGCGGCGGTGAAGACGACAAGAACGGAGCACCGTGCCGCTCTCCGATGCCATAACCCTCGAAGCCCAGTTTCTCGGCGAGTTCCGCTTGCTTAATGATGTTTTCGAATTTTTCCTTTGTCGTAAAATGCTCCCCCGTGACCGGATTGGCCAAATTCATGACAAGGCTGAACCAAATGAATTTCATAAGCTTTCGCTTCCCTTCGGAGAATGGATTGTGGATACCGGCAGCCGTCTGCCAAGCAGCAGCCCAATCGGAATGCCGAGTGCGACGATGATGCTCGATACCAGAAACACATCATGAATACTGAGCATAAGCGCAAGGCGATAAGGGGCGGCTCCTTCGACCGAGCCTCCCAACGCCGCCTGATGAACCTCCATTCGCCAATAATACAGCGAGGTGCAGACGCCAAGCGCCATCGCGCTGAACACCTGCCTCAGCCAATTAAGCAATGCCGATGCATGTCCCAGCAATTCCGGAGGAACAGACGACATGCTTGCGTTCGTCGCGGGCGTCGAAGCAAGTCCGGTTCCGATATTGCGGATCCCCATCCAGAGCATAATGGCGATCAGACTTGTCTCCGGGCGTAATCCGCTGAAGTAATAGGTGCTGATGAACAAAATAAAACATCCGATCATAATAAGCCTCGCAGGACCGAGCTTCCCATACCATTTGCCCGCTGCGAAGGTGGCGGCGGTTAAGCAGCCGGCAGCAGGAAGGAAGAGAAGACCGACCTTGAATGGCGTCAGACCTTTTAGTTCGACAAGAAACAACGGCATGAAATAAACGACGGCATATAATCCGAACGATAAAATCAACGAAGCGGCAAGACTAAGCGCAAATGTAGGGTTGCGCAGCAGCCTAAGCTGCAGAAGAGGATGCTCGCTGCGCCGTGTCTGCCGAACGAAGCCAACGATGCAGCAGGTACCGGCCAGCAACGTTGTCCAAGTGAGTACGCTGCTCCAGCCCCACTCGCTCATATTCCCGAACAGCAGCAGCAAAGCCAGACTTCCGCCGGAAGCAAGCAACAAACCTCGCCAATCGAGCCTTGCAAGACCATTCGGCCGATCCTTCGGAATAACAGCTGCACCCGCGGCCCATGCAATGATCCCCACCGGCACGGTCACTAAAAAGATAAGATGCCAGTCGAAGCTTTGCAGCCAACCGCTCAATGTTGGGCCAATCGCCGTACCCAGCACAGTGGAGAACGACCATACGCTTAGAGCGAAGGTCTGCTTTTCTTTGCGGATTGTCCGATAAATCAGAGCCAGCGAAACCGGTTGAATAAGTCCGCAGAATAGCCCTTGTATAATACGAAACACGATCAGTGCTTGAATATTCCACGACAAGGCGCACAGCAGCGAGCTCACCGTAATTCCCCCGATCGCGAATAGGAACAACCGCTTGCAGCCAAACCGTTCCATCGCAAAACCGCTGATCGGAATCACGATGCCGCTGGCGAGCGTAAAGCCGGTTATCATCCACTGGACGGTGCGCAGCTCCGTGCCGAATATATGAATAAAGCCGGGAAGCGACACGTTGAGCGAGACCACATGATACATGCCAACGAAGGAACCTATGAATATCGCGGCGAGCACCGGCCAGAACGCCGGATACGGTGTTGGCTTCTCCTGTATGTACTTTTCCTTCTGGATACCAAGCAGTGCTCCCAACTTCATTCCTTCTCTCTATTTCATTCTTTACTACGGTTCCGATTAAAAATAAAACACCGACGGCCGGCAAACCTGCCGGACTGTTGGTGTTAATGAGTGATACGGTTAAGCCGTTTCAATTCCTGCGGCGAGCTGAACGAATAGTCTTACACCGTGCACGAGCGCGGCTTCGTCTAGATTAAACTTAGGGGTGTGCAGCCCCTCTCGGATACCAAGCGCCTCATTGCCGCACCCAAGCAGAATGAACGCCCCAGGCACACGGTCGAGATACCAGCCAAAATCCTCTCCGGCAAGACTTGGCGCGTGAAGCCGGATCACCTTCTCCTGCCCGAGCACAGTCGCTCCGGCGCGGACAACCTCACTCACGGCCTGAGCGTCATTAACGACGGCAATCCCCTCGCGATGAACGATCTCATAGGAGCCTCCATATGAAAGCGCAGCCGCATTGGCGTGCCGTTCCAGTCCGCCCTTAATCGCGGCGACCGTCGTTTTGCTGAATGCTCGGAACGTACCTGTTATGACACTCTGCTCCGCAATCGCGTTAATGACTGTTCCGGCGCGCAGCGTTCCGAAAGCAAGCACGGCCTGTTCCAACGGATCGATGTGATTCGCCATCATACTATTCACCGCGGCAATAAAGGCTGCCGTCATTTGAATCGCGTCAACGGCGAGATGAGGCGTGCTGTGATGCCCGTTCCTTCCATGAAACTTGACGTGAAAATGAGAAGAGGCCGCCATCGCGTAATGCGAATGGATGCCAAGCGTTCCCGCTTCAAGCTCCGGCCATACGTGAAGCGCATAGCAGCGGTCAACCCCTTCCAGGATACCCGCTTCAAGCAAATCACGTCCGCCCGAGAGCAACCGTCCGTCCAGCGGACTCGGAAGCGCGCCCTCTTCGGCCGGCTGAAAGACGAATCGGATTTCGCCTGCAAAGCTCTCCCTATACGCGGCCAGCGTCTTCGCGGCGCCAAGCAGCATCGCCGTATGAGCATCATGGCCGCAAGCGTGCATCACGCCATCGGCAGTCGATTTATAATCGACTTCATTCAGCTCCGCAATCGGAAGCGCATCCATGTCCGCTCGCAGCACAATCGTTCGGCCGCCTTCCAGCCCGCCGCGAAGCACGCCGACAACCCCTTTGCCGAAATGGGGACCTACGCCTAAGCGAACGTCGATCCCCCACTCCTCCAGCAATTGCGCCACGATGCCAGCTGTACGATCCGTGCTGTACAGCAGCTCAGGATGGCGATGCAAATCGCGCCGAACGGCGACAAGCTCGTCTTGCAACGTACCGGCGAAAGCAAGCATCTCTCTAAGTGCCTCTTCTCCGAGCCGTACGATACCCGTCTCCCTCATACGCAACGTCACACGTGCTCGGCCGATTTCGTATACCGATTCGCCGGTATCGGCAGCCCTAGATTGCCGCGCAGCGTATCATCCTCGTATTCGGTACGGAACAAGCCGCGCTCTTGCAAGATCGGCACGACGTGCTCGATGAAATCTTCAAGCCCGTGAGGCACGGACGAGCCGACCATAAATCCGTCGGCGGCGCCGGCTTCGAACCATTGCTGTACCCGGTCTGCGACTTGCTCCGGCGTGCCGATGAAGACCGGGCGAGGCGTCGCGACTGACAATGCTACCTGGCGAAGCGTCAAGCTGCGCTCTTTGGCAATTTCTTTGATTTTGTCCGTGGTGCTTTGGAAGCTGTTGCGGCCGAGCTCGCCAAGCTCCGGGAACGGCGCGTCCAGATCGTATTGGGAGAAGTCATGATGCTCGAAGTACCGTCCGAGATAGAGCAATGCGTTAGCCGGCGATACGAGATCGACGACTTCCTGATATTTGCGTTCCGCTTCCTCTTCCGTACTGCCGATAACCGGTCCGATGCCCGGGAACACCAGCACATTATCCGGGTTTCGCCCGAATGCAGCCGCCCGGCGCTTAACGTCTTCATAGAAAGCGACCGCTTCCTCTAAAGTCTCATGACCGGTGAAGATCGCATCTGCTTGCTTCGCGGCATAATCTTTGCCGACTTCGGAAGCGCCTGCTTGAAAGATAACCGGCTGCCCTTGCTTCGAGCGGGCGATGTTAAGCGGACCTTTGACCGAGAAAAACTCCCCTTCATGATTCAGCGTATGCATTTTGGCAGGATCGAAAAACACGCCTGCCTCTTTGTCGCGAACGAAGGCGTCATCCTCCCAGGAATCCCACAAACCGCGCGTTACTTCCACATATTCCGTCGCGATACGATACCGCCTGCTATGGTCGGGATGCTCTTTCTTGCTGTAATTGAGCGCGGAGCCCTCCAGCGGCGAAGTCACGATATTCCATCCGGCCCGGCCGCCGCTGATCATGTCCAGCGATCCGAACTGGCGCGCAACGGTGAACGGCTCGCTGTACGAGGTGGATAACGTGCCAACCAGTCCGATCCGCTTGCTTACCGCCGCCAGTGCGCTCAGAATGGTCAGTGGCTCGAACCGGTTCAGGAAATGCGGAATCGACTTCTCGTTAATATAAAGACCGTCGGCAATGAAGGCCAGATCGAACTTGCCCGCCTCCGCCTTCTCGACCCATGATTTGTACAGCTCGAAATTAACGCTTGCATCGGAAGGAATGTCCGGATGTCTCCATAACGAAGTGCTGCTGCCGACACCGTGAAGCATAGCGCCGAGCTTCAATTGTTTACGTTTAGCCATTACACATTACCTCCATTTGTTGTCGATGCTGTTGCTTCCACGCGATTATTGACGACCTTGCGAAGCAAATGCATCGTCCCGTCGCCGTTGCCCGAATCGAATGATCGAATGCTTTCATAACCTCTACGCTCGTACATCGGCAGCAGCCACGGATGCTTCTCGGCCGTTCCGAGCGTCACTCCCGGCGCGCCAAGCTTATCGCGAATAATCGAATCCTCCACCCAAGTTAGCAGCTTATCTCCGTACCGTTTGCCCTGCTCGCTTGGATGTACGGCGAACCATTTGATAAACGGCAAATCCGTTATCTCCTTTACCTCGCCGCCCTTGGACAACGTAACCGTTGCGACGATCGTGCCGTCAGCCTCCAGCACATAACATTCATTTTGCGTGATGTTATCCCGTATTTGAGCCAGATCGGCGTTCGCCGCCGGCCATTGCAGCTTAAGCTCCCTAATAAGCGAATAGGCTTCATAGATGACTTCATGCAGACGCTGCGCATCCTCTACGCCGGCTTGCCTGAACAATTCACTCACAACATCACCCTCCATAATCCAATGTATATAATTCCTATAATATTAGTATGAAATAACATACTACTAATGTAGCATCTACTGCGCAATCGCACTAATAGACTTTTTCTATCGTTCAATTGAATATTCCTTTAGTACGCGATTTAAATAAAAAGCTCCCCATACAGCAGCAGGTTTTCCTATTTCACCTGTCTGCCGTATGGGGAGCATTTGCCTAACCTTTGCCATTATTCAAAGAAACCAAAAAACGGAAAAATCCATAACACAGGGATTAAACCAATCCAGACCGCTGCCTTGAACTTGCGCTTATGATACAGGATCCAGCTCGCGACCGCCGTGCCGATATACGCGAGAGGGAACAGCCAAATGGCAACCATCGACACGGTCTGAAGGCCGTTTATATCTTCGATTTGATCGGCCATAAGCATCGTCATGAGCACATAAAACGCCCAAAACAAGGTACAAATGGCAAATACGATTTGCAAAGCAAGCAAAAGCAAAGCCGTTGCGGTATTTTTCATAGGTAACACACCTCTTTATCAATTGTAAGGCCAATTCCTTCACTCTATTTTATCGGCAATCTTAGCGTAAAGTTTATTCATATAAGCGTCAATAAAAAAGATGTCTTCTATAAGGACTTAAGCAAGCTTTGCACGTCATCGCCGCGTTGTTCCCACGTATTCTCAAGGGCATACTTCAATCTAGAGGCCGTATCACCAGGGTCTTTAAGCCGATATTTCACAACATCTATGAACTCTTCACGGGAAGAGACGACATCGACTAGCGGAGCCATTCGCTCGCATTCGGGAAGCGCGGTCGACACGACCGGTTTGCCCGCGGCCAGATACTCGTACACTTTAACCGGATTAACGGATAAAGTGACCGGAGTAATTCGGAACGGCAGCACGCACACTCGGAAATCGCGAATAAATGGAGCCAGTTCATGATGCCTCTTGAGACCCACAAACCGAAGATTGCTGTTGTTATACGGTAATATATATTTTTTCCCGAATTCCGGGCCGACAATTACGGTTTCGATTCCGCGTATGAGCGACAGTCTCCGAATGAGAGCCTCGTCTACCCATGGAGCCCATGCTCCGACGTAGCCTACTTGATCTCCCTCTACTGGCTCAGCGCCTATCTTCGGGTTATAAGTCAGATGGAGCTGCATCTCCGGGTCGTATGCATTCCGAATCAGTGCGGTATTTTTCTTCGGAAACCATCTCCGTATTCGTTGATACAGACGTTCCGATGAGCAAACGACAGCCGTAGCACAGTTGATCATCGCAGCTTCATGCGTGAGCCATTCACCCAAATCGTCCGTGCAGTCGTAAATGATCCAGTCCGGCGTGTAATCCTGCTCAATAGCCGATGACAAATTCGGAAGGATGCACCAAACTCCAATTGAACCTTGCCGGTGCTTGTACAATGAAGGCCATTCATTCCGCAGCCAATGTTCATGATGATGGACAACGAATAAATGAGGCTCAATTTCCTCCACGAATGGGGAAGTTCTTGTTTTGTTGCAATAGTAAATCGTATGTCCCCGTTTGGCCAGTTGGCTCATTAAATGCTGCGGTCGCTGCTTCATCCAATTCCAATCCGCAGTAGGCGGATATATGATGATGCTCATCTCGTCGAGTCCTTCCCAATAAAGTGATAACCATCTATGGGTAAACGTCATATCCTATATCAGACGCAGGCTCGTGTTCCGATTAAGGAGGCCGTTCAACCCTCTATGCTTGTATTCGTTCTAGACTCGAAGAACGTTGCGGCTGCCAAACAAACAGAACGCAGTGTGCAGTCGATTATACCTGATTGCTCATGCGTCCTTATTGAATTTGATTATGCCATTCAAATGAACCGTATCCTTGCTGAGTACGACGAGCCGTTTTTTCTTACGCTTTTTGCGGGGGAGCAGTTGGTGCCAGGCTTCGAAAACCAATTAGAGCATTGGATCCCATGTATGTCCGATCGTGATGCCGGAATCGCAATCATCGATGGCGCTCGGCCACGAGGCCCCTTATTATGGCGAACGAAGGCTGTGAAATCCGGAAATTCAAATGGATTCCGGACCACCGAGCTTCTTCCGTTTGAGAGATATGTGCTATTGGATAAACAATATGAGCTTGAGGGAATGTGGGAATTCCAGCTCCGCAAATCGAATAAATGGCTGCCAAGGCCCAAAAAGAACGAGCACTGGCGAAAGCTCGAAAGCGAAGAGAAGTTCATTCTTCCCCTTCTGCAAACGAAGCATTGCGAGGAACCGCCAGAAATTGTTCCCCTTATAACGGTCGTCGTCTGCACGTTCAATAATGCCGATTATTTGCTGTGGGCGGTACGCAGCGTATGCAAACAATCCTACCTGGCATGGGAATTAATAATTGTGGATGACGGTTCAACAGACGCGACCCATGAAAGATGGCTGGTTAGCCCGTTTGCATCGCATCCCAGAATACGTTTTATTAGAAACGAAACAAACAACGGAAAAGCATTTTGCTTGAATCAGGTCCTGCCCGCCTCTAATGGAAAGTGGCTGCTCGAGCTTGATTCGGACGATTGGCTTGATCCGACATGCTTGCAAACGCTAGCCATTCAAAGCGTCCTATCGCCTGACGCCGGAGTTATCTATGCTGAACATATGAATTGGCAGGAACGGCGGGACAAAAGTCTAGTGCTAGACGTACCGCAATATGATCAAGGCCAAATGACGGTAGATAAATTGCTTCATGACGCTCTTCCCCTCGCGCCAAGAATGTACAGCATGAAAGCCATATGTGCATTAGGAGGCTGGAGCGTTGCCGATCCCTTCCAAGGGCGGCTATACGAAGACTTTCAAATGCTTGCCCGCATTATGCTTTGCCTACCTGTATCCTACATTCCGAAGGTTCTATACCACCGTAGAATACGTTCATCAAGCATCACTCACCGTCATCCGGAAAGCTACAAAACCTGGACCCGCTGGATGCTGGAATTCATTCGGTCGGAGCTAGACCGATAGTATGCGGACGTATTCCACGTTTTGGACCAAAATAGTGGACTGTGTGATCGGAGTATTGTAATTAGGGCTGGTGACCTGCACTGTGAAGAAGCCATCGCCGACGCTTATGAGCGTACCTTGGACGAATTGGTTGGTCAAAAAGGCTTCAATGCTTCGTCCGATATAGCCTCTTAACATCTCTGTAAAAGTCATTAAACCACTACCTCCATTTCGTTAATTTATTGCGGTAATACTGCTTATAGGAAGAAGCACAATATCGCTCGTAGGCTCCAAGATATGCACGTAATCGATGCCTACCGTGACTATCGTTCCGGAGATACTGCCGGCGTCCGTCTCAATCGAGGCAACCGCTCCGATTCTTGACTCTAATATGGCGCGCGCTCTTTGAGTTGGCGCAACAAGGGTGCTTACTTCCGTTGCAAGCAGGTTTACCTGTCTTTCCAGCTGGCTTACCCGACTCTGCAGTTGATTCGTTTCATTGGACAACCTTCTTATTATGGCGGTCAGCGTTCCGATTCGCCTGTTTATTCGCCCTACATACCTTACGAAGCTTCTGCGCAAAGCAGCAAATTTATTTAGAATTGATGGTCTCCTCACTCGGGAGGTTTTCTTTTTTTCGCGCGGCTTTTTCCAGCGACCCGTATAGCATGAAACTGCTCGCAGTCTTTTTTTGACAATATACATGCCACTAACACGCTCCTTAATGAGTTATGCTGTAAGTTTATGGATTTACAAAAACATGGGAACTTGTCTACGGCAAATTAAGCAAACAACCTATTCCTAATTAACAACAGGGTACATATTATGGCTAAATGAGATAGGCTTTGCGAGAAGCCGGTGATTTTTCTTGAAAATAATTAGAAGGAGGTCAAATCCTTTGACTGCCGGAGCCATTGATTTTCGGTCCCATTATTTAAATCGCCAAAAAATCTATAACGAATATATTCATGGTCCGCTTTCTTCACAGTCTTTGGAGTTGATGAACGTTTTAGCGGTGAAGACTTACAAAGCGATCGTAGTTTATCCGGAGGCCGTTCTTTGGGAGCCGAATCAGCGCCCTCAGCATTTGCTGAAAGAATTGGCGAAGCGCGGATATCTTTGTTTTTTTTGCGAATCTTCCAATGAGCCTTTTAGCTTGCGAGAGGTGGAACCGAATCTATTTGTCGTTCAGGGAGAGAAATATCTTTTATCCGTGCTTAGAAGCCAATCCGTCATCGTTTTATGCAGTTGGCTGGTGCAGATGGCGTGGGCGGATTTCTTGCCTCACAAAACGCTCTGGTACGATATATTAGACCAAGTTGAGTTTTTCTCGTTGTACGACGATCAAATGCAACAAAAACATAATCAAATCGTGAAGCAGGCAGATATCGTCACATACTCCGCAACGGCTTTAAATCGTTACGTTACTGACAGAAGCCATGCCGTATTATTGCCAAACGCTGCAAGAATCGAAGACTTTCTATCCCCCCCCTCGTCCGTGCCGGAGGATCTTGCTCCCATAATCGCTGCCGGATCACCGATTATCGGCTATTTCGGAGCCGTGGAAGAATGGTTTGCAACGCATTTAGTGAAAGGACTGGCGGTTAGAAGACCCGATTGGCAGTTTGTTATTTTGGGCCACATCGGTATCGATGAAACGAAGCTGCAAGCCCCTAACATTCATCTGCTTGGAATGAAACCCTACCGGCTCCTCGCTCAATACGGTCAGTTTTTTCACGTCGCCATCATTCCTTTTCTAGTAAATGATTTAACCAATTCCGTCTCCCCGGTTAAATTTTATGAGTACGCCTCCCTTGGCCTGCCAATCGTATCAACCCCCATTTCCGAGGTTCTTCCATACCAATCCGACTGGGTATTTGCTGCAAGAAATATCGCCGGCTTCGAGGCAGCGATCATGAAAGGGTTAAAACCCGAAGTTGCACGCCAGGCGAAGGAAGCTGGAAGGAGATTAGCCAGTCAGAATCAATGGGCTGCTCGTGCCGACCGCATTGAAGAGCTTCTGCTCAGCCGGCCTTCCGTTTGGCAAGCATTCGCAAACTATAATTCAACGGGGAAAATTGCCGTTATGGCAACAACCTTTTTGGATTTTGAAGGCGATAAATTTTACTCTGGCGGAGCGGAAAGATATCTGATCGATTTGTCTCGGTTGTTCGAACAAAAAGGGTATTCGTTAACGATCTATCAATATGGGAATGATCCGTGGATACGCAGGTTTCGGGGAGTAGATATCGTCTCCTTATCCAGAGGCGGACAGCACGCCAAAGAATTAAGCATCGGCGTAGTGAAAATGTATAGCCGGTTATTTCATGAACAGACGGCTGAACGGTCTCTTTTGAACGTCTATTCCGCATTCTTCAATGCATGGCCATTCGAAAATGGACATTCAAGCATTGGCATTATTCATGGCGTTGCATGGGATAACCCCGCTAGCCGTTATGAGGACGGCTCCTCGTTCTGGGAAACGAACCGTCGGTTTATCGAAGGGGCAAAGCTTTGCGGCAGGCTGGTTTCAGTAGATAACAATTCGGCAAACTGGTTTCAAACCATAGACTATACGCTTCGCAACAAAATGAAAGTAATCGCGAATTATGTTGATCCGGCTGAGTTCTATCCCCATTCGGATCCTCAGAAGTCGGAGGATAGAATCGTTATTTTATACCCCCGCAGACTTTATCATGCCAGAGGACTTCAGCTTGTGTTGCAAGTTATCGACGAAATTCTAATCAAATATCCGCAAGTGGATTTCCATTTCTGCGGGCAGGGCGAAACCGACGATATCCGCATGGTCAAGATGAAAATGAACCGTTGGCCAGGACGGATCAAACACTATGCGCTTCCTTTCGATAAAATGTCCGAGGCCTACAACCAAGCGGATATTTCCTTAATCCCTACGCTGTACAGCGAAGGAACGAGCCTCTCCTGTCTGGAAGCCATGTCTTGCGGCAATGCCGTTATCGCAACCAGAGTCGGCGGGCTGTCCGATCTTGTCATTCACGATTATAACGGGTTATTGATCGAGCCCCATGCACATGCGCTAAAAGAAGCCATTGCGGACTTAATCGAAAATCCTTCCAAGCGGGCTTTATTCAAACAAAGAGCGCAGTCCGTTTCACAAAGCTTTTCGAAACAAAGTTGGGAACGTCAGTGGTCAAAATTAATCGATTCGCTGCTCCGCGACAAACAAAGCCTTCGCGTCTCGGACGGGAAAAGCCTTTTGATCGAAATATATTTGTCCAGCTACCCGCAAAACGGCGGCATAGTCAAAACGATCATTCGGCTCTTGAGCGAAGGGAATCTCCTTTATATCAAATTGAAAGACGGATCGGCGGCAGTGCGCCTCTCCAGCTTTGGTCGATTGCAATGGATGAGCTGGGATGAAACGTCTCATTCGGCTCCTGATATAGTCATTAGCGATCGATCTGCCCATGCGGATTTGCCGCTCAACGTTCAAGCCTTGTTCAATGAAAAAGGGGAACTGGTATGGATATAATTATATCCGCTTTGACGCAACGAACGGGTTCGACGCTGGTGCAACGCATTTTCAATTGTAGCGAGAATACTTTGATTTGGGGCGAGCATGGGGGAATTGTAACGGAGTTTGTAAGAATCGCCGATCTCGCCTCCTATTTTTCGAACGGCAGCAAAAACGAAAAGCGCGATTTTTTCCAGAGCGGCAAAGATCCTAATTTATGGACAGCAAATATGACGCCTGATGAACCTTTTATAGAAGCAGCTGTCGTCGAATCAATAAAAGTGTTGTTTAAGCACATGTACATCCAACACCGCGATAAGCATAACCGAATCGGCTTTAAAGAAGTCAGATACGGGAAAAGCGAGCTTATGCTGCTGCGGAAATGTTTTCCGGACAGCGCTATAATCCTTCTAGTCAGGAATCCCATTGATATTTGGCGAAGCGAGACGTCATATTGGGAAGACGATGCAGAGACCTTCGGACAAATTTGGAACGAACGTGCCAAACAATACCGGGAACTTGAGGAGGAGATGCCGGGTACCGTCCTTATTCGTTACGAGGACTTGGTCGGACGTAACGAAAAGACGCTGCAATTATTGTCGGAGCTTGCTCTTGTTTCCCTCGATGAGATTCATCGGGTGTTGTCCGTACAACTGAACAGTACGCGAAGCACCCGCCCGCAGGATGAGATCGATACCATTATACGGCTATGCAACGAGGGAATGGCCATCTTCAATTATGAACACGAATCTTCCTGATGAGCCTAAAATAAAAACCAGTTAGATCAGATGTTTTGATCTAACTGGTTTTATTTATTCTATTTCATCCGCATTATGTTTCTGATTCTCGATGGCCGAAGCCAAGAACGCTAGCGCCAGCCCCTGCCCCCAGCCCTGAGCCCATTTTCTGTCGATGCCTAGGTAGCCGGCGATGTCGTTCATGACCGCGGTGCCGCCCGATACGTTCAGCACGCGGCCGTTGTCCGCGATGTTAGACAGAACGCCGTCAAGCGCCTTCTTCACATATTTCCCGTGCAGCGGATTGCCTTGCGTGACCATTGCCGCCGCGATGCCCGCCGTAGCCGACACTTCGCCGTAGGCTTCCGGATAATCGAGCACGGTGCCCCAGAGGCCGTCTTCCTTCTGCAATTTCTTGATAGCGGCCAGTTGATCGCGCAATGAACTCCATATATGCATCATCGGAGGATACAGATAACCTTCCGGCAATATCCTTGCCGCGCGGGACATCGTATAGGCCGCCCAAGCATTGGCGCGCGCCCAGTACATGCCGGACATATGATCCTTCTTGATATGGTTGTAGCCATGGTACCACAGCCCGTCGTTCTCGTCCTGCAAATAGTTGATATGCCAGAAAAATTGATGCAAGGCGTCTTCGACGAGATGTTTTTTGTCGAACATGATGCCTGCCCGCAGCATGAAATACGCCGCCATGAACAGCGTATCCGCCCAGCACTGTTCCGGAAAATCGTTTTTGGCCGATACGGTATGCTGAAGCACTCGGTCGCCAAAACGCAGCGCTTTATTTTCTAGATAGTCGATTTTGCTGAAAATAAGCTTGGCATACTTCTCATCCTTCGTATGCTCGTACAACGTGAGCAGCATATGCCCCATCGCGCACGTGTTAACCGTCCATCCCGGAAGTCCCGCTTCGATATATTCATCCACCCAGGTAACCATCCGGTCCAAATAAGCTTGCTCGCCCGTTACCTCGAACGCCCGGCTGACGCCGTAATAGGCGACTCCGCCAGGCCAATCCCATGTCAAGTCCATGCCGAACGTATACTCCGCCACGCGTCCGACGACTTGCTTCAACTCGCTTGCTTTTGCGTTAATTTTCATTTCTTTCATCTCCTCATTTTTTATTTCGCTCCAAGATAGCGTTCGCTTTCGTTCTAAATTCAGCGGCAGCCGCTTGCGGCGTTATTTTGTCGAACAGCAGCAAGTCATACAAATTGCGAAGCACCGCCGTTACTTCCCCCGTTCCGACGGGATCCGGCGGATCGATCGGGCTGCTATGCTGTTCCACCCATTCCACATATTCGAATACTTGCTGCTGCTCCGGTTCCAAGAAAGGCTTCAGATCATCTTTCACCTTCGCGGACACCGGTACGCCCCGTTCCGCCTTCATAATCTTGTTCGCTTCCAGATCGTTGACGAAAAAGCTGATGAACTTAGCCGCCTCGTCCTTGTACTTCGAGTTTTTCGCCACGGAGAAAAACATGCCCGGCTTCAGAAACATGCCTTGATCTCTATTCGGACCGGGAATTGGCGCTAACTGCAGCGGTTTGCCGTATTTCTCGGCCGTTGTAATAAACTGATTGGAATACCCCCAGCCGAGCAGCGCTCCTCCTGTATAGAACGGATCCGAATCCGATAACCGCACATCGGAATACCATATATCCGGCGAGAAAATGAGTTGAGCCTTCGCCATTCTCTGCATGCGGCCGAAATAATCGACGAACAGCTCGTCATCCTCATACCCGAGCTTCGTGCCGTCGGCGGCAAACAGCGTGCGCCCGTTCTGTCTAAGAAAGTAAGCAAAAAACTGCTCAGGCGTAAGGTCTGTTCCGACATAAACGCCTTTGCCTTTCAATTGCTCGCCCATCGATTCAAAATCGGACCATGTCCAATTCTCGGCCGGCGGCGCAATGCCATGCTGCTTGAACACTTCCGGATCATAAACGCTGAACAACGCGTTGACGCCCAAGTTAATGCCCAATAAATGATCCCCGATCTTGCCTCCGGACAAGTTATTATCGCTAATATGGGTTGCGTCGATCAACTTCTTGTCCATATAAGGCGTTAAGTCCTCGAGTAAATCCAAGGTCCCATATTGCGCCAAATAGGAAACATCCATCTGAATGATGTCCGGCAGCGCGTTGCCGGCGGCATATGGCGCGAGCTTCTTCCAATATTCGTTAAAGCCGGTATATTCGAACTCAATATTCACATGCGGATTTTGCTTTTCGTACATTTCGATCGCCTGGATCGTCGCGTTATTTCGAAAGTCTCCCCCCCACCAGAATACCCGAAGCGTAATCGGCTCGTCAGATGATCGGACCGGATCAACGGTTTCCATCCTGCCGCAGCCGAATAAGATCGCAACTATGACTAACAGCATCCCTATCCGTATGGTCGTTTTCATCGTGCTTGTACCTCCCGGGTAAGCGGCAGCATAACCAAAACTTTCGTGCCGCTCCCCACCGTGCTTTCTATTAGAATCCCATAGCTTTCTCCGAAGGCGAGCCTCATCCGATCTTGGATATTCGTCAGACCGATGCCGGAGCCTCTTGTTTCAACTTCGCCGCTAAGCACTTTGCGCAAATAATGCTCTTCCATGCCTGGTCCCTGATCCTCGACGATTATAGCGAGCCGATCGCCTGTTTCCTGGGCATAAATACGAATGGTGCAAGGCTCAATCTGAGGCTCGAGCGCGTACTGGATCGCGTTTTCCAATAAAGGCTGAAGCGTCAGCTTCGGTATCGGCACGTTCGCGTACCGCTCGTCCACGTCCATGTGGAAGTCGAGCCGATGCTGGAAGCGATACTTTTGGATCGTGATATAATGCTGTACGATTTCGAGCTCTTCCGCGATCGTAATGACGTTGCGTTTTAGGCTGATCGAAGAACGAAGCAAATAGCCTAGCGACACGACCATGCTCGAAATTTGTCCTTGAGCGTTCTTCTTCGCCAGCCAATTGATCGAATCCAGCGAATTGTACAGAAAATGCGGATTGATCTGTGCTTGCAGCGCCTTAAACTCGGTTTCCTTAATAATGAGCTGATTCGCGTAATTTTCTTTGATTAGCGTATTAATCCGGGCCATCATTAACCGGAATGTGCGCTGAAGCAGCCCTACCTCGTCCATTTGCTGAATAACGGCGCCGTGCAGACTTGCACCCATGTTCTCCAGGTCTCCGTACTGCACTTCTTTCATCTGGTTGATGAGCAAGCGAATCGGCTTCGTTAAGCTTCGGGCGAACAGCAGTCCGATTAAGATGACAATAATAACCGTGGCCGTAAACACAATAATCAACGTGTTTTTGAGCCACACGATTTTTTCGAAAATATGATTGTAGGGAACAACATTGTAATAGGTCCAGCCCGTATACGATGATTTTTTCTGAGATAAAAATACCGCTTCACCGTTCATATCCTTTATTTCATAACCGTCTGATTGATCTAAAGGCTGTGCGGCCTGAGCCATTTCGGGCGAAAGATTGCGGTACGGATAAACGACGCTTTGACCGGATTTCATGATCACATCGCTGTTCTCTGAAGCAATTCCCGCGTAATCTTCAACGATCCGTTCGATATTAATGCGCAAGATGAGGAAACCAATCGGCTCGAGCGTCAGAGGCTCGTAAGATCGAACTTCCCTTACGAGAATCAGCATCGGGTCGGTATTATCCGGATACAACCAGCGCGCGGCTCCTTTTCCGGCCGAAGCCATATCACGGATGCGCTTATACTTCTCGCCCACCAGCTCCACAGAGCTGCCGTATTTGCTTACCCTCTCCTTCGTATCAACCAAGTGCACGGACTGCACGTACCGTTCGGATGTGCTTATATGCGCCCATAACCGATCAGTCATTCTCTTGCGGATGACATAACCGGTATATTCGGAGTCGTCCACATGCAGCTCCTTCAAGCTTTGCTGTATGACCGTATCCGATAGGATGGTCAATGACATCGATTCCAGCTTCTTAAGCTCCATATCGATCGAAGAGGACGATAGGTTCAGCAGTCTATGCGATTTATCGTACAGCTGCTTATCGTAAATCGAATAAGCGTAATAGAGCGAGCTGAACGCCAGGGTAATGATGAGGATCATAATGAACGCAATGATAAAAAATATTTTCAGCTTTATGCTCATATTTCGATAGGCTTTGATCAAGCGAGTGCCTCCTTAGCATCATTCATACTTTAGGTATAACATATTCAGGAGCATACTGCGCACTCAATCTCTCATTCCGCATGATCGAAGCTGGAAGAAGAGACTGCTTGCCGAGGCTTTCGCCGCCCCGGTAAACAGTCTCTATACTGGCTATTACTTGTTCATATAACGTTCATAAGCTGCTTGATGAAGCTTAATCGCTTCGTCAATGCCCATGCCTTTGATCGTGTCTACCATTTTGTCATACTCTGACACCGGCTTCGAGCCGTTAATGATTGCAGTCATCGTTTCGTTCAAGTACGTGTTGACTTGACTCATGATGGAGGTCACTTGGCTTGCTTCGTCGATCGAAAGGCGAATCATAGGAAGCGCCAGCGCCGAGCTTTGTTTCATCCATTCCGTGTTCGCGTCTTTTTGACCTTGGTCAAATAGCAGCGCGTCCAAATATTTGCTGTCTTGGTTGATCGGACCGTCCATGATCGAGAGCGCGAATTTCGAAAGCGCTTGGTCATACGTCAAGCCGTCCGGGTTTTTCGTAATCAGATCTGTAAACTTGTAAGTGTCGCCCTCTTTCGTGTAGCTCTCGCCTTCGATACCGAAGTTGAACAAATCGCTGCCTTCAGGGCTATAGTTGTAATCCATCCATTGAACGATATACTTCAACTTATCTTTGTCGGCGCTGGAAGTAATCGCTTCGCCGTAAGTCAACACCTTGTTTTCCATATTGAACGCCGCGTATGATTTGCCGTCCGGCGCAAGCGCCGAAGCAACACCCGTCAAGTTGAAGTTCGGATCGGTGCCTCTCATCAAGTTAAAGTATTTGCCCATGCCGCTGAATACGCCGCCTTGATAAGATCCGGCTAAGTTATTCGTCACTTTGTAGTCGAACGCTTTGCCGTCGTTCGTCATAATCTCAGGATCGACAAGTCCTTCTTGGTACCATTTCGCCATTTCCGTAAGGAAATCTTTATAACCGGGCAGGATCGGACCGAATGCTACTTTGCCGTCCTGGATTTGGAAGCCGCCGATAACGCCGAACGCAGGCGCGAAGTCATGCAGCTTCGTCAGGTTGCCAGGGCCCCAGTTGCCGGTGAACGGAAGCTCGTCGGCTTTGCCGTTGCCGTTCGGATCCTGCTCCTTGAACGCTTTCAATACCGTATGCCACTCGTCGATCGTTGTCGGTGATTTCAAGTTCAACTTATCAAGCCAGTCTTTCCGCATAATGAGACCGGAAGTCGCATTCAGCTTCAAGGCATCCAATTTAAGCAACGGGAACATGTAAATCGTGCCGTCGTCGAGTGAAATTTGCTTCTTCACGTCCGGATCGGAATCGATAATTTTTTTCAGGTTCGGCGCATATTGATCAATCAGCTCGTTCAGGCGGATAATGCGCCCGTCATCGATCATTTTCTCAGGTCCGCCGACAGCATCTGCCCAGTTATAATAAATAACGTCCGGCAAATCTTTCGTAGCGATCAGCAGGTTGAACTGATCCTTCTGCTGTCCTAGCGGCGGATGCGTAAACTCGGCTTTGATCCCGGTCAGCTCTTCTTTCTTTTTATAGCTGGCCATTTCACCGAAATTTTGCAAAGAAGCCGTCAGCTTGCCGTCGTTAGCGCGCCAATAATCGATCGTGAACGATTCGTTCGTAATCGGAAGCGGAATTTCTGTAATCGCTTCTTCCTTAGGCGCCTCCGTACCCGCCGGCGTATTGCCGTTATTGCCTGTGTTTGATCCATTGTTGTTCCCCGAGCATGCCGACAAGATGCTGAGCAGCACCATGGAGCTCACAAGAATTAACCCCGCTTTTTTTTTCACAGTGAATCGCCTCCAAGTAAAGTTTGAAATTATTTATTGTTTCACGGCACCGATTAAAGCGCCTTGAACAAAAAATCGTTGGATGAACGGGTACACAATCATAATCGGCAGCGTCGAAATAATGATCGTCGCGTACTTGATGTTTTCCCCGATCGCAAAGCCTGTGTCCGCTCCCGCCCCCATCGCTTCCGTACTGCTGCTAATGAGAATATCGCGCATGACGATTTGGATCGGATACAGCTCTTGACTGCGCAGATAAAGCATCGGATTCACATAATCGTTCCAATGATCAACCGCGTAATACAGCATCATAACCGCAAGAATCGATTTGGACAGCGGAAGCACGATGCGGAACAGAACAGTGATGTCATTCGCTCCGTCAAGCTTGGCCGATTCGATCAGGCTGATCGGAATCGACTCGAAGCTCGTCTTCATGATAAGGAAGTAGAAGGTACTGATTGCGCCTGGGATAAGAAGCGCCCATCTCGTGTCGACAAGACCGAGATTTTGCACGAGCAGGAAAGTCGGAATCATGCCGCCGCCGAAAAACATCGTAAACGTAATCATCTTCATGAGCGTCTTTCTGCCCATTAGATCCATACGGGAAAGCCCGTAAGCGGCAAGCGAGGTCATAAATAAGTTAATTGTCGTTCCGACCACAACGTAGATAAGCGTATTGAGATATCCGGTATAGATCTTTGGATAATTGAACACGAATTTGTAAGCTTCAAGCTGGAAGCCTTGAGGCAGCAGCATGAGCGAACGCGACCGAAGCATTTGATCCGGATCGCTGACCGATGAGTTAAGCACGTACAGCATCGGGTAGAAGCACAGTGCTATGACGAAACATTGCAGCAGGATATTGACGGTATCGAATACATATTCGCCTGTTGAGCGTTTCATAGGCTCCTCCTATTTACCAGAGACTTGTGGAATTCACCTTGCGGCTAATCGAGTTCGCTAGCAATAGCAGCGAGAAGTTAATGACACCGTTAATGAGTCCGATTGCTGTCGAGTATGTGTAATTGCCTTCCAGAATGCCTGACCGATAGACGAAGGTCGATATGACGTCGGATGTCTCATAGGTTGGCGCTGTTTGCATAAGCAATATTTTTTGGAAATCGGAATTCATCACCGCGCCTAGACGTAGAATCAGCATGACGACAATCGTTGGCAATATACCCGGAAGCGTAATATGCATTAATTGCTTCCAGCGCCCAGCGCCATCCATCTTCGCCGCTTCGTACAGCTGCGGATCGATGCCGCTCAGCGCCGCCAGGAAGATGATCGACGCCCAGCCCGCACCTTGCCAGATGTTCGACAAAATGTACATCGGTCTGAACATATCCGCTTCCGCAAGGAACATGACCGGCTGAAGATCGAAGAAGCTTCGAATGACGTTGAACAAGCCGCCGTCAAGCGCTGAGAACGTTTTCAACATACCGACTACGACTACGACCGATATGAAGTGAGGCATATAGCTGACCGTTTGTACCGTGCTCTTGAACCATTTCAATCGAACCTCGTTCAGCAGCAGCGCCAATATAATCGGGGCCGGGAAGCCGAACACAATACTATAAAAGCTGAGAATAAGCGTATTTTTTATAATTCGCCAAAAGTAATAACTTTCGAAAAACATCGTAAAGTTGTCGAACCCGATCCATTTGCCTTCCATAATGCCCTTGATCGGACTGTAAGACTTTTGAAACGCCATCAGGAGGCCGTACATCGGTCCATAGCTGAAAATGAGATAGTAAGCGACAACCGGAATTAACATGAGGTATACATATTTATTCCGTATGAGTTCCTTTTTGATGAAGGATAATGTGCTTGTCTTCGCCTTTGCGCTCTTGTCTGCCAGCTGTTGCTCCAGCTCCATCGGGTAACCCTCCATCCTTCGTGTTAATTAATTAATGATTACGCTTACTAATATACCCGCATCTACTGGCGATGCCCATGTCCATTTCCGATGCCTTTTTGTTCAAAACCGTTGCTAAATTTCCGTTGAAAAAAATCCGACATTGGCTTAATTGGAAAAAAAACACCCTGCAATCCGTCTAAATACGGATGCAAGGTGCTACTGTGCGTATCGCTTATGAAGGCGATTTTCGGTATTCGGATGGCGAAAAACCGGTATACTTCTTGAATATTTTGCTGAAATACGAATAATTTTCACCGAAGCCCGACGCTTCGGCCAACGATGCAATCGTCAAGTCGCCTCCGCGCTCGATATGCTCCAGCGCCTTCTCGATCCGGATGTTCATGACGTAATTCGTAAACTTTTCACCGGTTTCCTTTTTGAACATTTTGCTGATGTAATCGGGATTCATATAAATTTCGGCAGCAATCGTCTGCAGCGTCAACGTTTCGTCGCTGTATCTCTCCTGCACGATCTGGATCACGCTTTGCACCATTTGAGACTGCTTGCGGCGGTTGCGCTCATAACGGTCCAGCGTAATTTCGCGGGCGATCGTCATGACAAACTGCTCGAACGACTGCAGCGTGCTGCCCGCGATTAGACCCGGCAGCTTGTCCAAATAACCTTTCATCTGAGCGGGAGAGCATATACGAATAATTTCCATGAAGATTTGGATGAGATACGATTTCGTTTCCTCGATCTCATATCGAAGCTCGGACAGCTCCCCGAACATTCGCTTCAGCTCAAGCTCGGCGTCCGCCCAGTGGCCCGCCTTGATCGGCATCGACAGCCGCTCCGGATCGTATTCGAAATCCCGCTTCTCCGCATCCTCCGGAACGGAAATATCGCGTTCCGTAATTAAGCTGCCTTCACCAAGGTAGAACCGGTGATTGAGACAAGCAAGCGTATGCGTGTACAACCGCCTCACATGCGCGAGCTCGCCGGGCTCGCTCAGCGCGGCCGTTAGATCCAAACGGTAATATTTCATAAAGGTGGAGCGGATCGCGTCGATTTTCTCGAACAATTGCTCCTCGCTAAGCTCGTCCTCCATCAGCAGCAGCACATGGCCTCCTACCGTCGAGCTTAAGACCGGATTTTGAAATACGTCCTCGGCAATGTTTTTGACCGCAAACAAATGCTCGTACTCGTACTCGCCCTCGATTTCCGCAAGCAGCAGCCGAACGCGCTGGGTTTGAAACTGAAGACCGAACAATCGGCCGAAATATTGCCATTCCATAACGCCGTACGTTTTGTTCGTGACGAGCTCCTTCAGAAATTGCTCCTTCGCATGCGGCAGCACGCGCTCGAGGCCGTACTTAATCGATTGCACGAAATGGTCGTTGTCATCCTTTTCCCGTCGCCGCTGCACGACTTCCTCGAGCGCTTCCATTAGCGCTTCCTCGCTGCACGGCTTCAGCAAATAATGATTGACCCCGTGCTGCATGGCGGTCTTCGCATAATCGAATTCGGAGAAACCCGTTAGCAAAATAAACGATATATCCGGATTAAGCTCCCTTACCGCTGCTACGAGCTGCAGGCCGTCCATTCCCGGCATACGAATGTCGCTAATAATAATATCCGGCGGGTCGCGCTTCACGAGCTCGAACGCCTCGACTCCATTTTGCGCCGTTCCAATTAATTGCGTACCGCATGCTTCCCAATCTACGACCGAAGCAATGCCGTCTAATATAATAAATTCGTCATCCACTAAGAGTACCTTATACATGGCTACACTCCACTTTTCCAGACATACACCATTTATACTAGAAATGAGTGATAGATTTCAAGTTTCAGGGATGATAGACTGTTTTGTAAATTGGGAGAATGGATCGGTGAATCAATGAACGAAAAAATTATGGTCATCGAAGACGAAAGAAACATTGCGGATGCCATCGCATACGCCCTAAGAAGAGAAGGATACACCGTCCAGGTAGTTGCTCATGGATCAGCAGCGATGGAAAGCGTATATGCGTTTCGTCCGGATGCCATCATTTTGGATGTGATGCTTCCCGGCATGGATGGCTATGACATTCTGAAGAAGCTGCAGGATAAAGGGCGCATCGGCGTGATCATGCTGACAGCCAAAGAGGATATCATCAACAAAATTTTGGGACTTGAGCTGGGAGCCGACGATTATATCACGAAGCCCTTCGATATGCGGGAGCTGCTTGCGCGTTTAAAGTCCTTGCTTAGAAGAATGCAGGCCGCAGGAGAGAAACAAGAGCTTGACGAAATCAGGCTGGGCGGAATCGTGCTGCATAGGAGCAAACGAGCGGCTTTGGCCGGCGACGAGAAGCTGGACTTGACACCGAAAGAATACGATCTGTTGGCACTGCTGATTGCCAGCCCCGACAGAGTTTATACGAGAGAGCAGCTTTTGGATTTGGTCTGGGGAATGGATTATATTGGCGGCACGCGCACCGTGGACATTCATGTGCAAAGGCTTAGAAAAAAGCTAGGATCCGATAATAACGATATCATACAGACCGTACACGGCATCGGTTATAAAGCGATGGGAGGATACCGTGAGAATCAGCATAAAAATTAAATTCAGTATTTTTTTGGCTATCCTATTGCTTCTTACGGTGTTCGTCCTAAGCTTGCTCGTGCTGGAAGGCATCAAAAAAAATCAGCAGGCGGAGATCGAGCAGTATTTTGCCCAGCAAGCGACAACCGCAAACGTCTATTTGATCCAGACCATTATGACCGAGTCGATCAAAGTGCCTCAAACGTTTCTTGCGTCGAAAGGCAAGGATTTTGCAGAGCAATTAGAATTAATAAGCGGGCAATCGGTCGTGTTGTACGATCAGCAAGGAACCATTCTTAATAAAGACAGACCGAACGTTGCAACAGGCAGCATGAAGAAAACGTTAGCCTTTGCCCTGAACAATAAAACGGCCTATCTCACGGAAAAAGAATCGCTGTATTACATGACCCCGTTAAGCGCGGGCAATGAGCAGATCGGCGTTGTGCAGTTCAATTACTCCTTATCGAAGAACCTGGCTTTTTACACTCAGATCAAGCAGCTGTTTATTTATATCGGGACGGGCGTGTTTTTACTCAGCTTTATTTTGGCTTATATTTACTTTAATTCGTTTGCCGGCGGCATCATCAGACTTAACCGCACGGTGGATCGGATTCGGGACGGGCAGTTCACAGCAGACACGCTCTCGCGAAAGGATGAAATCGGTGAATTGAGCGAAGGCATCCGGGCCATGAGCGAGCAAATTATGCGAACCATCCGGGATAAGGACCAGGAACGGGAAAAATTAACGCTGGCGGTCCATAAATTATCTCTGCTCGATAAGCAGCAAAAGCAGTTTATCGGCAACGTTACCCACGAGTTCAAAACACCGTTAACGTCCATTAAAGCCTATCTCGATTTGCTTGACATGTACCCGGACGATGAGGAGCTGCTCAAAACAGCGAAAGCCAATATCACAAGCGAAACTCGGCGGCTCTATGAAATGGTCGAAAAGGTGTTGCAATTGGCATCGCTGGACAAATACGATTTCGAATTCATCAAGGAAAAGATCGATGTGCGGCAAGCGATCCAGCTCGTGCTGAACAGCCTGCAAGGGAAGCTGGATAAGTTCGGCATACGACTGGAGACGGAATTAACCGAAGCTTATGCGGAAGCCGACAAAGACTGCTTGACGATCGTTCTTGTCAATCTTATGGATAACGCCATTAAATATAACAAACCAAAGGGCCTTATTGGGGTAAGGAATGAATGGAAGGATGGTCAGGTTATCATTGAAATAGCCGATACAGGCATTGGCATCCCGGAAGACGTAGCGCACAAAATTTTCGAGCCATTCTACACCGTCGACAAAAACAGAGCCCAGGAACATGGCGGCGCCGGTCTTGGGCTTTCTCTAGCCAAAAAGGTTGCGGAATCGCAAGGGGGCTCTATCGAGCTTGTGAGCACCGATTCGGCAGGAACCGTATTCAGAATCTCTTTCCCGGCTTATGGGCCATCGGAATTGGGTAACTAAAATTAACATATTCGATGCTTTTGTTTACATCTTGGAAACATTCGTTTGCAGGATTGCAACAATTTCTTGATATTGTAGGTATCGAGGAGGCGATCTTAATGAAGAAAACAAATAGGATCATAGTCGGTTTTGCTGCAACGTTGCTTATATACGTTACGGCCTGCAGTTCGGAAGAGGGTGTTAACAGGGGGGTCATCAAAAAGCCTGGGGAAACGATCACGGTTATTGATGATACCGGCAAGGAAGCAGGCGAGCCTACTGTTTCCGTCGACAAAATGGAACGATATGAAAAGATGGAAATAACGGACTGGTTGAACGAGGAAACCGTCATCGTATCGAAAGAAAACACGTCTCTAGATAAAATGAAGCTAGAGGAATTGTCGGATTCCTATCCTAGAAGCCTGTATACCTACAACCTAACTACCAAACAATACGAGCTGCTAAAAGAACAGGCTAATGCGTTTCTGGGAGTCGCGTCCTTATCTGCCGATAAAAGCCATTTGCTATATAGCGAATTCTCATTAGGAGATCCTGTCTATCACGTGATGGACCTGAATACGTTGGATTCATTCGGCATTATGGGAGATCCGATTGGCGGGGCTATGAGCGCCCATTGGTCGGATGATGCAACGATAATTGGCGCAGCTTACAGCGGAGGCGCCTACATAGCAAGTTCTACGGGGAGCATCGCTCCATTAGTCGGCTTAACGGAGGAAGCTTTGGTTATCGCCCAAAAAATGAAGGATAGGGTTTATTACACTACCAATTCCAATGAGTCCTTAATGGTGCTCGACCTGGGGACGAAAGTAAAGGCAAGCATGAATTTGGATCATGTTTACGGCGTATTCCCCTCGCCCGACGGGAATCAAATGCTGGTGTTGCAAGCAAACGGCTCCAAAAACGTGTTGATTCTTTGCGACGCAGACGGGGGCAATCAAAAAACGATTGCAGAAGGGACGGAGCTTAACGGGGTTTCATGGTCGCCCGATCAGCGGATGATTGCGTACAGCGAGAAGGCCGATGTAAACGGAGTAACCGTGAAGGGGCTATATATCCACGACCTGTTAACCGATAAGTCCACCCAGCTGGCCGTAGATATCGAAAATGCATCGACCTCTTGGAGCCCATCCAGCAAAGCGCTCGTTTATGCCGAATGGAACGGCAGCCAATATAACAGCACGATCGTTCATTTAACGTATTCATTGCAAAAATAATCCATAAAGAAGATTAGCCAAAAAAAAGCATTTCCTCCTTACTAGGAAATGCTTTTTGACTGATTCTATTTAATTTTTGCTATCCTCAATAATCACAAAACCCCAGCCGTCTAACTCGATTTGCTCACCGGAAACGATGTTCCGATCGGACAATAGCTCGATTCCGTTCCCATGAGGATAGGAGAAGGACTGCGGATCACTGGAATAGTTAAAATAATAACGGATGGTCCGCCCTGCTTCATTTACGCCACTCTTGACGATCAATGGAAAGCGAAGCTCTTGGTCCGGGCCATATAGGCCTGCAGCCTTGCAAGCTCGCTCTAACACTTTGCCCGCAACCTCCGGACTTGGCACATAACCGATATAGGTAGCAGTACCAAGGCCGTATTGGTTTTCCGTAATCGCTGCATATTTCCCCCAGTAAGGATGATCATACCAGGCGAGTACCTCCGCCGTTGTCGGAGTGAGGAGCTCCATCCACACATCAACCTTGCACGACTCCTCATCAATACCAAATGGATTTCCCTTAAGCGAAACCTTATTCGGCTGTACGAACTGACTATATTGGATTCCGCATGCCTTTTCTATAATAGCTGGCTGAATGCTAGTCCGAACCTTAATATGTTCGTTAGCGAATCCGCTCTTAAACGTATACACAACATGGCCGCCGTTCTCCACGTATTGGTTTAGCTTATGGAGTAGTTCATCCGATGCCGCATAAAGCGCCGGTACGACAATGAGGTCATAATTCTCGAACAAGTCATAAGAGCTTGGATACAGCAGATCACAGCCAATATTCATCTCATACAACCGGTCATAGAGCAGACGAACCATTTCGTTATAGCCTACTTTGCCTCCAGGCAACTTGAACCATTCGAGCGCGGTTAACGCCTCATTACTGACAAGCATGGCTGCCCGGTTCGCCTTTTTCAAATGGATGAGATTAGCAGACAGCCGCTTGAAATCGCGACCAACCGTTATCGCTTCCTCGTAGGTTGGATTCGTCCCCATATCATGGCTGAGCAGGCCCTTCCAATACGTTTCAGCGGAGTTATGGATTGAATGCCAGTGCCAGTATGCGACCATATTGGCTCCGGAAGCCAGATGACTGAAGGCTTGAAGCCGAAGCTGGCCAGGATAAGGCGTCCAATTCGGAAACGCTTGGGCTTGCGTCTCAAGCACGAAGTAATTATTCCCCTTCAGAGATCGAGTAGAGTCGCCGCCAAACGAGATTTCCTTCCCTGTCAGCTCGTCCTGCGAGGGATGATAAATATCGACTCCCGCTATATCGAGCGCCTTTGCTGCTTCGAAGTGATCGACATCCTTCTGGACACCGAACGAATGGCCCCGCCAATCAAAATCGAAGTTATGCGTCACAAACTGATTAGGCTGCTTATACTCATTCACAATGGAAACTTGCCAAGCTAAAAAATCAGTAACCAACTGACGCTGGAATCGGGAGAATTCCGCGCCGAGACTGCCGTTGATCGTGCCGACAGTGGACGGGAAGTCCTCCCAGCTGTTGATTCGGTTACTCCAATAGTCGAAGCCGAATTCCTGATTAAGCCTCTCCACCGTCCCGAATTTTTCCTTCATATACTTAATGAACCGATGCTGCACATTAGGGCCGCTCGTATGGTAATGCTTGGTTTCGTTATCCACCTGATAACCAATAACAGCAGGGTGGCTGCATACTCGGCTTATCAACTTGCGGATAATTCTCTCCGAATAGAAGAGATAAGTCGGATTGATGATATCCATAATCTGTCTTGCTCCGTATCGGCCCGGCCCGCTCGGTGTCTCGGCCAGCACGTCCGGATGCTCCTTAACCATCCATGTCGGCACGGCATACGTCGGCGTGCCGACGATCACATGAATACCCGCTTTATGCATAGCGTCAAGCACACGGTCAACACTCGTAAAGTCGAAGACCCCATTTTGCGGTTCATGAGTACTCCATGTCGATTCCGCAATGCGGACGACATTAATACAGGCGGCCTTCATCATTCGAATGTCTTCCTCAAGGCGCTCATAGGGCATATATTCGTCATAGTAAGCGACGCCATAATATAGTTGTTGTTGCACCGTCCATCTCTCCTTTAAAATCATCATGTTGATTTTCCTACCTTCATTTTAAAGGA
Source organism: Paenibacillus sp. 05T425 (assembly GCF_056396205.1). Taxonomy (NCBI): domain Bacteria; kingdom Bacillati; phylum Bacillota; class Bacilli; order Caryophanales; family Paenibacillaceae; genus Paenibacillus; species Paenibacillus sp. 05T425. The sequence continues at coordinate 133,098 of NZ_JBFTLA010000001.1, forward strand.
CGAGCGGACTTGAATAAATGACAAAAACATGCGACATGTATTAAAATATTGTCATTCGGATGTTGGAAATAGACTAAAAACATAGAGATCACATTCAATTAAATCAAATTATTGCGTCGTAAGGAGTTAGTCATGAACGAACACATCTTTCTGCCAAAGCCATTATTCCCTAGACATATATGCTTTCCGGATTATATCGGAGGTTTCAGCGAATTTCCCGATCATCTTGTCAATCGCGAGTTCCAAACGCAAGAATTCAATCTCCATCGCAATTATAATTTGCATGTCGTGCTGGACGGCAAAGGCTGCCTTGTCACGGAAGGCAAACGTTATGAATTAGGGAAAGGACAAGGTTTCTTATATGGACCAGGCATGAGACAAAAATATTACTCTGATGCAAGCGAGCCTTGGAACATTCGGTGGATTCATTTCTACGGGGAGCGGCTAGAGGAGCTGTTAGATAGCAGAGGGCTTGATGAGCCTTGGTTGTTTTCGTTATCTAACTTATCGTCCATCGAGAGCTTAATCGAGAAATTGTTGTCATTAGGCAGATCCTATCAGATTGATGATGAATATACCGTAGCTTCTACTTTGTATGAACTGTTAACAAGGCTGCAGACTACATCCGATCGGCTGAATGTGCCTATTAATTATGCTTCCGATAAAATCCGCACTGTCGCGAATTACGTTCGATCTCATAGTCATGAGTCCTTCTCGATCGACAAAGCAGCTGCGCTCGCTGGATACAGCACGCATTACTTCAGTCGCAAATTCGGCCAGACGTTCGGAAAATCTTTTCCGGACTTTTTACTGGAAGCCCGTCTTATTCAAGCCAAACGTCTACTTGCCTCAACCCAGCTGTCCGTAAAGCAGATCGCGCTAGAAACAGGCTTCTCGCAAGCCAGCTATTTTAGCGCATGCTTCCGGCAGCTTGAGGGGATGACGCCGTTACAATTCCGAAGCCTTCATAGGATAGGTGAAGAATAATATTATGCGTACAATTCTAGTCGCAGACGACACGAAACCCCATATTCCCCGTTGAGCTGTCCGGTGTATTACTGCTTCTAGCTGCAAGCCGATAACGGTTGCAATAAGAACGATGGCACAAATACGAGCCTCCCCGCACCGAACGATTTTCCGTTGGTACGTCAAACAGAGGATTTACATCCTTCGTTCTTGTATGATAATGCGGACTAAACCAATCCGCACACCACTCCCATACATTGCCCGACATATTATAAAGGCCATATCCGTTCGGTTCATAGGCGTCTACAGGGGCAGTACCGACATAGCCGTCGCTTGCATTGTTTTTAACCGGGAATTTTCCCTGCCAAATGTTGCACATATGTTTGCCATCCGGCTTTAGCAGATCGCCCCATGGATACGTCTTTCTGCTCAACCCGCCTCTGGCTGCATATTCCCATTCCGCTTCCGTCGGCAGACGCGTTCCCGACCATGCGCAATACGCCGCAGCGTCATGCCATGAAACATGAACAACCGGATGGTTCATCCGATCTTCGATTGACGAATCGGGGCCTTCCGGCTTCTCCCAATACGCACCCTCCACGACAAGCCACCAGGGTACTTGCCGCGGCACGTTCACAACGTGCTGACGCGTTTTTTCCGATGCGAGCAAATGAAAGACATAGGACCAGCCGAATTTCTCCGCTTCCGTTACATAACCGGTTTCTCGAATGAATGCGCTGAATTGTTTGTTAGTAACCGCGTATGGCGAGATACGAAACGGATCGATGCGTACTTTCCGAATGGGTCCTTCCCCGTCTGCCGGAAATCCATCCGCTGCATCCGTCCCCATAAAAAATTCCCCGCCCTCCAAGGAGATGAAGCTGTCATTAGGTTCAGAGGAGACAATCGTCTCTTCGGGTTCATATTTCTTTTGAATGGCTGCCGTTTGCGAAGCTTGACCTCGGCTGATGGAACAACATGATTGTTTAGGCTCCAGTTTAATCGTCCCTTTCGCTATAAGTTGAGCGGTCATCTAATTAGCGTGCACGAACCTTCCAAAACAGTTTAGCATACTGAAAATCGTTGCTGATAGAAAAACAATTGCTAGTCGATTATAATAAAGGGATTCCCATGCTATTACTTGGAATGAGGTTAACGCATGAACGTATTCTCGCACCAAATCGCTTCTCCGAAGAAGCTCATCTATATGCATGTCGCTCAGCATGGCATGACGTCGAAGGCCGAGCTTATGCCCGTATCCGGCATGACAAGCAGCTCTTTGACCCGACTGCTGGACGAGATGCTCACGGATAAATTATTGCTGACTTTCCAGGGACAATCCAGCGGAGGCAGAAAACCGATTTTGTATGATATCAATCCGAATTACGGTTATTTCTTCGGTTTGGACATATCGCGCCGAACATCAACGCTTGGTTTCTTCGACGCCAAGATGAATGCCAAAGCTCTTATGAGATGGCGGATGGATGAGGCCATGTCCCCGCCTGAGCTGATTGATTATGTCGTCCGCAGCATCAAGTCCATGATGCAAGACCACCATATTGAACGAAATCAAGTGATCGGTATCGGAGTTGGAGCCGTTGGACCGCTTGAACGCAGCAAAGGAATTATTTCCAAGCCCTCCGATTTCCCGTCCCCAGGCTGGACCCATGTGCCGATCTGCAGCCTTCTGGAGGAGAAAACCGGTATTCCCGCCCGATTAGAGAACGGAGCGAACGCCGCCTTGATCGGCGAACATTGGTCGATGCGCAGCGAAAATCTGCAGCATATGCTTTACGTCCATGCCGGCGTTGGGCTGCGGTCCGCGATGATGTCGGACGGACATATCGTTCACGGCTCCGTCGATATGGAAGGGGCTGTAGGACAAATGGTCATTCAGATGGACGGCCCCCGCTTGCATGACCGCGGCAACTACGGCGCCTGGGAGGCATTCGCTTCCGTTCAAGCGCTCGTGAAACGAGCCCGTGCCGATGCGAAAACCGGACGTACGGATATCCCCGGGACAGCCCATATATCGCCGGAGCGAATTACATACGACATGCTGCTTCACGGCCTTCACGCAGGCAGCGCCTATGCGCAGGAAATTTTCACCCAGTCCGCCGTGCATTTCGGCATCGGGCTTGCCAACTTGATTAATGTCCTTCATCCCGAGACCATTATTCTAGGGGGCACCCTGATTAACAGCAACGAATTGTTTTATCGGACTGCAGTAGATACAGCGCAGCGAAACACCTATTATTATCCCGACTACGTTCCGAGCTTTACGAAAGGAATCCTTCGCGAGGATGCCGTGGCGATAGGTTCGGCACTCCTGATTTGGAAAGACCTCGCAATGTAAACTAGCGTTTATCCGACAAGGCTAAAGCACCTCTTCGTGCTTTAGCCTTTTTCATATTCCGAAACTACTTAATTCCAATTTAACAAAAACTAAACCGATTGCCATCTGCTTATCTCTCCAATAAGATTTATTGATAAAGATATCCTCAATAGTTTATCCCAATTTGGAATAAAGATGATATAATAAATAAAACACTAGCACGAAGAGGTGTCAGCTATGGAGATTCGCCCCACTAACGGTACATCGCGCTTATATGAATTATTTTGGGTTTTTCTCAAAATCGGTCCCGCTACATTCGGTGGAGGATATGCCATGATTCCAATGATTGAAAAAGAACTGGTGGATAAGCGGAAATGGATAACCCGCCAAGAAATGAATGATTTAATGTCTTTGGCGAGCGCGGCGCCAGGTGGTGTCGGCGTGAACGCTTCTGCCTTTCTGGGTTATCGAATGGGCAAGGTACCTGGCGCAATCGCTGCGACCCTAGGCATTACGCTTCCCAGTTTTATTATCGTTTTTCTCCTTAGCGCCTTTTATGCAGCCTTCCAATCCGAGCCTAAGGTAGAGGCCGCTTTCAAGGGCATACATGGCGCAATCATCGGACTCATCGCCGTAGCAGCGTTCAAAATGGGAAAAACAGCATTGTTCGACCTGGGTACGATCCTCATTTCAGTCTGTTCGTTAGCACTGCTTCTGCTGACCGGGATAAGTCCAACGGCAATGATTCTGGTCGGATTGGTTGCAGGCATTGTCCTTATCCGCATGAAGAAGCTGCTCGGACTGTCCGTTCAAACCGAGAAAACCCCCAGCGAGAATCCGGCCATGATTGAATATTATATTTAGGGGTGGTTCCATGCTATACTGGCAATTATTTCTCTCCTTTCTAAAGATCGGGCTCTTGTCCTTTGGCGGCGGCTATGCTGTCATTCCTACGATTCAATACGAAGTGGAGCGATACGGCTGGCTGACAGCCGAGCAATATCAGCGGAGCGTCTCGCTTGCAGGCATGTCGCCCGGACCTGTCGCAACCAACAGCGCAACGTTAATCGGTTACCATGCGGGAGGCTTGCCGGGCTCCGTCATTGCTACGGCAGGAATGGTCCTGCCTTCTCTCATCATCGTGATCCTGATTGCTGCTTTTTTCTATAAAATGAATACGAATATATGGGTCAAATCCTCTTTTTACGGTCTGCGGCCCATTATTACGGGCTTGATCGCATACGCAGCGATTCATTTCGGATTCTCCGGACAATCCGAGGCCATCTACCATTGGACTACGTTCGCAACTCTATTGATAGGCGTCATAACTTTTCTTGCCATTATCAAATACAAAGTCCATCCGATCAGCGTAATCGCGGGGGCGGCGGTCATCGGTATTGTCTTGTTCTGACAGCCGCAGCCGCAAAGCCGCAATCAGATCGTTGATATAGGTAGACAACGCAACAGGCCATTCAGGACGGTGTTCCCGTCGTGAGTGGCCTGCGTGCCTAGCTTATTCGATACCTTGCTCTTTCGCCTTCGCGTTCACTTCTTCGATCATCTTGTCGAGGCCCTTGGACTTATAGCCGTCCACGATCTTCTGCCAGGATTGCTCCACGGGATCCTTCGACATCATCACTTTGAGCAAATCGTCGTGATCGAACACCGTAAAGCTGTCCTTGGTCGGAGTCGACATGTAAGTCAAGCGGATGTCGTACTCCGGAACTTTCGTGTTGTTCAGAATCCAGTCGATGTATTCCACGGCATCTTCTCTGAGGCCTTCATGGGCAATTGCCGGGTTGCTAACGTCATAGCGGTCCGATGTTTCGTATGCAACCAAATCTCTCAGGAAACCGGTAGCCGGATACTTCTCGACATGAGGCGTCTTATCCAGCATAACCTTCTTGTCGCCTTCTACTTTGTAGTCCACGCCTTCTTTGCCATAAGTCAGGAGATCTTTGCCCTCCGGAGACAGCACGTAATCATACAGCGCCAAGATGCGGTCCAGCTTCTTCGGATCGATCTTTCCGCTGAAGTAGCTCTCGGACCAATACGTTTTGAAGATGGCGTGATTACGCTCTCCGTCAGGTCCTTGCAGCGGCTTCAATACTTTCACCGTTTCCGACATATCCTTATCCGGGTAGCCGGCAGCCCAACGTTTCGTATTGACGTTCAAATCCAGGTTGATGAATCCGCCGCCGGAAAGCATTGCCGCAGCTTTGCCCGAAGCAAATTTGTCATAGGCGATATCCGGACTTGTCAGCGCAATATCCGGATCAATCAGACCGGTATCATACATATTCTTCATGTTTTGAAGGGCAGGCAGAGCATTCTTGGAGAATACGGCCGGAATGAACTTGCCGTCTTCCTTGATCCATTTGAAATCCGCGCCGCTGCCGTCGCTCGTGGCAACCGGGTTGCCGTACAGCCAGAACAATCCGCCCAGCATCTTCACTTGTGCCGCTGTCAGGCCTGTAATCTTCTTGCCTTCCGGATCGGCCTTCACTATCGCTTCAAGCATTGCATTGAACTCATCCCAAGTCTCCGGCTCCTTCGTAATGCCGGCCTCCTGCGCCAAATCCCAACGGTAGTAGACGACGCGGTCAAGCGCGCTCCAGTCCGTGCTCGGGAACATCCTTCTCGGAATCGTGTATTGTTTGCCATCGACGGCCAGCCCCGCAATGTCCGGAGCTTCAAAATATTTCGCTAGGTTTGGAAACTTCTCCAAGTCCGGCAGAGGGGCAACGACGCCTTGCTCGACCCACTTGCGTTGATATTGCGTGCCGATTGCGTCGATCGCGAATACGTCGGGCAGCTGTCCGGACGCGGCCCACATCTGAATTTTTTGGCCATAGTCATCCCAAGTCGTATTGACCGGCTTAATGGTAATATTGAATTTTTCCAAAATTTCCTGCACGATCGGGTCCTTCTCGATCTTGGTGGCTTCCGCTTCTACATCCCAGAAAGCAACGGAAATTTCCATCGGATCCTTATACGGGTCGTCTTCGCCTCCCGCACTCGAATTCGTCGTTGCCGGGCTCTCGGACGGTTTCTCGTTCCCATTGCCGCCGCAAGCCGCAAGCAATCCCGCGATCATAGCCAAACAGGCCATGATGAAGCCAAACTTCTTAATTCCTTTCATTTTGAATCCTCCCTTTTTTGTCATTGTGAAGCTTTTGCTAGGATAGGACAAGCATCTATATGAATTTCCTTATCCTTTAATGGAGCCTACTAGTATCCCTTTGGCGAAGTGCTTCTGCAGGAAAGGATATACCATCAGGATAGGCACGCTGGAGATGACGACTGTCGCCATCTGTAAAGCAGGCGTATACACCTTGCTGGAATTGCTGTCAGCCGCTTGCTGAGCAAGCGTATTAAGCAGCTGATTGCTCGTGATGAGCGTCTCCCGCAAGTAAATCTGGAGCGGCGTCTTCGCGGAGTCGCTGATAAAGATGAGCGCGTACCACCACTCGTTCCAACGCTCTACCGCGTAGAACAAGCCAAAGGTGGCGATGAACGGCGCGGAGATGGGAAGAATGATTTTGAGCAAAATGTACAGGTCGTTGGCTCCGTCCAGCTTCGCGGACTCTTCCAAGCTTTCCGGCAGCGTGCCGAAGTAGTTTTTCATAATAATCAAGTAGAACGTGTTCAACCCAGCGGGAATGATCATGACGAATATGCTGTTGACGAGCCCCAGCGATTTGATAATCAGATAAAAAGGAATAAGCCCGCCGTTGAAAAACATCGTGAACAGGATGAGCGTCAGCATGGCGTTCCGCCCCGGCATCCCTTTCTTGGAGAGCGCGTAAGCGCCCGCAACCGATATCGTCATGCTGAACGCAACGCCAACGACGGTTACGATGAGCGTATTGACCGTAGAGCTCCAAAACTTCGCGTCGGACAGGATTACCTTATAAGCCGTTAAATCGAAGGACAAAGGCAGCAAGTACAGATTGAACTGGCTGATGACCTCGAATTTGGCAAACGAAATGATCAGGACGTTGTAGAACGGGAAAAACGTGACGAGAGACAATAGTCCGAGCACGATATACACGGCGATGTCGAACGCGCTCAGTCGTGTTTTTTTGTTCGCGTGCATTTGCTTCATCAGTCGAATACCTCCAAGCTGTAATTTAATAGAGTCCTTCCTCGCCCATTCGCTTCACGATTGTGTTCGCCAAGACGAGAAGCACGAGGCTGATGACGGACTTGATGAGACCGGCCGCCGTCATGTAACCGAAGTCTCCGCCTACCTGGAACGACGTGCGATAGATATACGTATCGATGACATCGGCCACCTCATAGACAGGTGAGCTGTAGAGATTGAAGATTTGATCAAAGCTTGCTCCTTGCGTAAGAAGCTGCCCTACATGAAGAATAAGCAGAATCGCCACCGTGCTTTTAATGCCCGGCCATGCAATGTGAAGCAGTCTCTTGAACCGGTTGGCTCCGTCCATCTCGGCCGCTTCGTACAGCTCGGGATTAATGCCCGCCAGCGCTGCCAGGTAAATGATCGAATCCCAGCCGACTTCCCGCCACATATGCGTGAGATAAAGCAGAGGCCGGAAGGACTCGCTGTCCGTTAACGGCGCGATGGACTCGAATCCGAGGGACATGATGATTTGGTTCACGACGCCGTCTCGGCTGAGAATCATCGTAATGATGCCTGCAAGCACGACCCATGAGATGAAGTGGGGGAACGTAAGGACCGTCTGGAAAAATCGTTTGGCCGTTTTCCTCGAAAATTCGTTTAATAGAATGGCCAGGAAGATCGGCATCGGGAAATTAATCAGCAGCTTCATCAAGCTGATGATGATCGTGTTTTTGAATGCCGTTTGGAAATCCGCGTCGGACCATATCTTTTGGAAATGCTCGAATCCGATCCAGGGACTGCCTAGAATGCCGCCGCTGTAGTCGAACGTCTTAAAAGCCAGCGTCACGCCGTACATCGGCGCGTAGGCGAACATCGCGTACCATATAAGAACCGGCAGAACCATCAGATAAAAGTATTTGTGCTGAAGCATCGTTTTCCAAAGCTTCTTCGTCGTTCCAACGCTCGCCTCGCTGCGCATCAACAGTCACTCCTTGCTTTTCTAGTATTGTGAATCCGGCGATCATTGTCTGCTTTTTTAGTATAAAAGGGACGGTGAAAGCGGAGTATGGACATAATCAGCCTTCTATGTGGACTCCGTAATGAAAGTGCTTTCAATCATTTTCAATCGCAAAATCCGACATAGTCGCCATACAAATGTACATAGCGCAAGAATAAAAGAAGGCCGGCGCATCATGCGCCGGCCTTCTGCTCCGCTATAGGTCCTTCTTGCTCCTGTATTCCTCGGCGTGCAGCGGCCCGCCTTCCTTCATGACCGTCCATAACGGATCGGTATCGTTGTCCATCGTCGCCATCATGCCGTCATGCCATTCGTTAAGCAGGTAGACCGCTTCCTTGCACACGTCCCGCCGTTCCTCTGCCAGATTGCTCTGCTCGTAAGGATCGTCCTTCAGATTGAACAGCATTTCCTTCGGAAAACCATGATAGCCGTCGTGATAAGAGCGAATATAAAGCCAATCCCCGAACCGGACGCTCCGCTGGCAGACATGGGCGCATTGCGTCAATACGAGGTAGTCCCTTCCTCGGTCCGATGCCCCGGATATGCCGTCCGCATAACTGATGCCGTCCCAGCGCTCCGGATGTTTCGCGCCGATCAGATCGGCCAGAGTGGGAGCAAGATCCAGATGGTAATGCAGTCCCTCGTTCCTCGTACCTTGCGCGCCGCCCGGCCAGCGGAAGATCATCGGGATGTGGCATGTCCCCTGGTCTGCCGTGCCGTGTTCGGAATAGATGCCAAGCTCCCCCATATTCTCCCCATGGTCCGCGCTAACGAGTATGGCTGTCTCCTCCAAGACCCCGAGCTGCTCAAGCAGCGACAGCACATGTCCGATATGATCGTCCATGTAACGGATCGCGCAGTCGTAATTATCGATAATCTGTCGTATATCTTCATAGGATCCGATTTGGCGGCCGTGCCGGCTCCACTTGCCGTAATGCGACTTCGCGAGCGCGTTCATATCCGCAATGCTGTGCTGCCCCTCCTTATGAAGATGGGATCGGAACACTTCTTCCGTCAGCCATTCCGGCAACGGTTCATCCGCGAACGGATGACCGTACTGATCCGGCACCCGGTAAGGCGTGTGGGGGTCCCAGAAGTTCAGATGCAGGAACCATTGATCCGATCGTCCGTTGTCCTCTAACCACTTCAGCGCGGTTGGGAGTAATTGATGCGCCGATTCCAATCCGTTCTCCCCGATATTATGAACCTCATGGAAGCCGGCGTTGAAGGTCCATGCGGAATGCCGGTCGGCGAACGTGCTGATCGTCGCCGTCTTGTAGCCCGCTTCCCGCAATACGAAGGGGAGGCTCTCCCGTTTGAGCCGATCCTCGAAGCCCCGGGCCGCCCCGTCCCGCCGCATATCCGCCGCGGTGCCGCCATGGCCGGCTACGCCTGTATGGATTCCGAATCTACCCGACATAAGAGCCGTCCGGGAAGGCATGCACGGCGCGTCGGAGCAATAATAGTTGGTGAAGACGGTGCCCTCTTCCGCTATGCGGTCAATGTTGGGCGACGTGGCGCGATGATAACCGTAGCAGCCCAGATGATCGGGACGAAGCGAATCGAGGTCCAAATAAAGTATTCTCATGTTGTTTCCATCTCCTTTTCGCTGATAACAGTCTATATGGCTTTCGGTCTATATGCCCGCAAGAACCGACGGCGTGGCAATCGCATGCCACAAGGCAACGCTTATGACTTTCTGCTCGCTTTCTTCCCTCGCGTCGAACGTCAGAATCGGCTCTTCCAACTCCTCCAAATGCGAAATTTCGCCTCGCGCGTACCCGCTAATGCGATCAATCGCGGTATGGATCCGCTGCAAGAGTCCACCCATGCGCAGATCGAACACATCCAGGCCGAAAATTTTGTTCTCCTTCATCCACTGCTTCTTATAGGCGTTCATGAACCGCTCGGCTCTTGCCGTTATTTCCGGCAGCAATGACTCCGCGTATTTCCCTAGCTTCTCTTTGTCGCCGGCGAGGTACGTCTCTCTTAGCTCGACGCCGACAGACGACTTCAGCTCAAGCAGTCTGCACAGCGCGGCCTGCGTTACGAAGAGGTCGTTCCATTGCGGATTGCGCGCCGCCGCAATTTCCAATAACGCTGCGCTTCTGCCATAATGCTCCCTGTAAGCTTGCGGCTGAACATGCTTATCGAATAACCCGTATAACACATCCTGATACAACAAATATTTGCTTGGATTGACCTGATTGCCCATGCTTAGACCCGGCGAAGGATTATCGGGAACCAGGTTGGCGAGATCCAAGGACATGAAATCTCCGTAATCGCCGCCCGCGCATGTCTCAAAGCGCTCCCGCACCACGGCTTCGTCTCCCGTGTTCTTATAGCAAAGCTCCGCCCACAGCTGCAAGGTTGGGAGAACAGCATAGAGCGAGCATTCCGCTCCATTGTCTCCCCATGCCGTCACGAGCGTCTCGCGTATCCCGCTTGCGACGCAGCCCTCATGCGCCATCATTCCGATATGACGGCTGAACGCGTTGTTCGGGGTGAATCCCGTCCACTTCCAGGCCCCGCCGGCGAATACAATGTTATTGCTCAGTTGTTTATGCTTCCTCATCATGCCGTCGTATTTCGCACGATCCTCCGTATAATAATCCCAGTAAACCAGCCTCAGATCCTCCGGTATGAGGGAGGCGATATCCGCCCTGATCGGACTTTCGGGATCGTAATATTCGCCGCCGCTCGCAAGCCTGAAGAACATGTCGCTCCACATCATCGGCTTGTATCCGTACGACCTAGCTATGTCCATCACTTTGGCAAAATGCTTCATCATCAGCGTGGAACGGTCATGATAACCGTGCTTGTCCAAATATTTGCCCAGCCCCATCATATGCGCTTCGTCCATCCCTATGTTGATGCTTCGGCTGCTCAGGTTGTCCGACATGGTCCGGAACATCTCTTCGATCAGCTTGTAGGTTCCCGGCTCGTCGATCAGCAATATATCGTTGCAATCTACCAGTTCGGCATGGGCACCCCACTTCAGCGCAGGTCCAAGATGCGCAAGCGTCTGAATGCAAGGAACCAGCTCGATGCCGAAAAGCGCCGCGTAACGGTCCATGCTTTTCCATTGCTCCGCCGTGTAGCGCCCTCTCATATAGCCGAAGTACGGATAGGCTTTCATCTCGTAGGTATCTTCCGTATATAGCTGAACCGTCGTATAGCCCATAAGCGCCAGTCGCCTTATCATTGTTTTGAACGCGTCCATATGCAGGACGGCGTTGCGGGAGCAATCGATCATAACGCCCAAACTGTCGTACCATGGCGTCTCCTGCACGCTGAACGGTTTGCCTTTTCTAAGACCCTCCACGGCCAGTCCGAACGCTCGAACAAACTGCGAGCCTCCGCCGCAAGCGACAACTACCGTTTGACCGTCGTACTGAACGGCGATGCCGCCGCTCCCCTGTTTGAATTGCACGGAGATGCCCTCCGCCGATAACGCAACGCGCAAGCCGCTTGCCGCTTCGGATATGGCTTGTCGTTGATCCTCCGTTAAACCCTTTATCTGAATGTCCATCCAAGCACTCTCCACTCTTTCATTGTCGTACGAGGAACGCCAAGCTAGACGCTTGGCTTCCTCTTATCGATTCGTTTGCCTGGCATGCGCCTTGGGAACGCTTACAGGAAATGCTCTTATAACCAGATCGTATGAGATCAAGGCGCATAGTCCGTTTTTTACCCGCTTGACCATCTTCCAATAAGCTCTTCCATCATGTATTCAGCCATATTATAATGAACAGTCAGGATTGCAGAGTATAGATAAAACCGTTATTTTCATTGTTTATTTTTATTAAAGTGCTTCTTTCCTTTGAAATCATAGTTTTATGCATATTTATCTTGTTTTTTTCTATACGAATCCGCGAGGATGCTCGGTTACGATTGCTGTAAAGGAGGCGTTACTGTGTACAAAGCAGTCATCGTCGATGATGAACGTTGGATTGTTGAAGGCATTAAGGCCGGCGTACGCTGGGAGAATTACGGCTTTCAGGTCGCGGGAGCGGCGGAGAACGGGCAAGAAGGGTTAGAGCTAATCGAGAAGTTGCGGCCGGACTTCGTGCTCACCGACATTAAGATGCCCCTCGTTAACGGCCTTGAGCTCATCAAGCGGGGCAAGGAAATTTCCCCGCACACGATCTTCGCCGTTCTGAGCGGGCACGCGGAATTCGCTTACGCCCAGAAGGCATTGAATTACGGCACCTTCGGCTATTGCCTGAAGCCGTTCGAGATCGAGGAAATCGAGAGCATGCTTGGCAAAATCGCGCAATCGCTGAAGGATCGGGCCCAGCTCGAGCCGGAGAACGACGCCCAAGAACTATACGAAATATTATGCTCCGGAAACGAGCAGTTGTTGGCGGAGAAGCTGCTATCTGCCGGCATGCCGGTCAGCGCGGGCATGCCGGTGACGCCGATCGTCGTACAGGGATATGCACCCGCGCCATACCGGGGAGACATGCAGCATATCCGCTTCCGCATGAACAGCAGGCGCGTAGGCCTCCTCGTCTACAGCCATAGGGTCGAGAAATTTCTAAGTCCGCCCGACTTGTCCGGCAACGCCGTGGATTACAGTGTCGGCATTGGCCCCTCTTCCGCCAGTCTAGCCGATCTGGAAGCAGCGCTGGAGGCAGCGTCCGTGGCGGCATATGGCTCCTTCTCGACTGGAAAAGGCGGCATTTATCGCCCGGTCGTTCCTTCGGAATCGACCATTGACGATCTGCTGGCGGAATTGACTGGCGCTCTCGCGCTGAAGGACCGTATGCGGTTCGTGTCGGTCATGGAGTCTTGCAGACCGTTGTTCTACCGCTATGCGTTAACGATCAAAGACGCTTACCTGATCTTCAATACCGTCATGTATTTATTCACGAGGGAAGGCGTAAAGGAGCATACCCGGTTTCTGGAAGGCTATGACCAGCTATACTACGACTACGGACATTCCGACGTTATGATCGACTACCTGGTCAAGCATACGCTGAATCATCTGTCTGACGAGTTGTCCTCCCGGCTGGCCGGAGTGACGCACAATCGCATCAAGGAAATCCTTACGTACATCCATCATCACTTTAATCAAGAAATATCGATCCAAAGCTTATCGGAGAAGTTTTACCTAAGCCCCACTTACTTGTCTCAGCTCTTCAAGAAAGAAGTAGGGGAAAACTTCGTGGAATACTTGTCCCATCAGCGAATTCAATACGCATGCAGGCTGCTGGCCGAGACGGATATGACCGTGAGCCAGATCGGCGAAAAATGCGGCTTCAACGACTACTTCTACTTTACCCGCATCTTCAAGCGGCTGAACGGCATGACGCCTACGCAGTACAGGGAGGCGCAATGAGGGCATTCAGCAAACTTTCCATCCGAACGCAGGTGCTGGCGATCGGCGCCGTCCTCCTTGCCGTTATCCCGCTGGTCAGCATCATGGCGTTCCGGCAATCCAGCGTAGTCATCGTAAAGCAGAATACGCAATACAATATGGAGCTCGTGTCCAATCTGAAGCAGCGGGTATCCGACAACTACGCCAAGATTTCGGGCATTATGGTCAATCTCGGTTATGATACGACGGTTCAGGATTTTCTGGCCGAAAATGATAATCTGCTAACGTACGAGCTTTCGAAAAAAGTACAAAGCCTAATGGGAGTCATCAAAAGCACCAACCCCGATATTGTAGACATTATTATCGTGAACGCTTCCGGCAAGCACACTTCGCTGAACGGCAAAATCGGCTTGGCTCGGGAGATGATGGACAAGCTGATCGATTACGAAGGGAACGTGCATTACGGCGGCTTCAAAAAGGCGGACCCCCTGCTCGCCAGAGACACGTTCCTCTTCGGCATGAATCTGTTCGCATCGCGCGACACGTACCGGTACGGAGAAAAAATCGGATTAATTACGGTCATCCTAGACGCCAAATCCATTCAAGCGGAGATCGAAAAGTTTCCTAGGCTGTCGGGCACGAGCTTCTACCTCAGAACGAACGGGAATCTGGTGTACGCGAACGCTGACGGATTGGAGCTGAATCTGGACGCAGAACGTCTGACACTCTATTCCGGTTATGGCGAAAGCGCTGTCAACGAGAAGATCGGCGGGAAATCATACGCGATCCAATCCTTCGACTTGCCGGAGATCGAAGGCAACATCGTCTCGGCGGTGCCTATCGGCAATCTCATTAAGGAGCTGAAAGGGCTTAAGCAAACAAGCTACGTGATGTTGTTCGTTACGCTCCTTCTCGTTACGATACCGTATTCCGTGCTCATGATGAATATATTAAAGCCCCTCGGAAAGCTGATCGCATTCATGAAGCGGCTGAAGAGCGGCAATCTGGACGTGCTGCATACGAAGGTCGAGCTGGAGGGCTACGCGGAGATCGAAGTTATATCGACCCAGTTCAACACGATGTTGAACCGGATCAACGATCTGACACGGCAGTTGCTGGAGACGACTGGCGAGCTCTACCAAGCCGATATCGAGCGGCAACGCGCGGAGATGTCGTTCCTGCAGAGTCAGATCAACCCGCATTTTCTCAGCAATACGCTGGATGCAATCAAAGGCATCGCCATTGTAAAAGGAAATCAAGACATCTATGAAATGACCGCTGCCTTAAGCAGGATGCTGCGATACAGCATAAAGGGATCGAACGAAGTAAGGCTGGAGGAAGAGCTGAAGGTCGTCGGTTCCTATATTACGATTCATCAAGGCAGGTTCCCGGGAAGGATACAGTTCGAGCAATATACCTCGGAAGACCTGCATGACGTCCTTATCCCGAAAATGATCGTTCAACCCATTGTCGAGAATGCGCTGACCCACGGCCTCGAGCCGCATGCGAGCGGCGGCAAGGTCGTCATACAAGCAGAGCTCCGGGAAGATCGGCATATGGAAATTATCGTGACGGACAACGGCGTAGGCATCGAGCCGGAACGATTGGCACAGCTGAGGAGCACCCTTCGCTCCAGGGACCGCACAGCCTATCAACATATCGGCATGAAAAATGTGAATGACCGGATTCGCCTCCATTACGGCGAGGGGTACGGCATCGAGGTGGGCAGCCAGCTCGGAAGCGGCACCGTCGTAAGAGTACGTCTGCCGCTTCCGCCGGCATAAGCTTTCGGATCCTATTAGGGTGAAATATGACTAAGAACTGTTTGAGGCTTTCGTCCGACGATGATATTACCGTCTTGCACGTATCCTTCCTCTCGTCCGTCCAGCTCGCGGACGAGGCGTTCGCGCCACAACCGCATGCTGTCGGCATACGATTCCTCTTCCGCCTTGTTCGTCAGCTCTTGCGGGTCAAGGAGCAGGTCGAACAGCTGCTCTTCTCCCGTTTGCGTAAACCAGATATACTTCTGACGGCCATCGGTCATATATTGATGCGATTGTTCGCCGTATGCATGCTCCCCGTGAATATAGGTCCGCCAACTGCCATCTTGAGAGAGTTCCCGCGCGCGCAGCAAGCTTCGGCCGTCCACAACCGCGGGAATGTTCACGCCCGCGCAGTCAAGCAGCGTCGGCATGATGTCCCGCAGTTCCGCGACAGCGTCGACGGTTGCTCCTTGAGGGGCATCTAGCATTCCGCCTGGATCGGCTATGATCAGCGGTACTTTCGCGCTGCCTTCGTAAGGGAGCGCCTTGCGGAACAGGTGATGATCGCCGAGCAGCTCCCCGTGGTCGGAGGTGAAGACGATAATCGTACGGTCCAGTACCCCGTATTCCTCCATGGCGTTCATAAGCCTCCCCAGTTGGTCGTCGATATGGGTGATGAGCGCATAGTAGGCAGCCATCGCGCGCCTTAGGCGTCTTCTCGGAACGACGCCCGATCGGGTCACCGGGTCGAGACCGCCGCGAGCCGGATCGTCCTTAACCGCCCATTCGCCGACGACCGGATCCGGAAAGTCCGCCCCGTCATAACGGTCCCAATACGCCTGAGGCGGATCGAACGGCGGATGAGGCCGAACGAACGAGCTCCAAAGGAAGAAGGGCTTTCGCGGGTCGCGGCGGCGCAAGAAATCGATCGATTGCGTCACGACCCAATTCGTCGGATGGAGCGCCTCCGGCAGATGCCAGGGCCGGGCCATGGTCGAGGCATTGCAGTCGAGACCGAGATCGATGAGATCGGCACCGGCCCCCGCGCGTTCGCGAAGCCACGGCAAATAATCGTCGCAGCTGTCATGCGACTCCGCCACCGTGTTCGTATGCTTGAAACGGTTATGATGCAAATAGCCGTCGTGCAGCACAACGTTATGGAAGCCGCATAAGCTGCGAGCCGGATCGACATGCATTTTGCCCACGCACTGCGTATGATAGCCTGCCTTCGCCAACTCGCCAGGAAGTGTGTGCTCGTAATTCCAAGGAATATTCTCCTCGTAACCGACGCGGCCGTGCGAACGCGGGCTCATGCCGGTAAACAGCGCCGCCCGCGCAGGTACGCAAGTCGGCGTCGAAGAATACGCATTGCTGAACAGCATGCCCCTGCGCGCCAGTTGATCCAGATTCGGCGTCTCGACGACCTTGTGGCCAAGGATGCTCAGACAATCTCCTCTCATTTGATCCACGGTAATCAGCAGCAAATTCGGCCTCGAATCGTTCATTTTCGTCATCAATCCTTTCCCAGTCTCCACTCAGCTTATTACATTACTTCCATTATCCGAATTGCCTGTCCGCGTCTCAATTGCCAAATGATTCATTTTATATACCATTTGTATCGAATCATTCACGACGGAAAGCCAAGATACGAAATAATCGCACGACAGGCTGCCGATTTAATCGGCAGCCTGCAGAGGTCATTGCACCGCTGTCTTCAGCGCAAGTATGAAAGGAATATCTTTCGAGAGCGGATACTCCTTCCCATTGATACGTACCGTTCCTCCTGCTTGATCCGTCACTACCTGCAACGATTGCTGAGTCATTTCCACTGATACCGTTCCCCCGTTCACATGGACCGTTCCTTTCATCCATTGCAATCCGCCGAGCTGCGGTTCCACGACAAATGTATCGTATCCTGCCGAGGTGGAGTACACGCCCAGATAATACCTCCCGAGCAAATAGATCGGACTCGCGCCCCAAGCATGGCATAAGCTTTTGCCGTAGCGGTCGCCGTACATGCCGTATCGCTCCAGATCGGTTACCTCTGGATTGTACTCCTCCCAGAAAGTCGTCGCTCCCAATTGCAGCATGCCGCCCCAATATGACTGTATTTGATCGGTCACCGCATCCAATCGGCCGATATTGCACATAACCTCCAGCTCGTAAAACTTAAAGTAAGGCGTGCTGATCTGAGGCACTTCGTCGTTCAGAAGCACGTTCGCGATAATGCTCTCCCGTTGTTCCGCATCCGCATACCCCCATAACAGCGCAAAAATATTGGCATGACGGGTAATATTGCGTTTACCGGATTCGAAGCTGTCTATATACGCCCCCCGTTCTTCATCCCAGAACGACGCTTTAATCTGATCCTTTAACAGCTCATAATGTTTCATATAACGCTCTTCGCTTTGGCCAAGCAACTCACCGCATGCCCATGTCGCCTTCAAGCTTTCCGCAAAAAGCATTTGTTCGGGACTCACGGCACCGGTCTTGTCGATCTCCGCCCAGTCGATGAACACCCAATCTCCCTCTCTGCCTCGAATAAATCCGTCGTCATCCGCAAGCGAGATACAATAATCCATCATTGATTTCATCCGTGGATAGATAAAGGTTATAAAGTCTATATCCTTCGTCGCTTGATAATAAGCGTCAATACTCATGATCCAGTAGAAGGAGTAGTCGAGAATCGTGTTGATATGCTTAACGATAGGGTCCTTCCCGCGCAAGGCGATAATCGTCCGCTTCGTAATATCCGCATCGAAATAAAGGTAGTTGTTGATCAAGTAGCTCTGGTAAGCGTCACCCGACCATACCCAGCGATCTCTTTTGATCCCGTCCAAGAAGAACTCACGGCTGTTCAAGTGAAACGTATATTCGGCCGTATCCCAAATCCGATTGATCATCTCATTGGAACAAGTAAAGCATCCTCTACGGTCAAAAGGCAAATATTCATACATGGCAGTCAGACTGAATTGCTCTATCTCCGCCCCTTGGATGAACAAATACCGGAATGCCCGAGGAGGACAACGATGTGCTTCGCTGCCAGCCGGAACCGACTCAATGAGAATACTGTGCTCCGTATCCAATGCCTCCTCTATCGATTCACCGTAAAACAACTGAATAACGCCAGATGCCTGAATTTGCTCGAACGACACGACAGCAAACGTTTCTTGCCCGAAGTCGTACAGAATGCCGTCCTCTCTTGTTTCTATCGATAGAGGCTTCAATTCCGTATACTGAAACGCAAAAATAGCAGGATCGTCCTCTTTGCTCGGATACAGATCATTGCAGCCTGCCGGCAGCCAGTCAAAGCTGAAATCATTTGCCTCCCATGACGAGTCGCTGACACTCCGTTCACCATCTACATAGACGCAAGGCAGCCCGTCCGTGCGGGCAATGCTAATCTCTATCTGATGTTTGCCGGGCGATAGAATAATCGGTTGCCGGAAGGCGGACTTTCGCCCATCGACCATAACATGTCCGATGCCATGGGCATAAACCGTCATTTCTTCCGGAGTGTCGCAATACACCTCTTTGCGGAAGCGCACATTGTGATAGCAGTCATCCAGACGCCAGAAAGCCGGCCAGTAATGAAGGCGTTCTTCCCGTCTAGTGTTCAGCAGCAAATGATGGTATATCTCAAAATCGCCTGGATACCATATCCACGTTGGCTTTTTGTCCAAGTCATTCTCATCCTTTCACAGCTCGAATAGAGCCATTATATCAATTACTTCGTTTTCGTCCCCCCAGTAATTAAGACATTTCACCCCCGCGATAACGCCAAATAACGGCTTGTCCTAGTGTTATGAAACACGTACACCCTCATCGTCCATCCTTGTCACTTTTGAGTGGAATTCGTCCAACCAAACAGGCTCTAGTAGACGGAACAAGTAGCTTTAAGTGGAAAACATACAGTATAATTCTACCAATTTGGTCATTTTCGAGTCATGTTGTTCATTTGCCTGTATGAACTCCAACCAAACTGCTTATTTGACGTCTTTCATCCCATTTGCCTGTATAAAATCCAATCGCTCTTGAGGTTGAGTCGCTATAAGGCGACAAATAGACCGAAAGACAGAAATGGCGATGCAGGGTTAACCTTCCTAGCACCGCCATTTATTTTTGCCTTTTTTATTGAATCGTTACAACGGCTTTCGCGATGTATCCCGCTGTGTCCAATTTCCATCCCGGAGTAGCAAAAAACGGCGTGCCGTCAGGCTTCCATAATAACCGTTGTACGCGGGCATGCCGATTCGGATCATAGAGCGGTTCTCCGTCAATATCTTTATAGGGACGCGCATGATAGATCAGCAAATCGCAAGCATTATCCTCCGACACCGTGAAGCTGTTGTGCCCCGGACCATACTCGGAAGCAGCTGCATCGCTTACGAATACGGGCTCCTTCGATTTCGTCCACGATGCTGGATTCAACAGGTCGCTCGTATCGTCCACCGTTAACAATCCCATACAGTACCGGTCATCCGTAGCGCTGGCAGAATAGGCCATAAACAACCTGCCGTTCCGCTTCAGCACGGCTGGCCCCTCGTTCACGCGATGCCCCTGAATCTCCCAGTCATATTCCGGAGACGAAAGCATGACCGGTTCGGTGCAGATGGACCACGGCGTATCCATCCTCGCAATGTAGAGACAGGACACATCGATAATTTGAGCCCAGGCCAGATACCTTTGTCCAAGATGTTCAAAGGTCGTCGCGTCAAGGGAGAAGCTCTCGACCGGGAGCTTGATCTTTCCTTTCTCCGTCCAAGTACCGGTTAATGGATTCTCATCCTCGCATTCCAGTACGTAAGGGCGAATAGCCCACTTCTCCTCAGCCGATCCTGCCGCAAAATGGATATACCATTTGCCGTCGATTCGATGAAGCTCCGGCGCCCAAATATGGTTGCCCATATCTCCCGTTTCATGCTTCGTCCAAATCACTGTTTCCTCCGCGCTAGACAAGCCGGCGACGGTACGGGAACGCCGCAGGACCAACCGATCGTACTCGGGCACGGATCCGGTAAAATAATAGTATCCGTCCGTATGTTTATACACATAAGGATCGGCACGATTCGGTACTAGAGGGTTCGGATAGTTATCCCCCCTGATCGTCCCTTCAACCGTAAAGCTTCCCGGCTTCTCCAAAAGCGACAAATCGACCGTATCCCATTCTACTGGAAACTTCTCCTGTAAGCCGCCTTCCAGTTCCGCAACGACATGCTGCGGCAGATTTAACGAATCTCCGACCTCCAGCTTGATCGAACATTCTTTAATGCTTGTTATCTTCACGTTATTTGCCTACTCCTTCGCTCTTCATTTTCTTACAAAACCTTTATCGTCATAACGATGTCTTTATGGGCGGATGCCAACTCTTCTTCCGCCGTCATATTCAGAATTAAAGTGCCATCATAGGCAACATGTGCCGTTCTGACCATGGTGTGGCGGCATGGATCATGAAGACCGCCTGCTCCGATGCCACTATGGGGATCCGGTTCCGGTCTTGCGTGATAAATATTAATCGGATTTCCATACTCGTCTATAGCAAATGAGTTATGACCGGGGCCTCAATAAGGTTTGATCCCTTCGACATTCACAACATCCTCTGAGCTTAGGGCTGCATAGGTCGGGTAAAAAAGCACACTACCCTATTTTCCAATTTTATTGAGTAATCGTAAATGATGCATGATAGGTATTCACTGATCTATTGTCCATTCTTTGGGGCGGCCTCCTCCTCTTATGGCGCTGCCTCCTTCCAATCGAAGAATGACTTGTCCGATGGGAAGCTGTCTTAATCGAGAAAAGGCCGATGAATCACTTCTCGATTCATCGGCCTTGCTAATTTCCCGCCTATCACGCTTGCAGAATAGCAATCATTCCTTAAATAAATATTCCCTCTGTTCTTTTTTACTATATAACTCCCAATACACATCGGCTATCCGGTCCGGATCGTAATACGTCCCTTTTTTGACATGATCCGCGATTAAAACCTGACCTACATAAATGCCATGAGGAGACAAGGTCTCGGCCATTGAAGTTCCAAGCGAACGGATCGCAGCTTTGCCAATCGATAATGATGTATAAAGTGGATTAGGATTGAGCGCAATACCCCCGCCTGTGAAAAAAAGCGCTCCTTGTTTACGTTCGATCATATCGGGAATTACTTGTTGAGCGCTGGTCAACGCACCAACAGTGTTCACCTTGAAATCTTCAATTAGCAGCTGTTCGGTTAACGAAAGAGAATCTCCTGGCACGATGTGTGCCGCATTATATACCAAAACATCAGTGGCTCCGAATTTGTTTTTTATCTGTTTAAAAGCTTCTTTTATTGAATTCGGATCTGATGCATCTGCAGTAATTCCATACGATTCTATAGGTATCTGTCGAAGCTCCTCCAAGATACGTTCCCGCGACGGCTCGGTTCTTGATATGAGAATCACACGGAAACCATTACTGCCAAACTTTTTGGCAATACCGGCGCTTATTCCCGGTCCAGAACCGACGATAACTAACAAAGGCTTATGACTCATCCATACCACGCCTTTCCTTAACCTATTCGTTTAATTACATAAATTGTTATTTCTATATTTCTAATAGTATAGAAATAATATAAGTTCGTCAACACGAAAAAGACGATCGATCTTCACAGATCAATCGTCTTTTTATCGTGTGTTTCCTTAATTGATAACAATAACAAGCTCCGCGGGATACATCCCCTCGGCGACGGCCGACAGCACAACGCGTCCTCGCTCTCCGGTGAATCGGATGACCGTGCTGACGCAGCCTCGGTACATATGCATCCAATTTCGGTCATAGGGCTCGCTGGAACAAAGATCGCCATTATCTACAGCTATAATCTCCGCCGGCCCGGTAACATGGAACGTTACCTTCGCGCTTTCGCGGAATACGGGGATTCCTTCCTTATCGAATGCTCGGACGGTGAATAACTTCTGATAACCTTCCTCGGCTGCCAGTCTGATATCTTCCCCATCAAAGCTCAGTCTAGAAGCTGGCTCCGCCGTTCTGAGCGTATACTTACAGACCTCTTGCTTGCCTATGAACCCCTTTACCGTTACGATTCCAGGCAGATAAGGCAGATAGCCAGTGATCATTCGGTTCGGATAAGAGGACGGCTGCTTCACATAAAGCTGCTTGCCGTTCAATTCCAAAGTAATTTCTTCGCAATTGGTCGCGACCATATACGGAATAACCGTCTTATTGAATTGCGGGAAGTTCCAATGACTTGCGTATCTTGGCGCGTCCCAATGCTCCTTGACCCCTTCGTCCTGTAAGGAATAGTCCATCACGGCCAAATAGACCATCGGCTTCTCCGACCAATAACTCTCATACAAATAGGAGAGCGGCTTACGCTCGTTGTTGGTATAGAACAAGGAGCCCGCCCAGCCTTTGGCAGGATACCCCATCGATTCTCCCAAATAATCGATACCGGTCCACAACATGCCGCCGATGACGTAATCATGTTTCTCCACATCAATCCATGGCACATCCTCGCTGAAATTTTGCATTTGATCAGGATAGCCTCTGAAGTACTGGTACGTCTCCGTTCCCAATATCAATTTGTCCGGAATAGCCTCGTGGATGGCAGGATACCATTGCTCCTGATAGTTACAGCTGATGACATCCACAATCTCGCCGATTCTTCGGATGCGTTCAACCCTTTCGGCTTGGTCATAGATTTCCGTATCGCTATCCGTATCCACAAACTGTTGAATATCTTCCACCTTCGCAAGATCAACATTGTTTTCGTATTTAAAATGGGGGTTCATGGCATAAGTGACCGGTCTCGTATCGTCGAGCGTAAGCAGGTGGTCCTTCAACATTTGAAGGATCTTCAGCATGGATGATTGCCCTTGATGCTCGACCTCGTTCCCAACCCCCCATATAAAAATACTCGGATGATTCCGATCCCGTCGGACCATGTTTTCCAAGTCGCGCTGCCACTCCGTCTCGAAATATCTTCGGTAAGAGCCGCCGGTCCACTTATCGAATGGCTCCTCGTAGACTAGCAATCCCAGCTCGTCGCATAGATCAAGCAGCTCCGATGCCGGCATATGGTGGGCGGTGCGAATGGCATTGCAGCCCATTGCTTTGAATTCTAGCAGCCTATCCTTCCATATTTCAGGAGTGGCGGCTACGCCAACGCAGCCTGCATCTTGGTGAACGCAAAAACCTTTTATTTTAATAGCATGACCATTGATCAGCATGCCTTTACCTACAACCATTTCGATCGTTCTGACGCCAATTCGCAGTTCATAAATGTCGGCGATTTGGTCGTTGTCCATAAGCGTTAATTCCACACGGTACAGATTCGGTTGATCCGGACCCCACAGCTTGACCTGCGGGATTTCGATATGGATCGTTCCGCTGTCGGACTCGCCGATCACCTGTGTGGTTCCATTCGTGACACGTGCTTTGACCAAGGAAGCAACGCCCGTCTCGATCGTCAGCATGCCCGTATTACCGATAACCGCTGTTTTCACGAATATATTTTCCGGCTCAAGATGGTTTTCCCTTAATTCAAGCAGCTTGACGGTCCGATAAATCCCCGCTCCCGAATACCATCTGTCGGCCGGGAAAGCCGTGTTATCGACCTTGACTAGGATCAGGTTATTCCCTTCCTGAATACAACTCGTAATATCGAGCGTAAACCTCGAATAGCCGTATTTTTGACCGCCGGCCTCATTGCCGTTCACCCATACCGTGCTGTTCTCATACACGCCGTCGAATTGCAGCTTATAGACAAAGCCTTTCTTTATCTCTTTGATGGCCAACTGCTTTCTATACCAGCCAATCCCCCATCTATCCCTGAATCCCTGATCTTTCGCTTGCTTCATGTTTGGATTGATCGGAGCAGTGATCGCCCAATCATGCGGCAAATGTACAGGCTCGAAGTTGCGATCCTCGGGTTCTTTCAAAGTAAATTCCCAGCCATTCATTATCTTTGTTTCGACACGACACATAACAGTAACATCCTTTCGCTGCATGGATTTGAATTCCCTTGCGTCTTCCTAACCTTTGTTATATTTTTATTGTAAGACTCCGTAAAATAGCTAACAATCTAATGATTTTAAGAATAATAGCAATATATTAAGGTGAGGGATTAGATGACGAAAAGATACATTCCCGTCATTACGGAGTGGGACAGGGAGCTTCCTTATTATCTTGTTCAGGTAGGACAAGATTGGAATCAAGAGCATGTCGTCCGTCCGAATGGCTACTTATATCAGTGGATTCAAAGCGTAGAAGGCGAAGGCGAGCTGCGTGTGGATGGAAAAACGTTTCGTGTAAAAGAAGGGATGGGCATACTTCTATTCAAAGGTGTCGCCCATGAATATTACGCCGTTAGCCCTTCCTGGATCGTGGATTGGATCGTCTTCGATGGCCATCAAGTCGATGCGTTCTTGAAGCGAACGGCTGGAATCGTATCATCCGGCGTCTTGTTCGTATCGAGACCAGGAATATTCGCGGCCAAAACGCAAGCTATACTGGACATCGAACAAGCGGACATCCCCTTGAAGAGCGTCCAATGCTCCAGCATCATTTACGCGCTGATGACGGATCTCTTGCAATATACGTCTACGCAACCGGACAATAGCGCTACGAATCTGAATAGTAGGCTGAGGCCGCTCTTCCAATATATCGATAAGAACATTGCCCAGCCTTTAACTTTGGAGGACTTAGCCGCAATCACGGAATATACGCCTCAGCACCTTTGCACGGTTTTTAAGAAAACGACAGGCATCCGGATTTTCCAGTACATTAACTCTGTCCGAATTAAGAAAAGCAAGGAGATGCTGCTGCAGCATCCCCACATGCAAGTGAAGGAAATTGCATCACTGGCGGGATTTGATGACGTCAACTACTTCTGTTCGGTCTTCAAGAAGCATGAGCAATTAAGTCCCAGCCAGTTCAGAAAAATTCATTACTGAGGCTATATAAACAATTTCGTTACTTCCTTACACCGTTAAGCTGTACCGGTCCAATCAGCCCGGAAGCATACGACTTACCGTCGTAAAGGTTGGCTAAGCTATTCGTTACCGTTACCTTAAGCACATTCGTCCCTGGCCTTAAAAAGTCTCCAATGTCGAATAGATAAGGACTCCACATGCGCACTCCCGCTTCCCGGCCGTTGACCCACAGCCGTGCCAGTTCAGGAGCCTCGCCAAGATCAAGCTTAACCTCGGCCCATGCAGACGGATCGCTTAGCTCAAAGCTTTTCTCATACGTAACCGTACCGGAATAGTGCTTCAGTCCATCCCATTCCGTCCAGGAGGAAAGAGCCGGTAGTTCCACATTCCTCACTTGGCCCCCAACGACACGCCAATGGGTAGACAAATCGGTAATTGCAATAGCCTCACCTGGTTCACAGTTCATTCCGCCCTGCTCCATATTCGGATCTACGGCGATAATCACACATTCCCGGCGCTCGACTCTTACATGCAGCCTCTGGCCTTCCGCTGCCTGTTCGATTCTTGCCTGCCTAACTTCTCCGGTCCAAGGCAACCAATATTCCGTATAACCGGAGCGGTTCATCGCAAGCGTTCCCTCGTAACCGGCTTCGCCTTCATTCACGATAACGTAGAACAGGATGCCATTCTTCGTTATCCGGCTGATTCGGATGGAATCCGCTGCAGGCTCAAGCTGAGCATCTTTGCCGAGCGTGCGTGCCAGCAGCTCCGGTATTTGTTCCTCTCGGCCAACCCGAACCTGACCGATGTCAGTCGATGTTTGAATGTCATCGGCGAGCTCGATGACCAATCCGCCCTGTTCAGCAAAGGTTCGCAGCATCCGCCAACTGTCCGGCATTAGACGCTTGCCATCCTCCACCAAAACCGCCTTGTAGCGGTAACCGGCAATCGACAATACTCCATCTTTACATTCGGTGGAGCTGCTAAGCAGGCTTTCTTCCAAATAATTAAACTCGATCTGCCCTTCGTACAGCGGCTTGACGATTCTCCATGGCAATTCGGCATCCCCAGCGATAACCGCCGTTTCCGCGCCGTTTCGGCCGTCGGTCATCAGCCAGCTCATCCGCTTCATATATCTCGCAAATTGGGCATAATCCTGCCACCATATATTATTGGGCCCCGCATCCGGCGGCCGCTCATCTCTGCGTTCCCCGCGAATGGAGTAATAGAAAGCATGAGGGACGATCAGATTGACGCCTCTGACGAACAGCCAATCCAAATACCACTTCATATTGTCGGCGCTGAGCGACCAACCTCCCTCGATTCCGCAGACGCCGAAGCTTTCATTCATATTTCTTCGTTTGCCGCGGTGGCGCGCCGAATCCGACGAGCACTTGCCCATCGTGCTGTGCACGCCAGTCACCGCTTTTCCTGCCTCCGGCGCAACATATCTCCAGACCACATCTTGTCCCGGAATATGAAAATGTTCCAACAGCCCGATATCGTTGCTCGCCGCCGGGTGACCGGTCAGACCGATCCCATGGGCTTCGCACCAATCGGCCAGCGCCTTATAATACGTCCGGGCCAGCCGATTGCGGACTGCCGTGTCGTAAGCTTCGCGGATCATTGCCGCCTTGTCTCCGGCTTCGAACCAAAGCACCGCCAAATCCTGTTCCCGGCAACCACTCTCCCTATATTCATTCATGAAACCTTGGGTCCACGGCTTTAATCCCTTCAAATGACTGCGCCCGAGCAAATCCGGCTCATCCGTAAACATGGCAATAACCGTGCTTCCGAAGAAGCGGCTCA
The DNA here is from genome assembly GCF_056396205.1 of Paenibacillus sp. 05T425. NCBI lineage: Bacteria > Bacillati > Bacillota > Bacilli > Caryophanales > Paenibacillaceae > Paenibacillus > Paenibacillus sp. 05T425. The sequence goes on from NZ_JBFTLA010000001.1 coordinate 160,328, forward strand.
GCTTCTTGTAATACGTTTCATGAGTCAACCTAATGAAGGTCTCAACCGCATCGGGATTCAATAAGTCGGCGGCCAAAGGAGCGTCGGATTCTCCGTCGTCCTGACCGGGATGAACCCCTCGGATAGTCCCCTTGGATGGTGTCTCGATGAATAATAAAACCGACCAATCTCCGGAATCGGGAGGGGTAAACCGAATACGGTCCTGCTCGGGACGAAGCACAAGCGTGCTCTTGGCATCAATCTCCACCTCGGAAAGCTTGCGAACCGCCAGTGCGGAAACCAGGTTTTCCCCCGGCTGCAGCTCAATCGGGGTTTGAAAAGCTTCTCCGGTCGCCATGCAAGGACATTCCTTCATTTGCAAACCACGGCTGGCGTAATCACCGTTCTCCTTCACGACCATTCCGCAAGCAGAGCCGGAAGGATACATGCCTTCGTCATAAAGAATGACCCTCATGCCCAGCTTATCCGCTTCGGCTACCGCCAATTCGACAAGCTCCATATAAGGCTCCGATAGATAAGGCATCGACCTTGGCAGGCCCATCCGCGGGTGAATGACGAAGCCGTCTACTTCCTTCGCGTGGAAGTCATGGATTTGTCTGATGATTCCCTCTGCTGACAACTCATCATTCCAGAACCAGAACGGCAGCGGGCTTAATTCAGCCGGCGGATCGAGGAACTCCCTCTTTAACACATTTAGTTGGTGCAAATCGTTCACGCCGTCATCTCCTATTCACGTAACGCTTGTATTCGTTTTTTTTTCATTATAAGATGAGGCTGAGTCCGAATATCCTGTCGATCCTGACTTCTATACGGGATATTTCAGACATCATTGTGCGACTATGGGGAGATCATGATGGCGATTCAACGTTCAATCAGCTTGTCCAAAGGCGATCATTATTTTCGTCCCGATGTTCCCATATTCGTGAACCGGGCGGTTGAAGCTTTCGAAAAGATTGAACATCGCCACGATTTTCTGGAGATCAGCTATGTCGGGGAAGGTTCCGGCACTCATTATATAGGCGATCAGGCGTTGCAAGTGCATCAAGGTGACATTTTCCTCATTCCTGTCGGAGTCTCCCACGTATTCCGTCCTGCTGCCGCATCGGACAGCCGCCCGCCTATCGTCTACAACTGCTTGATGGCTGTAGAATCGATTCGACCTCTGCTGCAGAGCTTTCCCGGAGGAGCGGAGCTTGCAACGCTGCTGGACGAGCCCGATTGGCAACAATACCGCGACGCGTTTGGTGAATTCCGGCGGCTATTTCTGAAGCTGTATGACGCCTACACAACCAAGCGGTCAGGCTGGAACACCGAGCTGCACTTGGCCGTACTTGAGCTGCTGCTGTACCTTCACCGCTACCGGGACGAGCCGTCTTCTACTGGGCAGGAACCCATTTCGCCAGGTATGGAAATGGCGCTCCATATCATCCATAACCGGTTCCATTCCCCCATTACATTGAAGGAAGCAGCCGAACTGTCCGCTCTTGGAGAGCGGCAATTTCATCGCAAATTCAAAAGCCGAACCGGCATGACGTTTATCGAATACGTCCAATCGGCCCGGATCGACGAAGCATGCCGATTGCTCCGTACGACCGACCGCAAAGTTGCGGACATTGCTTCCTCGGTCGGCTACCAAGATATCACTTTTTTCAACAGACTGTTTCGCAAAAAAACGGGCCTCTCACCCAGGGAGTACCGGAAGGAAACCCGCCAAGCGCAACATTGAAAAGCAGCCGATCACTCTGACCGGCTGCTCCCCATTCGTTCCTATTATTTTATTTCATGAGTTCTGCTCATAAACTGTTCTTATACTCTTGCGGCGTCATCCCGTATTGCGTTTTGAACAACTTAATGAAATACTGCGGCTTCTGATAGCCGACTTCAAGCGCAATCTGATTGATCTTCAGATCCTTGTGATTCAACAATTGAACCGCTTTCTCCATTCGCAGGCGAAGCACATAGTTGGAGAAGTTTTCTCCTGATTCCAGCTTAAATAAGTTGGATACATATACCGGATGCAGATTGACATGATCGGCTACCGTTTGCAGCGTTATATCTTTTATATTTTCTTGTATAAATCGGCGAATTCGTTCCATCAAGTCCAATCGAATATTGTCCGAACGGCTGTCGCTGTAAGCTTTGATTTGAACATAGCTGCCGAAGGCCCATTCTTTTAACGGACCCACACTCCAGCTGGCATCCATTTTCAACAGCTTCTCAATATCTCTTCCAAACACTTCAAAGACCCGTTTGCCCTTCTTGTGCAAATAATAGGAGTACGCTTGCAGCAACGCAACATAGATTTCAAACCCGTATTCACGGGCTCCGCTGCCTGCGCCTTCAAGCTCCTCGAAGATCCGGGTCAGCTTGCCCTCGAATGCCGCCCAACGCTCGATATCGATTAGCTCCATTAAGGTTTGGGGGCGATAAAGCTCGCCAAGCGGCTGGATTTCGAAAACTTCTTTCTTTTGCGTCGCATGAAAAAAGCTTTCCGTCTGATAGCCGATATAATCGGTATAGATCGATAAAGCAGAATGATACATAGGCAGGATGTCTGTCGGAAATGCTCCACAATTGCTTAGTACAATGGAAACCTTCGACTTTAAATATAGTTTGATTTGATGCTGGGAGAGTCTGGCCAAGTCTTCTATCATAGCCGAACTGTCTTTGTCCGATTGTTCGAGCTGATTGGTTTGAACCATGAAAATCAAATAATCATGCGAATCTTTGCAATACATCACATTGAATTTATTCATAAACACTTCTTCTACGATGTTAAACATGGCATATTCAATCAACGAGAGACTATAAAGATCCGTATTCGAGTAATCCTCCTCCACTCTCATACATAAGAGGATGGACTCCTTGTGGACAGAAAAGGGCAACCCATATAACTGGATCTTGTCCTTCAAATCAGATATGGGGTAATTTTTGCCGGATATGAGGTCAAACAAAAACATTTCTCTTAATTTGGGTAAGCTTTCCCGGAAACGATACACGAATTTTTGTTGATTCAACAGCTCGTTTCCTTCTTCTGTAATTCGATCTATTAGATTGCGAAGGGTTTGTTCCAATTCCTCGTTCGATACCGGTTTCAACAAATAATCGCTTACTTGCTGCTGGATGGCTTCTCTCGCATATTGAAATTCATCGTATCCGGTTATAATAACAGCCTTCGTGTTTTTCCATTTCTCATTGATTCGGGCGATCAATTCGAGTCCGGTCATTCCGTTCATATGGATATCCGTTACCACAATATCAACGGAGCGGTAATTGAGCATCTCCAGAGCTTCTTCGCCGGAATAAGCCTTATAGACATGAGTGATCCCCATCTGCTCCCACGGAAGACCAATTGCCAGACTGTCAACCAAGTGTGTGTGATCGTCCACGATCAATATTTCGTACATGCTTGTTCCTCCTTCAGTCAAGACACGCTTTCCTTGCTGCTCCAACTTAATTGTACGCAAAGTCCGCCTAAATCCGATTTGCTAACCTGCAAGCCCGAGTCGCCGCCGTACATTAATCGCAGACGTTGATGAACGTTTTTCAGACCGGATTCTATTTCTTCGTTGCTCGAATAGATCTTCCTTCTAATAGACTCGATCATGGAATAATCAACTCCGGTGCCCGTATCCTCAACCGCTACATGGTTCATCCCTTCGTCCCTCCAGCACCTAATGGTAATCATTCCGTATTCCGGATGATTATTGAATGAATGAAGAATCACATTCTCGACTAGCGGCTGTGCAATTAACCGTGGCACTTCGAGATCTTCCATCTGCGGCTCGATTTCGATATGAAATTCAAAGTCGTCTCTTAACATGCAATGGATTTCCAGATAAAAATGGATCAAGTCCAGTTCTTCTTTCAGCCGTACCATCTTGCTCCCCGTCTTGGTCGTATAACGATAATACTTGCTCAAGTTCATGGTCATCGAAATAGCGGCTTTGTTTTCGTTCAACTCTATCATACTTTTAATATAAGCGAGCGTGTTATAGAGGAAGTGTGGATTAATCTGTGATTGCAGCTGCTTCAGCGTCGCATCCTTTGATCGAAGCTGTTCTTTATATACATCCACAATCAGTTCCTCTATCTTGGACGCCATGGAGTTAAATCGATCATAAAGAAACCGGTACTCCCCTTTTGGCTTGTCTGTCATCCTCACGGAATAAATCCCTTTTTCGATCAAATTCATGTTCTGCATCATTTTGCGAAAAGGAATCTGAATATTACGATACATAACAAAGGCAAGATACGCCCCCATAAACAGCAGCATGCCGCTTATGACATAGAACATCGTCTGGTTCCGGCTGATCGGCGCCATAATATGGCTGATCGGCACATAATCAACAAGATACCAGCCTAATGATTCCAGCTTCTGATAATGAACCTGATATTTCGTTTTGTCGGATTTAAGCAGCATATATCCGCTTTCCGTCGAGGGATCGATCTCCTTAAGCCGGGGAAGAAATTCGTCGATTTGATTCACGTTAACCGAATAATTATAAATAGGGTCTGATCCCGGAAGATACAGGAACGGATCTCCCGAACCATTCGCTTTAAATTCAGACAAAGCGCTGCGCAAAGCGGCTACGCCGAATTTAAGCACAACCCTCATATGCGCCTCGCCTGACTCCGCCGAGTTCTCGGGATATGACAATATTCCCATGAAATAATCCTCATTGGAATCGGAATAGTATTGCCAGAACGTATCTTGTGCGGGAAGTTCTTTTGGAAGCGCGTTCAAGCTGGAGTTGCTTTTGATGACGATTCCGGTCTTCGGATAGAGGACCGCGATCACCGCTTTCCAATCGCCATAACCGGCTAGTCTATTAATCTCTTCGGAAACGGTTCGATTGATTCTATATTTATCCAAGACGTCATCAAGCAAGTCGGGATAGGCTAAATTTCGTACATCCGTACTTTCATACAGCATTTTCTTATACGTGTCCAGCCGGAAAAACAATTGATCCAATTGGTTGGCGAACGTTTCGATCTGGTATCGCTTCACCTTAATAATTTCTTCGGTCAATACCCCCGTGCTTGTTCGATTCGACACGGCAAACAGGAGCAGGATCGGGATCAATAAAATAAACAAAGTGGCCATCAGTTTGGTAAAGATATTGAATCTGCTCATGATCGATCGTCCTCCAGGCTTCGGGCTTTAGCATCTTAATGTTGGAGTTGGAATTCCGTGAACTGCTTGTTCAATTCGGCGAAAACAATGTCGAAGCCTGCCTTCTTGAGCGATGCGATTGCATCTTCGTAATATTGATCATAACTGGCCAACCCGAAAATAATGGGCTCAAGCTTTTCCTTATAGACCGCCATCACTTGCGCCATTTCATTTTTGACGGACGCCTCGTTGAAATGAAACCCGAATAGCTTGGAAATGCGAGAATTCTCGTCATTCGTAAGCATATCCTCGATAATGTCATCTTCCACACTGGCAGGCGCGATAAAATAATCCTTGTTCCGCCACATCCATTCGTACATCAACTGGTCATTGGTCAATTGCTTAATTTTACCGTTTTCCAGCTCATAATCTTTCCCCTCTACCCCATATATGATAAAATTGTAATTTTCTTTGCTATGCAAAATCCAATTCATGAACATCATCGCGCGTTCCGGATTTTCCGATGCGGAAGTGATCATAAAGGCTTCATTGCTTGGGGTCGTAATATACTTTGGCTTCTCCTTGGCCAGATAATATTCGCGGAGTCTCGCATTCGGATCGGCATTCCGTGCCGTCTGCAAATTTTCCATCGCTCTGGAGACCGCGCCTACACGAAAAAGAAGCTTGCCCGCATTTTCCTGATCGATCTTCGCTGCCGGATTGCCCACAAGGTTCATGTCGATGATCCCCTTGTTCACCCATGATTCGCGTAATTGAGCTACTTTTTTAAATATCTCAGACTCCACATAGCTCACAAGCTTCCCGGAATCCTCGTCCACCATAAACAACATTCGCTCATCCAATGAGGAATAGTTTCGGTCTGTCAGTTCGCGCCACAACATTTCATGCCCGCGATCGGTTTCCAAATAACCATAATAACTAGGATCTATCGCTTGCATGCCTTGATAAAACTGTTCTAAATCTGCGATTGTCTTAATGTCTGACATGCCGACCTTCTCCAGCAAATCCTGGCGGACCAAGACGGAAGAGAATTTCCCGGCGGAAGTGAATGCTTGGGACGGTATCGCCCAAAGCTTATCGTCGATCCGGTTCTGCTTGAAGTTCTCATCGGGAATATGTTTAATCAGATCATGCCCGTATTGGCTAAGAAGCTCATCTAACGGCCTAATATAACCTTTGGTGTAGTAGACGGAGACGAACGGTGCGCCATACCAGAACAAATCGTAATCTTCTCCGGTGGATAAGGCCAGTTCCAACTTTTGTTGGTAATTGGACCATGGGATATACGTCAATTCAAGCTTCATATTCAAATCTCTTTTCAGTCGGTCGTTCAATTCATTCTCAACGAAGTCTCCCATTCGCGCCGACAGATCGCCAGGCATAATCATTTTCAGGGTGACAAATGATTCTGGCGCGTCTTCCACCTTATTATCCGCTGTATCGTCATTCTGGGATCCTTGCGAATTAGATAATCCTGGGCTGATATAGTGGCTGAATAAGATGTATATAAGGGCTGCGAAAAAGATCGCAAACGTACCGATGACAGCAGGCTTCATCTTCTATCGCTCCCCCCCTTCCCCATAGAGTCTATGGTGCTAGTCTACACTAATTCTATTAACGTGAATACGCTTCCGTCATAGAACAGGAGCACATGCGCGCTAACGCCATGTGCTCCATTATTCATTTCAACAGTTAGTTTATAAATTGTACGTACTGCAGGAATCGTTTGATCATAACGGCGGCTTCAGCTCGGCTTGCGCTAGCAACCGGATCGATCGTAGTCTCTGATTTCCCTTTCATAATTTGAGCAGTGAGTAACTCAGCTATCGAATGTTTTGCCCAATCACTAATAGAACCGTTATCCATATAATTTCCAAGAACATTTTCATTTGCTTGGATGGATTTGTTCACATAGCTCAGAGCTTTGGCTAACATAACAGCCATTTGTTCGCGGGTGATTTGTTCATGCGGTCGGAATGAACCATCCGTGTAGCCGCTAATGATTCCCGCTTCAACCGCTGTTGCAATCGCATCTGCGAACCAGTCTCCTTTGGCTACGTCGCCAAAAGCGGCAGCCGAAGCTCGAGAACCGAGTCCGAGGGAACGAACGAGTATGGCCGTGAACTCTGCGCGAGTAATCGCTTTGTCCGGCGAGAAGCTGTTAAGCGCAGTCCCGCTAATAATTCGCTTAGTAGCCAGCAGTTCGATATCAGATTTGGCCCAATGTCCCTGAAGGTCGGCGAATTTTTTGCTGCCCGTTACGACCGTATAAATGCTATTCCCGTTTCGTTTGATCACAACCTCTGTATGTCCGCCGTTATCTTGAACAATCGATGGAACAAAATGGAATGTCCCTGTTTCCGGGTTGAATAGAAGTCCAGTCGTGTTCGCCCGGTCAATCGTTCCCGGTACAATAACCGATCTCTCTACGTAAGTGCTGCCAAAGCTCGTGATCTCGATCGACTTTCCGTTTGCATGAGCAAAAATTTTGTAATCCAGAGCAGGCGCAAGCAAGGTCAACCCTTCTTTGCTCGCTTGTTCAGCCAATAGATCCGCCGTACTGCCTGCAACTCTGTCAATAACAATACTGATCGTCATTGCATCAGGGCTCACGCCAAGCTTCTCCGCTAAAGCCGCCAGACCTAACGATTGGACAAGAACCTTATAGTTTCCGAAATCCGTCTGTATAGTAACTGATGCGTCTGGCAGGCCATTCCCCGCATTTACAAGTGCAGATGAAGGAATATGGACCTTCACGCTTCCGCCGTCATTAGTCAATTCGATTATGACCGAATTCGATTTGACAATAGTCGAATGGTTGAGAAGAGCTTGGAAAGCTTCCTGAAGCTTCTTCGAATCAATGGTTGCGATCGTTTCGGTTACGCCATTCTCGTTCGTTGTTCGAACAACGGTTGCCGCATCTTTCTCCAGCTTGATTCCTTTGTCCGTTAGTTCCGGCTCTGGCTGTGGTGATGAGTCGCCAGTAGACGGGTTCGGATTCGTATCCGACGCAACCGTCACCTGAAATTGCTTTTCCAGATTACCGTCAGAAGACTTAACCGTAATAACGGTGCTGCCGACGCCTACAGCCTTGACCAAGCCAGTAGCAGATATATAGGCAACTTTATGGTTTGCCGACGACCACACGACTCTGTTATTGCTCGCTTCTGCCGGCACTACCGCAACGCTAAGTTGGGTGCTGGTGTCTGGAGACAATTTAATCCGGTTCGACGTATTCGTCGTTAAACCCGTAACCCTTATCGGGGCTTCGGCATTGCTATTCGATACGACTACGCTGCCCAGATTCAGCCATCCGTTACTGTTCTGCTCCGCATTGGCGAAGTGGAATTTCTTGGCGTCCGCATTGATTTGTTCTAACGGATTCACGTAACGCATCAAGATTTGATAACTTCCATTGCTTAATGCCGGATTGCTGATCGATTCGAACAGCTTATTGTTATCAAATCCATTCGTATTAGGAAGAATGTCTTTCAAATCCCAACCTGAATCCCATGCTTTCACAATGCCATCTTCTGTTTGGGCAGCAAGCTCTACCTTCCAGTCGTAGTAGAACGGCGCTACTCCTTTGTTTTCAAGCTCTACCGCTACCTTCAAGCTTCCATCGGAAGCATCCAGGTAAGTTGCGGGCACATAATATTCATATCCCATGCTGCGTGATCCTTCAGTAGCTCTTGCCAACGGCTCTGTCTCGAGCGGCGTTTGGAATATGCCTTGAGCAATCAACCAGGATGCATGGGTGAGGCCCAAACTCGTGTAGTAATCCTCGCCTTGCGCCCCTTCAATTGGCGTCGATGGTTCATTGTATCTCGGCGGGTCATTGTTCCACATCTTCACTTGAATTTCCGGTCTCATCTCGCCGCCCATGCTGTTCTGTTTCCAGAATTCGGTTACTCCTGCGTCATTGACTCTCCCCCAGAAATGCCAGCCCTGTCCTCCCAAGCTTGGCGGGAGTGTCTGGAAAGCAAAGGAATCATCATGATAGCCGACATCAAAGTTTTTGGTTTTCAGTTCGCTGTTGTCCATTGGATATCGCAATACGAGCTGCGTTTCATCGAAGGCATCGTCCACAGCGGTAAGAACCCGTTTCATGTTGGCGTTGCTTGGCATGAGGTTTGGCGACTTGATATTCCCGTCATAAGGATACGTATGCCATTCGCCCCAGAAACCGATCAATCCGATCATGAGGGATGCGATTCGAGGATCGCCGTCATAACGCGATCCAAGCGCGCCAATGAAATTGTCCAACGCGCCTAATAGACGCTCGTCATTATAGTCAGGCGCTAAACTCGTAGCATCCTTGCCATTGTCGAATTCCTCGTATTGGTAAGTCGACAGCCCTTCATCAATTAGGAATTGCGGTATTCCTGAAGGTTTGTTCGGGTAGTCCAGATACACTCGGAATACGGACTGATTGCCTCTGGATGCCACCTCTTCAAGCCGTTTGTCCAGTTCCGTCCAATTAAAGTCATCCAGATTGTTCATCAGCTTGTTAAGCGGCAAGTAGAAAAATTCTAAGCTGTATGGCAGCTGCGTAGGCCGATCTCTCCAGTCATCGCCGACTTTGAAATAAGCTTCCTCGGATGCATCGTAGAAAGGAAGGAAGCCCTTGAGCGGATTGTCTACCGGTGCAGTCTGATACGAAAGCGCTTGTGTTCCGGCTGCCGTTGCCCAAGCTGGCGGGGCCGGGTGATCTACAGGATCTGTCGTTGATCCTCCTCCTGGTCCGCCGGTCCTGCCGGCTAAAGCATAGATGCCAATCTGGTCGATGCTGAGAACATTGTCGGATTGATTTTTCGGGCCGAAGCCGAATTGAATTTGAAGCACCTTGCTCGCGTCGAACTCGGCGTCGCAAGCATCGCAGCCCTGCCATTCGGATTGGGCGAATGCGCTCCAAGGAATGCGAACCATTCCTTTATAGCCTGAAGCGATGGATAAGGAGCCTCCGCCGAGCGTAGTTGCCTTCCAACCGTCCTCCGCATTGTAAAGCTGTACGACTCCTCCTGCTTTTAGCGAAAACTCTCCTTTTGGCGCATCCGTAACAAGCGAAAGGTTCAGATCCATATTTTTGTTGCTTGGCGACGTATGGTTGACCCAGAAGGTAAGTCCGTCAAATGCGGACCAATCCGTGTCGGTCCCGGTAAAGGCAGCACGCTTGATATTGACCCAATCGGATGTTGAACCGCCCGGTGGAGGCGTAACGGAAAACTTCATCGCTTGATCGCCATTCGACACATTCACGCGGTCAATCGAACGCAGCGCAGATGGTTCACCGGATTCCCAGTCTATTCTCCAGATGTTCTGCAAAGCAGCATCGTCCGCATAGCTTTCAAAATCATCCAATATTTTATCTGCCCGATAGAGAAGGATGTCATCGATTGTGACGACGTTATGAATATAACCCGCTGGCGGGTAGCCGAACTGCAGTCCGGTTACAACGCTTGGATCGAGCGCGGCTGCGCATGCTGCCTGATCGCCGTCGCACTGCCATGCGGATTGCACGAATTGATCCCAAGCGACCTTTACAACGCCTTTGAAGCCTGCGGGAACATTAAGCGAGCTTCCATTGAATCCAACAGGGCGCCAGCTTCCATCAGCTTCCATCGTTAAGGCTGATCCGCCTTCTTTCAAGCCGAACTCGCCTTTCGATACAGGCGTTTGAAGCGCGACATTCAAGCTGAAGTCCTTATTATCGTCTGTCGTATTGTCCACCCAGAAGCTTAAGCCGTCGAACTTGGACCAATCTTGTTTGTCGGCAGGGATGGAATGGATGATATTCGACCAAGTCGAATCTGCAATCGCAACCGCAAGTTTGAGGCCATTGCTACCGCTCGCTTCGCCAAGAGCTCTTGTAACGGAGCCCGGCTTATCGGACCACGCCTCCGTCCATGCTTCCTCAAGAGCAGCATCATCCGCATACGATTCGAAATCCTCGATGAGCCCCGGTTTTTCTGAACCGGAACCTGAGCCAGGACCAGGGCCAGGATCTGTATCGGATCCATATTTGTCCGTAAAGTAGATTTCATCGATATAGATGGTTCCTGTCGTATCCCAATGCGCTTGCGAGATTGCAATGCTCCAGATCGTTTGCGCTAGATCCACTTCATGATCAGGCAAGTCGATGACTAAGTCTTTATAGCTTGTCGTTATCGTATTGCCGCTGAATTGACCGAGCGTGTGAGTAACGCCGCCAATTCTAAGATTGACCTGATTCTCTTCGCCTCCGACGGCTCCTTTCACGCGAATGACCAGCTTACTCGTATCTGCAACATTGAGGCCGATATTCGTTTCCAACCATGACTCATTCTTATACTGCAGCGTTAATGCGCCGTCTTCTACGACACCAGCACCATTCCCGTTGGCAAACTTGGTTGCTGACGTAAATTGGTTCAGGTCATTCTTATTGTCAGCCCATGCCGGATTCCCGTCATAATCATCGACGAGCAGACGCTTGGCCGGATCTGGCGGCGATGTCGGAGGCTCTGAACACGTTGAATCGCAATCCCCTATCCGCACCGGCCCCATATTGAGCCAACCTTTGTTGTCTTGATCCGTATTCGCAAACCCTACTTTTTTCGCCTTATTGCTAATGTCCTCTAACGGATTGACGACCTTCATTACTAAATAATACTAGCCGTCATTCAAGTCAGGATCAGCAATGGTCGTATCAAAGTAATAAGGTTCGCCGAACGGGACGTACTTCGGATCGCCAGATACATTCCATTCCGGATAGGTTCTGATCTGCAAAGGCATAACTTTCGTCATATCCCAATCGGTATCCCATTGCTTTACAAGTTCCCCCGATACATTCTTGACTCCCAGCTCTACCTTCCAAGGATAAGAGAAAGGCGCAACGCCATTATTCTGAATGGTGACTCCGACCTTAAGCGGGTCGCCAGCAACAACATCATTATAATAGGCGCTCTTCACATTCAAATCGTAGCCCATCTTTCTCACGCCCGCGGCAACGGCAGCATTGTCGGCATCGTAGTTGCTAATGCCGCCTTGGTTAATCATCCACGTCGCATGAGTCAGTTCAATATCATCGATTGCATCATCGACATTTGCTCCGCCGCTGAACAGCTGGCTCTGAATTTCCGGGCGCACTTCTCCGCCAATCGATTCCGTTATCCATTTATTTTCCGAACCGGCTTCCAGCATCTTGGTCAAAAACGAGTAATAGGCTCCGCCCATACTCTCGGGCTGCGTTACGCTTTCCGGCGGATTACCTTCCTTGAATCCGAAGGAATCGTCATGATACCCAATATTAAACTCCGAAGCGCCAGGCAAGCCGGGATAACGCACCTCAAGCTTCGTTTGGTCGAAGGCTGCATCATATTCGGTGAATAGTTGTTCGATCGTTGCAGCGCTTGGCATGTAGTTCGGCAAGCCGTCCGCATCATCCTCGTCGTAAGGGTAAGTGTGCCACTCCCCCCATAAGCCAACGAGGCCCATATGGATAAATCCAATGCGCGGATCTCCATCATACTCTGCTCCGAAAGCTCGAATAAAGTTGGTCAAATACTCTACCATTAAAGGATCGTCATAATCGGGCTCGTCTTGGTTAAATGTAGCGTTATGACGCATGGCAACGCCGCTATCGTGAATAAACGCCGGTATGGCATCCTCTTTGTCCGGATATTCAAGATAGACTCGAATCGCCGCTTGATTCCCTCTTGCCGCAATGGCATCCAATGCCGGTTCTATGCCCGTATCGAATGTAAAGGAATTTGGGCCATCCATTACCGCTTTCAGAGGGATATAATACCATTCCAAGCTGTGGGGGAATGAAGTCTCCGTTTCCCACGGATAGAACGGCGCGAATCCTTTCAGCGGATTGTCCAGCGGGCTTGGAGCGTAGGTCAAGTCATGCTTGGTTAACGCACTATCTACCGCAGGGCTCGGATACGGATTAGCGGGTACGCGCGATGGATCCGGGTCTGCGCTTACAATGCCCGCGGCATTGCCAAACAACGTGCTCAATAACAAGCAAACAATGAGCATCACTTTGAATGATGCCTTCCACCTAACATGCACGGATAATGGTTTCATCAAAATCCTCCTCTTTCATAATTGAAAGCGCTGTCATTAATACATTTACTTCTTTGCCTATTCGTCATCTCCCACTCCTTAACAGGCTAATCCGGACTCATAGAAGTCCGGATACCTGCAAGCCTTAACCTTTATGCGCACTGAAGGCGATGCCTTCGATAAACTGCTTTTGGAAGATAAAGAAGAGGATAATCATCGGAACGACCGCCATAAAGGCGCCTGCCATTAACACCGGGTAATCCGTGCCGAACATGGACACTAACGTCGCTATGCCCGATGACAAGGTCATCTTCTCTGGAGAACTGTTAATAATAAGCGGCCATTGCAGCTCGTTCCATGCCCACTGCATTTGAATAATGACAATAGCTACCAAGGCCGACTTAACTAAAGGAAGCATGATATGCCAATAAATTTGAAACGGATTACAGCCGTCGAGAACAGCCGCTTCTTCCAGTTCCTTCGATATGCTCATGAAAAATTGCCTTAGAAGAAAAGTAGCAAAAGGGCTGATCAACGACGCAATCCAAAGAGCGGTAACCGTATTGACGAGTCCTAAGTCACTCATCATCATATATTGAGGCGTATAAAAAACAGGATTCGGCACCATCATGACCGATAGAATCAAGACAAATAGAAGGGAGCTTCCCGGAAACCGGATTCGGGCAAACGCATAGGCTGCCATCGAACTGAAAATAACCGGAAACACGGTCTTCATTACCGCCGATATAATCGTGTTCATATAATAATGCGGAAACGCCGATTGCTTGATTGCCTCGATATATCCTCTTAAGCTGGGGGCTTCAGGAAAATAACGAATCGGAATTTGCGTAGCTTCCGTCGTTGTCTTCAGCGAAGTCAGCACCATCCATACGAATGGAACGAGCATAGCGATGGCGCTGATAATAAGTACGATATGAATAACGGAGTTGATCTTCCTCGCCGACGAGATGTGCATCTGTCTGTCTTCCCCCTTCCTTAGTCGTAGAAGACCCATTTTTTCTGAAATGCGAATTGAATGCCTGTCAGTATTAGGTTAATCACGAGTAAAACATTAATGATGGCAGCGCCGTAATTGGGATTAAAATAAACGAAGCTGTTTTGGTAATAGGCATAAACGAGCGAACGAACCGCCGGAAGCGCAACATTCGTCTTCCCGATAATCAGATAGATGGAGTCGAAGATCTGCGTGGCTCCGATTAATAGAATGATGCTCGTGAAGAACAGGGTTGGCGTCAACATCGGAATCGTAATATAACGAAACTTGTTAAATCGCTTGGCGCCGTCAATATCCGCCGCTTCATAAAGCGATTTCGGTATGCCTTGCAAACCTGCGAGAATGAGCAGCATATTCATGCCGATTGCCCCCCACACGCCAACGATAACGAGCACGAACATGGCCGAATTGGAATCGGACAACCATGGAATGCGGGTTCCTAATAAATGGTTGATCAGTCCGAAGTCCTGTGCGAACAACACAACCCACACCATCGCTGCCGCGGCAGGCATCGTCACTTGAGGCAAGAAAAAAATAACACGGTAAATGGACAGCCCTTTGATCTTCGTATTCAGCAGAATAGCAAACACGGTAGAGAGCGCCAGTGTAATCGGTACAAACAGAGCAACATAATACAAGGTGTTGCGCAGATTTTGCCAAAACTCTTCGTCACGGACTAACTTCGCATAGTTATCGAATCCAACCCAATGATTGACGAGTCCGAAATTCTCCGACTGTTGGAATCCTAGCAAAATCGATTGGAGAACCGGCCACCCCCAGAATACTAGCGTGCCTACTAGAGTCGGTGCGATCATGAAATAGGCCCACATATATCTGCTTCTGGAATTCAATCTCACCACTCCCTATTCATCGGAGACGTCCCTTGATCTTAAAGGAACGCCTCCCGAATGACTTTCTTTTGGACGTTACGATTATTTCGTTTCTGCTATCGCTTGATTCATCATCTCGGCTACCTTCTTCGCGGCTTCCTCTACCGAGATAGCTCCGCCCCATGCCTGCGACATAATCTCAGGCTCTTTCGCGAACCATACCGGATACGCCAGCGAACCGCTTGGATACGGAATCGCGTCAGCTACTTGTTCCGTGAATACCTTCAGATTCAAATGAGGTCTCGACGTCAGCCACGCGTCTTGCGTGCCGTTGAATGCCGGTATAGCCGCACCCATCTCTGCCGTAATTTCCGCCGCTTTTTGTGATCCAAGGAACTTAAGGAACAGCCAAGCCTCTTCTTTGTTTTTACCGCTTGCGGACATTACGTTGCCGAGGCCGTTAATGATGTTGCCTCTTTTCACCTTGCCTGTAGGCAATTTCGCCCAATCCCATTTGCCTTTAATGATTTCGCTGCCGTCAATGTCGCTGATTCTCCACGATCCGTCGAAGATCATAGCCAATTTGCCGGATTTGAACATTTCGGTTGATTCCATATCCGTCATTTGTTGATGCGTCGGGGAAGCGCCGTCAAGGATCATTTGATAACGGGCTTGCAAGGCTTCGATTGCAGCCGGATCATCGTAACCCGATTTGGTTAGATCATCGGAAACAATGCTGCCGCCATTAGCCAAAATATCGTTCCAATAGCCGGTTTGCGTATCCAATTTCGCTCCGAAACCATAGATGCCTTTGTCAGGCTGGCTTAGTTTTTTGGCAACCTCGGCTAGCTTGGCATAATCCCAAGTGTCGTCCGGGTAAGGAATGCCCGCTTGATCGAACAGCTCTTTGTTGTACGCTAGGCCGATCGTGTCGAAATCTTTAGGCACGCCGTAGTTTTGGCCGCCGATCGTATAGATCGAAGCAAGATCCGCCGCATAATTGCTCAAATCGATTTCTCCCGATGCTACCTTCTCCGTGATCGGCTCGAGGAATTTTCCCGTAGCATATTTAACGAATTGGCCACCATGCATCCAGAACACGTCAGGCAACGTTCCGGCAGGAGCGGCAGCGGACATCTTTGTCCAATAATCGCCCCAAGGGATGACTTCAACCTTTACCTTGATGTTTGGATTTTGTGCCGTAAACTCGGTCGCAATGGCTTCCATCGCCGGCTGTTGAATTTTATCCCAAATGGAATAAGTAAGCGTTACGTTCTTTTTAGGCTCATCTTTCGTTTCACCGGCATTGCTGTTCGAACTGTTGTCCGGCGTGTTGTTCGCCCCGTTGTTCGTGCCGTTGCTGCATGCAGCGGACACTAAGGATAAAATCATCAAGACAACCGCAAGCATGAATGAAAGTTTGTTTCTTTTCACCATCTGACATCCCCCTAATAAATTGTTTAGGCAAAAATTTGCGTAAATTGTGATCCGCAGAATAGGTTGCCTCTTTACATGTTTAGTGTAATCGATCTGTATAACCGCTTTAAATGCCTCATTCTTAAGATTGGATGCCTAAATGTTAAGATAAAAAACGTTTGCATTACCCTACAGATTCATCCATACTAGCAGTAAATAATTGCGCAAATTATTTCATAACACAAATTGGGAGTGACTCCGATGACAAAGACTGTATTGCAAAGAGAGACTGGAGAATTCTGGTGGGGAGGCGTTATCAATGAAGGTCATCTGATGCCGTTCGGCGACCGACCTCATTCGCGCGATTTACGTTACACGGATGATAACCAAGCTTCCCCCTTATTGCTTTCTAATAAAGGAAGATATATTTGGTGCGAAGAGCCGTTTGCCTTTTCCTTTAATGAGAGCACCGTTACTATCGATCACAACCAGAAGCTCGGGCTTGAAGAGGGTCATGGAACCCTTCAAGGCGCTTATCGGCATGCGTGCCTCAACCATTTCCCGCCTTCCGGCGTTGCGCCTGACCAACTGGCTTTTATGGCCCCGCAATATTGCACTTGGGTAGAAATGTTTTACGAACCGACACAGGACAAACTTCTCCATTACGCGAGATCCATTATAGAGCACGGCTTCCCTCCAGGTGTGTTGATCATTGACGATAATTGGATGCAAGACTATGGAACGTGGGACTTCGAGAAGCATCGATTCCCCAATCCTGCCGAAATGATCCGTGACTTGCATGAATTAGGGTTCAAGATCATGCTTTGGGTATGCCCGTACGTGAGTCCTGACAGCATTACCTTCCGGCAATTGCGCGACCAGGGCATCTTGATGAAGCATGCCGATGGCACGCCTGTCCTTAGGAGATGGTGGAATGGGTACAGCGCGGTCGTTGATTATACAAGCGAAGAAGGCTCCGCATGGTTCAAGCAGCAGTTAGACAGACTGATCGAAGATTACGGGGTTGACGGCTTCAAGCTCGACGCTGGAGAACCGCTGTTGCCCGGCCTATTAGACGACGTTTCGCAGGATGTCGTATGGTCGCGTCCCGTCCTCCAAATGGAAGATACGGAATGCTATGCCCGCTTAGGAATCGGATACTCGCTTAGCGAATTGCGCATGTGCTGGAAACTCGGAGGTCAAGCGCTCATCCAGCGCCAACGCGATAAGACGCACACTTGGGAAGCTGCAACCGGACTCGGGGGACTCATCCCTAATGCTATTGCTCAAGGCTTGATGGGATATGCCTATAATTGTCCCGATATGATCGGCGGAGGGATGGATGGAGACATTAATTCGCCGAATTTCCGTTTCGATTCCGAACTTTTTATCCGCTTTGTCCAATGCTCGGCCTTATTTCCCGCGATGCAGTTTTCCATGGCACCATGGCGAGTTTTGAACGGAGATGAGTTGTCTTGGTGCATGGACGCGGTGCGGATCCGGACGGAGTTGGGTCCTCTGCTCGCCCAGCTTGCGAACCAAGCTGCAGGAGATGGACTTCCTATATTACGCAGTTTGGAATTCGTTTTTCCGCAACAAGGCTTCCACGCGGTTCAGGACCAATTCATGGTTGGCGATTCCATTCTGGTAGCTCCAGTCTTGAATAAGGGACAGAAGACTCGAATGGTACAATTTCCGGAAGGCCGATGGCTCGGCGATGACGAAAGCGTAGTCGAAGGCCCTGTTCAGGTCGAAGTGAATGCGCCTCTTTCCCGGTTGCCATGGTATCGCAAAATATAATCTTTACTTCGAGGAGATCAGCTTATGAAAACAATCAAATTAGCTGTAATAGGAGCAGGAGCTCGAGGTTTCTTATCCTATATGCCGTATGTTCAGAGGTTTCCCCGCGAGGTAGAGGTGGTCGCCGTTGCCGAACCCAACATGGATCGAAGAACGAGATTTGCGGAAGCATTAAACCTGTCTTCGGAGCAGCTCTATTCCACATGGGAAGAGCTGCTGAACGAGCCCAAGCTCTGTGATGCGCTCCTCATCTGCACGCAGGATCAGATGCATTACGAGCCTACGGTTGCGGCTCTCCGCAAAGGTTATCATGTCCTTCTTGAGAAGCCGATGTCCAATAACCCGATGGAATGCGTGCAAATGGAGAACATCGCTCGCGAAGAAGGGCGCTTGCTCTCGATCTGCCATGTTTCGAGATATACCCCTTTTTGGCAAAAAATGAAGCAGCTCATACATGACGGCGCGATCGGAAACGTCATGTCGATTCAACATAACGAAAACGTCGGTTACCTCCATTACGCCCATAGCTTCGTCCGTGGCAATTGGCGGAACGACACGCTCGCAAGTCCCATGATATTGGCCAAGTCTTGTCACGACATGGATCTGATCCGCTGGCTTGTCGATGCAGACTGCACGAAGGTCAGCTCCTTCGGTTCGTTAAGCCACTTCCGGATCGAGAACGCGCCTGCAGGCTCGACCGACCGATGTACGGATGGCTGCGAAGTCGAATCTGTTTGTCCCTATTCGGCATTACGATTTTATATGCAAGACATTGAACAAAACCCTTTTGCCGCACTCATAGCCGATCCTCCTACCGAAACGAATCGAATGAACGCCATATTGGGAGGTCCCTACGGCAAATGCGTCTACCGGACGGATAATAATGTCGTGGATCATCAAATCGTAAATATGGAATTCGAGAATGGCGTTACCGTTATGTTCAGCATGAGCGGATTTACGCGCGATATCAATCGTATCGTCCAAGTAATGGGAACCAAAGGAGAACTTCGCGGCGATTTGCTAAGCGGCCGTATCGAACTATTCGAATTCTCAACGGGCACGCAGTCCGTCATTCAAATCCCGATCAGCAGCAGCGGTCATCAAGGCGGCGACGATGGGATCATGCGGCAATTTCTGTCCGACCTCCGGAGCGAACGATATGTAGATACCTTGACCTCTGCGCAAGCCTCTCTGGAAAGCCATCTGATGGCCTTCGCAGCCGAGGAATCCAGGCTGGGCGGCGGTGCCGTTGTTGACATGAGGCTCTTCCGTCAATCTCTTATTGCATCGCCCCCGCTCCATGTGGAGACTGAGGTATGAAAAAGTGGCTCGAAGCGATTACGCTGCGAGCCTTTTTATTTGGTCTGAGTTTGATTGGATTTCATACAGCCTAATGGGCTGAATGACGTCTAATGGGCAGTTTGGTTGGATTTCATACAGGCTAATGGGGAACAGTTGGCGGAAATGAGCAAAATGGCCGAATTAGGCTGGATGTTTTCCACTCAAAGGGGCTTGATATGCCTGCTACAGGCAATTTGGTTGGATGATTTCCAGTCAAAATAAGGACAACGAACGATGAAGGAGCTATCCCTTGGGATAGCTCCTCATTTTATGGCGCTAATTTACCGCCGCTTATTCGAATCGAATCTCGTCTATCCAGACCGAACTGTTGCCTCCGTGCCAAAATGTCATCGTCAGCTGTCCAGGACTGCTGCGATCCACACCGTTCGAAACCAAATTGATTTCAATGTCTTTGTAGCTCGTTGTAATCGTATTCCCACTGAAAGCCGCCAATGTTTGAGTTACTCCGCCGATCGTGAGCTGCATATGACTTTGCTCGCCGCCGCTTGCGCCTTTGATGCGAATCACCATCTTCGAGTAACTTCCGATGTTCTGGGTAATGTCAGTGCCTAACCAGCCGTTGTTGTTATACTGAAGCTTCAATGCCCCTGATTCGATGACGCCCGCATTGTTTACGAATCCGTTAGCGCCTGCCCATTTGCCAAGATCATTCGTTCCCGGCCAGCTCGGTGAATTGTCGAAGTTATCCAACAGCAACCCGCCCGTTCCGCCGCTTCCTGCATCTGTCGTTACATTAACCGCTGCGCTGGATGCCGATAGATTGCCCGCCGCGTCCTTTGCTTTCACCGTATACGTGTATGCCGTGTTGGCATTCAATCCGCTATCCGTAAAGCTCGTCGCAGCAGATGTGCCCGCTTGGTTCCCGTTTCTGTAGATCACATACTCCGCTACGCCGACATTGTCTGTCGAGGCGTTCCACGCTAAGCTGACGCTGCTCGATGTTTTTGCAGGCACGCTCACATTCGTCGGCGCAGTCGGCGCTTGCGTATCGCCGATACTGCTGCCGCCGCTAATCTGAATGCGGTCAAAGTCAGGCGCCCATCCTGCCGGGTTGGAGAAATGGATGGTGTTATTGCCGGCATTCAACTGCACTTGCGTCTGAACGGTGCCAACCGCGGTCCAGCTGCCCGTGCTCGGCATATTGAGCGTAGAAGCCGCTCCTCCGTTAACGCGTATTTGCGCGGAACGAGCCTCGCCGCTGAGGTAAGTAACCGTCATCGTATACGTTCCCGCTGCTGACGCGTTTATTCCGTTAAACTGCAACGTACCGTCATTATTCCCGACATACCCCACCTTCGAACCTCCCGAGCATGTGCTGCACGTGGCAACGACCGCCGCTCCAGTCCGTGTATTCGTTGCGGCCTCAGCTTCATAAGCCGTCAATGTACCGCCACCTCCGGAAGCATTGGTGGTCGCACTTACAGAGCTGCTTGCGCCGGATATGTTCCCCGCTCCATCCTTTGCCCTGACTGTATAGCTATAGTTTGTACTCGGACTTAAACCCGTATCCGAATAGGTATTGCCGGTCGCAGAGCCAACCCATACGCCTCCGCGGTAAATATCATAACCGGTCACGCCTACGTTATCGGTTGAAGCCGACCACGTCAGACCGACGCTGCTCGAAGTCGTCCCGCTTACAGCCAGATTCCCCGGAACGCTTGGCGCCTGAGTATCCACGCTTCCGCCGCCGCTATACCCGCCATCATATGGAGTTTGAGTCAGGTTATACGTCAGCGTATTATCCGGCTTCAATGTATCGAAAGGTCCGATGTTCTGGTTAGCGGGATCCATGCCGATTCCGACTTTGCCAAGCGGTGTTCTGCCGCCTGTATAATAGTTCGTATTGGCGAATCTGGCGCTTGGCTTATAACCGTAAGGGTCGAGAATGGAAAGCGCCAAGGTGTATGTTCCCGCCGGCATATTGGATGGAATCGTAAAAGCACCGGAAACTTGTTGAACGGCTGGCGCTTGATTGTATTGGCGCGTCTGGCTATTCCAATCGTCACCCGGCATCCAATTCCGGATGTCCACGCCATTGAATATGCCTTTCCAAGCAACTGTCCGATCGCTACTCAGCAAACTAGCTTCCACCGGCCAATTGTAATAGAACGGCGCCGATCCTTTGTTCACGACCGAGAAGGACACATTCATCGACCCGCCAGGCTGCACACTGCCGGAATAGGTAGCTTGATTGATGACGAAGCGATAGCCGAATTCCTTCTGCATCAAAGCAGCTCCTTGCGAGACGGCGGAATTGCCCGCATCGTACAAATCAATCCATCCCAGACTTGTCGTATGTGTTTTTTTGATCCAGTCGATGACGTAGTCCCGATGGATCGGATCGTTTAACGTGTCATTGGGAGAATCACCCGGCTGAATATGCTTCTGCCCCCAATCGTAGGCAACCTCGCCGCCGTTAACTTGCGTTCTCCACACATTCCTTGCAGCAATGCCCTCCCCTCCCGACAGGTCATCGATTAAGGCGAAGGAATCCCACAGAAAACCGAAGCTATAATTTTGGAAGGTATCTGGATACCGCACCTGTACTTTCTTGTTTTGAAAAGCTTGCGAAGCTGCGTCGCCTAATGCCGTCTGGAACACGAGAGGCATCCGGTCGGTCCCGTCGGCGAGCTTATCCGGCCAAATATGATGCTCTCCCCAATTCCCCCACAGGCCTAACTCGATATAGGCGACTCTCGGATCATTATCCCAAGCTTGACCGAGCTTCTGGATGAAAGCGGTCAGACGGTTTTTCAATGTTTCCGTTGTCCATTGCGTTGTCACATCTCCATGAGGAACGCCTTCCGGCCAATACTCCCCTCCGTTCGGGTAGACGATGAACACGCGAGGGATTACCTTTTTATTCTGACTTTCAATCCCTGCCCATGCCGCATTGCTCCAATCCTTGATTTTCTGCACGGAGTCGGACGCCGCATTTTCCAAATCGGTGTATTTGATGTAGTGCTTGAACACAGTTCCGTATTCGTGATTCGAAAAACTGGTGTCATTCATAAACCGGGTAGGCCTAAATCCTTTAAAAGGATTTTTGAACGCTTCTTGCGTTTCCGTTAAGTTAACCGTAATCGGACCCACAGCCGCTGAAGCCTGGTCAAGAAATGGCACCGCAAACGAACCTCCTGTCAGCATCATAAACGACAACAATACCGTAAACGCTTTCATTACTGGCTTCGAAAATAAACCTTTCATTATTCATCCCTCCCATAATAGTGAAATCGTGCGCAAAATAATTGCGCAACTAATTTGCGCTCTTAGTATATTCTACCTTCGTTCTCTCCGTCAATCAAAATCATTCTAGGCAAACGTAAACGCAAAATAGCCGTCCCCAGATAGTAGTATCTGAGGACGGCTATTCGAATCCATTTATGGAGAGCGACCTATGCCTTAATCGCTTTGGAGCAGGATTCCCGCTCTATAATCTCGGTTTTTAGACTAATGGAAACCTCGGAAATGTTCTTGTTCGTAATTAATTCCGTTAACACTTTCACGATGATGGAGCTAATATCATATCTGAACCTTCGGACGGTCGTGAGCGGCGGAACCATGAACTCCGATAGCTTTAAATCATCAAATCCTATCAAGGAAACTTCCATAGGAATACGGATGTTCATCTCGGCCAATCCCTTCATGGCTCCGAATGCAATAATATCGTTAAAAGCAAATATCGCCGTGGTCGACGGCTGTTCGCTCATCAATCGCTTTACTGCCTCATAGCCATGTGCCGGATCGAAAGAACCCATTACAACATTGGTGTCCGACCAAGGCATTTCTAACTCACGAAATGCATCTTTGCATCCGTCCAATCGGTTTAAGTTAACGAGATGATTCTTTGGCCCCGCGAGCATCCCGATTTTCCGATGCCCCAATCCATGCAAATATCGAATCACTTCATAAGCGCCTTTTCGGTTATCGTAGTCAATATAGTTTTGACCGGCCTTATAGGTTCTTCCATTCGTAAATAAATACGGTACTCCGAGTCTGTTAAACTCTTCAAACATCTTATCGCCTACAAAAGGGTCAAATATGATGGCTGCGTCCACTTTTTGCTCGCTCAAAAGCTTATATGCCGGAGAGGACGGCAAGTCCGTGTAGTGTTTCGCGATATGAATCTGATGGCCGTATGCTTCGAATTCGTCCTTTAAGTGATTCAAGTCCGCAGA
The DNA here is from genome assembly GCF_056396205.1 of Paenibacillus sp. 05T425. NCBI lineage: Bacteria > Bacillati > Bacillota > Bacilli > Caryophanales > Paenibacillaceae > Paenibacillus > Paenibacillus sp. 05T425. The sequence continues at coordinate 184,115 of NZ_JBFTLA010000001.1, forward strand.
AGTAGACGGGTCATTATCGAAGAAGTCGTTATTGCCCGGTACGATTACGACTATCGTATAGGATACGCCTATCATTTTGGTCGGAGCGATCCCCGGCTTTAAATGTTCATTCGCAATATCCAACACTTTTTTGCGAGTCTCCTCGCTGAAATTGCCCTGGTTGTTCATGATCCTCGATACCGTACTAATCGAAACGTTTGCTTTTTTTGCAATTTCTTTTAATTTCACATGCGCTCCCCGCATTCTTAGGAAACTTTTTGCACAACAAGGAAATTATATCGTTAATAATCGTATTCAGTCAATCATGCGCAATAGCAAGCGTAAACGGCTGTCTCCGTCCTTGGCGGCAAAGCTAACGTTTCGCGGTGAATTCTAAGGAAAACCTTGATCCACAATCGTATTGTGTTCCGTTTTCGGATGAAAAGACTCCTGCTTTGTATGATTCTTCGTACAATGCTCCTGACTCCAATCCGACTTCCCGCACACTTTGTGTTATCTGAAGAACACTACCTATCTGAATTGTACGATCTCTCGTACAATGCTCTGGCTCTATGAAAATAAAAAGCCGAGAATCCTTAGTTCACAAGGATTCTCGGCTTTCAAACTCTTCGTCTCATTACAGCAACGGTGCACCTATGGAGTAGCCGACGATCATCAGGAGCAGCACCGTAATGTGGTTCAATGAGAAAATGAACATCGAACGAGCCCACTTATCCTCCGGCTTCTTGCGGTACCCGTTAATGCTCAGGATCAACCAGCCCAAGGTCAGGAGCGCATTCGCCACGGCGATGAACGGATTGAACGACCAGAACAAGAAGCTGCAAAAGAACAACGCTACCAAATACGCGTTCATCTGCAAGTATGTCCGCCGAATCCCCTTGACTACCGGCAGCATCGGAATGTTGGCCGCCCGGTATTGCTCCATGCGGCGAATCCCGATCGCGTAAAAATGAGGCATTTGCCAAATCACCATTAACAGAAACAACGCAATGGCTCCAGGATGCAAAATGTCGGGCGCAATCGCGGCCCAACCGATCAATGGAGGCATCGCGCCCGACAAACTTCCAACCTCCGTATTATAGATCGTTCTGCGCTTCGTCCACATGGTGTAAGGCACGACATAGAGGAACAGCCCCAGAAAACCTAAGAACGCGGAAAGCGGAGAAGCTATATACAACGCGACCACGCCGCCAAGGGCAATCCACGTTCCAATGAAGAGCCCGCTTCCGAGGTCAACGATTCCGGATACGGTAGGCCTGTTTTTCGTCCGCTCCATAATGCTGTCGATATCGCGATCATATAAATTATTGAAGACGCCGGCCGCTCCGATAACAAGGGCAGAACCGACCAAAGCAAGCACGATATTGCCGATCTTGTCGAAGAACGACAAGTCATGGACGAACAACGCCATGCTAAGCCCGGCGATCATGGCGATGAGGTTCGACTTGATGATGCCAATCTTTATCGTTTCGAAGACGACCTTCGTGACCGAGGTCGGAATATGTTCGATACTTGCCGTATTGGGTTGTACTCGCATGACGATAACACTCCCTATAACTCATTTTTTAAGTATAGGTTACCATAATGTATCGTTCATGTGCCGTTCTAAGGCCAACCCTCATCATTCTGTCAAAAACCTGTGTCGCTTTCGTGAATAATGCCCTTGCACTCGCGTGCTACTTTGCCGTTATCCGATATCGTTTCCCTGTCTCCACGGAAAACAGATGCGATTCATCGGAAGCTCTAACCGTCTTTATTTGACGCTGATCTTCCCAAACCTCGATGTCTGGACCGCACTTTATGGTGCACGTTTGATCTTGGCTCGAAACAATCTCGGCTTCGGTCAGCTTCCCTTGCGTCCACTTCATGCTCACTTCGAATCCTCCGCGCGCTCTTAATCCAGTGACGAGTCCACTTGGCCACGCATCTGGCAGAGCCGGAAGAAGCTCCAAATATCCTTGATGGGATTGTAGCAGCATCTCGGCGATTCCGGCTGTAGCCGCAAAGTTACCATCAATTTGGAATGGCGGGTGAGCATCGAAGAGATTCCCGTAAACCCCGCCTCTGTGATAATTATCCGGTTCGTTTTCCTTAACAAGCGTCAATAAGTTCGAAATGAGCTGCTGCGCGCGGTTACCTTCCCTGAACCTGGCCCACAATCCGATCTTCCAGCCGAGACTCCAGCCCGTTCCGCCGTCGCCTCTCCGCTCAAGGGAAGTCTTGGCTGCCGCAAAAAGCTCCGGAGTCGCGTCCTCGGTTATTTGCCGTCCCGGATAAACCCCGAACAAGTGCGACACATGCCGATGGTGAACGTCTTCGTCGTCGAAATCTTTGGACCACTCCTGCAGTTGTCCGTGTTTGCCGATTTGCAGCGGCAAGAGCTTGTCTAAAGCTGCCGACAACTCGTTTCGGAAGGCTTCGTCAATCTCAAGCTCCTCGGAGGCTTCGATGCAGTTCGTGAACAGATCCCAAATCAGGGTCAAATCCATCGTAGTTGCCGAACTGACACCGTTTTTACCCTCTTGATGAACGAATTTATGCTCGGGCGAAGTGGATGGAGACGTAATCAAGTACCCATCTTCATTTTCGTACAGCCAATCCATACAAAATTCAGCCGCGCCTTTCATAACGGGATAGGCTTTATCCTTGAGGTATTGTTTATTGCGCCCGAATGTGTAATGCTCCCACAAATGCTGGGATACCCATACTCCCCCCATCGGCCAGTATGCCCACACCGGGTCACCGTGACCGTAGTCGCCTACCGGGGCGGTTTGGGCCCACAGATCCGAATTATGATGCGCGACCCATCCCTTCGCCCCGTAATTGATTTCGGCTGTTTGGCTGCCGTTTGCCGCTAAGCGGGCAATGTAGTCAAGGAAAGGCTCGTGCATTTCGGCCATATTGCATGATTCTACTGGCCAATAGTTCATTTCCGCATTAATATTGAGCGTATAGTTGCTGCTCCATGGCGCGCGGGTGTGCTCGTTCCATATCCCTTGCAGGTTCGCCGGCTGCGTACCTGGACGCGAGCTGGAAATCATCAGATAGCGGCCGTAGTGAAACAGGAGCTCGACCAAGCCGGGATCGCTTCCACCGTAAGCGGCAATTCTTCGATCCGTCGCCATGTCATCCGGCGCCTTGCTTTCTCCAAGGCGAAGCGTAACCCTATTGAACAGCTTGGCAAAATCCGAAACATGCAAGCCCCGAACGTCCTCGTAGCTTTTGTGTTTAACTTGTTGCAAATAATGTTTGGACGTTTGCTCAGGGTCGCAGTCATTGCTAGCCATACCAATCCGCGTATCGAAGTCGGTGGCTGCGCTGAAAAATAAGGTTGCGTTGGTTGCGCCGGACACGTGAATACCGTCGTGTGTAACCCGAGCTTCCCCGCCTTCATGAGCAACAAACATACGACCGTGGAATCGCAACGCTTCCGATTTCGCCGGATCTCCGTAACGAATCGGGGCGTCGGTCGGATAATAACTCGGAGATACATGTACCGGCGCAATGCCTTGAATAGCATATTCCCCCTCCGAAGCAGAGGTTTCATAACGCAGCGGACTATCCAGATTCGCGCGGAAGCTTAAGTACCCCGTACGGTTGCATTGAAGACGTATCACAATCAGTTGATCGGGGTGCGAGGCGAACATTTCACGCGTATATTCCACATCGCCGATTTTATATTTCACGGAACAGATGCCTTGCTCAAGATTAAGGTTTCGCAGGTACGAACTGGCGTGATTGCCGTGCTCCATGAACAGTCGTAAATCCCCGAACGGCAAATACGATTGCGTATACGGTCCAAGCATTCCCTTGCTGAGCCGCTCAGCTTCCGCGTATTCGCCTTTGGCGATAAGCTCCCTTACCCTCGGCAATATCTCCTTGGCTTCGGGATTATTGCCGTCCTGAGGATAGCCGGACCACAACGTATCCTCGTTTAACTGAATTCTCTCGCTCTCTACACCGCCGAATATCATGGCGCCCAGTCTACCGTTACCAACGGGTAGCGCTTCTGTCCAATGCATTGCAGGCGAGTCATATTGGAGTTTCAACATGGGTAACCCTACCTTTCTTTCTGGCTCAAAGGATTCGTTTCTATCCTAGCAATCCTCATGGACCTGATAAAGGTTTAATCCTAACTTCTTGTTGTACAGAACTATCTACTTCAATGATCCTACCCCGTCCGTGTTGATGGAGAACCTGAACTTTCCTGACCCTATCGTTGAGTGCTCCGCTGGAATGGACTTCAGCCTAATCTCAGCCGTCGCTCCAACCGGAATCTCGACATCTAACGTTATACCGGCATCATTGCGAACGCATTCCACGCGAATAAGACCATATGGACTCCATATGCTGCCTCTCACTGTTTCGATGAGGTCCGTTAACGACGGTTCAATAATCAACTTCCGATACCCCGGCTCCTCTGGCCGGATGCCCAGAACATAAGAGGTCAGCCATTCCTTCACATGCCCCATCATGGCGTGATTTCTGGAGCGGACCATCGTGCCGTGCCATAATTCTTGATAATTCCAATATTCCGGAAGCGTGGTTAGCCCGTTATCGACAAAGTATTTATAACTGGGCTGCGTATCATTCGTGACCATGCGATATACGACATCGCTTGCACCATAACAGCCTAACGTGGCGAATACTTGCTTCAATCCCACTTCGCCAGAGGAGAGATGATCATCCCTGCGCCGAACCGCGTCCTTCAGAAACGTCACGGCAAGATCAATATTTTCCTTCCATCCGATGCCGCTGAAGAGAACGCAGCCGTAGCTCGCTTGACTGTCATTTCCGTAACGTCTGCTTTCCGGTTCATAACAATCTGCGTGATTGTGGAATTTACGCTGAACCTCTTCCGCTTTCAAACGGTAAATCACCGTATCCTCGTGATGCCCGGTCAGCTCCGCGATGCGAACCATGATGCTTAACATATAGTAATAGGCGCAGTTTTCCACCAACACGGTCGGAGTGCTTTCGTTCAACTGCCCCCAATCCCCCATCTGCGCATAACCGATCAGAAGCGAATCTTGCGTATGCGTTTCCAGATAATCCAGATACGTTGTCATCGTCTCGTAGGCTCTTCTTAATAGGGTGATGTCGCCGTAAATTTGATAGTACTCCCAAGGGGTCAGAATACAAGCGCCGCCCCAGTTCGGGTCTCTGTGAAGTCCGACGATCCGATAATATTCGGGCGCTATGGCAGGTACATACCCCTTGCCCTCCGGATCTCCGTTTCGATTATCTTCTTCGGTCGTTTGCGCATCAATCATATCCTGCGTAATCTTAGGAATCCATGACCGGATATCGTACCCGGAAGTAATCGAACGGAACATGAGATGCGACGTCTCCAGCCAACCCAACTTCTCGATTTGCGGGCAGTCCGTAAATGAAAAATACATGTTGCTTTCGATCGAGCGTTCCGTTAATTCATGGACCCTGTTCAAGACCGAATCGGAAGTCTCGAACGTCCCCGTCTTCTCGTTGGCCGCTCTTAGTACGCAGCAATTGAAATTATCTACTGTTGCTTCACCTGGAAACCCGGATACTTCTACGAATTGAAACCCCTGATAACAAAAGATCGGATGCCAAGCCTCATCGCCAACGCCTTTCACGGTATAACGATTCGTAATGCTGCAGTTATATTTCTTCGACTCGCTTTGCGTACAAGATGCTTGATCGACGCCTGTTCCTTCCGCGTTCAGCATCTCCGCCGGATACATGGAGATAACGGTCCCGTGATCGCCCGCAGTCGTACCGCGGAGAACGAGCTCCGGAAATCCGGCAACGTTCCTCCCCATATCAACGAGCCAGTTGCCGTTATCCAGCTTCGTAACGGAAGCGGCGGGAAACTTCTCGATCATCCGTATAGGAAGAAATTCTCTTCCTCTTAATGTTCCCAGAGGCTTCTTCATGATGGCCGCATCATTCCAACCGGTTCGGTCCATGCCCGGTAAGTCCCAGCCATCTAACTCTACAGTGGCATCGTAATCTTCGCCGCCATACCAGTTATTGAACGTAATCGGACTGTCCGTCAGCTTCCAAGTCTCGTCCGTTGCCGCAACGATCTCGACTTCGCCGTCGTCGTAGGTGACCTCTACTTGAGCGAGCACCTTTTTCTCCCCGTAGATCCCTTCCCTTGTATAACCGCTGTCATTTTTCTGATACCGATGCTCGGGCGCTTCTGTCCCATCCTCAAGCGTCATGACCGGATTTACCTTAAAGTTGACGTATTGGCCGTTGCCGATTACGATGCCTATCGCATTCGAGTCGCGTCGCAGCATGTTCGTCACATCGAAGGTTTCATAATAAACGGTCTGCGAATAATCGCTTTCGCCAGGATGAAAAAAGGCATCGTCCAGCCTCTGGCCGTTTAACGTGGCGTGGAATAGTCCCAACCCGCTTATATAAGCGCGCGCGTGAGCAATCTTCCGTTCGCTCTTCAGCTCGAAGTCGTACGCAACTTGCGGCGCCGCTGACGGATTCGCGTTCATGCCGTCCCCATGCCCGATCCAGTTAGCGGTCCAATCCGACTCGTTAAGCAGTCCCATTTCCCAAACCGCGATCTCGCTCCACTCGGACTCGATATCCTCCTTATCCCATACTTTCACTGTCCAAAACACTCGTTGTCTGGACCTCAGCTGTTTGCCCGCATATTCGATAGCGAAAGGTCTCGAATCGAATACTTTTCCGGAATCCCATACATCGCCGATTTCTTGCCGCAGATGCTCCTGTGTTGAAGCGGCTAGAATGCGATAAGCCGTTTGCGCTTGATGAGAGACGTCCGACGTCAGCGTATAGCTAAGCAAAGGATTCATGCTCTCCAGCCCGATCGGATTTTTCAAATATTGCACTAGCAAATTAGATAGGATCATTGCTTTGACTTCTCCTCCCGTTACCCTTTAACGCTGCCGATAACCATGCCTTTAACAAAATACCGTTGCAGGAACGGATAGGTAATCAATACCGGAAGCGCGCCAACAAGAATTTGCGAAGCTTTGACCGTCCGCTCCGAAAGGTTTTTTAGATTCTCCAAATCTTCGAGCGTTACGTTTCTTAGATCCGGCATCGTTACGACGGTCCTTAAATACGTCTGCATCGGAAAATGCGTCGGATCGTTCATATAGATCATGCCGTCAAACCAGGAATTCCAGTGAAACACGATGACGAACAACAGCAGCGTCGCAAGCGACGGCATCGAGGTAGGGATGTATATTTTCCACAGCACAGTCCAGTGCCCCGCTCCATCCATCACGGCAGCTTCGTCCATCTCCTTCGGCAACTGACGGAAGAAGTTAAGCAATACGATGATATTGAATACAGGCACGGCGCCCGGCAATACGAGCGACCAGACGGAATCCATAAGGCCGGTCTCTTTGACTATAAAATAAGTCGGAATAAGCCCTCCGTTAAATATGGTCGTGAAGAAGAAAAACCAAACATACGCGGAGCGCGACTTCAGGATCGAATGATCCTTAGACAACGGATACGCCACAAGAACAGTGAGCAGCATGCAGATCGGCACGGCGATCAATATGCGCTCCAAGGATACGTACATGGCCCTCCAAAAGTCGATTCGGCCCAATACGAAATCATAAGCATATAAGTTGAATTCGACCGGCCAAAAGGTGACGACTCCCTTCGTAGCTGCCGTGCTCGAGCTAAGCGAGACGGCCAATATATGAACGAACGGCAGCACGCATAGCAGCACCGCCGCCGTTAGAAACAACCCGTTGAATACATCGAAAGCTTTTATCTTTTTTCCGCTGAATACGTTCATTGGAGATCCCTCCTTTCCCGTTAAAAGATGCGATAGTTTGCGAAGCGCACGGCAATCCAATAGGAGCCCGTAATGAATACGAAGGAAACAACCGATTTAAACAATCCTACAGCGGTAGCCGGACCGAATTGTGCGTCCATCAGTCCGAATCGGTAGACGAACGTGTCCAAAATATCACCGCTCTCGTATACCTGAGGGCTGTACAGATTGAAGATTTGGTCGAAGCCGGCATTGAGCACGTTGCCCAGGCTTAACACCCCGAGCAGCACGATGACATAGGAGATGGCAGGCAGCGTAATAAATCGCATCATATGATAACGGTTAGCTCCGTCAATTACGGCCGCCTCGTAATAGGACGGGTTGATTCCCGTAATGGCAGCCAAATAAATGATGGTGCTGAAACCGAACTCTTTCCAAATATCCGATGTAATAATCGTGAATTGAAACCAATTGTTGTCTCCAAGGAAAAAAATAGGCTCGATGCCAAGAACGGACAAAAATTTGTTGATGATCCCCGTGGAAGGAGACAGAACATCGAGCAAAATGCCCGCCAGTATAACCCATGAAAGAAAATGGGGAAGATAAATGCTTGTCTGGACCAGCTTCTTGCGCGTCTTTCCTTTGATTTCATTGATCAGCAGCGAAAACACGATCGGAACGATGAGGATAAGCACGATTTTGAATAAAGCGATCGTGATCGTGTTCATAATGACCTGCATGAAATTCGGCATATTGAATACGTATTTGAAATTGTCCCATCCGACCCATTCCTGCTCGCCGAACAACCCCTTCGCAGGAATGAAATCCTGGAACGAAATGGCCACGCCGATCATCGGGCCATAGCTGTAGACGAGCACAAGCAGGACAGCGGGCAGAAGCATCATATGCAGCGAAAAGGTTTTGGAACTTCTGAAGCCCTTCATAATCGTCCACCTCGGTTAAATGTCATATCGCGATCGTCTAAGCAGCGAAGCGCCGCAGTACTCGGTTAACCGCCGCTGCTTAGTCCTTGATCGCAATTAAAATGTTACTTTACGCCGTCGTACCACTCGTTGACTTCCTTCGTGATTTGCTCGCCGCCAAGCTTCTTCCAGCTTTGCACGAACGATTCAAACTCGTCGGTCGGCGAGTTGCCCATGATGATTTTGTAGAACGTCTCCTCGCGAAGTTTGTTCAACGTTGTCATTGTCGTAATCATCGTCTTCGTCGGCGAGCCTACGAACTTGTCTTGAACATATTGCTTGTTGTCCATTAACTGTTTGATGCCCGCTTCCGTGCTGTTTTCTCCGAACACCTTGTACCAGCCCCACATGGACGCGTCGCCCTTCAGGAATTTGTCCACGTTGTCGAACATCGCCTTCTGTTCGCCGATCAGCTTGCTCGTATCGCCGCTTGCAATAGCATCCTTGATAGCCAAGTACGTATTGACGTTCTTGGAAACATCGCGTATCTCGACAGGCGAAAGCCTCCAATTTTCTTTGCCGTTCCCGCTGACGCCGTACTGGGCATAATCCTCGGTGTACATTTTGTAATAGAGGTTAAGCAGCTTGATTAGCGCTTCCGGATGCTCGAAGCCTTTGCGTACCGTGAAGAAGCTGCCGTAGCCGAGCGTGAAGGTGCTCGTAACCGGCTTCTCGTCGATCGATGGAATCAAGACCGCTGTCCAATCCGCATCGGGATTCGACTTCAGCGCCTCGCCAAGCGGATGCAGGGACAGGTAGAACGGACCGTATGTCATACCGATCTGCTGGTTCGCTACTCCTTCGGCGATTTTATCTCCGCCCTTAAGACCGAATTCTTTGTCGATCTCTCCGGCTTTGTACATGTCGGCCAGCTCCGCCAAAGCTGCCTTCGCTTCGGGCTGAATGCCTCCGAACTCCAGCTTGCCGTCCTTCTCCACCCATATCTTCGTATTGGCATGGAAGCCGTTCATTACGCCTTCGATCGTGTTGTAATCATTGCTAAGAGAAAGACCGAACGTATCATTTTTGCCGTTCCCGTCCGGATCCTGCGTCGCGAACGCCTTGCTGATCGCCTTGACATCCGCCCATGATTTCGGCAGCTCCAGGTTCAGCTTCTTCAGCCAATCGGAGCGTAACCATAGGAAGCCGGTTTCCGGTGCCAGGTCGTTCGTGCTCGGGAAGCCCAGAACCTTGCCGTCGAATGTCGCTGCCTGCTTCGCCGATTCCCCGATCCGCGACACAAGTCCCTTCACTTCAGTCGACATATATTGCTCCATGTAAGGGCTTATGTCTGCCAAAATATCGGCTCGCGCCGCTTGGCTCAGCTGCACGGGGTCGAGCACGAGTATATCGGGAATGTCTCCCGATGCGAGCGCGAGGTTCATTTTCTGCGCGGACTGCTCTCCCGTCTTGGAGATCCACTTGTATTTCACTTTGATGTTGAGCTTCTCTTCAATAATTTTTGTCCATTGGTTGTCTTCGTAAGAAAGGCCATCAACGAGCAAATTCTTTTGCATCGTATCGTCGATATAACCCGCGAACGTAATCTCAACCGGCTCCTCGTACCTTCCGAAAGGATCACCGACCTCTTCTTCTCCGCTTGGTGCATCTGATCCATTGCCGCTTTGCTCGCTAGTCTGCGTTTTCTTGCCGTCATTGTCTGCCTTGTTCGAGCACGCAGCCAACAAAGAAACGAGCAGAACAACAACAAGCAGCAATATGCCGGACTTCTTTCTCATCTTCATCATTCCGACCTCCCCATCGTTTTGCTTTCTTGATTTATGTTGCTCCTTTATTATCCCGCGCGGGTATGCGCTTTCATATCGTCCGATCTTGACCTTGGCCGCTGTTTTCTTCTCCTATATTGACTTGCTTTGGCGTGCATCCCGATACGACTGCGGCGTACTGCCGACCATCTTCTTGAATACCCGATTGAAGTAGGATACCGATATGAAACCAACGGACGTCGCTGCATGTTGAACCTTCATGTCGGGATCAGACAACAGCTCTAGCGATCGTTCGATCCGCATCCGGTTGATGTAATCCGATAGGTTCTCCTCCGTTACCCGCTTGAACAGCCTGGATAAGTACGAAGGATTAAAGTGAACGAGCTCCGCCAGCTTGACCAGCGATAAGTCCTGCGCCAGATGTGCCTTAATGTATGTCTGCAGAAATCGAATCGGCCGCTCCAATTGATCCGCCTCCTCATCCTTCCGGAGACGCACGACGCTCTCACCCAGCCTGCGGAATAAACCGAGCATCTCCTCGTATGAACGATAGCTGTCCAATCGGAGCAACGCCCGCAGATCGACGAGCGTAGACAGCTTTTCCGTTAAGTCCCAACGTTGAAACGATTGAAGCAAATAAACGATCAATGTATAGTAATTTTCCGCATAAGCTTGCGTTGTTCTTCCGCCAAAGCTTTCCTCATTGCCGATCCATTCTTCTATGAATGCAACAAAGCCTTTATCATTGCCGCTCATTAAATAACCTTCCACGAGTTTGAGCCTTTCCGCGGAAAGTCCCTTCGAGACATCCGCTTGCTCGATCGGCTCGGACAAAATCACTTCCTTCTCTTGTCCAATTCGGTAATCGAGAAGTCCGTTCATATAGGGAAAGGCACGCCCCAGCCCCCTCCAGCTCACCTCATTTGCCGAATGGACGAAAGAGACGGACAGCTCGAACGACTCCGAACAGATACGCTGCGCAACAGCCAAAGCTTCCCTTACATACAAGGCGGCATCGCTAACTTGCGTAAGTTCGATAGGCTGGACAATTACGTACCATAACGTATGTTTTAACGAGATCGCAACGAAACGAAACCGTTCCTCCAAGCATCGCTCGAGAGCTTGCTTAAGTGTATAAAGCTGTCTCGTCTGCTCATCCATGGTGATTGGATTATCGCAGGGGTCAAGACGCGCGATTAACGGAATAACGTGACGATCGCTGCTAAGCGAAATTTGCAGACGTTCCAATTGGCCATTCATCAATGCCTCTGCCGTGGCGGGATCATAGAGAACGTCCAGGATGAACTCCTTTTGCAAGAGGGGCAGCTCATTCCTCATTTGGCTCTCGATGAGCTCCGTCCATTGTTCCGCCTTCAGCTTGTCCCTGATCTCGGCAACCATTTTTCTGACCGTATCCAATACGACGTCGTCACCTTCGCTCTTGAGCAAGTAACGGACGCCTTCATGACGGATCGAACGATATACATAATCGAAATCACTGTATCCCGTGAACATGACGACTCTGCATGCCGGCCAGCGCTGCTGTATTTCCTCCATAAGCTGAATGCCATTCAAGCCCGGCATTTGAATATCTGACAGTACAATGTCGATTCTCGTACGGTTCAGCCAATCCAGCGCTTCGTTGCCCGAATAAGCCGTTATAATATCAAGCTCCATATCGGTAACCTGCTGGAATAAATGGTACAGTCCCTCGACTATGACAGGCTCGTCGTCGACGATGAGCAGCCTATACATCGTTATTCGCCTCCTTCGATAACGCAATCGTGATTTTCAGACCGCCCAAGCTGCCGCGGGTCGCCCGCATGCCGCTCGTCTTGCCGAATTTAATTTGGATTCTTCGGTGAATATTCACCAGACCGGTTACTTCCGCATCTGCCGAACCACTGGTGTTGAACAGAGTCTGCAGCCGCTGCAGCTCCTCGCTTGTCAAAGCGTCTCCGTTATCTTCAATCGAGATCGTGAACTGTTCTTCTTCCATCCCGAAGAAAACCGATAATCGGCCATCCGCCGCCTTGTCCTTCAGCCCATGCTCGAACGTATTTTCCAGCACCGGCTGCAAAATAAGGCGAGGAACCATAATATGCCCACAGTCTGGAGGCAATTCCGCAAATTGCACGACGAGCCGATTCTGGAATCGGACGGATTGAATATCGACGTACATGCGAGCGAATTCCACTTCCCTGGCGAGCGGTACATCATCGCTTGTGTTGCGCGTGACGTACTGATAATACTGCGCGAGCTTAAGCGACAGATCAGCCAAATTCTCATGATCCTCCAGCTTCGCCATTCGGTATATAATCTGAAAGTTGTTGTAGAGGAAATGGGGATGAATCTGAGACTGGAGCTGCTTCATCTGCGCCCGCTGCGTTAAGATCCGCTGCTCGTACACTTGTTCAATCAACACCTTAAGCTCATGGACCATCCGATTGAAGGATCGGTATATAAATCCGAATTCATTATTGCTGGAATCCGTAATGGTCATGTTCAGATTGCCGCTCTCTACCCGCTTGAACGCCGAAGACAGCTTGCGCAGCGGATTGTAGACCACCTTATACATTGAGATAACAAACATTGAAATGGCTAGAAACGATATGACGGAAAACGCCCAAAACCAGACCGTGTATTTCTCTAGCGACTCCAAATATTGACCTTTGCGAACGAACTTAACGAAAGTCATGTTCAGCTCTTCAGACTTGACGACCAACATCGAATATTCGATTTGATTAATCGTAATCGGTTCGACCCAACCCTGCTTCTCCCCGTTTCCTTTCCGTTTATTAGCCTCGTCGAGCATCTCCGCCAGATTCGGCTCATCGACATTGCTTTTGCCGATTACGCGGCTCGTACTTGAATCCGATAGCATGAGAACGTTAACCTCTTCCCCGCCGAAGTGCTCGAGATCGGCTTGAAAAACGGTCTTGTCCAGCATGATCTCGATTTTGAACAAGGGCAGGTTCGTATCCGAGAAGTCGGTGACTATATTATAGAAGTCTACGTACAGTTCACCCTGACGATAGGCGACGAGAGATTTGGAGCTTGGGTCCAAATTTCTTATGTCGAGCCCTGACACATCTTCAAGGGGACTAATCCCCCCGGAGGTCGAAATCACTTTTCCGGCCCGCGTCAAAAAAATACTTACGTCTTTGGCATAAGCACTGCTGTTCTTGATCATATTAATTCGTTGCCCTAACCCCCGAAGAGCGTAGAACTGCTCTAGCCACGGCATATAATCGACGATGGTAGACAATCGATCCAAGTCCCTGTCATTCAGAAATTCGTATTGAATCGCCTGCATGCGCAGCACCTCTTGCTCCAGCCGATCCATGTACTGCGTCATCTGCGAATAGGAGGACGTGTTGATTTTCTCAACAACCTCCTCCGTCCCCCATTTGTATAGGACGACGGATAGCACATAGGTAGGCAACACGGTCAAGCAAAAGAGCATAAACAATTTTGTTAATATCGATCTTCGCCAGATACCGTTCATATGTTCTCTTGGCTGCTCCTCTCACGATCAACGAACTGTATAGATTTTTATATTGGTCCTAATTTATAATAATAACGATTGAAATCGACAAAACATGTGCTAATCAGGACAAAAAACATCCGTGAATGCGTCATTTTAATAATAGAGGTGAATTTCGAATGAATCGGAATAGTGCACTATTCAAGAGTGAGTTTTTCTTGCAAAACAACTTGCATCTATACATAAACCGCTATGCAGAAGACTTTACCGTTCCCTTTCACTCTCATGACTTCATCGAGTATTGTTATGTCGCCGAAGGAAAGGGATTTCACCATATTGAGCATGAGACTTTTCCCGTGCATAAAGGCATGTTGTATGCCATACCCGTCGGCGTTTCTCATGTGTTCCGTCCTTCCACTCCTCAGTACAGCGAAGAACCGCTAATCGTCTACAATTGCTTATTTGATAGGCAAATGATTGAAATATTATCTTCGAAAATCGAGGATGCTTCGATTATGGAGCATCTAGCGACGCTGGAAAATAAAACGCAATCCTACTTCACCGTATTCGATAGAGACGGCTCGATTGAACGACTGATGAGTACGCTCTACCGCGAAATGTCCGTTCCAAATATCGGTACCAAAACGATGCTGCACGCACTATTAAGCCAATTGATTACTCTCGTATACAGGCTTAAGATCGCAACTAACGATATGTCGACAATGGACAATGCCGATTTCACCGGAATAATAAACTTTATTGAACAACATCTATCTGAATCCATCACCTTAACGGATCTATCTCATTTTTCGAAGTGGAGCAATAGGCACTTACAGCGTCTTTTTCTCAGACATTTCGGTCAACCCTTTAGATCGTATTTACAAAATACCCGCATCCAAAAAAGCTGTGAGCTATTACGCGAATCCTCGCACAAAATCAGTATGATTTCGCAGCTTGTCGGCTATCATGACAACGGTTCGTTCAACGCGGTCTTCAAGAAAATAGTCGGGAAGTCGCCTACTGAATATCGCAAGCTATATAGGAAGTAGCCTATTCAACAAAAAAACCAATCAGATCACGCGGATCTGACTGGCATTGATGGATTTGGCTCATTCCTTTTACAATCGCCCAATGGGGTTGCGGGACAAGGCCGGCGCTGCATTTCGGGCAAAAACTAAATAACCAGTCACCGGTTGATTTCCGACGACTGGCTGCTTAAACATGTAAGGCGTTTGCCATTGCGATCACACAAGGTTTTTATCTCTGTCTTTCATTCGATCTAACGATTGAAAGCTCTCGCTAGCGCATCCATATATCCTTTTTTGGCCCGTTTACTGATTTCAGCTTCCGGTACGACTATCTCGAATCCATGATAACCGCCAGGATAAAGATGGAATTCCACATCGACGCCAGCTTGCGCTAAACGTGCGACATAGTTAATGGTTTCATCCCGGAACGGGTCCAATTGTCCAACGCATGTATATAGAGGAGGCAGTCCAGCCAGATCCGTTGCGCGGCTGGCTGCAGCATAAGGCGGAATGTCTTCGTGAGCGAGTTCGCCGAGATACAACTTCCAAGCCGCTTCGTTATTCGCTCTATTCCAAACCGGAGGATACGTAATTTCGTGGCTGGAGGGAGTCACGTTGCGATCGTCTATCATTGGGTATAACGGCATTTGAAAACAGATGGCAGGCCCGCCTCTATCGCGAGCCAGCAAGGCTAGCGCCACAGCCAGTCCTCCACCCGCGCTTGCTCCACCCACCGCAATTCTTGATCGATCAATATTCAATTGTTCGGAAGAGCTTGCAGCCCAGACCAATGCGGCGTAGCAATCCTCTATGGCTGCCGGATAAGGATGGTCCGGGGCCAATCGATAATCGGGAGAAATGACAACGCAGCCGGCAGCTTCCACGAATTGTTGGCAAAGCGCATCATCTCCGCTAGGATGGCCCAGCACATATCCTCCGCCATGAATCCAAAGCAGGGCAGGCAGCTGATCCGTCCCCCTTTGAGCCGGCTGGTAGATCTTGACCAGCATCTCGCTATCTTCCGCACCGGCAATTTGTCGCTCTGTCGTGAGGACGGCGTCTGATTTATCGACCGGCGGAGGAGAGAATTGCCTCGCCATAGGCAAATCTTCGGGCAATCGCAGTACAGGCAATACTTCCAAGCCCTGTCTAAGCTCCGGAGCAACTTTGCTTAAAAAGTCCATTCTGTCCTTCCTCCTTTTCTTTCTCCCTTATACGCTCAAACCACATTCTTATTTGATTCGTAAATGGGTTCCCGCTTGAGAGGCAACCACGTACTCAACGCTTTATCCAAGTAAATATCCCACATATCGAAGTCGTGCTTCATCCCTTCGGCTTCTTCGTAGAATACGTTGTAACCTAACCGTTTCAAAATGGCATAGTCTTCAAAAACTCGATCGCGAATGAAGTCCTCTTCGCCTACCCCAATAAAAAACTGCGGAACCTTCACTCCATCAGCCAAATTCTTTTCCGCGAACCATCTTAAGTCGTGTTCCGAGCCAATGAATTCGCTCTCTCCGAGCAAGGTGTCGCGAACCCTAGGGAAATGCCAATTCAAGCTCCGTACATATTCCTCCCGGTCCAACGTGACACCGATGCCGCCCGACAAATTGACAACCGCCTCATAAAGATCGGGACGCATCAGACCTAAGCCAAGCGCTCCGTTTCCGCCCATCGCCATTCCGATCACGAACGTGTTCTCCCTGCCGACAGCGGATGCGAATAAGGATTGCACCACCATGGGAAGCTCTTGCGTTAAATAGTCAAAATACTTGTAACCGTAAGTCGTGTTCATATAAAGGCTGTCATTTACGGAAGGAGAGACTAGCATAACCATGTTTTTTTCGGCATACTGCTCTAGCCTTGTATAACGGTATGGTATCGTATCGTCTTCCCCGCCACCGTGAAGCACGTATACCGTTTGAAATTTCATGCCTCGTTCATAAGGCATCTTGTCGTCGCTCTTAAGCATAGGATGTTGGTAGCCTAAGCCTGTCGTCAAGGAACCTGTCGGATAGCATACCGTGACATTCGTATTTAAGCCCAATATTTCCGAGCGAAAATTGTACCGCAAAATCGCCATGCTCCGCCTCCTATAGAGTAGCCTTCATTCCATTCTCGTCTGCGTACGTAATCTGATATTGTTTGGTCCTGAAGTCCGCATGAAGCGCCGTCCAGTGCTCCCCATTCCGCCAAGTGATTCCTAATGATCCGTTTTCCGCTTGATCATCGATCTCAATCTCGCCGTCGAAGGCCGGATAGGCATTGCGGAAGCGCATCATTTCAAGCAGTCGTTGCAGCATCGGAACTTGCAACCGTTCTTCAATCTCTTCCTTGCTATAATTGTGGCGGTTTACACTCCGCGGCTCGCCTATTTGTTTCAGGGATTCAACATCATTCTCGCCGGCCAACATTCCCACATAGTAAACTTGAGGAATACCGGGAGCGTAAAGCTGAACGATTCGCGCAAGGAGATAGGCTTCATCGTCTTCGTCGAGGGCCGAGTAATAGGTGCTCATAAGCTGATATTGTCTTGCCTTCGCTCCCGACATCTTCACTACACCGCCAGGCAGCTTGTAATATTGCTGAAGCTCTTCGGTTTTCTTATTTACTCTTTCCCTCACGAAATCAATCTCTTCATCATCGAGCAGCCCAACCACGTCGACGACTCCGATGCCGTCATGAGTATCCAAAGTCGTAAATTGTTTGCGTGGGCAAATGTTCATCCAATTCACTAATCGATCCGTACGTCCGGTCATTAGAGCGTGAAGCATGAGCATCGGCAAGGCAAAGTCGTACACCCAGTGTCCTTGCTCCGCCATTTTCAACTGAATCTTATAGTTTTCGTGAATCTCCGGCAGCATTTCCGTACCGCGATCCCGTATCGGCTTCATGCCGATATCCAGCACGTCCCATACCTCCGGTTCGACAAAGAAGCAGCTCGTACCCGGTTTTTTGGACGCATAGGCGAAGGCATCGAATCGGATGAGCGGGACATACTCGGCAATGCGTCCCAAATTCCGTTCGTAGTAATCCTGCGTGGAGGAAGCCCACGGATCAATATCCACCTGTTCTTCGAAGAACGTATTCCAAATCTTGACGACCTTCCCGTCATCGCGGGTAAACTCCTTATACGGACCCTGAAGCTTCCTGCGATAGAGAGTTTCCAATTCTTCCTCTGTAGGCTCGCCATTCGGCCAAAACTTGTCCCAATGGATAAACATGTCGCTGTAGGGCGAGGCGTCGCCGTTCTTCATATAATCCTTAAATTCTTCACTTCGGATGGAAGCATGGTTAATCATGAAATCTGCCATGAGATAGTACTTCTCGGAAAATTTCTTGATATCATCCCAATTGCCGAATGCCGGGTCGACTTCGTCATAGTTGATTACCGCAAATCCCCTGTCACCCGAGGAGGGAAAGAAGGGGAGAATATGCACCCCGCCGAACACTCCGTCGAAATGCTCGTCCAGTATGGCGTACAGATCCTTTAAATGGTTGCCCATGCTGTCCGCATAAGTGATCAACATGACTTGGTTTGCTATTTTCTTCACTTGTTTTCCTCCGTTTTCTCGTTTTGGGGATAGATTGCTTGATGTCGCAGAGGCAACCAGCCGCTGATAGCGATACGCAGCGATTCGTCCCAGAAATCCCAATCATGTCCCTTTCCAGGTACAATCTCCATTCTTGTGTCATAGCCCCACTCTTGAAGATCCTTCTCCGCCTGAATCGTACGATAGAGAGCGTGATCGCAGTCACCGACGCGAATAAAAACAGTGGGAAGTCTCTTACCTTCCTGGGCGTTTCTTCTGGCTATGCTATACACGTCATTCACGGTATCCCGAATATATTCAGGATCATCCAGCTTCGCCTGAAGACTACTCTTTATAGGGACAGTTATGTCGACATCGAAGTGAAATGTACCGTCTACCGTTTTGACTACGCTTGGAACGCCAGGGCGATAGGACGCCCCTGACATCAATAGTACGGCCGCGAACCTCTCCGGATGATTCATTGCGATCTTCATTGCCCCATGAGAGCCCATCGACAGGCCTCCGATAAACGTATCCTCCCTTTGAGAAGATATAGGGAACATCGTTTCGCAAAGCTTAGGCAATTCTTCCGAAATATACGTGTAAAAATCCGTCCCGTCATAATCCGTGTAGCTTGAATTATTAGCGGCAGGCATAACGACAGCCAACTTGTGCTTATCCGCGTAGCGAACAATATTAGTGAAATTCACATAATCGCTGTCGTCTCCCATTCCGCCATGAAGTAAATACAGGACTTGATATTTCATTCCAGGCAGGTAGCTCGCGCCGATGCCTTCCATACTGTCGGCAAAGCTGAAGGTGGGCAAAACAACTGTAATATTTGTTTGCATGTTCAGCGCTTGGGACAGAAAGTTCATTTTGATAACGGCCATCGGCTACGCTCCATCCTTTGTCAATATTTCGTCGCGGATAAGAAGCGCCATATTCAGTGACAGCTCAGCATGATGATCGGTAATATAGAGGACATCCCCGCAGGAGGAGACGTGATTATTGAATAATCTTTTGCATATCCACTCTATGGGAATATAGAGCTCCCCGTCTTTAAACACCGCTTCGCAATACATGGAATGCACGCGGTTGTCCACGACGCACCCGATACTGCCACGGGCAAATTGCATCGTCATCCCGTCCTTAAACTGCAGCTCAACGGAATGTCCACCGTGCTCAGCGCGATGCGTTGCGTCGAATACATCCGCAAGGAATGAGACCGGCACCATGAAGTACTCGCCTCTTACAATGGCATCTCCGCTCAGTCCATGATACTTCAGCTTTTGATGCTTCCTAACAGGTCCGCGCATCGCAACCAAGGAATTGTTAACATACGCGTTGGCGCTGCCCGCTGCCAAGGCAATGGCATAGTCATCGCCTTTCCTCGGTATTCGAGGCTCGGAGCTCACGATTTCGCCGTTCTCTCCGCGTCGGATGCCCGAGAATAGATAATCCCATACGACCTCTGCGTCGTCGAAGGTTTGTCCATGGTCCCTATTTTTGACGTCGCGGAATACAACGTCCGCATGCTCGCCTTTGTAGAAGGCGAAGTTATCCTCTCCCGCGATTTTGATTTCCGGCAGTTCGCGGCACTGATTGATGCGCTTCCAATACTCGCGATTTCGCTTGACGACATAGTCCGTATCGCCATGGAAATGAGGCGGTACCTGATCGTGCTCAAGCCGAGTCTGCCAAACCGCAAGCGGCCCCGCTTGATTCAGGAGCTCGTCGTTTTTATCGAATAACACGCCAGGACTTGATGGCCCGCCGGATCCCGCCTTGCCCGCAAATACTTTGCCATGGTACCGCGCCATCTGGCTCGTCATCATATTCCCCATCGACATTCCCTGGATGAAAATTCTGCCCTCATCGACTTTGTATTTGTGTTTTGCCCGTTCGATAAGCTCGAGAACCGTATTCATATCCTGGTTGTCCTCGGGATTGTCAGGAGGCAAATGCATCGATTTTCCTTCCACTTTAAAGGAAAGCGCTTCTTCGATCTTTTCCTTCTCCGTTTCAACAATCCAAAATTTGTCTTTGCCGGCGTTCGGGAAAAGAACGATAAAACCCTCGCGCTCCGCGACAAGCGTCCAGGAAGTATAGACGGCTTGCCCCCACCCTGTCATTAATCCTCCATGCATCGATAAGACTAGCGGCACATCCCTCGTTCCGTCATAGGAAGCCGGAACGTATTCGTACCAAGTATGTTCAATGCCGTCCAACACCATATCCGTATATTCGGACAATCTCGCAGGGTAAACCTGGGAATTGTTTCCATTCTCATTCACGACCATATCCGTGCTTTTGATCATCTCGGGGAGATACTCGCGATTATCATCGTTTGGCGTTCCGGGAATAATGACGATTTTCTGATTCATGTGGTCACGATCCTTTCTTACTCGCTCTAATATGGACTTGCCCCTGTATCCTCAAGGCCGAAAAATTCAAGCGCGCGCTGAATGGCCAAGTCCCAAAATCTCCATTCATGTCCGTACCCTTCCAGTGTCCAAAACTCGGCTCCAAGCTTCATTTCATCGGCATGTTTTTTGAAGAGAAGCAGATTTTCGTATATCATCGCATCCTCGGTGCCGCAGGCGAATAAAAGCCGGGGCAGTCTGCCGCTCCCCGCGTGGGAGTCCAATATATCCCATACATTTTCGGAGGAGTCTTTAAATGCCTGCAATCCCCCCGCGTTTTCCACCATTCCGCGCATGCGACGGGCAAAAAAGTCGTCTTTGAGCAAATCCTCTTCCGTCAAGTTCTGTAAATTGACGGGGGCAGCGGATAATACGGCAGCGGCAGCGAATTTATCAGGATGATTTGCAGCAAATTTTATGGTGCCTCGTCCGCCCATGGAAAGACCCGCAATAAAATTGTCCTCGCGCTTGTCTGACGCCGGCAACCAGTTGTAAATCAATGGCATGAGCTCCTTAGTCAAGTAGTCGTACATGCCGAAACCAAGCATGCTGCTATCCCAGTTCGAATAATTGCTATTGAGAGCGCTCGGCATCACGACAATGAGGTCTTTTTCGCAAGCGTACAATTCTATGTTCGTTCTACGAAGCCAATCGGTATGGTCGCCGTACGTGCCGTGGAGAAGCCATAGTACCTTATACTTCTTTTGGCTTTCGTAGTAGTCCTTAGCAGGGAGGTCCCGAGGCTTGTTGGGCAAAATAATGCTGATCTGGTGATTCGATTTTAAGTATTCACTCTCGAAATTCAAAGTTGCAATGGACATTGAAGCTGCCTCCTGATCTCTAATTTCTATCTTTTATTTGTGAAAGGATTGTTTTTCGTTTCCATAAAAAGAGTATGAGCCCCATACAAATTGGTATTGTCATGAACTGAAACATGACAGCATATCCCGCTATCTCGTCTCCGCCATGGCTTTGTATAAACGTTACAATCAAGCCTGCGACAGAAGGCGCCAGCAAATATCCGGTATCGACGCCAATAAAGATTGTATTCCCAGCCACGCCACGCCGTTCTTTGGAGACCATCTGGATGCAAAGCGTCTGAAGAGCAGGCTGACAGATCCCGTATCCGAAAGCCGACACGGCCCCCGATATTAAGAACATTGGAAGCGTACTGGAATAACTAAGCAAGATGAACGACAGCGCAAAGATGATCATGCCTGGAATAAGCGTTTTATCCACCCCGTACTTGTCCGCTAACTTTCCGCTAACCGGTCTGGAAATGAATAAACAAATGGCGTAAGATGTGAAAAAAAGACCGATTTCTTTTACCCCTGCCGCCCCGCCATAAATGAGGATAAATGCGTTAATGCAAGAGTAAGCACTTGCTAAAAAAAACATGATTGTCGCAGGAACCATCACTTCACGGGCAACAATGTCGATCCACCTGATCTTGAAGCCGTTCTTCATTTCCGGGGGATCCGATTTCAACCGCAGCGAGAGCACCAGCACAATCCCCATAATCAGAGCTCCGATGAAGAACGTTCCCCGATATCCGAATCGTTGGACCAATTCCAGGCCAATAGCCGGGCCGATGGCAGTAGCGATTGCCTGCCCTAATGAAAATATTCCGATTCCCGAAGCAAGCTTGTTACTGGGCAAGGTATCGCTGACGAGGGCCATGCTTACAGGCGCAAAAAAACCCATCCCGATTCCGTGAAGAAGTCTCCCAACAATGATCATCGAAACACTTTCGGCGAATCCGTAACAAACGAACGCTGCTATAGTAATAACAACGGCAGCCGCAAGCAATCGATTGTTCCGAAAATAGCTCGTTGACGGCCCCACTATAGGACGAACCGCAAGCGCGGTAACCGCAAACATACTCGTTACTAAGCCTACGATCGCAGCTGTTGCTCCAACATGTTCGGCATACGTCGGGACAAGCACATTCGTCATGAACAATCCCAGCATTAGAAATACGTTCATCACAAATACATTAATAAAGGCCTTGTTCCAGACCGTTTGCACCTTTTCGTTCGTGACGCTTGCTTTGCTTAGGTCCTTCATAGAGTCCTCACCACCCGCTTTATGTTAGTATTTCGTCACGGATAAGTAGGGCCATGTTTAAGGAAAGCTCGGCATCGTGATCGGTAATATACAGCACGTCTTCGAAGCAAGTGACGTGGTTGTTAAAAAGCATCTTGCAAATCCATTCAATCGGAAGATAGAGTTCCCCATTGCCAAATACTGCTTCGCAATACATGGAATGAACGCGGTTATCCACAACGCAGCCGATACTTCCTCGGGCGAATTGCAGTCTTCTCCCGTCCTTCAGCACCAATTCGGAGGAAAGCCCTCCATCGGCAGGTAGATACGTCGCTTCAAAAAGCTCTCCGATAAACGAGACCGGCACTAAGAAATACTCTCCTCTTACGATTGCGTCGCCGCTAAGGCCATGATATTTCAGTTTTTGATGTTTCCTTGCAGGCCCGCTCATCTTAACCAAACGATTGTTGACGTACGCGTTCGAGCTGCCCTCCGCCAAGGCGATGCCATATGCATCTCCTCTCCTTGGACTTAAGGGTTCGAAGTTCATGATTTCGCCGTTCTCTCCGCGCCGTATGCCCGAGAACAGGTAGTCCCATATGACCTCCGCGTCATCAAAGGTTTGCCCATGATCTCTATTCTTAACGTCTCGGAAAACGAAGTCCGCATGCTCGCCTTTGTAAAAAGCAAAGTTGTCCTCGCCTACAATTTTGATTTCCGGTAATTGCTGGCAGCCATTGATTTGCTTCCAATAGTCGCGATTTCTTTTTACAAACGCCTCTGTCTCATCTTCATGCAGCGGTAAACTCTCATGCTCGACGCGAGACTGCCAGACGGGCAGCGGACCAGCGCGATTGATGACGTCTCCTTGCTCGTCGAAAATGACCTCCGGCCATGTGACGCCCGCCGACCCTGCTTGCCCTGCCAGCCACTGGCCATGATACCGGGCGAACTGATTCGTCATGATTTCCCCCATGGACATGCCCTGCATGAAAATTCTGGACTCATCAATGTTATACTTGTGCGACATTCTGTTAATCAGAGCAAGTATAAAGTTCAAATCATGGTTATCTTCCGGCTTTTCCGGAGGCGTGTGCATGTAAAAACCGCTCGGGCTTGGCGCCCCTAACACCTCGAACGTTTTCTTCTCGACTTCAAGAGTCCATATTCGTCTTTCGTGAGCGTTGGGGAACACGACAATAAACCCTTCCCGATCCGCTACGAGCGTCCACGAGGAGTAGATCGCCTGCCCCCATCCGGTCATCAATCCTCCATGCATCGACAAGACCAGAGGCACCTTGCGGGTCCCGTCATAAGAGGACGGAACATATTCATACCAAGTATCCGGTATCCCGTCAGCCAATGAATCGGTATATTCCTTAAGTCTTTCGGGATATACCATCGAGTTGTTGCCATTCTCGTTCACAACCATATCCGAATTTCTAATGGCTTCAGGCAAATACTCCCTGTTGTCATCATTAGGCGTCCCTGGGACAATCGCCATTTTAACTTCCATTTCAACCATCCTCTTATCCGATATTTGCGAAATGCTAGCCTTTCACGGCTCCCCCCATAATTCCGCTTGCATAATATTTTTGCAGGAACGGATATAGGACGAGGATAGGTAGAATCGCTACGAAGGCGATCGCCATCCGTATGGAGGCTTGAGGTAAATTAGTGACAGCGCTTGAGCTTGACGAAACGGAGCTCGAGATGACGGACTGAATGTTCTGATTCATCTTATTCAGCAATGCCTGAATACTGAGCTGATCCGGATCTGTGATAAAATATAGCGCGTTCTGCCAATCATTCCAGTAGAGCAGGCACGAGAAAAGTCCGATCGTAGCCAAAATCGGTTTCCCTAGTGGAAGAACCATCTGGAAAAAGATTCTGAAATAACCCGCGCCGTCGATTTTGGCAGATTCGTATAATTCATTTGGAATGTTCGAGGCTAAGTAGGACCGAACCAAAATAATACTGAAGGCGTTCGTCAACAGGAACGGAAACACATATGCCCCTAACGTGTTGACAACTCCCAAGCTCGTCCACATGATATAGGTCGGCACTAACCCGCCGTTAAAGAGCATAGTGAAAAATATAAAAAAACTGATGACCCGATTCCCCGGCAAGCTCTTGATCGATAAACCGAAACTCATCATGGCCGTAATCGTAAGGCCAAGGAGCGTCCCGAGCGCAGTTGTAATAAACGTAATTCCGTACGCTCGCAAGATGGTAGAAGAATTCGAAACCATATATTCATAGGCGCCAAGACTCAATTGGGATGGAAAGAAAGAATAGCCGTTGGCAATCAACGTATTTTCGTCCGTGATAGAGGATATGAATAGCAATAGCAATGGTAGAATCATGAGCAATGCGACTAACAACAGGATAGAGTTGAATAAAATCTGGTATGCTTTATTTTCAATCATATAGATATGGCCTCCCTTCTAAAAAATCGCATCTTTGGAGCTCAATTTGCGGACAAGCGCGTTCGCCGAAATAATCAATACCAATCCGACCGCGGCTTGCAGCAAGCCTGTGGCAGCCGAGCGCCCTATACCGCCGGGAGCCATCAGCATGCTATACACATACGTATCGATCGTTGCCGTAACATTGAATAAGCTTCCGGAATTTTGAGGAATCAAATAGAACAGACCAAAGTCCGAGTAAGCGATTCTGCTGACGCTTAATAGGAACAACGTAATAATGGAAGGAACCAACGAAGGCAGCGTAACATTCGTAATCCGTTTCCATTTGCCCGCCCCGTCAATAGCTGCCGCTTCGTGCAAGGATCGATCGATCGTCGTAATGCCCGCAATATAGATCAGAGCGCCATATCCAACATTTTTCCAACACTCGACTACGATCAGAATCAGAGGCCACCATGTAGGATTGCTATACCATTCAACGGGATTTTTTGTGAAAATGCTGTTATTGAGCATGCCGTTTTGATGACTAAGAAATGCAAAGACGATATAACTAATGACGACCATCGACATCGTGAATGGCAACAGAATGGAGCTTTGATACAGTTTTTTCATTCGTTCGTTCTTAATTTCTGTAATTAAGATGGCTACAAGGAGACCAACGACCGTATTTACGATAATGAACGCGCCGTTATAAAGAATCGTATTTCGAAGAATGATGGCCAGGTCGCTTGAGCGAAACAAGTATTCGAAATTTTGCAGTCCGACCCACGGACTGCCGAGGATTCCATCGGAGCTGCGAAACTTTTTAAATGCCGATACGATCCCGACCATCGGAATATAATTATTAATAATGAGATAAATGACACAGGGCAACATCATGATATAGAGCGGAGTATATTCTCTAAGGTTGGCGAGTTTCTTATTCATCGTTGATCGATATCCCCTTAACCGATTCGGGGCTGGATTCCGATAGAAGCAGCCCCCGAATCGTGCAATGTGGTAACTATTGCTTGGCCAACCAAGCGTCTAGCTGTTTTTGTTTTTCATCCATAACCTTTTGCAAGCCTGCGGCATATAGCTCGTCATTTAGCTTTTTAAGATTTGCCTCCGGATCGACTGCACCGAAACTGATCGGATTTTCATATTTTGCAAGCACCGAATTCAACTGAGATACCTCCATGGCCACAGGAGCCGCGTCGAACGTAAATCCGAAAGCCTTCGAAATCAATGCATCGCTATCGAAATTTTTGTACGTTTCCCAGATCCCCTCCGGACTGCCCGCCCACGGATGCATCAAATACTGATTCGGGTATATAAAGCCGTAGTCCGAATGGTAATTGACTGTCGATGAGGTAATGCCCGACGGGTAATCCGCCTGTCCGTTGTCATTAATGATCCAATCTTTTCCTGGAACCCCCCAGTTGAGGAGATCGTTAAACTCGGCGTTCGTGTACGCCCAATTCAGAAATTGGAACGCTTTCGCCTTGTCTTTGGACGTACTTAGTACAACGTTCATTGCGCCGCTGACCGCTAATGAGGATTTCATTTTATTGGAAACCGGAATCATAACGGCATCGTAGCCCGTTTGCGATTTCAACTCCGTAATGACGTTCGGACCGTATGAAGCAAAAATTGCGAATGTTTTCCCGGCTTTCATTTTGGCTTGACCTAATTCTTTATTCACTGCGATATCCTTGGAGGAGTATCCATCCGAATACCATTTTCTGTTCAACGTAGCGAATTGCTTGAACTGCTCCGATTCGTACCAGTTCGTTACGGTTGTCGTCTGACCGTAGTTCTCCAAGACACCGAAGCTGTCACCCAATCCATCCACGTACGTTAATGCATTTAGGCCAAATGTCCGATAGCCGTCGAATGGTATTATATCGGGATATTGTTCCTTTACCTTAGCGAACATTTCCGTGATCTTATCAAAGCTGGAATAGTCGTCTGTCGTTACATTGAAGTCGGACACTTTATAGCCGAGAGCGTCAAAGATATCTTTTCTTACAAAGATTCCAGACGGTGTCGCTCGCGAACTCATCATTGGGAAGCCAGCAAGCTGATCCCCGATGTAGCCGGCATCCAGCTCATCGCCGAGCAACTCGTAAATGTCCTTGGTATACTCCGTGTAATCGGATGCATCTACAATGTACCCGCCGTCAATGAAGCTTGGCATGCTGAACGAAAAGGCAAATGAAATGTCGATAGGCTCGCCCGACGCAAGCATCATAGGCAATTTCGAGTTGTAGGTATCCCAGCTAAGCGGGATTAGATTCACTTTCATATTCAAATCTTTCATCGTCAACTCGTTGATAAGCTTGTTTACTTCTTCCTGATTGCCTTCCTTCGGCGCATGATATGCGAAATTGACCGTATACACTTCCTTGGAAGAACCATTCCCTGCGGAAGTTTCCCCTTCGTTTCCTGCATTACCCGCGCATCCCGCAAGTACCGCAAGAATCATGATCACGGCAACTGAATAAGATAACGTCTTTTTTAACATGCTTTCCATCCCCCTCTTAAAGTTGAATTTCACTAGTCCAATGCTTGCTCTAGAAAGACCGCGTTGTCGATTCTTAACCTCCTCCGTACGTTTTCAATGGGACAGCCTGTTGCCTCTCTATTGTCCGATATAAGGGGAGATACGCGCTTTCAATATTCAGCTATGCGACCTTTGAATTTCAGTTCTACTCGTCTTAAAATTGAAACCTTTATTTATTTGCGTCCTTTAACGCTTGAATTCCTAAAGCCAGCGCGCCGCATATACCCGCATTCTCCTTCAATGCAGGAGGTACAATATACTGATCAATCCCGGAAGTTATCGCGTCGATATTTAAATACCCGTTAAGCATGCGTTGAACATGCTTACGTATCGATGCAAAAAGATGCGATTGATTCATAACTCCGCCGCCCAAAATTATTTTTTCCGGCGATAAGGTCAAGATCGTGGAGACAAGAGCCTGAGCAATATAATAAGCTTCCATTTCCCAAGCCTCATGGTCTTCGGGGATTTGTTCGGCCCTTCGGTTCCATCTAGCCTCGATAGCGGGTCCTGCCGCCATTCCCTCCAAGCAATCTTGATGATACGGACAGTTCCCATCGAACGCATCCAACTCGTGACGTTTTACAGCGATATGCCCGCCTTCCGGATGCATGATGCCGTGAACAAGGCGTCCTTCTATAAAAACGCCTAAACCAATCCCCGTGCCGATGGTGTAATACGCACAGCTATTTAATCCCTTTGCCGCTCCCCAAGAAGCTTCTCCCAGTGCCGCCGCATTCACATCCGTATCCCAACCGAAAGGAACCTTAAAATGATGACTTAACATGCCAATCACATTGCAATCGGACCAGCCTAATTTGGGCGTTGTCGTAATAAAGCCGTATTTCGGGCTATTTTGTTGCAGATTGATTGGACCGAAGGAACCTATGCCGATTGCTTCAACCTGCCGCGATTGAAAGAAATCGACCGCTTGTCCAAGAGTCTCTTCTGGACTTGTAGTCCGGAAACTGATTTTTTCGAAAATGTCTCCTCTTTCATTGCCTACTCCGCAAATAAACTTTGTTCCTCCAGCTTCAATAGCTCCGATCCGCATCGCTCTCGCCTCCTAATTCCTACTTGTTCAAGCCTCATTATGAATCCATCATAACGGAACCGTGCGGAGCACACTTTCACTAACACGACATTCTTCTTTTAAATTTCCGTTATTATCGGTTTGGATAAGACAGGAGGCGCCTACTCCTTCTTCATTGGCATGCTGATCTCTACAACCGCTCCGTCTTGGTTGCTGAAATGAATCGTTGCTCGATCGTTATAGAGCAGCTCCAGCCTCCGTTTCACGTTCCATATCCCGATCTGCTCTCCTTGATCGGACATCGGATTCCTATTTTGCTGCAACTTGTTAAGCCACTCCTCTGAAAAACCAGGACCTGTATCCGTGACTCGGATACTCATTTCATCATGTGAGGATTCCCGGATTAAAATTTGGATATGTGTTTGCCGATCGGTATCGATCGCATACTTGATTGCATTTTCGACAAACGTCTGAATGACTAGGGGCGGCAAAGAAACGGAATGCAGCTTCTCCGGCAAATCCACTTCATAGGTCAGGCTGCCGGGGAAACGAAAGCTTTGAATTCGCAAATAATTGACGGTATGCTTAATTTCGTCCTGAAGAGAAACGAAGTCCGCGCCGCTTTGAAACATGAACCGAAAATATTGTATCAATAACAAAGAAAGCTCTTGGATTAAAGAA
Source organism: Paenibacillus sp. 05T425 (assembly GCF_056396205.1). Classification (NCBI taxonomy): domain Bacteria; kingdom Bacillati; phylum Bacillota; class Bacilli; order Caryophanales; family Paenibacillaceae; genus Paenibacillus; species Paenibacillus sp. 05T425. The sequence goes on from NZ_JBFTLA010000001.1 coordinate 213,792, forward strand.
AACTTCTTATCCAAGGCCAGATAGTAAACGATATTAAGGGAATTCAAAAAAAAGTGAGGGTTAATTTGCAGTTGAAGCTGCCGAAGCTCCGCTTTCTGTGTCATGATCTGCTCCTCGTAAATGTTGAACTTCAACTGTTGAATTTCAGCTACCATGCCGTTGAATGTATCGCTCATCGTCTCGAACTCGTTGGAAGAACGAGCGGTGGGTATCCGTGCATCCAAGAACCCCTCCTTAACCTTGCGCATGGCAACGAGAGTCCGATGAATCGGCAATAGCACAACCTTTCGCAGCGCATATAAAGCAAGAGCTACGCTTAATATGGAAGCAATGGCAAGCAAGTACGTGATCCGCAACAGATAGGGCAGCTGTTCCAAAATCAGATCATCCGGCACTAACGTCACCAAATGAAAGGGCCCCTTGGATGAGGTTTCCCCAACGATGAGAAAATCGTTATTTTTCCCGGTTAGCCTATATTCATTGCTTTGAAAAGCCAAGTTTATATCATGTTCAGTAAAAAATCGCTCATCCCCAAGCGGCTCATTCCGCTCGTTGGTGAATACGACTTGCGCTCCGCCCTCAAGATTGAATAGGTCCATTGGGCTTAGCAGGAGATCGATATTAATCCCCATTCCTATATATTGCTTGCCCGACCTCATAACGCGCATAACATAGAAGTCATCCCCGAGTTTAATGTCGAACCATGAATTCCCGAACGCCGCCTCCAGCGGGCGCGAACGGGTCAACTCGGTTAACGGACTCCTCACTTCATCCCAATTTGGCGTATCCGTTCTTTCCTTTTGCCGATTCGGCACAAACAACATATCGTCGTTAGCCGTATTATAGATAAAGGTAAAATCAAGCGCTTGATTATAAACCATATCTTCATCCATTTTTCGGAACACGCGGTATTTCTCCAATTGATAGGTATCAAGATCTTTGAAGGCGGCCTTCTCAAGCGGCAGAAAGCCCCTCTCTTCCATAATTAGCCTTACTAAATAATCATCTACGGAATCCAAGCTTTGATCTACGATATTTATATATAGGCTCACGGTGCTGCTAATTGAAGCGGCAACCTGATTTCTGACGACTTTGATGGAATAAACGTTGTTATAGATCAGATAAGTCACAATGGGGAGCATTAAAATGATTAATCCGGCAATCAGCTTAAATCGAATCGAATTGATAAAGGGCTTGCCCGTCTTCTTGTTCATATGTCATTGTCCTCCCTTAATCGTCAACGCAAAAAGCACCCGTAAAAGCGTCCGATAGAGTAACACATAAATGCTTCTCCTTAGTCCACTAATAGAAGTGCAGATCGCTTTCAAATTTTCAGAATGCCCGTCAGATACGCTGCTTGCGAAATTCCTGAGGCGTTATCGATGTTTCTTTGCGGAACAGCGTCGAGAAGTATGAAAAATTCGGGTATCCGACCGACAACGCAACCTCGCTGATCGACATATTCGATCCCAGCAAAAGTTCTTTCGCCCGAGACAGCCGCTCCTTTAAGATGTAGTCCGTGATCGACAAACCCACTTCCTTCTTGAATAGTTTAACGACATAATCGGGACTTAACCCGACATGGTCCGCAATATACTGCCTGGAGAGCTCCTCGTCGAGGTGCAGCGAAATATACCGTCGTATCCTTTCCACGATCGTTTCGTTAGACTCCAGAGCCTCCATGCTAGATACGGCGGTTTCGATGACATCGCTCACCCATTGTTGCAAATCTCTGACCGAGCGTGTCGCGACCATCGCCCGTTCCGGTGCCAGATGCTCGTGTAAAATATCCTCTGCTCTTAAGCCTGACTCCTGCAACGTGTGAAGCACCATCTGGAGGACGCCTTGGTAAAAGAATTGAACCCGCTTCACATCTAAATGATCAAGGTTCTTCCATACCTCCAAATGCGCTAGCATAGCTTGGAGCATCCTCTCTTTCTCCGACCTTCGAAGCATCTCGGACCAAACCTTCATATTCGGACTCGAAATCTCCAGCTCCTTTTGCGGCATCTCGTCAAGGACCAGTACCCGATCCGTCGTATTGAGTTTCTTTCGCTGCGTTTCGGCGAGCAAATTATACATGACAGATAATCGGTCAATGGTGACCTTATCGCCTACATAACACGAAAGATGGCAATAAAAATACATATTGCAAGCTTGTATATAAGCTGCGCAGCGTTGCTGTATTTCCAGACGGAGCCCCTCTTCAAAAAGATCGGAATTGCTATTGGACGGAATAATAACAACGATGACGCCATCGCCTAAGTAGACCGCTTGGGAGGCTTCGTAATGAATCAGAACGAGCTCCTCCATAGCGTTCCGTAATGCATAAAACATAATATGCTCATCCCGCGGACCGAGCTTTTTGTCCCAGTAATCCAGATGGAAAAGCACAGGCAGTAACATCGTATCTTCTGTATAGGGAAGATGATGCCGTTTTGCTTGCTCCAAGATTTGATCCAATCGCGACGGAATTTCCTGACGAAGCACCTCGGACCAAAACTGTTCCAGCAATTTAGCATCATCATTACGTACCCGACGAATTTTCTCAAGCGCCTTGTCTACCGTCTTCTCCAATTCCTCCCTCGGGACGGGCTTCAAAAGATAATCTAGACTTCCAAGCTGAACCGCCCGCTTAGCATAGGCAAATTCCGCGTGACATGTAAGAAAAATACACTCCGTCTTCGGATGACTCTCTCGTACCCAAGCGAACAAGTCAAAGCCCGTTCCTTGCGGCATCTCGATATCGCAGATCATCACATCGAACGAAACCGAGGCAAAAGCCTCTTTCGCTTGACGCATGTTATAAGCCGTCTCTACTCTGTCGATCCCCAGCTTCCTCCATTCGACGCTAGACTTAATGCCGTTTGCGATAATGGCTTCATCATCCACGATCAATAACCGAAACATTTCTTTTGCCTCCTCAAACCAAATAATAAATACAAGCAGGTTGTCCATCTGCGGCTTTTCGCCCACCATTTATACTAGCACCCATTATAGTCTGCAATTATTGAACGCTACGATCTGCCAATTATTAATTCTTCTCCTTCAATTTCTTTATTCATACATCATACCTAAACCGCAAGTCGCTCACTATCATCAATCCGACATTTTTCTTTTAATTTTCAGTCATGATCCAGGGTCACCTGTTTCACGAGCAATCGCTACAATTATTCCCTATGCGAGATCTTGCAGTTCAGTACGTATCGAATCCAGAAATTAAAAGATAATAATTTCGTTAATGTGCTAATTGCTCTTAGTAAACGCACTTCTCCCCGGAGGTTTCTCTATCTAATTACGATACGCATGTAACCTAATACAAATAAAGACGGACAATCCCCAGAATTGACCGTCTTCACTAATACGCTATCATTTTTTTGCTAACCCTTTCTCTGTTGTATGAACAGACTTTGAACAAGGTCATATCCCAGGGCTTCCTGCAAAGGTAAAATGGCTGCTGAATCTGCTGCTGTAACTGAAGTATGAACCTTAGTTCCAAGTTTGCACAACATTATTGACGGCCGCAAAAAGGACTCCGCAGTTTTTTCCGCGGAGTCCTTAAGGATTGCCTTGTTATATTTTTTTACTGTGGTTGTAGCTGATTACGTACTATTCTCGTCTTATTTAAAGTGAATCTATATCTTTCCTGACTCGAATATCAATTAATTCGGAGTTTTCGTTAAAACCAAAATAGATTGTTACATCTGCTACAAAAAAATATAAATTCAAAAGACTACGATAATCTCCAGCATGAACTGAAAAGTGTTTTTCACCTACAGTTGTCTTTATGCCCAATTCACTATTATAACCATTTGCATCATCTATTTTGATATCTGACCATCCTTTCTTTCTCTTTGCAAAATCGATAGCTTCGTTCATATCGGTTCCCAATGGAATTTGAGTCAACAATTTTTCTCTTATTGTGTCTTCTGACCGAGTTAATGGGTTTAACAATACCCTCATACCTTCAATAAGTATAATGCCTATAACAATTATTATTATAAATAAAATTAGTTTTTTAATCATAATCACCCCACATTCTATACTCAATTTATTCTATTTAAATCATTAAATATAATTCTCGAGTAGACCAAAAGACTCTTTCCCTTACTTACTCTATTACTAAGTGTATCACAGCGATAATTTAGGAATAGTACCATCATTTTCTAGTACCGGACTTCTGTATCGTACGATGTTCTCCTACCAGTTGCTTCAACGAAAATAAAGAAGCAGAACCATTAAGACGGTTCTGCTCCTTGGTCATTACTCTAAAGTGTGCCGTTAGCGTAATGATTTAACCAATTAATCATTACTAAGGGTATCCCCCACTATTCCCGGTCCCAGGGATGACGAATGAATAGTGATCTGAATATTCCATCCAGCCCAGGGTCGCGAAATTAGAACGAACCTTCACCAAAAAGCAGCTTACATCTTCTGTTGATAGCTTAAGGGCACTTTATTTTTTAATTCTATCTTAATAATGCAAGTATTTCCTTTACAGAGTTATCAACAAACGATCGTTCTGGACGAGATTTCATAATCACAGTGATTCCTATTAACGATATGACTAGTGTCTGTGCTAAACTCTTTGCGTTAATAGCGGTATCAAGCTCACCTGAGCGCAAACCTCGTTCAATCGTTTCTTGAAATATTACCGAAAGATACATCTGATGTTCTCTTGTTAGGATTTCAAATTTCTCATCATGGGGCGAAAGTTCCACCATCGAATTGATGCAAAAGCACCCCCAGTTCGGACCACCTTCATATTCTTTTGCCACCATATTTTCAAAGAAGGCACGGAATGCCTCTTTAACAGAAGTACTATTTTGAAAATTGGCGCGAACATAGGCAGCATGGGAACTCGTATATTTGCGCAACGCAGCTTCAAATAGTCCTTTTTTGTCTCCAAAGGTGGAGTATATGCTTGGTCGCTGAATGCCCATTCTTGATGTCAAATCGCTTACAGAGGTAGCTTCGAACCCTTTTTCCCAAAATAGTTGCATAGCTGCATCCAATGCCTTTTCCTCATCAAATTCGCGTTGTCGAGCCATAACAATTCCTCTTTTCATATCGAACGGTATGTTATAATTTTATTGTGTGAAGAGTATTCTGTCAATAAGATTAACCTTTTACAGCCCATAGACCACGAATAGTGACAGGATAAAGAGTTTTCACTCTTTTGAGTCTAGCCTTCGCAGGAGTATCTTGACAGCTATCTTTTTTAAAGTTATATTTTTCAGGAAACATTTCATACCAATCAGTATTTTATTTTATAAATCCGATAAACGTAAACGGAGGCGTTATCTTTGGGAAAGATTGTTGATGAACCGAATGTCATTACCGTGGATTTCACAGACAGACACGTTGAACCAGCTCAAGAAGCGTTTATAGCATCAGAATCAGTACCCGCATCTTTAATATCTCATAAAGTGGCACTCTTATTTGCAATCGCCTGCGGACTGGCAGTCGCCAACATCTATTACGCGCAACCGTTGCTGGACGCAATTTCAAACGAGTTCGGTATTACTCATTCATCCGTCGGCATTGTAATTACAATCACTCAAGCGAGTTACGCACTCGGACTGCTATTGCTAGTGCCGCTCGGCGATCTGTTAAATCGACGTTGGCTGATCACCGGACAGATACTATTATCCGTGTTGGCTTTGATTGTGGTTGGCACCGCCTCCACCAGCATGGTGTTATTCATAGGCATAGCTGCGGTTGGATTGCTTGCCGTAGTGACACAGACGCTCGTTGCGTTCGCTGCAACCTTGGCTGCTCCAACCAAACGTGGCAGAACTGTGGGAGTGGTGACAAGTGGAATCGTTATTGGTATTCTAATAGCGCGAACTTTCGCTGGCGTATTAACGGATTTAGCCGGTTGGCGTTCTGTCTACCTTGTCTCTGCGGTATTAACGCTAATCATGGCATGCGTATTGTATCGGGTGCTGCCGCGTGATGAGCACAAAAGAGAATCATTATCCTACCTACAGTTGCTTCGTTCGCTGCTCACGATGTTCGCACAAGAACGAATCCTGCAAATTCGTGCCGTGCTAGCTTTGATGATTTTTACTGCTTTCAGTATATTATGGACTTCTCTCGTGTTGCCTCTCAGCGCTCCGCCCCTTTCTCTTTCACATTCTGCGATTGGAGCGTTTGGTCTCGCTGGAGTTGCTGGGGCATTAGCGGCAGCGCGAGCAGGTCGTCTTGCCGATCGAGGTTTAGGGCAGAGGACCACAGGAGTGGCACTAATTCTGTTGCTATTATCATGGTTGCCAATAAGTTATACTCAACATTCGCTTCTCGCATTAATCATCGGTATTTTCCTTCTTGACCTTGCAGTACAAGCCGTTCATGTCACCAACCAGAGCATGATCCTTACATTGATCCCCGAGGCACGCAGCAGGCTCACTGCTGGTTACATGATTTTCTATTCCGTTGGAAGTGCCACCGGGTCAATCGCATCCACCAGTATCTATGCTTACTCAGGCTGGAACGGCGTGTGCTTGTTAGGTGCAATTGTCAGTGCTTTGGCTCTTCTATTCTGGGCATTAACCCGACGCATTAAATGACTTCTGTTAAAAATCAAGAAAATCTTATATTGGATAAACGACCCTCCAAAATCAAGCGCAACTCTTCAGGAATACGCTCAAACACGACTCCTTTCCCCAAAAACAAAAGCCAATCCGCGTAATAAGACAGCGCCTCAACATCGGTCACATCCAACTGAACATTGAATATCCCGCTCGATTGAAACATTCCGGTAAAGGACAAAATAATCCCCGGCGGGTGCATGCGTTTAAAGCGTTGAATCCCGGTCGTATCGAGCTTCACAACAAGATTGGACTGACGTGAACCCATTCTTTTTTTGCTTAAAATCTCTTGCTCGGAGTACTTCATATCAAGCTCAGAAATTGCAGAATCCCGCAGCAAATCAACAGGCAGATAACGAAACTCATCCGTATCAAAATCATAAACTTCGACTAGCCATTGGGCGTTCGAGTTAAAAATATGAAGCAAATAAACGTCCAGTAACTGTGGCCATCCAAGACTCGGCTCATAATTCAAGCGTAAATGCTTATCTCGTACAGCAAGCGAAATCAACTGGTTTAGCTCCGCAGGCGCTGCATCATCGAGCTCCAAAAGATTCGGATTAGCAGGATTTGTATTTTCAAAAAGCAAGATATTATTCAGCTCGATCAGCTCGTCTTGCTGAGTTTGCGACGCGATGCCGATAAGTTTTTCAGTGATTGAGCGGCGATTTTGCAGATAAGGCAGCTGTGAATTTTTCGAAGCCATAAAACTGATAAATATCGCCTTCAGCTCATCTGGCGTGAAACGTGCTGCAGGTAAATACTGATTTTGTAGGACATTGTAGCCTCCACCGCGCCCCAGTTCGGTAGTCAGTGGAAAACCCATCGCTTGAATCTCATTAATGTCGCGGATCGCCGTCGCGCGGGAAATCTTGAACTCCCGCTGAATCTCGGCAATCGTAAAATGTGCGCGGTTATTGATATAGCGCATGATTAGGTTTACTCGCTCTGTTTTCTTCATGTTTTTATTGTATCAAAAAAGTATCATTTTTTGATACATTCGGCAAATAGAATCGATCTTGTAAAAGTAAGTTCACAAAGGAGAGAACAATATGCCTAATTACTCAATCAAAACGATCTCAGAAAACTACAAAATGACTGCTTTCGGTGTTTCATTTGAGGACTTCAACGACTGGGCAGGCAATTCAGCAAAAACGGCAGCGAAAAAGGCCGAAATCACTGAAAATGGCAAGCTTGCTGAACTTCTCGCGCTGGCTGACGGGCAAGAATATCAAATCAATTATGTTATCGACGGCAAGGCTTGGCGCGGTTTCGGCGTGATAGGGGATTTCAATTTGGATGACGCGGTCGTCCTCGATTTCCTCGCTGGCGACTACCTCGTTGTGCCTGGCACAGGCTCTGACAAAAACAGCCTTGCTGATGAAATCACAGGCAAAGTTTTCGGCGGCATGCTGCAAGAATTTACAGACTACAAATACGTAGGTCCCGGTAACTCAACATTCGTCAAAGCAGCTGAAAACGGTGAATTCTACGGTGAAATGTGGCTTCGCGCAAAAAAAGTCTAAAACTAATCTTTGTGATAATTTGAAAGGAGCTCACATGGCAGAATACACAATTGAACACAAAAAATCATTCACATTGACCGCATACGGTTTTTCAATCCAGTCCAATTTTCAAGACATGACAGCTTTGCAACAGGAAAAAGCCGAGTTTTGGGGCAGACTCAAGGCTGACGGGCGGTTTGCTAAGCTCAAAGACGCTGCAAAAGATGATCGTGAATGGTCAGTGAACGAGGTTTATCAAGGCAAGCCGTGGAATTATTTCGCGGTAGAAGCTGGAAAGATAGTAGCTGACGCAACGCGCATTATCGAGTTTCCAGAGAGCGAGTACATCGTGGTCGCAGGAAATGGTGACAAGGAAACTTTGTTTGATCAGTTGACTTACCTTGCTTTTGGCGAAGTGTTAGCCCGAATCACTGATTATGCTTACATCGGCGGTCCAAATGCCACCTATCGCAAAGAAAACGGCGAGGGCACATTCTACGGCGAGTTTTGGGTGCCTGTGGTTAAAAAATAACTTTTTCCTCTATTTACTGTCCGGTTGCTAAATTACACTGAACCCTCATAAGCACATAAATTACTAACCTCTTTTTAGTTGGCAGCACGGCAGCTCATCATGTGTGAGCTGCCATGCTGTCTTATTGGCTACAGTCCTCGTTAGGATTCCTGTATCTCTGCATTTCCCAAAGGAGTTAATGCACAGTCAAACATATTTATCGTCCTTTCCGTGGCAGTTCGAAACTATTTCGGCTACCTACAAAACGGTTTCTTGCTGCTCCTATACCGACTAAATAGAGTAGGACCGTAGCGCCAAGCAGAATGAAAAGTGGCAGATTCCAACTATTTGTTGTATCATGCAGAAATCCTATAAGGGTAGGACCAATTGCGGCAAGAAGATATCCGATCGATTGCGCCATGCCAGACAGTTCAGCTGCTTGATGCGCATTTTCAGTACGTAGACCGAAAAACATCATGGACAAACTAAAGGCGCAACCTCCACCAATTCCGAGTATTATAATCCACAACAGAATGATATTGGAGCTCCCGTATAGAAGTCCGAGCATTCCCGTCAAAAGCAGAATGATTGTGATCACCACTAACAAACGTTGACTAGACATGCGCCCAGCAATAACGGGGACAATAAAGGTAAAAGGAAGCAGAGCTAACTGCATTATCGAGAGGATCCATCCTGATTGGTTTGCGTCAATTCCTTGCTGCTTTAAAATTTCAGGCAACCAAGCGATCAACACATAGAAAACCATGGACTGTATACCCATAAACAAGGTTACTTGCCAGGCAAGAGGGGATCGCCAAACATTCACGTCGTTGCTGGCCATCTGTTGACTCGTCGTGATTGTTTTCTTCGTTTGATTTCTTAATTGGGGTAGCCAACAGAGAATCGATACAAAGCTTAGAATACCCCATATTCCCAATGCTCCCTGCCATTTTAGACCTGCGTTCACGGCTAGCGGAACACTAATTCCCGATGCGATTGCTCCGAATAAACTCATAGAAATGGAGTAAATACCTGTTATGGAGCCAATTTTATTTGGGAAATCCCTTTTGATTAAACTTGGCAATAATACATTACATACGGCAATTGCGAATCCAAGAATTGCTGTCCCAATATACAGATTAGCTGCACCAGATAAAGAACGTATTACAATGCCAACAGTCAAAAAAATTAGGGCAATCACAATGATACGTTCAACCCCATACCTTCGTCCTAATTTTGGTACTAGAGGCGATAGTAAAGCAAAGGCAAGCAAAGGTACCGTTGTTATCAAACCTGCTAATGTATTTGAAATACGAACGTCATCCCTTATGTGACTCACTAAAGGACCGACCGAGGTTAAGGGGGCACGTAAATTTGCTGCAATAACAATAATGCCGAGAATTATCAGACCTATAGAGGAGGGGATGGCATTTTTATTTTGTTTATTCGGCATTCTTCATTTCTCCTTCCTGAGTTCATACTTATCATTTGTTTCCTGCTGATTGAAAAACTATGAGATAACATCCGCGCGGACAACAAAAGTATATTATACTATACTATTTTTAACAAGAAGTTTTTTATAACATACTATTTATCGTCTGAAAATAAAAATACAACTCTGAATTCCCGTCATGGAATTCGGAGTTGTATTTAATAAGTGAAATTTTCGATTTTTAGAAACCATACTTTAAGGCTATATGGAGCACTGTTTCACTATTCGTATGATTGGTATAAGAGTGAGGACAATCCGCACGAAAACTGATCGTATCATATTGATTCAATGTGTAAATCTCTCCATTGACTTGAATTTCAATGGAACCAGTCATTACTGTCGCAATTTCAGTTGTATTCACATGATGACCTTCAGGGTGATACGAGCTATTCGGCTCTAAGTAAGCCCGACACATTTCAATATCGCTGCTTGCGTTTTTAAAAACTGGTTCAATGATCCAATTTTTTTGATCGTTAGAAAACCGCAGCCCTTCGCCTGCTCGATACAAACTAACAGGATCTTCTGATTTGAACAAAGCCAATAGCGGTAAAGATATGCCTTTTGAAATTTTCCATATAATCGCCAAAGTTGGATTTGTCTCGCCACGTTCGATATTCCCCAGAGTAAGCTTGCTTACTCCCGTTAATTCCGCTAAGTCGTCTAAGTTCATGTTTTTTTCTTTTCTGTACTTTTTCAAGGCACCGCCGATTTGTAATACAAGTTGTTTTGATTCATCGATTTCGTCCATTTGATATTCACCTCAACAACTAACAATTATAGCTAGTATACTGTTTATCTAGACTCTTTTCCATACAATTAGTATTGGATGGTGGACTACACTCCTACTTAACACTGAATTATGAAATGATCTCGATCGTAACGTTTTCAGCTGTGATTGTGAACTCCATTAAAGGACCATCTACTAACACATGTAGTTCAAAACCTGTTTCTGTGAGATAAACTTCATCGTAAAGCCAGCCACTCCCAACACTTAAGTTAGTAGGTTGAACCTGCTGCACGCCTGTAAAGGTTAGCCTAATATCCGTTAAATAATGATATCCGCCCGTACAATCCAATGTCATGATAAACTTGTCCTTCAAAGGTTTCTCAATCGAAGTTACTCGTGCATCGTGTAAAGACTTTTCATACAACTGAACAACATTTTCGGGGAGTGACTTTTTTATGGAGTTATAGTAGTTCCGATATGTAATTCCTTTTGTTTTTGCTCTCTCATCATACTCCAATAGCCATTGGTCAGCCATTTTTCTAAGTTCTTGGGAAGGAAATTGTGAATTTAACGTTCCGTCTTGGATATAAGGATGAAAGAACGCAGGAAGATATTTGAGTAAATCTGCTCTGCTATATTCCAAGTTGTTCTTACATATTTCTTTGAAGTTCAATCCTTCAGATTCATACCACGCAATGTCGTCATCCCAATCCTTCTCCGTTTCACGAAAAATCAAAAAACTTCTTATTTGCGATTCTTCATACCACTCTTTAGTGAAATATTTCATTCGTTCCTCCTAGTAAAGTTTACTTATTAAACATACGGCTTTCTAACACAAATAAAGACGGACAATCCCCCAGGATTGACCGTCTTCACTAATACGCTATCGTTTTTTCGCTAGCCCGCTTGCGCTCTAGTCCAAAACGGTATAAAGCATAGCAGACAAGAACCGCGCCAACGCCAGGCACAACACCTTAGACGAAGTCGGCGACGTTGGTCATTCACTTATTTTTCGGAGGTTTGGAGGCCGAAGCACCGAATGCTGCTCCCAATGCGACGCCAATGGCAATGCCAATCGCAATATTATCCATCGCCACGCCAATGGCGATACCGATCGCTATCCCTATTCCCATTCCCGAAGCGAGCTTCTTACTGCCATTGTTCTTGTTCTCTTCACTCATGACTTCAGCCTCCTCCTATTTTAAAGAAGCGACACCCATTAAATCTTATAAGCCTTCATAGCCTTGCGAATCTCTTTCCAACTCGGACGCTTGCCGTACATGAGTACGCCCGTACGGTAGATCTTAGCCGAGATCCATACCGATACGTAGATCGATACGAGCAGGATGCCGATGGATGTGAGCACTTGCCACATTGGCGGTTCAGTCAAGCCAAGGCGAAGCATCATGACGTATGGCGAGAAGAACGGAATGTACGATGTGACTTTCACGAGCATGCTGCCCGGGCTGCTGATGCTGAAGATCGTGATATAGAAGCCCGCAAGGGAGATCATCGTGATCGGCAGCACCGCCTGGCCAAGATCCTCCGTCCGGCTTACAATCGAGCCGACCGCCGCGAACAGCGTTGCGAACAGGAAGTATCCGGTCACGTAGAAGATCAGTGCATAAACAATGAGCGATGGATCGATCAGGCTGAAGTCGATGTCCAGATCCTTCAGCGTCTTGCTGTTATGCGGAAGGCTTACGTTAATAAGGATGACCGCTACGTAAGCAAAAACTTGAATCAACCCTACAATGAACATACCTAGAATTTTACCGAACATTTGCTTCAGCGGTGCGACGCTCGTAATGAGCAGCTCCATGACGCGCGAGCTTTTCTCAGCTGTTATCTCCGAAGCAATCAATTGACCTGTAATCATAATCGTCATGAAGAGCAAGATAACAAGCACATAGACGAAGCCCATATTCATGCCTTGCTCGGCAGGTGTCTTGCCTTCTCCAATACTGCCTGCACCCTCTGTTGCAGAGATTTGAACCGTTTCAATAGCTACCGGCGTGAACAATTGCGTTTTCTGCTCGTCGGTCAGGCCTGCGCTTTGCAGCGCCGCTTCCATACGAATCGCTTGCAAGGTGCTTTGAAGCGAGCTTGTAAGCTCCATCTCCATCAGCTTCTCCGACTTGTAGGTCATGCTTGGCAAGCCGCTCTCTGCTGTAACTTCACCGAATTCCAAGTAACCTTTAATGTCTTTATCCGTGATAGCTTTCTTAAGCTCGGCTTCGTTGGCAGCAGCGTCTCCTTTGTCCTGGAAAGGAATCAACTTAATTGACGCGTCTTCTTGAGCCTCATAATAAGCCTTCAATTGATCGCCTATAGTAGAACCTGCCGCAAGCTCCGACTGTGACGACTGAATATAACCGATGTTCGTTACTTTGTTACCGCCTCCGAATAACGAGAATATATACGGAAGATTAACAACTATGGATATAATTACAGCAATAATCAAAGTTGTGATCAGGAATGCCTTGCCTCTGAATTTGTTTTTAATCGTAAAGCCAACTACTGTCCAGAAGTTATTCATGGCCGTCACCGCCTACTGTTTTGATGAAAATCTCGTTTAACGTCGGTTCTTTGATCTCGAAACGCGTAATCGTCGTTTGACCGATCGCATGGTGCAAAATAAGTCCGCCTGTCGCTTCATTCGTTATACCAATCTCATAGCCATACTCATGACGCGTAACGCCGGTTACACCTGGAATTTGTTCCAGTCCCGTCACTTCGCTCTCCGTGCTCAGGATGACGCGTTCTTTCGGGAATTGCTTCTTAATTTCCTTCAAGCTGCCCTTCAGAACGGCGTTCGAACGGTGAAGAATCGTAATGTTGCGGCATAACTCCTCGACATGCTCCATACGGTGAGTCGAGAACAGAATGCTTGTGCCGGAATCCCGCAGCTCCTTAACCGTCGACTTCAGAAGCTCCACGTTAACCGGATCGAGTCCGCTGAAAGCTTCGTCGAGAATGATGATCTTCGGATTATGGATAACGGATGCGATGAATTGAATCTTCTGCTGATTGCCCTTAGACAGCTCTTCAACCTTCTTGTTGTAGTACTCCGGCACTTCGAACCGATCGAGCCAGCGCTTCAGGTTCGCATCTGCATCCTTCTTCGACATGCCGCGCAATTGTGCTAAGTATATGATTTGGTCGCTTACGCGAACCTTTGGATAAAGACCTCTCTCTTCAGGCAGATATCCAAGTCCTTTTAATTGCTCGTTGCTATATGGCTTGCCATGATAATAGATATTGCCCTCATCGGGATAAATAAGTCCTAATACCATTCGCATTGTCGTTGTCTTGCCCGCACCGTTGGCGCCTAACAACCCGTAAATTTCCCCTTCGCTTACCTCAAAGCTAATGCCGTTTACAGCTGTTTTCTCCCCATACTGCTTGACGATCTGCTCAACCTTTAATGGATTCATGTTATTGCTCCCCTCATTTAGTTGGATCTCGCGTTCAATCTATCTTTCATTAATAGAGCGGCCATAATTTCATCCAGCTCCATCGCTTGCCTGCTAACTAACGTAAGTCCTTGCTCGGAACACCATTGCTCGGCTTGCCCGGCTTGATTCGTCGTAATGCGGTAGGTTGTTCCCCCTGCATGCTCGACACCGCATTGCCCCGGCATCTTCGCTGCCACTTCAGCCGTTAGCTCATCTCCGCTAAGGAAGTAGATGAACCAGCTGCTGAACAGCTCATCCTTTTCATACATGCCGAGCACATGTCCTTGCGACATGATGACAATGTAATCGGCAAGGCGCTTCACTTCTTCGACGATATGCGAAGTCATCAGTATCGTCCGATCGCCGCGATCCATATACCGGTGCAGCACATCGATCATCGTCTTCCAAGCGAGCGGATCAAGTCCGGAGGATGGCTCGTCGAGGAGCAGAAGCTCCGGTCCATGTGCAAGGGCCAAAGCGAATTCGAACTTGCGCCGGCTGCCTTTGGACATTTTGCCAAGCATTTGATTCGGATCAACCTCTAGAACTCTCAGCAGCTCCTGATAACGGTTCACATCCCAATTGTCGTACCAGAACCGCTGAAATTCCGCCTTCTCGGTTGCTTTCATCTTCTCTTCATGCGTCCAAGACTCTTCCGGCAAGTAACCGATCCTCTTGTTCAGCTCGATATCCACGCCATTGCCTACCTGCTGTCCCAGAAGCTCAATGCTGCCTTCGTCCGGCTTGACCAAGTCGAGCAGCAGTCTGAAGGTCGAGCTCTTGCCGCTGCCGTTCGGTCCGACAATCGCGGTAATATAGCCTTTTGGAATCATAAGATCCATCGGTCCTAGATGAAAGTTCGAGCGTTTCTGTACGACGCCCTTCATCTTAACCGCTAACTCTTCTGTCATCGCAATAGCCTCCTGCCCTAATCAAAATGCTTATTCATCGCTTCCTTGAACAACGACTGAAGCTCCTCAACCGTACATTGAACTCGTTTGCCGGCGATAATCGCTTGCTCCATCGCCTCGGTCACGGCCGATAACCGGTGTCGATCGCGCTCCTGCTCGCCAACAAGGGCTACATAAGTGCCAGTTCCTTGCCTCGTTCGCAGCAAACCTTCTGTCTCCAAGTCACTGTATACTCGCTTAACCGTTATTACGCTGCACTTCACCGTTTGTGCCAATTCTCGAATCGATGGCAGCAGCGTGCCCTCTTGCAATTGTCCGCTTACGATCAAAGCCCGCAGTTGTACTTCTATTTGATGATAGAGCGGCTCGGCGCTTTGCTCGTTAATTTGTATGGGCAACCGCATGGCTTCACCTTCTTCTTAGTTTCAATTCATCTAGACGATATAGTTGCGCTTGGCAATTCGATTCGAAAGCACACGGTAACCGAGAGGAATCGTTATTGCAGAGATTGCTGGGGTAATAAGCGCAATCCACCATTTTCCCTCTTCGATCGCTTCCAATATGCCAATGACGATATTGCCTTGACCTAGCCAAGTTATCGTAATCGCAATACCTAGGAAGAGAATCGCTACCAAGGTACAAACAACCATATAGATTTTACCGCTGTACCCCATCTCCCAGTACACATAAGAGGTTGCAATCGTAAGCGAATATCCGAACCAGAACAATGCATACAAAGCGAAGTCGCCAAAATCGATAACTACGGAAGAAGCGAAATGAATGATGACATATTGCGCTACGAAATATATGAGCTGTGCTGCGAATAAAACAATTGTTAGTTGAATAAGTCGGCCTAATGCAATCTGCTGCGGCGTGATAGGCAATGTTCGCAAGTATGCGAGCTTTTTCGAGTAGGTATCCTTCTTGAAATAATTCATCATCGTGTTATTAAGGACGAAGCCCAGACAAGGCAGCAAAGATAAGTAAATGAAGTCTGTGAGCCATGACATAGAGTCCTCTTCACTCTCAGTCAGTGAATCAATGAATACCGGAAGGGTGAACAAAAGGATGTATCCGATCAACGCCACCATTATAATGCTTCTCCATCGATCCCTCACTAACTCTTGCTTGGCAAGAAACCATGCGCCTTTCCATTTGCTCACCTTATTGGCTCCCCTCGATGTGTTCAGTAAGTATACTGTATATATCTTTATACACAGTATACTCACGATATACACAGTTGTCAATGACTTCCTTTTTATTTTTTTCAGCATAAAAAAAGGCACATCAGACGGATTATCCGCCTGACATGCCTGATTCACTTACACCTATATTAGCCGAAAATAGCGTCAAAAACCGGCTTCGTATGGCCGCCCGGATACATAAGGTACAGCAATACATATACCGCCGTGCCCGTAATCGAGGTTACGAACCATACCACCGAAGTTACTCTGCCCCACTTACGATGCTTCGCGAACTTCTTGCGGTAGCCCAGCGTCAGTGTCGTGATGCCGAATACCCCGCCGACAGTCGCCGTCACGATATGGAACAGCAAGAAGACGAGATAATAAGGCTTCAATTCATCCGGTCCGCCCCACTCCGTATTCCCCTGGAACACCGAACGCGATACATAAATAATGAAGAACAGCAGCGCCGAGACAGCCGCAGCGAACATAACCTTCTGATGCTGCTCCAGCTTGCGCTTAATCGCCAGACGCCATCCAATCGCGACAAGTATGCCGCTCAGAACGATAAAGAAAGTGCTAATTGAAGGCACAATCGTAAACTTATCCATTAATACCCCACCTATTGTAATCATAATAATATTGGTTCAGCACATGCCTTATCTATTCATTAAGCGGTGCCTGGATTAGGCATCTCATCCTCGGTATGCTCTTTCTTGAACCACTGCTTGAAAATATACGCAAGGATTATACCGTACATTAGCTCCTGAACAAGCTTCATAACGATACCGCCAAGCTGTTGATCCTCAACAACGTCCATCAGGTTGAAGAACGTCGGTCCCCCGCCTATGCCGCCCAGATCAAGAAGTCTGCTAGGGTCGCCGGATACGCAATAGCCCATAGCCGTTACCCATACGCTCGGATCGCTGTAGATTGCATACATAGAGTTTTTGGCAAAAATAATAAGAGCGCACGCAGGCGTAAGCAATACGCCGTTAGCGAACACGTAAGCCATCTTTTTCAGATCCGTCAGACGGCTCCATTCCGATACCGGACTTGTAATCTGCCACCACATCATGCATGAAGTAATGAACAGAATCAAATAATAAAGGCGATGAATGGTGAAATGCGTCATGACATAGTCATGAATCATCGGTACATGATAGATAGAGAACAACATATTGAACAAAACTAGCGTAATAATAGGATGCATCAGCTTGCTGAACTTGCTCCAGAAGGCAGCAGCGAACGCTCTACGCCATAGGAAGGCCGGTATAGCCAGCAGGAACATCGGAGGAACGATCAAGTAGGATATAGACATATTGACCATATGGAACGTGAACATCATATGGCCTAGGAGACTAAGCGGGCCGCCGTGTGACAAGTAGAGAAGCACAGCAGACGTAACGAACATCGTCTTCTGCAATGCCGTTGCCGGTGGTTCGCCGGGCATATGCTTAAGCCGCCAAGGGCCGATTAGATAGAAATAGAGAATGACAATCGCAGCCATTCCGAACAAAAAAAACGGGGTCCACAACTCTTCGAATGTGAAATACTCTAAGCCTAGCATCGTGGATACTCCTTTCTTTCACTTACTATTTCGAGCTTTAGCTGCATGTCAAGCGTAAACGGCTAACGCCGACCTCTGACGGCGTGTAGCATTCGTTTCGGGGAGAAGTATAGGCGTATGAATAAGAATAAAACTTATGCTTTCCTATATTTCTAGAAAAGAGGAGGGACCCAAGCCTTGGGACCCTCCTCCGATGAAATTCAACTGCGGTTTACCACCAAGCCCAATACTCCGCCATGATGACGCAAGTAAAGACGATGAATATTCCGCCCAATATTCCGATAAGCGCGAACGTATGTCCACGATCCTTCATATGCATCCAGAACGCCATCTGTACGAATACTTGCAAGAAAGCCGTTCCCATCAAGATGATGTAGATGAAGTCTTTGTTGATTTCTCCGCCGATTACTGCCGCGAATGCGACAAGCGTAAGCGCGAGGGAGAAAATAAAGGCGATGACGTGTTTCTTCGGTCCTTCGACCTTATGACGTTTGGTGCTTTCCTCTGTGGCTGAATGATTGCTTGCCATCGATTAGCCCACCTTTCCCATCAAGTACACGACGGTGAAGATAAATACCCATACGACGTCGATAAAGTGCCAGTACATGCTGGCAATATACACTTTAGGAGCCGTCGTTGTGTTCAGACCCTTCTTCCCTAATTGAATGATTAGAAGGGTAATCCACATGATACCGAATGCAACGTGCGCGCCGTGGAAGCCGACGAGCGTATAGAACGAGGAGCTGAATGCGCTCGTTGTAAAGCCGTGACCTTCATGAACGTAATGAACGAACTCGTAAATCTCGAGGCCAAGGAAACCTGCGCCTAGAACAACTGTAATCGCTAACCACGTCATCAAAGATTTCACTTGGTTGTTATGCAGCGCTTGAACGGCGAATACGCTCGTCAAGCTGGATGTCAGCAAGATCAACGTAGCTGCTGCTACGAGACCGAGCTTGAACAGCTCCTCTGCAGGAGGCCCGCTCAGTACTTGGTGGCGAAGAGCGAGGAACGCTGAGAACAACGTTCCGAACAAGACTGTTTCGCCGCCAAGGAATAACCAGAAGCCTAATACCTTATTGCGTCCCTCGAGGGTCGCCTTTTCGGGCTCATGAGGCAATTGCCCCTCTACATGCGAGTGTGCGCTCATGCTTTCCCCCCCTTGTCTTTGAGGATTTCTTCTTCTTCGATATGGAAGCCGTGATCATCGATGACCGAACGCAAGAACATGCATCCGAACAAGATGAGAAGGCCGATAATACCAACGCCATAACCTGCTTTGAATCCATCGAACAGGTTGCCCCAATCCGGTGCATACATGAAGCCTAGTGCTGCAATAAACAATCCAAGTCCCATAAAGAACGGTAGAATCGATGGCGATGGCATGTGAATCGGGCCAAGCGGCTCAGCAGGCGTCATACCTTTGTGGCCATCCATCTTCTCTTTCCAGTAAGCATCGTAACCGCGAACAAGCGGCGTTTGAGCGAAGTTGTACTCTGGAGCTGGCGATGGAATCGTCCACTCGAGCGTACGTCCGTCACCCCATGGGTCAG
This sequence comes from Paenibacillus sp. 05T425, assembly GCF_056396205.1. Lineage (NCBI taxonomy): Bacteria > Bacillati > Bacillota > Bacilli > Caryophanales > Paenibacillaceae > Paenibacillus > Paenibacillus sp. 05T425. The sequence goes on from NZ_JBFTLA010000001.1 coordinate 233,296, forward strand.
CAGGTGCGTTCTTCGGTTTGAACGCTGTCGTAACAATGTTCAAGAGGAAGAAGATTGTACCTAGAGCCATCAGGAACGCGCCGATCGTACTAATCAAGTTCATTTCATTGAAGCCAAGACCGTCAAGGTACGTCCAAATACGACGCGGCATACCAAGAAGACCAAGGAAATGCTGTACGAAGAACGTCAAGTGGAAGCCGATAAAGAACGTCCAGAACGTCAACTTACCAATTGTTTCGTTCAGCGCGCGGCCGAACATCTTCGGCCACCAGTAGTGAAGACCGGAGAAGATACCCAAGATCAGACCGCCGACGATAACGTAGTGGAAATGCGCTACGACGAAGTAGGAGTCATGATATTGGAAGTCGGCAGGTGCTGCAGCCAGCATGACGCCGGTAACACCGCCCATTACGAAGGTAGGTACGAAGCCTACCGCGAACAGGTTAGCCGTGTTGAATATAATCGAACCGCCCCACATCGTGAACAGCCAGTTGAAAATTTTGATACCTGTCGGTACCGCGATCAACATCGTTGCGATGGAGAACAGCGCATTCGCAACCGGTCCAAGACCTGTCGTGAACATGTGATGCGCCCAAACCATGAAGCCTAAGAAACCGATCAGGATTGTAGCGAATACCATCGAGCTGTAACCGAACAAACGCTTACGCGAGAATGTGCTTATTACCTCGGAAATAACGCCGAAGGCCGGCAGGATGAGGATATAAACCTCAGGATGCCCGAATATCCAGAAAATATGCTCCCATAGTACGGCATTACCGCCGCCCGATGGGTCGAAGAAGTTCGCGTCGAACAATCGATCAAACATCAGTGCCGCAAGGCCAACCGTAAGAGCTGGGAATGCGAACAAGATTAGAGCGGAAGTAATGAAGATCGTCCAAGTAAACATCGGCATACGCATGAATGTCATGCCTGGCGCACGCATGTTGATAATCGTAACGAGGAAGTTAATGCCCCCGATCAATGTACCAATACCTGCAACCTGTAAGCCTAGAACATAATAGTCGACGCCATGATCGCCATTGTATGTCGTGCCGGCGAGCGGTGCATAGGCTGTCCAGCCTGCATCCGGCGCGCCGCCGGTAAACCAGCTTACGTTAAGTAGAACGCCGCCGAACAAGAATGTCCAGAAACCAAGCGAGTTCAAGAAAGGGAATGCAACGTCGCGCGCCCCGATCTGCAAAGGCACGATCGCGTTCATAAGCGCGAACAGAATCGGCATCGCTGCAAGGAAGATCATCGTCGTTCCGTGCATCGTCAGCAATTCATTGAACGTATCAGCGCTTACGAAGTCATTCATCGGCTTCCATAGTTGAATCCGAATCAATAAGGCTTCCAAGCCGCCGACTAGGAAGAAAAATCCTCCCGCGAGCAAATACAAAATTCCGATTTTTTTGTGGTCAACCGTTGTCAGCCAGTCCATTAAACCGCTGTGACGTTTGACCGCATGCGTATGAGCATGAGCATGAGCCAAAGTAGGTACCTCCTTCAATCACCGATGATTTATTGTTCGTAGTCGAGAGTTAGTTTCGATAAGTAATCTGCAATGCCTTCGAGCTCCTGATCCGTTAGATCGTATGCTCCCGACATTTGGTTGCCCGGTTTCACGGCATTCGGATCTTTGATCCAACGATACAGGTTATCGTATACGGAACCCTCATTGCTATATTGCGGATCATCGGTATTAACAAGTATACCTCCGACGCTCTCGCGGCTGCCGATACCCGTTAAGTTAGGGAAGGCCGGTCCGCCTAGATCGCCCACTGCGTGGCAAGAAAGACACTTGCTTTGGAATGCTTCAGCAATAGCCGGATCGCTTGGCAAAGCTACCGGTTCTTGAATAGCAGCCGTCCAACGGTCGAACGAGGACTCGTCTACCGCTTTAACCTTGAAGTCCATCAAGCCGTGGGAAGGTCCGCACAGCTCGGCGCACTTGCCGAGGTAAACGCCTTCTTTTGGCGCCGAGAAATACATTTTGTTCACGTTCGCGCCAGGGTTCGTATCGATCTTGCCTGCAAGCGAAGGAATCCAGAACGAGTGAAGCACGTCTGCCGATTTCGCTTCGATCGCGATCGTCTTGCCTGTCGGAATAATAAGTTCTTGCGCTGTCTTAATGCCCAGCTCCGGATATTCGAATTCCCACCAGTATTGGTGCGAAGTAACGATTACCTTAACAGCCTCTGGGTCTTTGCTGTAGTCCTTAGACAAGTTGAATACCGATTGTACAGTCGGAACGCCTAGGATAATAAGCATGATGATCGGGATTACTGTCCAGATAATCTCCAGCTTATGGTTTCCTTCAACCTGCTTCGGAATCGTGTTGTCTCCCTTACGTCTGCGGAAACGAATAATTACATACAAAGAAATCGCAAATACGATTACAATCACGATCAGCATGATTGAAATCGCCAGCTTCATCAGTCCGAATTGCTCTTCCGCTACAGGTCCCTGGGGATTCAGCGTCGACAAATCTTCCCGTCCGCATGCCGCTAACACTAGCACCATCATGGCCATGAGCGGCGCAAGCCGTTTTACAAATTGCCACCGTTTCATCATTAATCAACCCCACTTTTGACGTTTTCGCAGCTACCTAATTTCGCGTGGCAAGCGGCTAACTGCGTGTTCTCACAGATGTTATTACAACTCCTGCAACTTAAATCACTTTATTAAATATAAAGTTGAAGCACCTATTTGTCAATGTTCCACAGAGAGTTCACAAATTGTTCTCAAAGCTGTCAAAAACGCGATATATAGGCGTTTTTGAGCTCTTGCGAACGTTGCCAACAGGCTGTCTCGGATCAGTCTTCCTACCCTACATTGTGCACCAAACCCATGGTCAATTATGTATGCGCGCCGAAACGTATATTTAAAGGCTCCCGGCAGAAGCTAAAGCCAATATCGTATGAATGGGGGGCGTCCTATTATGATGAAACGAATTGCCGCTTTATTATTGTCCGCTGCCGTTCTGTCGGCTGTCGCAACCGGCTGCAACTACGAGCAATTATCGCAGAACAGCGATTCCGATTACGGCAGCAGAGAAGCCGGTGATCCGAAGATGATTGGGAACAAAGCATTCGGCACGATGTCGACCAATCCATATCAGCATGACAATGCCTTTTTTGAATACAGCTCCAAAATATCGAATCAAGTATCCAGCCTTAACGGCATAGCCTCGGGTCTTGTATTCCTTACAGATAAGAACGCCTACGTCGGTATTATGCTCGACTGGTCGGCTGTCGGCACTCGCAGCTCCGGCGGCACGGTGGAGCAGGACAATACGGGTACGACGGAAGGCGTCTACAATCATGCAACAGGCAGCAACTACACGAATAGCCGAAGGCTGGCAGGTCCGTACAACTCATATTTCACCGTCAACGATTACAATAACTTGTCCGACGAGCTAAAGCAGACGATCGCGCTGAAGATACGGAAGATGGCCCCTGCTGTGCAGGAAGTCCATATCTCAGCCAACATGGAGCTCATCAATCACTTTAATGAATATGCGAAAATCGCCTGGGGCGGACGCTCGCTTATGCCGTCGCTCGACGAGTTCAACAACCTGGTCAAATATCATTTCGCAGGCGGTACGATCATGCCGAGGTCGATCTCCGATCCCATCGTCATTCCGCATCGTCAACAACGCAATAGGGGGGAACAATAGCTTTTCGAAAAAAATCTCTTCCTATATATAAGACAAAAAATCGCACAATTAAATGGAAGCGAAAAATAAAACAAGGCTCTCAGACAGGCTTATTGCAGCCTTGTTGGAGAGCCTTGTTCGTATTCAGCTTGCCTATCTCATTGGCGCGAAGCCGCTGATCTCCGACAATATATCCTCCGTACGCGCAAGCACCTCATCGGTTAAGTCCAGATCGATCGCTTTAATATTCTCTTCGATCTGAGAAGGACGGCTCGAACCGATAATGGCCGAGCTCACATTCGACTGGCGCAGCACCCAAGCGAGCGCGAATTGCGATAACGTAGCGTCAAGCTCTGCAGCCAGCTCCTCCAGCTTAGCCGCGCAAGCGAGTACATCCTCGCGCAAATAGCTGTTAATGACGCCGTTCGTCTTGTCGTTAGCCGCCCTGCTGTCCTGCGGAATCGCTTGTCCCGGCTTGTACTTACCAGTCAGAACGCCTTGCGCAAGCGGTGAGAATACAACCTGACCCATTCCCTCCCACTCGCATTGCTGAATGACGTTCTCCTTCTCGATATAGCGCTCGAACATATTGTAGATCGGCTGATTCGAGATCAGCGGACGCAGATTCAAGTTTTTGCCGATCGATGCTGCATCTGCAATCTGACCCGCTGTCCACTCGCTAACGCCTGCGTACAATATTTTGCCCTGAGCCATTAGATCGTCAAGCGCACGTAGCGTTTCTTCCACCGGCGTATCATTATCGAAGCGATGACATTGGTACAGGTCGATGTAATCGGTACCCAGACGCTTCAAGCTCGCATCGCATTGCTCCATAATATGTTTTCGTGACAAGCCCCTATCATTCGGCCCTGCTCCCATCGGGAAGAACAGCTTCGTCGCAAGCACATAGCTGCTGCGCGAATACGCTTTCAAAGCACTGCCCATCACTTCTTCCGCAGCCCCGTTATTGTAGGCGTTAGCCGTATCGAATAAATTAATGCCCAGATCATAAGCTTTATGAATGCAAGCCTGCGCGGTTTCCTCAGCTGTTGCCGTACCGTATGTAAGCCAGCTGCCGAGTCCGATTTCGCTCACTTTAAGCCCGCTTTTGCCAACTCTTCTGTAATTCAAATGGATTCACTCCTTCTAATCTTTCCTCGTCTCACTAGTAGTGTATAGCAGTTCTAGCGATTAATAAAGTAGTGAATGTTTATTCATTTTATTAACTACAGTATATATACTATACTAATAGTAACTGATGGTAGGAAGGGAGCTGGCTTAGTGAGCGCGCATAATTATGTACCTAAAGAGCCTGTTCAGATCGAATGCAATATTGAGAAAACATTGGATGTAATCGGGGGCAAATGGGCCTTTCTCGTACTGAGGGAGTTATTTTGCGGAACGAGGCGATTCGGTGAATTGCAGAGGCTTATCCCGTCGGTTAGTCCGAGAGCGTTAACAACTACGCTGCGCCATTTGGAAGAAAAGGGTGTACTTGAACGCAAAGTATTTCCGACTGTCCCTGTAACGGTAGAATATACGCTGACGCCAAAGGGCGAGGATCTAACGCATATTTTAAAAGAAATGAAGCTTTGGGCAGCCAGATGGACTGAGTAAACGATTACAGCCTGACGATCCTTCTCTACTATAATAGTAGGATCGTCAGGCTTATTTTTCTGCTATGGATTAGGGTCCTGCTCAGTCATGGACGGGCTGTACCCCGCCTGGAACCGATCAAGCGCCGACTGATAGGCGCGGCGATCACCCTCGTTACGCGCGAGCTCGCCAAGGCGTTTAAGCTCTGATTCGAATTGTTTGGACAAGGCATCAATCCGATCCTTCGGCTTCTTGCCGGCATTTTCCCGGTTCGACCTTCCGTCGCCAGTCTGGATGTTCAATTGTCCATCGCTATCGATCTGGGCAAGAAAAATACTTTCCGGCGTCAGCTTCTTTTTCTTCAGCTCGTGATGCAGCCATTCCAAGCTGTAGCCGCTCTCGTCAACCATATCAGCCAGAACCTGTCCATCGATAATGACCGTCTTCGCTTCCTTCTCCTGACTAAGCTTCCAGCCGAGCATGTCCGCCGTAAGCGGTTGATGCTCCTTCTTAAGCAGCACATTAATTTCACCGCTTGACTCCATAACGGCGAACTCTACATCGGCTACCCGATACACATCCTTCTTGCGCAGCTGCTCCAACAGTTCATCCAGTGTGAGCCGCTCTTTTTGCAAATGCTTCTTATCCAGCTGGCCATCCTTAATAAGTACAGTGCCTTTGCCATCTACGAAGTCGCGTATAACGCGGCTCTTCATCGTTATATACTCCATTCCGACAGAGACGCTTACCCAGACAACTAACGATACGATGCCCAAATACCACAGATTGTCCAAATCAAGCGATACGTAAGCTGCGATGTTACCGATGGATATTCCCGTTATGTATTCGAACAGCGACAGTTGGGAAATTTGTCTCTTTCCCAAAACCTTAGTCATCGTAAATAGAATAACGACGGAAACGAGTGTACGCAGCACAATCTCCAACCAATCAGGCATATTTATCGCTTCCCCCTTCCCTCCTATCGTGTCCAAAATGACTATTGTCATTCTTTATTTGCAATTTTTGAAAAATATATTGCTTTTGCCCAGTTAACCGTGTATACTGTAGTGAATGTGTTATATTTAACCCTCAGCATATCCCCTAGTAGGACTCAACGTTTTCCTCAGATTTTGATTTCTGTGCTGTTAATTCTCAAACCAATTTTCGTGCTAATTTCTATTTCACACTGGCGCGGTCATCGGAGCCGCAAGGACGGAAGAGAGGTAGGGCTTTCGTTGTTTTAGGATGCGTAGTTAAGCAACTAAGAGTACATTTGCTGTTTGCTGTTAACATGGGGATTCCATACGACCTGTCACTCACGCATAGGTCCGGTTAAATATAAGCAATAATTAAGGGCTGTCCCGCTAGCAGATTTACTGCTGGCAGGGCAGCCCTGTCCAATTTATACGCTGCTAATCATTCGGACAAGCCGATACCGTAGTTAGATGTCCCGACCGATTAACCTTTGTATCCAGGTAGCGCTCGTTGTATTCGGATCTGTCGCCCCATAACGGAATTAGCTCCGTTACCGCCATGCCTGCTTCCTGCATCGCATCGCGCTTGCGCGGATTATTCGTTATAAGTGAAACGGGCTTGGAACGGAGCGCTTTCAGCACCTTAATCGCATCACCGTAATTGCGTACATCATCGGCAAAACCAAGCTTGAGATTCGCATCGACAGTATCATAACCTTTCTCTTGCAGCAAATAGGCCATTGCTTTGCTGAACAGGCCGATCCCCCGCCCCTCGTGATTAGCCAAGTAGAACAGAGCGCCTGCACCCTTCTGGACGATTCTGCGCATCGACTCATGCAATTGGAACCCGCAGTCGCAGCGCATGCTGCCGAATATATCGCCGGTATGGCAGATGCTGTGCATCCGAATCCATGCCTCGTCCGCTTCCTCGAAGTCGCCATACACAAGCACGCTGGATTGCTGCATCTCGGCAAGATTTACGGACGACAGCTTCTTAATGATCTGCTCCTCGTCCTCCAGCTTCTCTTCACAGCTCAGCCAGCAATACCACTGGAAGATCGCTTCTCCTTCGCCAAGGTGAACCGGCAGTCGAATCGGTCCGACCAAATAAATCATGCCCGTATCGCTCTCGATCGCCTTAATCTTATGATCCAATATCGACAACGCTTCATTATACATAAAGGTAGGCTCCTAACTCTTCATAAGTACGATATGTTCTATTATGTTCGCCGCGTGCAGCCCCTATGCCAAACGCTTCACATGGCCGCTAGCTTGATGAGCTACTCTTCATAGATCATTTTTCGCGTCATGCCACCGTCGATGGTTAAGCTTGTGCCTGTTATAAAATCGTTCTGAGGGTTCGTCAAGTAGAGGCATGCCCGCGCAATATCGCTAGGCCGACCAACACGCTGAGCTGGGTGCTGCGTATGGTCCTCGGAACGAAGCTGACTGTAATCGCCGTTCTCAATCCAGCCTGGACATATCGCATTCACCGTAATGCGATCGGGCCCAAGCGATACGGCCAGCGCATGGGTCAGCGACAGAATACCTCCTTTGGAAGCGGCATACGCCTCCGAATTCGGCTCGGACATCAGCGCCCTAGTCGAAGAAATATTGACAATCGACCCGCCTCCGCTTGCACGCATCAGCTTAGCAGCTTCCCTCGCGCATACGAATGTGCCGCGAAGATTCGTATTTATAACATCATCCCATTCATCAAGCTCTAGATCATAAGGCGACTTCCAAATGCCGAATCCCGCGTTATTAATGACGATATCAATCGTTCCAAGCAGCTCGCCGATCTGGTCAATCAGGGCAACAATCTGCTCCGGCTTGCTCATATCGGCCCCGTATCGGTGTGAATCGAAGCCCTTCTCCTGAAGCAGACTCGCGGTTTCTTCAAGCTTGTCCTCCAGCTTATCCGTAATCACAACGACAGCGCCCTGCTGCGCATAGGCTAGCGCGACAACGCGTCCAATGCCGCCGCCTGCGCCAGTAATTAGCACAACCTTACCCGTGAACGCATATTCCAAATTGGACCCTCCATTTCTCTTTTACGATTCGGTTCAGCCTATCTTTATTTTATACAATTCAACTGCCAAAGCGCCATCGCCACCAAAACTTATTATGAGAAAAACTCCTATCGGAGTACTTCGAGGATGAGCGACCGCGTTTAAGCGGAAGTTTTTATCGCCCCGCCAATCAGAATGATCTCCTTACGCTTTATCACTGTAAAGCACTTAAAGTTTCTGATGTGGTGAAAATATGTTTGTGAATTTTGTCACAATTTATTCATTGTCATTTCGTCGCGAAAGGAATATGATAATAGCAAGAAGTGGTTGTGAATGTTTTCACATTGTATAGTTGGTTGTGAATTAATTCACGATGTTAGGAGTCTTCCCTATCGGGAAGTCTGCACCCATACAAGGAGGCGTTTGAAGATGATGAAAATTGTTGTTGTTGGATGTACACATGCCGGAACTGCTGCTATTACTGAGATGGCCCGCCTTTATCCGGAGGCTGCTATTACCGTTTATGAAAGAAATGACAACATCTCCTTCCTGTCGTGCGGAATCGCTCTGAATGTTGCCGGTATCGTGAAGGACGCTAACCAGCTGTTCTACGCTTCGCCGGACCAACTCGCAGCAGTTGGCGTAACAACCCATATGAAGCATGATGTGCTCGCCATCGATACGGATGCCAAGACGATCGAGGTTCGCAACCTTACTACCGGTGAAGCATTCGTCGATACGTTCGATAAGCTTGTCATGACAACGGGCTCGTGGCCTATCATTCCACAGATGGAAGGTATCGATCTTGATAATATCGTCTTATGCAAAAACTACAATCATTCGCAAACGATTATCGAGAAAGCGAAACATGCGAAACACATCGCCGTCATTGGCGCAGGCTACATCGGCATCGAGCTCGTGGAAGCATTCGAGGAGCTCGGCAAGCAAGTAACGCTAATCGATAATATGGATCGTGTATTGTTCAAATATTTGGATGAGTCGTTCACTACGGTCGTTGAGCAGCAATTCGCGGACAATGGCGTTACGCTTGCGCTCGGCCAAATGGTTACATCGTTTACCGGGGAAGACGGGCAAGTAACGAAAGTGAATACAACCGCCGGCGAATATGAAGCCGATCTCGTCGTACTCTGCATCGGTTTCCGTCCGAACACCGAGCTATTGAAGGGGCAGGTCGATATGCTGCCGAATGGAGCTATTATCGTGGACAGCTTCATGCACACAAGCAAACCTGATATTTTCGCCGCTGGCGACAGCTGCGCCGTTCATTATAATCCGACTGGACAGCACGCTTACATTCCGCTTGCTACAAACGCTGTTAGAATGGGAACGCTCGTCGCGAGAAATTTGGTGAAACCTACGGTTAGGTACTTGGGGACGCAAGGAACGTCGGGCATTAAGATCTACGATAACAATATCGCATCGACAGGCATGACGGAAGCGGCAGCAGTTGCTGCGGGAATGAATGTGAAAAGTGTCACAATCGAAGACAACTACCGTCCAGAGTTCATGCCTACCTATGAGAAAGTATTGCTCAAAGTTGTTTATGAGGCAGACGGAGGCAGAATCGTAGGCGCGCAAATCCTATCGAAGGTCGATCTGACGCAAGCGATCAATACGCTGTCGGTATGTATCCAGAACGAGATGACGATGGATGAGCTGAGCTTCGTCGACTTCTTCTTCCAGCCGCATTACAACAAGCCATGGAATCTTCTTAACCGGGCTGGCCTGCAAGCGATCTAGATCACACTCAACACTCAGGCACCGTCTAACGAATCTAGGTAACTCTATTCATCACTTCTGTGCTCCAATCACAATCTAACGAATCCATATATCCTTATTCTTCAGCTTTGAGGTCGAATTCGTTAACCCAAGGACAAATAAGAATATCTAGATTCTTAATAAGAGCGGATTTGGTTTAATAGGTACAATAAGGTTAATAGGATTCGTTGGATGTGAGTTAACGACTAAAGAAGGACCTACCGTATCTCATGCGGTAGGTCCTTCTTGCTTTAACTTCCTTCGGCTGTCAGCACATACTTACACGTTATCTGCCTCAGGCTTGCCGAAGTCCGGCGTTCCGTCACTGCGCCACTCGATTACTTTGGCGCGCGCATGGCGGTTCGGATCGAACAGCGGGTCGCAGTCGAGCTCCTTATAGCTGCGGGCGTGATAGATTAAGATATCCTGCATGCCATCCTCCGAAACGGTAAAGCTGTTATGTCCCGGACCGTACTGACTGGCGTCCGGATTGCTTGCGAATACCGGCGTTTCTGACTTCGTCCAGGAAGCCGGGTCAAGCAGATTGCTTGTTTCAGAGGCAGTCAGCATCCCCATTGCATAGTTATGGTCGGTTGCGCTCGCTGAATACGTTAAGAAAATCCGTCCGTTGCGCTTCAACACGGCAGCGCCTTCATTGACGAGGAAGCCGATCACTTCCCAATCTAATTCCGGCTTCGTAATTCGCACCTGTTCGCTCCTTAGCGTCCATGGATTGTCCATCTCAGCGATATATAAGTTCGTATTGCCCGCGATCTCCGGATCCTTCTGCGCCCACACCAAGTACTGCTCGCCATTATGCTCGAAGCTCGTCGCATCAAGCGAGAAGCTGTCCCATGCCGTCTTAATCGCTCCCTTCTCTACCCACTGGCCCTCTAGCGGATTGACCGCATCATTCTCCAGCACGTACATCCGGTGCGCGAAAGGCTCGTCGACTCTTCCGGCAGCGAAGTAGATGTACCATTTGCCCGCAATATAATGAATTTCCGGTGCCCAAATATTTCTGCTCATCACACCGCTGTCATGCTTCTGCCAAATATCAGTTGCCGGCGCCGCAGTGAGCCCTTCAATCGTCGTCGCTCTTCTTAATTCAATGCGATCGTACTGGGGCACGGAACCCGTAAAATAGTAATACCCGTCCGTGTGCTTAAGTACCCATGGATCGGCGCGCTGCTCGACTAGAGGATTTCGATAAACCGTCTGCGTATTTCCAATTCCCTGTGTCGTTTCCACTCTATTATTTCCTCCAATTCCGATTCCAGTTAATTATTCACAGTTTTATTAATTGATTAATATTTTATATAATATCAAAGAAAATGTGTTTGTCAATTTACCTATTTACATATAAAATATAAGTATAAAAGAAGTGTCACAACGGTGATTCGACATTTATTTTTCGTGCCATTGGGCCTTTTAGCATTTGCTTCTCCAAGCACTTTCGCCTGATGTTAATCCGAGAACAAATTAATAAATCGCTGTTCACCAATCTTAGAGTGGAGTGAAGATTATGAAGATCGATGTTACGACTGCGCACCTGCCGATCTATGAAGCTCTGGCCAGCGATGTTCGTCTGCGTATTATTCAATTATTGTCGCAGCAGGAGATGAACATTAAAGATCTGGCGCAAGCCTTGGAGCTTAGCAGCCCGATCATTACGATGCATGTGAAGAAGCTCGAGAAGGCTGGGATAATCAGCTCCGAGATGATCTCGAGCGGCGGCGGCACGAAGAAGATGTGCAAACTTATTACGGACAGCATTGAAATCGATTTTCCATCCAAGAACCGCGCCGCCATGCGTACTTACCATGAGACGATTATATCCATCGGCCACTACACCGATTTCGAGGTAGAGCCTACATGCGGGCTGTCGACAACGACGAAAGTAATCGGCATGTTCGATGAGCCTCGATTCTTCCTCGATGCCGAACGGATTAACGCCAAGATACTATGGTTCACAAGCGGCTTTATCGAATATAAAGCAGCTAACTTCCTGCTTAAGAGCGAGAAGCCGAACGAGCTTGAGATTTCATTCGAGATCTCGTCGGAAGCGCCAGATGCCAATGAAAATTGGCCGTCTGACATCAGCTTCTACTTCAACGACGTTAAGATCGGAATATGGACGAGCCCCGGCGACTTCGGCGGAACAAAACGAGGCAAGTTCACTCCCGATTGGTGGTGGGATGCCGTCAACCAATACGGCTTGCTTAAGCGCCTGAAAATCAATAACCAAGGAACCTTTATCGACGGGCAGCAAATATCCGACGTAACGCTCGATCAGCTTGATGTGACAAGGAAACAATGGAAGTTCAAAATCGCGGTAGAAGAGGATGCCGAGAACGTGGGCGGCGTTACCTTGTTCGGTTCCGGATTCGGCAACTACAATCAAGACATCATTATGCGCCTGTATTACGAAAGAAATGAATAGGAGAAATACAGCTTAAGCCGCATTTCTCCCCATGCTCCTATCGGACGGTCTTCCATTATTGAAGACCGTCTTTTGCTTGCGGCTATTCGCCTGCAATACCTGCCCGCTCCACGCTCTCTACGAAATAACGCTGCGTGAACATATACAGCAGCAGAACCGGCAATATAGTAAGCATAACGCCAGCCATGATCTGATTTTGCAGCGTCGGCGCAAGCCCGATTGTGCTCGAAACGGACGTCGTAGCTTGCTGCAGATTCAGGTTCGCATTGCCGTTGAAGAAAGCCATATTTTGCGCCAGATTGAAGTACTCCGGCACGAGCAAATACAGGTTGGGCTCGAACAGATCGTTCCAATGCCAGACGACGGAGAACAGGAACACGACGAGCATCGCCGGCTTGGCGAGCGGGAACATGATCGTCCAATAGGTGCGGAATGCGCCAGCGCCGTCGATCCGCGCCGCCTCCTCTAATACATGCGGAAGCCTGCTGTAGAACTGGATAAAGATAAGGACGAACAACGAGCCTTTTAACCCATGACCCAGAATAGCGGGGACGATGAACGGCAGATGCGTGTTGACCCAGCCCATATCTAGAAACAGCTTGAACAACGGCACGACGAACGTCTGCGGCGGCACCAGGAAGGTGAAGACGACTAGTGCTAGGAACAGCGCCTGACCAGGAAACCTATACCGGGCAAAGCCATAGCCTATGAGCGAGCAGCTAAGCACCTGAAGAATCGCGCTCCCGAACGAAATAATGATGCTGTTCAGCAGTCCCGGCCAGAAGTTGATCGCCTCCAAGGCGATATCGTAGTTCTGCAAGCTGAACTGTCTAGGAATCCATTGAATCGTCGCATCGGCAACATCCTCCGGCCGCATAAGGGACTTCGAGACCATATAGAGCAGCGGATAGATGAAGACGAACGCCAAGCTCAAGATGACCATGTAATAAAATACCGTTCCGATAATGCCGCGGCCGCGCTTGACCCAGGTTACTTTCCAGACGTCCTTCGCCTTGCTCTGCAAATCGGTATATTTGCTTGTTACGCTAGTTGAATTGATCGACATCGACTCTACCTCCTGCCTTCGCTCGCCGATAAGCTTCTGCGGAAGATAAAGAAGACTATCGCCAATATAATGGATATGACTACGAAATAAATCCAGCCCATCGCCGAACCGTAGGCGTAGTTGTTCGACTTGAACGCAATGTTGTTAATGTAGTCCATGATCTTGTTGTCCGGCTTCGTGAATGAGTTGACGATGCTGTACAGCGTATTGACGAACAGCATCGGCATAATCATCGGGAACGTAATTTTCCAGAAGCTTTCCCACTTCGTCGCTCCATCACACTTCGCTGCTTCATAGAGCGATGGAGAAATCGTCTGCAAACCCGCGATGAAGATTAATATCTGAACGCCGGAATCCCACATGACCATCGTCAGCGATTCCGCATACAGAAGCAGCGGCTCTAGAATATCGTCGGGGATGAAGGCGTTCAGCTTCGTATAAAGATCCGATTGATAGAAGATCGGCAACTGCGCCGCGCCTTGCTCCAGCAGCTCTCGCAAGATAGCGCCGGAAGCTATAATGACCGGCAGGAAGAAGATGCCGCGAAACAGCATCCTGCCCCGGAACTGGCGGTTAAGCAGCAGCGCGCTCATCATTGAAAAGATAAGGATCAGCGGCACTTGCGTCAGCATCGTCGTTACCGTGCTCTGCAGAAATGGACGGAAATCGATATCCGTCGCGAACGCCGCCCGGTAATGCTCGAAGCCTGCATAGGTTGCAATAAGGCCGTGCTGCGTCACCTCTAGGTTATTGAACGAGTAGTAGAGCGATACGCCCAGCGGGTACAGCATGAACAGCAGAAACCCGATGATCCATATGGAAATGAACGAGTAGCCTTCCAAGATGTGACGGCCTCTCATCGAGAGCCCAAATTTTTTGCCCATGCTCATTCCCCTCCGTTCTGCATCGCGTAGCCCGCTGCCGGTACCGCTGTGCCGTCTATGGTCACAGCCGCTTGGCCGTAGTTGACAATGACCTTCGTGCCGTTCGCGTACGTCGTGCGATAGACATCCTTCGCAAGCTTCTCATGGTCCACGATCGCTTGGCCCGAGATGGCTGAGTAGATCGGCGCAAGCGCCTCATACTCCTGAACCGCCGCATCAATCCATTGCTTGTACTCGGAGCTCCATAAGCGATCCTCCATCGTTCGTTGCAGCTTGGAGGTCGATTCGTAAGTCAGCTCCAGACTCGGCAACGCTCCGTATTCCACCATGCGCAGCAGCTCATTATTCCAATCGTCGCGCAGATTCATCGCACCCGCCGTATAAGGTACCAAGCCGCGAACCGCGATTTGATAGAAAGGAACGGTCTCATCGTTGTAGATGAAATGGCTGGAATCGAGCGGCGCTCCATCGATGCTGTCGATATGGCCAAGCATGTAGCCGAAGCCGTAATCGACCTTCGCGCCGCCAAGCTTCTCGCGCGCCGCATCGATAGCGTTGACCCAAGCGGAAGCCGTTTTGTCCCGCGACAACGGCGACTTGCGATCGAGATCGGAATAAAGCGTATCGCCCCAATAATCGAAGTGTACGCCGGCGACGCCAAGCTTCTTATAGCTGTCCAGCTCCTTGTTCAGATGCTTAGCAATGACACGCTCAGGCTTCATCCAATAGAACATTCGGCTATCATTGTTCCATCTGCTTCCGATGTAATAATCGGTGCTCTCCGCCGCTTCGCGGTCCATGCCGCGAATGGCGTCCTTGCTTTTCTTCATGCCGTCGCTATCCGAATAAGCACGGGCATAATTGGCTTCGAGATACAGCTTCACGCCTTTGTTGGCGGCATACGCGGCTAGGTCCTTCAAATTCTTCGAACCGCCGAGCTTCTTCTCGACCGGGAAGTGGTCGGGTTGATCGCCGTACAGACCGTCCTCCGACCAGCCCGAGAACGTAAGCTCCAGATTGCGTATCCCCTTCTGCTCGAAGGTATCGATGATCACGCGCGCTTCATCGAATGTCGTCATCGAGATGAAGGTATCGCCCAGCACCTCGTCGCGCAGAATGCCGCCCATCAGCTTAACCTTGAATGGAGCTGCGCTACCGCTTGGCTCTGACGGCAGCACGCCCTGCACGTTCTGCAAGTAAGCACCGTACGCCTGCGCCATGCCGACATAACCAGCTTTCTCGTCTTGCAAAAGCACGTAGCGCACTTGGCGGTCGCCTTTGATCCAATCCCCTTGGAAAAACGGAATTTGACCGGATGTTCCTATGAAAATAATATCGTCCCAGCGATATACGAACTCCGTCGACGTGCGGTAATAATCGATCGCGCGGATGCCCGACGGCGTCCCATTCACCTTCGCATCGTATTGACCCTTCGTCACGATGCCAAGCGAGCCGATGCCGTTCCGGTAATTGCCGAATACAGGCAACGCTATGCTCTCCTTAGGCGCCGGGCTCTGCCGCCATATTTCTTCGATGATGTTCTCGTTCGTTCGCGAGAGATAGGCCGGATCGGCACCGTAGATCATCTCGGAGTAACCTGCGAAATATTGCGGGTGCGTTTCCTTGTAATTCATAAGCGCGCCGGAGCCGTCCGGCAGGAACAGCGATCCTTCGTCAGTCTTCGCCGCGGCATTCCAGAACGGCAGAGGCTCGATGCTGACGAACCGGGCAACCCCCGTTTCCTTAATCGAGCTCTCGGGAATCGTCACCTCGAAGCCGTCCTCAAGCAGCCGGTATTCCATGGCGAACTCAAGCTTTTCCTTCGTATACGTAAAGGTGATTCGAGCACCTCCGTCGATTGCCTCGATGGACAGCTTGTTCTCCTTCTCTTTCGCCAAGTACGTTTGGACGGTATCGACCCCTTCGGTGTACTTCACATGGGCGGCAGAGTCCATGAACTTCTTGTTGTTCGGCATCGTCGTACGCGGCAACTGCGGCGTACCGAGCCATTCCTTCTTCGTCTTGTTGTCGACAAGACGAATGTTGCCCGTCTTCTCGTCGATATACATCGTATACGCATCGTTCGATGCGATTTCCTTCACCGCCGATACGGGGTACAGCTTCACCTCGCCCGTATCTTCGCCTTCCACAGGCGTATCCGATGCCGTATCGGCCGGCGTCTCCTCTTCCACGGGCTCTTCAGCCGGCTGTTCCTCCGCGGCCGCACTCTCGTCGCTGCCCGCGCTTGCCTCTGTGTCGCCGGCATCCTGCTCCGCCAGTACCCGGATGTCGCCTTCAGCGGCCCCGAAGTGAGGGAAGATGCTGACAACGAGCAGAAGCGCAGCCATGATGAGCCATTTTCGTTGTTTCCTCATTTCGTTCACCTACCTCCGGAAGTTGATTTCTTTGAACAGATCTACCACAAAATTAATCAGCTGATTCATCAAGCCGAACATCAATATGCCGACAAACCATATGATTAGGACGCCGACGACGCTAAGGAACGTAATCCACAGCATCTTGACGATCTCAAAGTCGTGAATGATCCTAACCTTAAGCAGCAGCAGCCAGCCGACCCAATAGATCGTGAAGTTGATCAAAAAGTTATAAATCGAATTTTCGTCCAGCGCGATAAAATTGGTCATCAGCGTAATCGGCACAATGAAGATCGCATACGGCACGAACGCGAACGCACTGCCTACGAACACCTCTTTGAACTTGCCCTCGCCTTCGAGAATGGCGCTGACCGCCCAGTTCGCAACCGTCCAGGTCAGCCACGGCGCGATCATCCAAATGAATTCATGCAGGAATGAAATTTCGTAAGGCTCTCTCGTCTCGAACGCGTAACCCGTAACGAGAATGGCAGCCATTCTTGCGATATAAGTCATCGCCATGACGATGATCGCATCTCTCCACCGGATACGACCAGGCTCCTGAATGTCATGGAAAAAGTCGATCGGGTGCACGAGCACCTGCCGCATCAATCTAAACGTTGCGATCATGGGGCACCCCTTCCTTAATCAACCCGACTCTTGCGGTGCGGCGCACGTCCAGCAAAGCCATCAGCCTTCTCCATAAGAGCGGAATCAAATACCGCAGCACGATGAACAGCGTGATCAGAATCAGACAGATCCACCCGAAGTGCTCGCGAATATACTCTTTCCTGTATTCCTTGAATGCGAGCGAGTAATCGCCGCGGGACCTTGCCAGCTCGAAATACGTCATCGCATCCTTGTAGTTCTCCGCTTTGTAGAGCGACTTCCCGATAGCGAGGTAAGCGAGATCGAAGTTGACGTTATAGCGCAGCACTTCATTCCACATGCCTTCCGCCTCTTTGTAGCGACCGTCCACGAACAACCGTGACGCATCGTGCACGAGATCGGCGAATGGCGTCGTGCGGAACAGATCGATCCGATTGCGCCCTTTGTCCACGACGTATACGATCCCGTCTTCCGATTGGTCAAGGCTCGACGGCGTAATGAACAAGCCGTTCTGATTGCCAAGGCCGCCGAAGACGAACAGCAGATTGCCTAACTTGTCGTATTGATACACTTTGCTTGATTGCAGATCGAGCGCCGTCATAACGCCGTCCTTGTCGACGGCAATATCGAGGAACGAAGGCACCGAGAACGGGCCTGCGTCGAAGCGTCCGCCGTAACGGCGCTCTCCGATATTAAGCGTATCCACGCCTACAGGCGAGAGCCGCTTCAGTTGATTCGTTTCCGTACCGAGCGTTGACGTATAGATAAAGCCTTCGGCGTCCTGGACCGCGTTCGAGAATTCGAGCGGCTTGACGACAGCAAGCTTCGCTTTCTGCTCGTCCGTCGCGATCAAATTATCGATCAAGCGCTTCCAACTGAACCCGATATGATTCGCGCCGTAGAAGCCTTTGAACTTCCCGTTCGGATCAATCTGAATGAGACCTTGCGTATTGCCGTCGCTGACGACGAACATGTAGTTCCGCTTGTCGACGAGCAGCTTGGAAGGCGAATACGAGAATGTCGCGCCAAGCAGCGGATTGTCCGGCTTGCCGTACGCCTTCATGAACTTGCCTTCTTTGTCGTAAATAGCGATGCGCTGGTTCTTCGTATCGGCGACGAAGATCGTGCCGTCCGGCTTGACGAATACGCCCTTCGGTTCATTCAGCATACCGTCGCCTTCCGGATCGCCGACAATCTTGATGACGTTATTGTCCTTATCCAGGTGGACGATACGGCTGTTGCCTGTATCAACGACGTAGACCGTACCGTCATCGCCAAGAAATACGTCTTCCGGCGCGACGAACGGCCCCGATGACAACTCATAGCCGTCTATCGAGCGCTCGTACACATAACCGTTAATCGAATGAACGTCTTGCCTTAGATTGTTGATCGTGTACCCGTCATATGGCGTAGCCGCAAATGATTGTACCGGCGGCAATGCGGTAAGCAGCATCGCTACGGCCAGCGCCGTACCGATGACGTATCGGAATTTGGTCAAATGGTTCATCCCGGTTGTCCCCCTACTCTTTCAGACCTGAATGCGCCATCGTCTGCAGCACCATGCGCTGCGTTACGATAAAGACGATAATCGTCGGAATAATCATCAGCAGGCTGGCCGCAGCCAGCGTGCCGACGCGCGCAACGACGCCGTAGCCGCCGCTGATCGTCTGGATCGCAAGCGGAAGCGACTTCATATCCTGATCAGTCGTGTATACCATCGCCGGATACGGATCGTTCCAGGCCGAGATAAAGCTGAACAACGCAAACGTGGCAATAGCCGGCTTCAGCATCGGCATAATGACGCTCCAGAACACCTTCCATTCGCTTGCTCCGTCGATCCTCGCCGCTTCGAGCAGCGCATCCGGAATTTGGCGCAGGAATTGCGTCATCAGGAACATGCCGATAGGAGCAGCCAAGTACGGAAGAATCATCGCCCAATACGTATTGATAAGCCCGATCTTGCTAATGAGCAAGTATTGCGGGATCTGCACGACCATTGGCGAGAACATAATCGCCAGCACGACCATATTAAAGATCGCGCCGCGGAACGGCATATTGTGCTTAGCCAGCGGATAGGCGGCCATCGCGGAGATCACGATCCCGAAGCCGACAATGCAGGAGCTGACCAGCAAGCTGTTGAAGATAAAGCGCGAGAATGGAACGCTGGTCGTTCCGGTTATAAGCAGCAAGTCGCGAAAATTGACCAAGGTCGGATTGTTCACGAAAAACCGCGGTGGAAATAGGAATAGCTCGCTCGTCGGCTTGAAGGCCGTCGATACCATGTACACGAGCGGAGCCAGCATCAGAAGACCGAACAATGTTAGGAATAGATAGAGGAAGATGCCGCCCCAATCGATTCTCCTGCCTTTTACCGCGCCAGTCATCTTGGTTCAGTCCTTTCCTAGCCATCTGAAAATGAGACGGTTAAGGCCGATCATCATGCAGAACAGCACAACCGCAATCGCTGCCGCATAACCCATCTCAAATTTGATAAAGGCGTAATCGAATAAATGCGTCAATATCGTATGCCCCGCATAGAGCGGGCTCGGCAAGCCGACAAGCTGCACGCTGACGTCGAATACCGTCAGAGAGGATACGACCTGAAGGACGGCTCCGAACAGCAATTGGGGCTTAACGGACGGAATCGTAATATAGAACAGTTGCTGCCATCTGTACTTGATGCCGTCAATGCCGCCCGCCTCGTACAGATCCTTCGGAACGTTCTGCAGACCGGCAAGGAAAGCAAGGAATCCGACGCCCATGGACATCCAGAGAGATACGATGACAATGACGGGTACGATCGAATTAATATTTTGCAGGAATAAATATGGTTCGTCGATAATGCCAAGCTGCGTCGCGAAGTAATTCAGCAGCCCTTTGCGGTCGCCGGCGAACAAGTAGAGCCAGACGACGGACATCGCCGTTGCGCTCGTAATGGAAGGCGTGTAATAGCACAGCGTATAGAAAAACCGGTACTTCTGCGGAATTTGGCTAATGAGCCAAGCGAGCAGGAATGCCATCGCGTAACCGACAGGGCCGGTAATGAAAGCGAATTTGAGCGTAATACCGATTGCCTTCAGGAAGATATCGTCATCGACGAACAGCAGCCGATAGTTCGACAGCCCGATGAATCTCGGAGCTTCCAGAATGTTGTAATACGTGAAGCTGAGGAACACCGATGTGACGACCGGAACGATCGTGAACAGCGTAAATAAAATGAGGAAAGGGGCGAGAAACAGGTACGATACCCTGTTTCTCTTCATTTCCTGCCATAGCAGGCTGAGCTTTCCCTGCTTCTTCGGAAGGCGCTCGGCGCCGACCGCCGGCCCAGTTGCCGTACTCGTCTCTATGCTCACGGGCTTACGCCTCCTTCTGCCGTTTTCTCTTGCGCGCTACCCTCGGTATTGAGGCCGAATTCCTCACGTTTCTTGCGAAGCTCCTTGTCGATTTCCTTAACGCCTTCTTCAACGGCTTCGCGAGGTATTTTGCCGTTCAGTACGATTTGGTTCCAGATGTTCGCGATATGCCTTGTCGTGTAGTAGCCGCCGATAACGACCTCGCGCTCCTTGAACCACTCCCATTGCTCCAGAATGGCATCGATGTCGGACGATTGCCAAGGCATGCGCTGCAGCGCCTCGATGTTCGCCGTGTTCCAGCGAGCTTCAACGCCGAGCAGCGATTCCAGCTCCGAGCCGAAACGCTCCTGCGTATCCGCGCTGGTCCACCATTTCAAGAACTCCCACGACTCGTCTTTCATTTCCGTATCCTTGAAGATCATGCCCGTCTGAGCGAGACCGCCCGTGGAACGGTTGATCTTGCCGTCAGCCTGCGGGGTTCCCGGCATCGGCTTCATGCCCCACCAGCCGGTAAGCTCCGGAGCCGCCGTCGAAAGCAGCACGTAGGTTGAATAATCCGCTACGCCGATCGGCATTTCGCCGGACCGGAAGCGGTTATAGAAATCCGCCTGCTTCGAGATTTTGAAGTTCGTGAACAATCCCGTCCACAGCTTGAACGCTTCCATCGCCTCAGGCGAATCGAGATTGGAATATTTGCCGTCCTCGCGGTAGAATTCGCTGTTCTGCTGGAACAGGAACGGAGCGAATTCGTTGATAGCTAGAGCAGGGTTGTTCGGCGCATGCGGATAGAAGAAATCCATGCCGTTCTGCTGCAGCAGCGGGATGAGATCCATCACTTCCTGCCACGTATCCGGAATTTGATCCTCTGTAATGCCAAGCTGCTCCATAATATCCTTGCGATAGAACAGCATATTGAAGTTCTGATTCTCCGGCAGCGCATAACTGCCGCCGTTATACTTGTAAGGGATGAGCGCGCCTGGTCTGAAGCGGCTCGCCACATCCTGGTAGTCGCCGAACTCCTCTAGATTGACAAGACCGTTACGAACCGCGTAGTCGATCGGAATCTCACCCTCGACGCCTAGCGCTACGTCCGGCGCAAGCCCCGAGGTGCTCGCCAGCAAGAGCACTTGCATCTGCTGCGCAGGAATCGTATTAACGTTGACCTTAATGCCGGTCTCGGTCGTAAAGTCTTCGTCGATCATCTGCTTAATGATGTCGACCCAGTCGCGTCCGCGCGCGACCCATACTTCGAGCACCTTCTCGTCCTCGTAAACGTTGCCGATGCCGCCGTAATTTTTCGTGAAGGAGCTCGCGAAGTCGTAGAGCATCGTGCCCGTTCTCGCGAGCGCACCCGCATCAGGTCTAGGCCATGCTTGGTCGGCCGACTTAACGATGAGATAGTCGAGCACCATGCTTTGCTTGCTAAGGCCGTTCACCCATGTGCCGAGCGCCGCTTGCAAGTCGTTGAACTGCAGCATGCGCGCCGGTATCGACTTCGTATCGCTTGCCATGCTGAGCAGCACGTCGCGCGCCTCATACAGCGTGCTAACCTCCGAGCTGCCTTCGTTAACGCCAAGCGCGTAAAGCCCTTTGATCGTATCGTCAAGCCGCTTCGCCATCAACTGCAGCCTTGGAACGAGATTCGTAATGTTCTGCTCGAGACGCCAGTCGCCGTTCGGATCGGGGTTCGTGCCCGTTACTTGTATGACTTCGCGGCCGAGCAGCGACATTTTGCGCGTCGTATCCGTTACCGTCTCAAGCATCCGTCCAAGCGCTCCTACCTGAACCTCCATCCGGATCGTGTGCTTGCCCTGCTCCAGATAGAACAAGTACGGATCGCCGTCCTTCGGTCCGAACTTCTTGACTTGCCATTCGGCTTTGTACGGGAATGACATGGCGTCCATCTCCTTGAACGGCAGCTTGCCGTCGATCTTGATGGAACGCTGCACCGGCATCCCGTTCAGGAACCATTGACCATAACGAGCACCAAGCTCGTACAGTCCGCTCTCCGGCACTTCGATCTCCCATTCCGCCCATTGTCCGCCTGTCCGCCAGCTCGCGCCGCCGAACGAGTTAAGCGCGATCGAATCCTTCTTGAACGGCTCCGTTGCCGGCTCGCGGTCTTCAATCCGCTTCAGCGTCGGATCGGATCTCAAGGTCGAGAGCTCAGCCTGCGCTTTAATGAGCTGATTATCCGTTTTCTTATAGCCTTGCTTCTCATATGTAGCAAGCATCTCTTCATAAGTCGGCACATGCACCGGCGAGAATATATCGATCGTACCGATAGCCGCCGGCTCCCGCACCGCTTGGATGCGCATCGTATGCTTGCCCTTCGTCAGATAGAAGCGGAACGGCTCGTATACCTTGCCTTCGGAATCGACGAAGTCGCGATATTGCCAGCCGGCGGTCTCCACCCTGCGCGGGTTGAACTCGTTGTCCTGGTTATCGAACCAAGGCTCGCCTTCTTCCTTCCACATCCGCTGGAACTCCAGCTTCTTCGCTTGGTAGAACGGATATACTCCGTCAATCTGCACGCTGCGAACGACTGCCGAGCGTTTGCCCTCAAGCGCATAGTAGCTCATGCCCATTTGATAGTAGCCGTCCTGCGGCACTTCAAACGCATATTCGACCCAGCTGTCCTCGTCGATGAGCGCAACGGAATCGCCCGCCCGATCTCCAAGTCCGCTCTCCAGCCGCGTTCCCGAATCGCTGACCGCACTGTAATCCACGGATTCGATTGACAGCTTGAAATCGGCCGCATCCTGCGCCCCCTGCTCATTCCAGCTATCCGCATATTTATTAAAAGACGGCTCGAGCTTACCGCCCGCGTCTTCACCTTCCAATATCGATGATTCATCAATGCTTTCATCAATCTCAATGCTTGCCATTACGCTATCATCGTAGCCCCTTGAATTGTTCCACCAAATGACGAAACAGACCAATGCGGCAATCACAACTAACGTTACCCTATACTTTTTCAGCCAACGAATCACCAAGGAGCACCCCCTTGCATACCAGCGTAAACGGCCGCCGTCGCAGCGCGACGCAGCTTTCGTTCCGAATGAGCCACTTGCCTACATGCCTCGCCAAAAGAAACGGTAGACGCCGCATATCGCGGCGCCGCAAAAAGTTTCGAGCGATAGGTCGAGCCGATGCAGGGAGGCACGCATGCCTCCCATGCGAAAAACTTATTTTTGAAGCTCGCTGATCAGCTTATCTTTCTCGGCTTTCAGCTTGTTCTCGATATTTTCTTGCGCTTGCTGGATTGCCGTCTTGGAATCGATGTTCTTATCGAGTGCAGCGATAACGTTCTCCACCCACAGCGGCCAAGCCATGCCGTCAAGGCGTGTGTAACGTCTAACAGGGAGTTTGCTTGCAAGCTCATTGTACAGAGCGATATCTTCTTGTCCGCCAAGGTATTCATTCGTATGCGTGATGTACCATTCTTGGCTCGTGATGTTTTTCCAGTCAGGCTGTACCGATTGCTCGATCCATAGCTTCCATGCTTCTTCAGAAGTTGTAATGAACTCTACGAATGCCCATGCCGCTTCTTTGTTCGCGCTTTGCGAAGGGATAACGAACGTCGATCCGCCCATGCCCACGTTCAATCCGAAAGGCATTGTCGTTGCTCTCCATTTGCCTGATTGCTCTGGGAAGTTGATTGCCAGGTCGCGTGCTCCATATGTTCCCGCAACGTACATTGGGGATTCGCCTTTCTTCACGCGTTGCTTGCCCTTGTCGCTGTAAATGCCGTCATGCGGAGCGATCTTCAGTTGATTGACTTTTTTCGAAATATCCAGGAATTTCACGAATTCATCTGTGTTACGAACCCAGTTCATCTCATCGTCATAGTAACCAAGGGAATCGCCCAGCCAGTGAACCGGTGAATCGCGCCATTCCATTGAATATTTGCCGTTAGCTTTAAGCGTCTGGGCAAGCGTGAAGAAGTTGTCTGGATCTTGAATGTACTCGCCGAGTTCGGCAGGATCGGAAGGCAAGCCCAGCTCTTCGAAAATGTCTGCGCGGTAGTAAGTAACCGCCGGCGTAACATCCCAAGGCATGCCGAGAAGCTTGCTGCCGTCGATGGACGACCAGCGATTCCAGTTGTACTCGGATACTTGGTCTTGATATTTGCCAGCGTCATAAGGAGGCTGAAGCAGGTCTTCAAGCACGTCGCCCGTGCTGTAACGAGTGAATTGACCTTGCTCGACAAGCGCTACGTCAGGCGCGCCATTGCCTGCGGCTAAAGTCGTTTGAAGCTTATCATGCAGGTCGGCGAATGGAACGAAGATTGTTTTCAGCTTGATGTTCGGGTACACGGCGTTGAACGCCTTCTGCAATTCTGCGTCCTTCTCTTTGTTGTCTAGGAACGTCCAGAATGTAACTTCACCAGAGAGAGCAGGATCGATAGCCGACTTGGCGATGCCGTCTTCTTCGACCGCAGCGTCGTTGCCGCCTTCGCCTTCTGCATTGCCCTCTGCGTTGCCGCCCGCATTGCTAGGCGCATTCGTCGCTTTCTCACCGGCGTTATTGCCGCCCGTGTTGGTCGTACCTGATCCGCTGGAGCATGCCGATACGAGCATAATAATCGCTAACACTAGAATGAAAGTGCTTGCAAACTTTTTCATTAGAAAATTCCTCCCTTGTCTTCTTCCGTCAATTCGTTTACACCGCTTGCTTGGATAGACGCAAAAATAATGGCGCCGGCGAGAACGTATAACGATCCGCAAATAAAGTAAACGTTTTCATTTACTACCGGCAATAAAGAGGTTAATATAAGGCTTATAGTCTTTCAAACGCGATGACTCCCATTGACTCCCTTTGTGGTTCTGAACCGATTAATAATTTCATTAACTGTATGACGAAGCGTGATTAGACCTATATGTTCCCGCTAACCATCGCATTCACCGCAGCTCACCTCCACCATCAGTAGCCGTTATGTTAATTGATTAATGATTTTGTTACATAAGTTATTCTATCATGAATTTCCCTGTTTTCAACCCCTAATTCCAGATTCTCGAAATAAAAGTTGTAAGCGTTTGCCATCCAGAGGCGGTTAATCGCCTTAAGTCCGCGCCATTACTGGGTTTATTGGTGTTAAAAAGGTCATATAAAAACAGAATAAGCCGCCCAGTGGGCGGCTTATTCTGTTGATTTTCCGTGTTCAACGACGAGGTTTCGATTGAAACTAATCTTTTTCGATAGTGATTAACTTTTTTACGAAATAGGTCGTCACTTTTAGAACTTCTAGATGCGTACTAGCCATTTGATTGGATTTCATACATTCAAATGACTAGCAACGACAAGATATCAAAGTTTGATTGGATTTGGTGCAGTCAAATGGACGGTGAAAGGCTGTTGAGGGCTAAAATACCGGGTTTGACTGTATGTTTTCCACCCAAAAGTAACTTTACAGGCAATTGGGACCGATTAGGCTGTATGAAATACAGGCAAAACGTAGGGTCAGTTTGGTACTGGAGTACCCAATAAGCTTCCTAGTCTACTGAAATCGTGAACGGCACGACAAAGGTATCGCCATTTCGCTGGAATTGACCCCATATCTTATATATACCCGCTTCTGGAAAAGTCGTATGGAAGGAGGCTTGAGGGCCGCTGCCTGCATCATCGACGGGATGCACATGCAGGTATTGTTCCAAATCTTCGCTGACGATGACGACATGACCGATAGCTCCCAAATACGGCTGCAGGTCGGTAATATCCGCTTTGCTCTGTTCATCCTTGAACGTGAAGGTTAGCTCGGCCTCTTCACCCGCTTGATGGGAGGATAGCGATAATGAAGCTTCAATCCCTTCCACCGTCTTATTAAGCTGCTCATCTGGCGTCAACTTGCTTGCCGCCGCTTCGTCGCCCGCAGCATTCACATTCGCAGCAATGACTTCTCCCGAGCCTCCGGCCGGTATGAAATCCGCATACAGCTTATACGCACCGCCCGACGGAAAGACAAGCTCGACGTCGAACTTCCCATTCTCCTTATATTCGGGATGAACATGGTCGAAGTAAGACAGATCTTCGCTTACGACGATTAGATGCATCAGCTTCTCATGGTTCATGTCGAAGCTATCGATTGGCTGCCCCTTTTTGTCGAAGACGGATACCTCGGCCTTCACCTTCTCGCCAGCAGCAATCCCGATTGACGGGAAGCTCCACTTTACAGCGGCATCATCTGATGCTGCTTCGCTTTCGGTCTGCTGCTCCCCTTCGTTTGAAGCTCCATGACCTTCATGGCCGCCGGACGTCTGTTCGCCGCCTTCCGCATTCACTGCGCCTGCTTCCTCATGTTCACCCTTATTATGACCGGCATGGTTCTCCGCTTGACCGCAGCCTGCAAGGATTAGGCTTACACAGATGATCGAAGCCCAAGCTATCCGTTTGGCCAGGTTTATACCTGCTGTATTATTCATCGTACGCGTACTCCCTCTCATCTATCTATCGATTCCATTCATTCGCTGCAGTCTTAGCGCATTCAATACGACCGATACCGAGCTAAGCGCCATTGCCGCCCCTGCAAGCCAAGGTGCGAGGAAGCCGGCAGCGGCAATCGGTATGCCGATCACGTTGTAAGCGAGCGCCCAGAACAGGTTCTGCTTAATATTCGCCATCGTCAGCCTGCTCATCTTAATCGCATCGGCTATGCTGTTCAAGTCGCCGCGCATTAACGTAATGTCCGCGGCTTCCATCGCAACGTCCGTGCCACCGCCTATCGCCATGCCAATGTCTGCCGCTGCGAGTGCCGGGGCGTCATTAATTCCGTCTCCCGCCATGGCAACCTTCTTGCCCTCGGCCTGCAGTCGCTGCACCGCCTTGGCCTTCTGCTCGGGCAGCACATCGGCTCTAACATGGTCGATGCCGACCCGCTCGGCTATCGCCTTCGCTGTTCGCTCATTGTCTCCGGTCAGCATCCATACTTCCAATCCTAATTGCTTAAGCCTTGCAATAGCCGCAGCCGAAGTGTCCTTCACCGTATCAGCTACAGCGACCATGCCAGAATAGCTGCCGTTAACGCTTATGAGCATGACGGTCTTGCCCGATGCCTCCAGCATCTCTTGCTCCTTGTATGCTGCCGACGCATCTACGTTCCGCATCTGCATCAGCTTGCGATTTCCTATTAACAATTGTTGCCCATCTACACTGGCTGCGATACCATGACCGGGTATCGCTTCGAACTGCTCCGATTGCGGAAGTTCGATCCCGCGGGACGTAATGCCCGACACAAGCGCCTCGGCTACAGGATGCTCCGACTGACGCTCCGCTGCGCCTACAAGCCGCAGCAGTTCTTTCTCTTCATACGAACTCGAACTCGCGATAATAATGTCTGTCAGCTCGGGCTTGCCCTTCGTAATCGTTCCCGTTTTATCGAGAACAACCGTGTCTATGCGGTGGGCGCTCTCTAGATGCTCGCCGCCCTTGAACAATATGCCAAGCTCAGCGGCGCGGCCGGAGCCGGCCATAATCGACGTTGGCGTTGCAAGACCCAATGCGCATGGGCAAGCAATAACGAGTACGGCAATCGCTTTCTCCAGCGCATGTGCGAAGTTGCCAGGTTCAATGAATGCGAACCAAATGATGAACGTCAGCACGGCAAGACCCACTACGATCGGGACGAATATGCCCGATATGCGATCGGCTACCCGCTGAATCGGCGCTTTCGACCCTTGCGCCTCCTCAACTACCCGAATGATCTGAGCAAGCGCCGTATCCTTGCCGATTCTCGTCGCCTTCATGCGCAGCGCGCCGTTATTGTTGATCGTTGCTCCGATGAGCGCATCGCCTTCGCGTTTCTCGACGGGCATGCTCTCGCCGGTCAGCATTGATTCATTGACTGTCGATTCACCCGATATCACAATGCCGTCAACCGGCACTTTCTCGCCCGGTTTAATAATAAGCACATCGTCTACCGTAACATCGGTAATAGCGATCTTCTGCTCAAGCCCTTCGCGTATAACGGTTGCCTCTTTCGCCTGCAACCCCATTAGTGTCTTGATCGCCTCTGAAGACCGGCCCTTCGCCAAGCTTTCCAGAAGCTTGCCAAGCACGATCAGCGTGATCAGAACCGCGCTCGTCTCGTAGTAAAGCTCGATATTATGCGCTCCGTGCCCAGCCATCGACGGCTTCAATGTTTCTAGTGTGCGATACAAACTGTAAAAGAAAGCCGCCGATGTCCCTAACGATACAAGGACGTCCATATTTGCGCTGCCGTTGCGTAGAGCCTTGTATGCCCCGACGTAGAACGGCCAGCCGATAATGAACTGCACCGGCGCGGCAAGCGCGAGCTGGAACCAAGCGTTCATGAACAGCTCCGGCACGGGCACGAACGACGTCATGGCGAAATGACCGGCCATCGCCCATAATAGCGGCAGCGACAAGAGGATGGACACGCCCAGCCTTAGTTGCTGCTTGCGAATTTCGCGTTTCTTATAGTCACCTTTCTCAGCCTGCGCCTGCTTCACGACGCCATAACCGAGATCGATTATTTTCTGCTCCAGCCTGGCGCTGTCCTGCTTGCCAGCATCATAGACGACGGAGGCGCGCTCTAGCGCCAGGTTGACGGTAGCCTCGACCCCTTCCATCCGATTAAGTCCCTTCTCGATCCGATTCGCGCATGCCGCGCAAGTCATACCCGTAATTTGAATGCTTTCCTGCACCTTGCTCATTTTGTTTGCACCGCCATTTCGCATACCCATATGGGGTATATTTTAAAGTAAAAATAGGGAGGCCTAGGCAGCCTCCGTCTATACTATTGAACTAGTATTGATTCGTCTTATACAACGTCGTAGCCTTGGTCCTCGATAGCCGCTTTGATCGCGTCTAGCGACACTTTCGCCTCATCGTATTCCACCGATACCTTCTTGCTTGCCAGATCGACCTTGCCTGCGGCTCCGGCGTTGCCGACCGCCTTCTCTACCGCGCTAACACAATGTCCGCAAGTCATGCCCTCTACCGTAAGCGTTACGTTTGTCATTATCATTACCTCCCAAATTATTTCATTAATTTCTGAACCGTTGTCAGAAGCTCGTCAATCACTTCGTTCTCGCCTGCCTGGATACGTTCAACGATGCAGCTCTTCATATGTCCTTCAAGCAAGAGCTTGCCGACGCTGTTAAGCGCCGATTGCACTGCCGCTATCTGATTAAGCACGTCATCGCAATACGTATCCTTATCAATCATCGCCTTAACGCCACGGATTTGCCCTTCGATCCGGTTCAACCGAGTCGTCAGATTCGCCTTCATCTTGTCCGAGTGGTGGCTCTTGCGCTCCGTCTTCGAGCCGCAGTGCTCGCCTCCCGCTTCCGGCGCGGCGCAGTCAGTAGCGTGCGCATGCTGATGATTATGATTCGCGTCTGTCGCTTCTTCCTTCGCCATATACATACCTCCATGGGGTATATTTGATAATTGCATCTTATCATACCCGGCAGGGGTATGTAAAGCCTGATTTCTTTCCCGCAAAATAGGGTGTAAAAGAACCGATACATAACTCTTGCTATTTGCTTCATTTCAGTTACTATTATTGTGAAAACGTATTCTTCCGTTCCATCAGCACTTCTAATATTGCGGTAACAAACGTCAGTTATAGTTGAAACAAAACGTACACAACAATCAGAAAGGGTGAATCACGATTACAACGCAGCTCATTAACTTTGCCCACCGCGGGGCGAGCGCCTATTGTCCGGAAAATACGATGGCGGCATTCGTCAAAGCACTGGCGCTTGGCGCGACAGGGATCGAAACCGATGTACAACGAACAAGGGACGGAAGACTCGTCCTGATCCATGACGAATCGCTCGCGCGTACGGCAGGCCTGAACCAATTCGTCAAGGATACCGATTATGACGATGTAGCACTGCTGGATGCCGGAAGCTGGTTCAATCCTGACTTCGCCGAGGAGAAAGTACCTCTATTGGAGCAATTGCTGGAGCTTGTGAAAGACACGGATACTATAGTGAACTTGGAGCTTAAGAACGGCGTCTTTCTTTATGAAGGCATGGAACAGCAAGTCATCGACACGGTGCGCACCTACGGATTAACCGATCGTGTTATTATTTCCAGCTTCAATCATTATTCGCTTGCCCTATGCTCGCAGCTTGCTCCGGAGATCCGTACCGGTATCTTGTATGTCGAAGGGCTGTATGAACCGTGGGCATATGCGAAGACGCTGCAGGCGTCGGCGCTGCATGCCAGTAAATATGCCGTATTGCCGGAGTGGATAGATGCGGCGGCCGTGAACGGCATTGCCTATCACCCGTGGACGGTCAACGAGACTGCCGAGATGGTCAGCTTGGCTGAGGCTGGCGTCGCAGGCATCATTACCGATTATCCGGATCGACTCGCGCAGGTGCTGCAATCGAGAGGAGAGTAACCGTCATGAAAAAAACGTGGCTGCTCGGCTTTGGTTTTTTTAGTATTAGCCTTACATGGGCGCTTTACAATGCATTTGTCCCTTTCTTCCTGGACAATTACCTGTCGAGCGTGGCGCTGATTGGCTTCATGATGACAATAGACAACTACTTTGCGCTCTTCCTGCAGCCATGGATCGGCAATCGAAGCGACAAGACATACACACGATTCGGCAAGCGAATGCCTTACCTTATGATCGGCATGCCGCTGGCCGCCTTGTTCGCGGCGCTTGTTCCGTTCCACGTCAGCCTCATAACGTTAGTTACCTTCATGGTGCTCTTGAACTTGTCCATGAGTCTATACCGGTCGCCGACTGTCGCGCTGATGCCGGACATTACGCTGGACGGCAAGCGCTCGCAGGCGAACGGAATTATTAATTTCATGGGCGGCATCGGTGCGCTGCTTGCCTTCTTCGTAGGCTCGAAGCTGTATGACGCGGATCATTCCTTGCCGTTTATTTCTTCGGCAGTGGTAACGATCATATGCTTATTCATCCTTATGGCGGTCATTAAGGAAAAACGCGATACGATTGCCTATATCCCTGCCGAACATAGAGAGAAGCTGTCGTTCAAGAGCGAGCTCAACCGTCCGACGGTGTTCCTGCTTGGCGCCATCTTCTTCTGGTTTCTCTCCTACCAGGGCGTTGAAGCCTTGTTCACTTTATACGGAGAGAAGCATCTTGGCTTAGAGGAAGGGGAGTCAGCCTTCTCGCTCGGCTTCTTCTCCCTGGCGCTCGTGCTTGCTGCCATCCCGAGCGGACTGCTAGGCCGCAGGTTCGGCAAGAAAAAGATCATCATGATCGGCGTTACCGGCCTCATTATTATTTTCGCTGCGATCACGTTCATCGATACGTTGCTTCCGCTGCGGCTGCTTATGCTGGCGGGGGGTATATGCTGGGCGATGATTAACATCAACTCGTATCCGTTCATTATCGGACTTGGCAAGGAGCAAAGCATTGGCAGACGTACGGGCATCTACTATGTGTTCTCGTCTCTCGCCGCGATCGCCTCGCCGCCGCTTATGGGCGGACTGATCGATCTGTTCGGCTACCAAATCCTGTTCTACGTGGCGTCCGGCAGCATGCTCATCGCGCTCGCCTTTCTATTCGGCGTCAGTGACAAAGGGCTCGCCCGGGATGCAATAACGACAGGGCATTCAACGACGGCCTAGTCCCTTAAATAAAAAAATCCGAACCCGTGTCTCTCGACCGTGGTTCGGATTTTTTTCTATTTTAGTGGATGCTGCCTTTGGTGAAGCCGCCGCCCATAACGTCCGATACAGACTCGATGGCAATGAACGCCTTCGCGTCAATCGACTGCACGATTGATTTGAGCTTCGCGAGCTCCAGCCTCGTCACGACGCAATAGATCATCTGCGTCTCTTCCTTGGAGTAGCCGCCGCGCGCTTGGATCAGCGTCGTGCTCCGTCCAAGACGGTCCATAATCGCAGTCGATATTTCATCATGCTCGCTGGAGATGATCGTTACCGACTTCGATTCTTCAAGGCCTTCTACAACAATATCGATGACCTTAATCGCGATATAGTAGGTGAAGATCGAATACATGGCCGAATCCCAGCCGAATATGAATCCAGCAATAATGAACACGATAACATTGAAGATCATGATGATCTGTCCGACAGGCACGCGCATCTTCTTCGAGATCAGAATCGATACGATCTCCACCCCGTCAAGCGAGCCCCCGTAACGAATAACGAGACCGACGCCTGCACCGAGAATAAGACCGCCGAACAGCACTGCAAGCAGCTTCTCGTCCGTGAACGCTTCAACATGATGCAGCATGGCCGTCGTTACCGACATGAGCGCGATACCATATAACGTGGAGATCGCGAACGTCTTGCCGATTTGCTTGTAGCCAAGGATTAGGAATGGAACGTTAACAACGAATAAATAAAGCCCGATAGGCAATGGCGTCTTCGCTGCGAGCATGATCGATATACCCGCAATCCCGCCGTCAATCACTTGGTTCGGCACGAGGAACATCTCCAGCGCCACGCCCATCATGATCGAACCAATCGTAATAAAAATAAACCGTTTCAGGATCTCGCCAAACGATAATCCTTTATGTACTTTCGCCAATAGTCCAACCTCCAACATAAGAGTTTCTTATTAAAACTGTAGCACAAAAATGGTATTTATTCAAAAACGGATTCCGCCGTTAATATGGCAGAACCGCATAATAGCTTGTCCTATGTGGCAAGTTAACTATAATCATAGCCGATGAAAGGATGACCATCTATGAAGCTTTTCCTATTATTTTTGTTATACTGCGCTTCTAATACGGCTTACGATTACACAATGAATCTATTGGAAGGCATGACGTACGAAGAGGCGCTGCGCAGCCTATTCACGTATTTCGTACGGATACCCGTCGATGAATGGCTGATCTTACTCGTCAGCGCCGTCATTTTCATTGGCAGTTGCGCCGCTCCTTCGCTCAAGAAGCGGTTCGGCGCTGTCGCCTCATCCAGCCCACAGCAAGCAGAACAATCGGAAAGGCCGACTGGAACCCAAACGCCACATAAGGATTAATTATATATCCCTCGATGTAATTTTCCACGGAATTCTCCGCAACCATAATGGAGGAAAACATCACGATGCCTCCAAGCGGAATCGCGAACGACTTGATGCTCTTCAGCTTAAATACATCGGTAACGGCCAGCACCGCCGCGTAGAAATAGATGGTCGCCTTGAAGAAATAGCTGATCATAAGCGAGGATACCGAGATTCCATCCATCTTCTGAATGAAGTCGCCGATATTAATCATCGATGTAACGGCGAACAGCGGAAAAGTCGATCGGCTGAGCAAATCCGGTCCTAAGACGGCTGCATTCAGCGCCATCGTATAGCTGATAATAAGACCGGACAGGATCATTGCGGCAAACCCAACCTTGATCCCCGACTTTCGAGTATCGACTCCCAAATAATGAAAGAACATGGTGCATACAAATAGCTCGCCAAAAGGCAAAAAGTAAGTCAAAGGTACGGTATTAATGACAGGTTTCCATCCGTTCTCCAGAACAGGAAGCAGATAATCGATTCGGATGATTCCGGAGAAGAAAATAAATATATTGCCTAGCAAACCTAAAGCAAACAGCACAAGAAGAAAGGTGACAATCGTCCGCAGCATCGCATCGATCCCTAAATAAACGATATAGATCATCGCCACAGCCATTAAGGCAAGCAGCGCAACAAGCGGTGTTTCGTCAAATACCGATACTTGTATCGTATTGGCACAGCCGCGGAAGTTGCGCACACACTGGTAAACAAAGTGTACGCTGTACAGAAAGGCGATGGGCTTGCCTAGGAATGGGCCGATGATCTTCGGAATATAGCTCGTCAGGGGCATAGTCGGATACAGCTTGTAGAGACCGCTGAACACAAAATAGATGACGATGCCCGGGATCATGCCTAGGAGCACAGAAATCCACACGTCCTGCCGCGCCGACGACTGACCGACGCCAAGCGCAATAACGCCGCCCAGCTCGAACAGTACAACTAGGCAAAAGAACTGGAACTTGCTCATTTTCGCCGCTTCCATCTACCGTCACCCCGCCTTACCAAACTGCTGTCTAATGCTATTTCTTAATGCTGTTAATATACGATTTGCCCCTAAGGCCTTGGTTTCGAAGCTCAGTATGAACCGTTACTTGAACCTCGCTGCTTGCGAACGTTTCGTTCCAATCGTCCTTCAGCCCTTCTCGCCATTTCTTTGGATAGGCACGCTTCATCACATTGCTGAACTCAAGTACATCAAGCTTGTCCGTCTGCATGTGCTTTACCGCTATCTCCACCTCAGTTTTAATGGCATTCTCCCATTCCTGCTCGAGCGTATCCAGCACTTCCGGCTTGTTCAGATCAAGCTCCGATTCATTCTCCGTAATGAAGCCCTCCGCCCAGATGCTCACATGGAAGACCGGTTTCCCTTGAACGAGCCGCGCCTTAACCTTCGTATTGCCGCGCGCCACCTCGATGCTGATTGCATCCTTCTTGTCGCCCGCAGCAATCAGCATAACAGAGCTTTTCATCTCGTTGCGCGTCCAGATGACGCCTCTTGCAAGCTCTCCGTCGATCCATTCCTTAAGCTTGCCTTTCTCGAATACCGCCATGCCTTGGATTGTAATGATAGCCTTCGGCTTTACCTGTTCCACGTTCTCGCGCTTCTGCGCCGCCTCGATAAGGCCAACAAGCCGGATGCCGCTGACGAGAAGCGTTCGCTCTTCTGACACCAACATACGGATTATATCGTCGATGTAAACCGTAATGCTATTCGACCATAGCTTCGAGGTGAAGCCCATCGTCCCGATAATCGAGTTGGCGGGCAGCTTCTCCATCGGCGTGAGCGTCTGCACGATCTGCGCCGCATCGACATCTCGCGAGACGAGCACCATTGACGTTAGCCGCGTCTCTCGCGAACGATCGAAGAAATCGAACAGCTCCTCGATTCCTTGCTTCGCCAGCGACTCGCCGATTACGATCAGCCTGATATGCGCAAAAAACAATTGCCGTGGCACTTTGCGCGACGTCTTGCGAATCGCCTCATAGATGGAGTTCCCCGTGCCGGAGTACACCATGATCGGCACCGCGTAGGAGCTCCCGCCGGCTACGAAACCGGGAGCGACGACGCCGGAGTTCGCAATCTGAAACGTAACCTTATATTTATTATTCTCCGCTTTGTCGATGCCCAGCGCCATCACGATAGCGAGCTCCTTCGGCTCGCGGCTGTTCCAACAGCCAGTTAGCATGGGCAGGCATAAGACAATTAGTGCAGTTAGGAGTATAGCGCGTTTGAACATGCTCTACTTGCTCCTTCCCTTCCTTTGAATGGAGAAATACGGGCTGCCCAGTGACTGAAGACTCGATAGATGCGCCGTCAAAATAAATAAGCCGATTACGATGCCAAATAAACCGAACATCGAAGCCAGCATCATAAAGCCAAAACGCAAAATACGCACCGATATCGCGATACTGAACGCTGGAGCCGTAAAGCTCGCAATCCCGGTCGCAGCGACGACGATTACCATGGCCGCCGATACGATTCCCGCCTGCACAGCCGCTTGTCCCAATATCAATGCGCCGACAATAGATACCGCTTGCCCGACAGCTCGCGGCATTCTTACTCCTGCCTCCCGCATCAGCTCGAAGCTCAGCTCCATCAGAAGCGCCTCGACGATGACGGGAAAAGGCACGCCTTCGCGCTGCGCAACAAGGGAGATAAGCAGCGGCGTCGGAATCATCTCCTGATGAAAGGTCATCGCCGCTATGTACAGCGCAGGCAACAGCATCGATAGAAAATAGCCGATATAACGAAGTACCCTTATTAACAGGCCAATGTCAGCGCGCTGATAAAAGTCCTCTACGGATTGAAAAAAGTGAAAAAAAGTGATCGGCCCGATCAGCGCAAACGGAGTCCCGTCGACCAGCACGGCGATTCGCCCATCCATTAGATGCCCCACGACATCATCCGGCCGCTCCGTATTGTACAACGTAGGAAAAGGAGTCAAGTGCTGGTCCTGCACATGCCTCTCGATCGTTCCCGTTTCCAAAATGCCGTCCTCTTGAATTGCATTCATGCGCTGTCGTAACTCCTGTATCGTCCGCTCATTCGCGATTCCCTTTAAATAGAGCATGGACACATTCGTAGCGGTCAGATTGCCGATCGAGAATCGTTCAAGCCATAACGTCTTATTGCGAATACGGCGGCGGATTAACGATATATTCGTGCTGATCGACTCCGTGAAGCTGTCCTTCGGTCCGCGAATGACAAGCTGAGTCGTCGACTCCGAGATCGTACGCCATTCCATCCCTCTCGTCGATACGACAATCGCATCCGTACAGCCGTCGATGAACAATACGGTATCGCCTGCTACGGCAGCATCGACGACCATATCCCAGTTCGGCGTAACGATTGTGCTGCTTGCCAGCGCTGCCCTCATTGCCGCCCATTCTAACGGCGCCGCATTGCTGTCATCGATACCCGTTCCGTTCAGGTCTGCTCCGAACAGCTTCTCGATCAAGCCTTCCACCGCTTGCTCATCGGCCAAATTCGTATTGTAGACAGCAGCAGCACTAAATATAGGGGGATGGCTGCGCGTGTAAGATCGAATGACATAATCCGGACTGTTGCCAAACTCTTGTCTCAGTCTTTCTATATTTTGGGCAAGCTGCCGGTCGAATGCGTTCTCTTCCCCTGTTGGTTGCTGCTTCTGCGACGCCATTACATCACCCCTGAGGAGTATTCCCTTGAACAAATGGGTGTATGCACCTTTTATTCCATATGCGCCCTTAAGCTCGATCCACGCCAAAAAAGACACGTCCTGCGCACATAGCATTTAGATAGCCATGCTCTCGCGGAATCGTGTCTTCTTGAGTCATTATTTACATCCCTTGCTGCTGCTCAACCAGCCGCTTAATCAATGTAGCCGGCGAGACCCTTGTCCGTTAAGTAGTCCATCTCGGCGTCAAGAATCGATTCTACTTGAAGCTCATTGAGCTTTACATCGCGGCGGCCGAGAATATAATCGACCAGATCGTCGCTGTCGATATCTACCTCGCCTTTGGCATTTGCTTTGGCGCTATTAATAAACGCCTGGGCATGTCCAAGCACCAGCTTAACAGCCGCTGCTTCAAGTCCTGTCTCCTCCGTTATATATTGAAGCAACTCCTGCTCGTTTACTTGCTCTCCCTGTTGCTCCTTGCTCATTTCTAATCATCTCCTCATTGACTTCACTGCCCCTATTGTAACATATTGCTCGTTATTTCTTGCAATAAGGGTCAATCAATAAGAAGGAATTCGAACACTGTACGAAGGAATTCGGTTTCATACTCCACATTCGACATGTGAACTGCAGGCAGCATGACGAGCTTCGCATTCTGTACCTTATCGGCGATCC
Source organism: Paenibacillus sp. 05T425 (assembly GCF_056396205.1). Lineage (NCBI taxonomy): Bacteria > Bacillati > Bacillota > Bacilli > Caryophanales > Paenibacillaceae > Paenibacillus > Paenibacillus sp. 05T425. The sequence continues at coordinate 271,370 of NZ_JBFTLA010000001.1, forward strand.
ATTCGCTGTGGCTGGGAAGCGTCACTGTATCATATTGTCCGGCAATGACCAGAGTCGGGTTGTTGATAAGCGTGACCGTGCGGCGCATATCCATGTCGCGTATCGCGGCCCAGCTTCCCGCGATTCCCTGCGGACGAGTAGCAAGAACCATGTTGCGAAATGTCGTGACGAGCGTATTCTCCGACTCCAGCATATGCGAAGGGAACCAGTTCTTCATGAACATATCGGCGAACTCGCTCAGGTTCTCAGGTTGCAGCACAGAGGCGATTAGCCCCTCCCATTGCTCCGGCGGCCCCAGGTAGGAGGCGGTATTGCTTAGAATCAGACGATGGATCCGCTCGGGAGCATAGATGCCAAGCCATTGTCCGATAACACCCCCTAGAGACAGCCCAAGGAAATGCACGCGGTCGATATGAAGCGCGTCGAGCAGTTCGATTACGTCTCTTCCCAGTCTATCGAACGAGTACGGACCATCAGGCGTATCCGAGTCTCCATGACCACGGTAGTCGTAGCGAAGCACGCGGAAATGGCGGGTAAATTCAGCTAGCTGGCCATCCCACATGTTCATCGTGGTGGCGATAGAATTCGCTAGCATCAATACGGGTTTATCGGCCGCGCCTTCGATTCGATAAGCAATCCGAAAGCCATCTCCAGTTGTAATAAAGTTTATCTCATCAGTCGTTCTGCTTTCGTTTAATTTTATAGCCATCGTTCTCATTCTCCCTTACTGGTTATTAGTGACATTTTATTGGAATTAACCTACAATTTGAATGAGATTATGAAGACGTTTGGGGCCTGAAAACTTAATTCTATCGTTGTTTCCGGATCCTAACTTTATAAAATGAGGTGCTCTGATTATGGATCAGATCGATTATAAGATTTTGTCAAAACTTCATGACAATGCAAGAATGACTATTTCCGAGATGAGTCGAATGATCGCGATGTCACAGCCAGCCGTAACGGAACGGCTTCGGAAGCTGGAGGAGCAAGGGGTCATAACGGGGTATCGAGCCGAGCTCTCCCCATCTAAGCTCGGCAAGTATACAACCGCGTTCGTGCTGTTTAAGTCGAACAACTGCAAGGAGTTTGAAGCTTTTGGCGAGTCGGCCCCTGAGATCATCGATTTTTATAGAACCAGCGGAGAATAAAATTATTTAATGAAGGTTGTAACCGAAACAAGCGAAACGTTGGAAATCTTCCTTGAAAATTGCAACGCCTTCGGGTTTTCATCGACCCTTGTCGTGCTCTCTACAAGATTCGAGGATAAAAGTCTTGTCCCACGCACGCAATAAATCGGTCAACAAACGAACAGACAGTCTGTCCAGTGGGAAGACTGTCTGTTTTCGCTTATCTGCTATTCGATAAACACTTTTGCTTTTTGCGCCGTTAGAAGCTATCGTTGTGTCATACCTTAAATTTATAAATGAATGTGATAACGATGATGAAGAGGATGCGAAACCATTGACAGTTAACGAACAGTCGCCATTATTCATATACACCTATGCCTACCGTGAAGAGGAGCAATCCTTATGCCGTCTCGAGATGCGTTCCTTCTTCGGGGAAGACACCGAGGCTAGCCTTATCGCCAGTCCGATCGAGGTTCATCCCGACCGCAGCCCGTTTCTGAAAGAACGAATCGAGGTGATTTACGCAAGCGAGCAGCTCGATGAAATCGTCGAGCTCGCGAAACAGATTCATATGGGAGATGCGACCTTCAAGGTGATTTTCGTCAAAACCAATGATCTTGACGCCGCTGACAAGTGGGATTATGACAGACAACGCGGCATTGAAAGAGACATCGGTCTAAGCATTGAGGGAGAAGCTGATGTTCACCGTCCTGACGTCACATACGGACTTGTCACCTTAGGCGGACGCTGGTACTTAGGCTACTACACCAAGAGCAAAGCGATATGGCTCGATCACATGAAAAAGCCGCAAAATTATTCCATTGCGCTCAGTACGCGTGTCGCGCGAGCGGTGGCCAATATTGCAGTGCCGAAGATTGAGGGCGTGAAGGTCATCGATCCATGCTGCGGAATAGGAACGGTGCTTGTTGAAGCGTTGTCGATGGGGATCGATATCGAGGGCAGCGATTACAACCCTTTCATTGCGAAGGGCGCGCGGGATAATGTCGCTCACTTCGGTTACGTTACCGACGTGGCGTTCAGCGATATTGCCGATATAACCAAACATTATGATGTGGCGATTATGGACATGCCCTATAATCATTTCTCGACCTCGACGCCTGAAGCGCAGTTCAGCCTGCTCCTGCAAGCTCGCCGAGTCGCGGACAAAGCCGTTATTATTACGGTCGATACAATCGACGAAATGATTGCGGACGCCGGATTCGTCATACGAGATCGCGGCATCGTCCGCAAAAGCCATTTCATTAGACAAGTGATCGTCTGCGAATAGCGCTTTCGATGCTATTCGAAGCCGTTATAGGCTAGCCACGAAGCGCAGGCATCCGTCCACCTGCTAGTATGAAGCTCATCTTCGGCTAGACCTAGACCATGCTTGCCCTTCGCATACACATGCAGGTCGAACAAGACGCCATGTTTGCGCAACGCGCCAGCCATCAACAGGCTGTTCTCTACCGGTACGCCTGCGTCGTCTGACGTATGCCACAGGAACGTCGGCGGTGTATCGGCCGTTACGTTCAACTCCGCGCTATGACGCTCCTTCATGCCGTGATCGGAGCTCGCCGCCTCACCTAAAAGATTCGATCTTGATCCGGCGTGCGTATACGGATCGGTCATCGTAATGACAGGGTAACAGAGAACGAGCAGATCCGGCCTGCTCGACTGACGTTCAATAGGATCCTCCGCCTTCGGATTGCCTTTGTCGTAATCCGTCCCTGCATTCGCCGTCAAGTGACCCCCAGCAGAGAAACCCAGCAAACCGATTCGATTCGGATCAACGCCGAAGCGCTTCGCGTCATATCGTACCGATCTTATTGCACGCTGAGCGTCTAACAGCGCGCAAGGGTATTGATATGGCGCTACCCGGTAGCGCAGAACGAACGCGGAGATGCCAAGTGTATTCAGCCACTGGGCAATAGGCTCACCTTCATGATAAGCACGCATTCCGTAACCTCCGCCGGGACAGATAACGACGGCCGGGCGATTCTCTCCAGGTACCAAATACGGTGTTATGGCTGGACGATCTTCCTTCGTATCACCCTTCGCATACGGCGCTCCATATGGCCATAACCATTGTTCTTCTTTCTCCTCCACTTTCATCAAATCCCCCTCTTTCCCGTCTGCTGTTGCATGATCGGCTTAGAGCTTGAACTTGCCAAGCATGAGCTGAAGCTCTTCCGCCATGCCGGACAACGCTTCGGAGGAAGCTGTAATTTCCTCCATCGCGGCCAATTGCTCTTCCGCCGATGCTGATACATTCTGCGTGCCGGCCGCATTTCCTTCTGCAGCGCCAGATATTAGCGAGATCGATTCCACCATTGTCGATGTGTCGGAAGCCACTTGCTTCGCAGCAACCGATACTTGGCTAACCTGCTCAACGACATTGCCAACTGAGAACTTAATATTTTCGAACAATGCGCCCGCTGAATCAATGACTTCAATTCCTGACTTCACTTCTTTCGTAGCATGGCCGATCGTCTGTTCCGTTACATTTATGCCGCTTTGCACCGATTGAATGATCGTCGCAATACGCTCCGCAGCATCGCTCGATTGCTCGGCCAGCTTCCTAACCTCTTGCGCGACGACCGCGAAGCCCCGCCCGCTTTCTCCTGCTCTTGATGCTTCAATCGCTGCGTTAAGCGCCAGCATATTCGTCTGCTTCGCAATCGAGGTAATGAGCTCCACGATGCCTTGGATTTCCTTAGAGCTCTCGCCAACGTGATGGAATTCCGTCGACAACTGATTCACCGTCTCTGCTATCATCCCCATCTGACCGATGGCTCCTTGAATCGCCTTCTCGCCTGCGGATGACACCTCATAGGTCGACGTTGCTTCGTTCGCAACGTTGTTGCTCAGATCGGCAATGTGGGTCACATGCTCCAATATGCCCGAAGCAAGCTGATGGCTTTGTTCAACGGATACTACCGCTGCTCCGTACCGGACATGATCTGTTCGATCGAAGTGGCGATGTAGGAGGTTGCGTCTGAGGTCTGTCTCGCGCTGGCTGACGTTTGCTCTGAAGCCGCAGCCAGCTGGAACGATGTTTGATTCACATCCGACAGCGCCCGACGCTGCGAGGCAAGCATCTGATTGAAGCTTATGCTTGCCTGCGCGATCTCGTCCTTGCCCTTCGTGGCAAGGCTTTGGGTGAGGTCGCCTGTCGCAGCCGCTTGAATAGCAGTGTTCAGCTTCCGTATCGGACGAACGAGCGTCTGCGATAAGAAATAAGTGACAGCGATTCCGATGATCACGAATAATAGCGACAGCCACACGGTATTCGTTAACAGCGTTTGCACCCCGTCGTCCAATTCATCCTTAGGCGCGCTAACGAGCAGCACCCAGCTGTTGAATGTCGTTGTGTAGTAACCGATATAGTCTTTTCCGTCATGGCCATATTCAAGCTTGCCTTTCTCACCGCCGAGCGCCTTCTGATAAGCGTCCTCGACTTCTAAGATTCCATAATCCTTGATGTTCTTCGTCATGATGTTATCTTTGTCCGGATGCGCGACCGTAACGCCGCCGGCATCGAACATAGAAGCGTAACCCGTCTCGCCGAATTGCTCTGCAGAGACAGCGCTAAGCAGATCGTCGATCGCAATCGACGAAGCAAGGAATCCGGCAGGCTTGTCCTGAATCATGATCGGAGCGGCGATGACGATAGCGAGCTTGCTGTCGATCTTGTCGATCAGCGGATTCGATATAGCGATCTTCCCTTCGCTCAGATCCTTTATGTATGGGCGCTCGGACAAATCCACCTGAGCGCCTGCATGAGAAATGGAGGTTTTGCCTATCATGTCAGGCGAATACACCATCGACTTAAGCTCAGGGGTACTCGCTACTGCCGATTGAATGAATGCAAGCTCCTTCTGATTGTCCCCGTAATAGGATGCCGAGTTCTTGGCGAACGTTTCGAGCAATTTCATTTTCACTTGCAGAAAATTCTCAATATCGTCCACGATAAGTCCCGAACGCAAAGCAATTTCCTTATCCGTCTGCTCGTTTATCAGCTTGGACGTTGCCAAGAAATTCGATAAACCTAGTGCTGCTAACATAATGATGAGCAAGGATGAAATAAAAATAATAAGTTTGGACTTTAGGCTCCTCATAGAAGCACCGATCTTTCCATAAATGATGTCAATTAAGCGTAAAGCCTCAATTGCTATGGAATATATCGACAGTATTCTACATATTTTTTATATTTTTATTATGTTCTTCGAGCCGTCAATGCGCCAAGGCAACCAATTAGCGCGCCTAACGCGGCGCCCGCGTACACCTCTCTCGGCTGATGACCTAGACTTTCCTTCAAGCGCTCGCTTCTCCGCGTATGATACACGCCGGGATGACCGCCTGCCAATCGCTCTACATCCGCATCCAGATCATTCACTTGTATGGCGATCTCTCCAGCATGTCTGCGAATATTCATCGCATCATACATCACGACAATTCCTAGCATAGCGCTTATGGCGAATTCAGGCGTCTTTACTCCGTATTTCGTTGCCGTATACGCAGCCAAGGCGCTGACGCCGCTCGAATGAGAGCTTGGCATGCCTCCCGAGCCGATTAATTGGCGAAGATCCCATACTCCGGTCGTCGCTTTATGCAAAGGAAGCTTCAATACTTGCGCCGTACCTACCGCAATTAATGCCGTCACTAATCCTCTATTTGTCATGTCATCATGCCCCCTTATCGTCACTCCTTGCTTCATTTTCAGCTTGCCCTGCCGGTCTTCAAATCATGAATCGAACTTGCCGCTTGTAGGCGGCTGTATTAGCGTGTTATTTTTTTTGTGAGTCATTTAGGACATATGTCCTTTTGAATAACAGCTGCGATTTCTACAATGAAAAGCAAGCGGCAGAGTGGAGGAGCTTACAGCAATGGAACAAGATCATTCCCGTATCGCCCAATATGTGAAGGCGCATCGGCTGGAAGCGATATTCGATGAAGAGACGATTAAGGAAATGAAGCTGCTGACTTATGAGAAGGGGCAAGCGTTATGCGCAGCGGGAGATCAGCTTCAGCATCTCTACTTGCTCGTGAAAGGCAAGATCAAAGTGTACACCTTGCTTCCGAACGGAAAGTCTGTCCTTCTTCGGTTCAACGAGCCGCTCGCCGTCATCGGCGACATGGAGCTTATGACGGGCTATCCCGTACGCTGTACCGTAGAATCGGTTGGCCAAAGCTTATTCATAGCCATTAAGACGGATGTGTTAAGAGCGCGTTCCTGTCACGATCCCCGGTTCCTAACCTATATCATACAATTGCTCAGCCATAAGCTCTATACAGCCGCGAACGCCTCCAGTCTTAATCTGCTCTATCCGGTCGAGAACAGGCTCGCCAGCTATTTGTTGTCGATATCACCGGAAGCTTGCATTCAGCCAAAGCGCGATGAGATGAGAACCGAGAAGCTCACTGAGCTTGCCGAGCTGCTCGGAACGAGCTATCGTCACTTGAATCGAATCATTACGAAGCTGGAGAAGGAGGGTGTCATCGCGCGCAAGCGCGGAAGCATTGTTATTCGGGATATGCAGCGAATGAAAGAGCTGGCTAGCGGCAATCTTTATCAATAAAGCACAAAGTATGAAGGGTAGTAATCAGACTGAAGAGTTGTGCGAGAATAAGAGGAGGGATAGCTAATGATGGGCATCATCTATTCATTGCTTGGCGGCATCTTCGTCAGCATTCAAAGTGTCTTCAATACGCGATTAAGCGAGAAAGCCGGCTTCTGGATGACGAATACATTCGTACACGGAACCGGCTTCGCTCTATCGCTTCTGATCATGCTGATGTTAAAGGATGGCAGCTTCTCGAAGCTATTGACCGTTAATAAGCTGTACTGGCTTGGGGGCTCACTCGGCGTCATCATCGTCTTCTCTGTCATGAAGGGCATTACAGCGCTTGGCCCGGCCTACTCGGTTGCCTTGCTGCTCATTGCACAGCTTATCGTCGCGCTGCTAATCGACAGCTTCGGATTATTCGGAATCGAGAAAGTTCCTTTTACGATGAATAAGCTGTTCGGCATTGCCATTATGATTGCCGGCGTTATCGTGTTCAAGCTCAAGTGAGGGAGAGGGAAGACGCCCCCTTGGCACGCACTGCGTTCAATTACTACTTCATGTAAATAAACCGCTCGCCAGGCGCGAACATATGGAACTTCTGCGCCCGGTAATTCTGATACACATAATCGACAAAGTAAGCCGGGTTCTCATCATTGTGCGGGAAAAGGCCGTAATGCATCGGTATGAGCAGGTCTGCTTGAATCTGTACAGCAATCTCAACGGCCTCTCGATAGTTGCAGTTGCCGACGATTCCTGCGGAATTGCGGACGAAGTCGCGCCCGTTAATCGGCAGCATCGCGATATCGATAAGCTTAGGTCTAAGCCACTCCACTAGCTCAGGGAAACCGACCGTATCTCCCGCATGGTACAGCTGGATATCGCCGAAGCTGGCAACGAAGCCAAGAAACTTATGCTCGCCCGCTTCGTCCGTCTCGAATTGCTCATGCTTCGCGGCATGCGCCTCCAGCTTCAAACCTTCCGCTAATTCAAGCGTCTGTCCATGAGATATGCCGATAAGCTGCTCATCGCGGAAGCCCCATTCCTTCATAAGCTCAAGATGCGCTTTCGGCACGATGAACTTCGTCGCTTGCGACTGTCCAATCGCTTGCAGCGTCTGCTTGTCCATATGATCTTCATGATGATGCGAGCATACGACATAATCGACAAAGCCGCACTGGGACGGCGCAAGCGGCGGTGCGAATGCGCGCGACCATGGCGGCCCGCTGCTCTCGAATACCCAATCGCTCAAGTAGGGATCGAACAGTATCGTGTGCTCCCGCCATTTCACCAGGAAACCTTCCTGCCCCAATGCCCATAACGACAGCGCCTGATCCGTAAGCTTCGTCCTCTCGATCTGACTTAGCAGTTCATTCCCGCTTTTATATACGTTCATTTCAACGATCATCCTTTTTGTACTGGAATTTGAAGCCGCAGATCTTTTGTAAACCACAACCGATAACTGAGCAAGCTCAGAATGATGCTCGTCACTGCCGCCGAGCTGGCGAAGGCGAATACGATCAGAATTTGGTAGCGCACCGCATCGACCGGGTCCGCCCCCGCGATAATCATGCCTGTCATCATGCCCGGAAGCTGAACGAGGCCGACGGTCTTCATCCCGTCAATCGTCGGAATCATGCTCGACTTGACAGCCCGCTTCGTAACGCCGGCCATCGCCTGCTTCGCCGTTGCGCCTAGCGACAGCAGCACCTCGATCTCGCCTTTGGAGGCTTCCACCTCCTGCTTCATCTGATTGAGGAAGAGACCTGCTACGACCATCGCATTGCCGATCGTCATCCCGCTTATCGGAATGATATATTGCGCCGTTGCTTCGATAATGCCGAAGCCGATCAGCAGTCCCATCATGAGCAGCTCCGTCGTGCCGATCGCTACGGCAACCCGCCATACAATCCGCCTCAGGCCTGCCCCTCTTTTCGCGGCATTCAAGCAAGCGATCGTAAGCATGAATATAACGATCAGAGCAATCAGCAGCATATTTTTCGTATGGAACACGTATTGCAGCACATACCCTACGAGCAGCAGCTGTACCGCAGAACGTATCGTGCCGATTGCAATGTCCCGTTCCAGGCCAAGCTTCTGCCATACCGATACCAGCATGGTTATCATAACGAACAGCAGCGTAAAGCTAAGCGCTAAGAATGACATCCGCTATTCCCCGCTTTCCGAAGCGCGAACATACTGACGTCCCGCTTCTGTAGCTGGCTGCTGAAAAAAAGTGTCCGAAGCGCCTTGCTCCAGCAGCGTCCCCTCTGCCATGAACCATACCGTGCGGCTTACTTGAAGCGCCTGCTCCAAGTCATGCGTCACCCATATAAGCGTCGTCCCCTCTTGGCGATGCCATTCGAGCAGCACATCCTCCACCCGCTGCTTGCTCGCCTTGTCGAGGGAGGCCGTCACTTCATCGAGCAGCAGCACCTGCGGGCGCAGCAGTAACGAGCGGAGCAGCGATACGCGCTGTTTCTCGCCGCCTGACAGCTCGGACGCTTTCTTCGCGGGATCGAGCCCGTCAAGTCCCAGTTGCTCCCGCAGACGATCAGCAAGCTGTCGGTCATAGGACTTTGAATGAAGTTGGCTTGCCGTCCTTAAGTTATCGTCAATCGTTCCTGGCAGCATCACCGACTGCTGAGCTATGTAACACACATTCATCCGCCATAGCCGCGAATCCGTCTCCGCCTGCGGTTTATTCTGGAAGCGTATCTCGCCCCCGTCCGGTGCATCCAATAAAGAAACAATGCGGAGCAGCGTGCTCTTCCCTTGCCCGGATACGCCTAGCAGCGCAACGCTGTCGGGCTCGGTCACCTCGGCGTTCACGCCAGTGAACAAGGGGGTATTCTCGTCCCCGTTCCGGTATTTCCTTACATCCGCCAGCTGCAATATCGGAACCATAGCATCCCTCCGTTCTGTCATTCCATTATAGCAACAAGGGGAACGGCAGGGTCAAATGCTATGCTTTATTGCTCTCGAAGATAGAAGTACGGCCCCAAATCAGATTCATGGGTATTCACGTACGTCCATCTGAAATCTCGATCCACCACGTATACATCTTGTTCCATGCGCAAGAGATCTGCGGTTAGACGAGACGCGTCAGCTATGTACAGTACATGATCTCGGTTCTGATAAAAGAGGTAGCACTCTCCCTTATCCTGTGTATGGAACGCATCCTCCGCCTCAGCCTCCGCAAGGCCAGACAGCTTCTTATAACTAAATAAATGCCATAAGTATTGCTCCAAATAAATTTCCTTCTTGAATGTTTGATCTATGCCTCTGGCAAAAAGCCACTCCCATCTGTCCCTCAGTTCCTGCGCCTTGTCCCTCTCCAAAGTGGCATGTATGCCTTTCTCTTCAAGACGATACAAATAACCAAGCATATATGTTTCTTGCATCGCGTTCGGTTCACCGAAAAGCCAATGTTTGACCTTTCGCCTAACCTCTTCCGTTGATTGCACCAGCAGTTGGTGAAGATCGCCCGCGTGCCTTAACACGATCTCCGGCGATTCGATCTTGGCATCGGCCGCAAGAAAACCTTCGGGCAAACCCATCCGATCATATTCGGATGCCGCGCCGAAATATTCGAACAGCAAGCGGAATGACCCGTCTTTAATGCTATCATCGACCACTTCTTCAATATGCCGTCTGCTAATCGTGTCGACGATAACAAGCGGATTAGCGGCGGGCCACATATACTTGCAGTTACCCCGGTTTATCATATCCTCACGAATCGACTGAATATTTTTGAGTGTGTAAAAATGGCACAGCCAGCGCGATGCATCAGGAAACGTCACGATGACGCTAACGTTCGCGTCGTCGTCCCCCTCTATCCAGCTCCAGCCTTCTCCATCGATTTCAATATGTCTTTTGTTCGAAAACATGCTTGTCCTCCCTGCGCGAAACTTGATAGGCATAGACTCCCTATACCTATGTTGGATTTGTGCGCTTAACCTAAATTTGTCGTTATCTATATTGAACGATTATGGTCCTTAGGTTGTTTCACAAATCCAACAGATTGCTTGTGCGATTGGTAGGCATAACAATAGACGCATGCCATCTCTGACATGCGCCTATACGTATATTCCCTATTTTAGTTATTGCTGCGCCGTAAGCAGTTGCTGATAGACGCGTCCCCTTGTCAGCAGTTCGTCATGCGTGCCGGTCTCGGCGAGCGATCCTTCATCCATGACGAAAATAATGTCCGCGTTCTCGATCGTTGACAGACGGTGCGCGATCATGATCGTCGTCAGCCCCTGTCTCCGCTCTTCGAGCGCCGCAAGCAGCTGCCGTTCCGTCTCCAGATCGAGCGCCGAGGTCGCTTCGTCGAGCACTAATATTTGCGGATCGCCGACGATCGCTCTCGCGATAGCGATCCGCTGGCGCTGGCCGCCGGACAGCTTGATGCCCCGCTCCCCGATATTCGTGTCGTAGCCTTCCGGCAGCGACAGGATGAAATCATGAATTTGTGCGATGCGGCAGGCCTCCTCGATCTCCGCCTCCGTAGCCACCGCTCGGCCAAGCATCAAATTTTCTCTGATCGTATCGGAGAACATGTAGGGATCTTGAAACACGATCGCTACGTTGCGCGACCACTGCTCGCGGTTATAACGCTCCGCATCCTCGCCGTCCAGCAGCAGCTTGCCTGCCGTCGTATCATAGAAACGAATAAGAAGCTGTGCGATTGTCGACTTCCCGCCGCCGCTCGTGCCTACGAATGCAATCTTGCGTCCGATAGGCAGCTCCGCGCTGAAGCCTTGGATGACCTCTGGCAGGTCAGGCGAATACCGGAAGTTCGTCTGCTCGAACGACAGAGTCTCGATTCTGTTGTCCATCGCCTTCTCGCCGGGATCATGCTGTTCCAGCGATAAAATACGTTGAACCCGATCCACGTTCGCCATCTGCGACGATAGATTCATGAAAAATTGGAAGAAGTTATAGAAAGCATCCGATAGCTGCGTGGAGAACTGGAACAAGATAACGAATGTTCCGACCGACATCCGGTTATCGATAAGCTGCAGTCCTCCGTAGCCGAGCACAAGGAGTCCAATGCCCCATTTCAGCGGATCGCTGTACCGCACTTGACGGTTGATGAGCTTGCCTTCCTCCATCACCCTGTCGAAGTACTCCGAGAACATTTTCATATATAGCTGCTCTTCCCACTTCAATCGATGATAGGCAACGACCTCGCGCGTCGACGCAACGCCTTCCTCGATTTGGACGAGCAGCGCAGCCCGCTTCTCTGCTACTTGCCGAGCCGCTGCCTTAAGCTTCGGAGTGAAGTAATAACCGATCAGCACATAGATGGCACACAGCCCTACGATCATAAGCAGCAGCATCGGACTCGACAGTCCGATAATCGTCATGAGGATGCATAGATTGATTGCTTCCTGAATGCCCCGCGGAATTTGCCAGCCGAGCACGCTCGCGCTTAGGAACAGATCCTGCGTGAAGGTGTACACGTATTTGCCCGTACGCTCGCTTTGGAACTTCTCCACTGGCACGTGCTCGAGACGCTTCAACATGCGGCTGAGCAATAATCGGCTCGCTTTGAACTCGTTCTTGATGAGCCTTCGGCTCGTTACGGTGAACATAAGCGCGTACACCGTGCCTGTCAGAGCGAACACCCCGATGACGATGGGCAGCAGCTCATACCTGCGCTCGCCGAAGACGTCGTCGATTAATATTTTTTGGATATAGACAAGCGTATAGTTGGATACCGATTCAATGGCGAGATAGAGCAGCGCAATCAGATACGCCCCGCGCAGCATGATGATATGGGATGTAATGAACTTAACGTACTTCTTCATGCGTCAGCCTCTCTTCCGTTAGACCCGACTGTCCTGCTTCTAGCTGGTAGAGCAGCCCTCGGCGAGCGATCAGCTCGTCGTAGCTGCCGGCTTCGGCAACCCGGCCCTCATGAATGACGACGATCGTGTCAAAATGCTTAACCGTCGACAACCGATGTGCGATTGCAATCGTTGTCCGGCCTTCCAGCACCTCATCGAGCGCCCGCTGCACCTCGGCCTCGCTCACGTTATCGAGCGAAGAGGTTGCCTCGTCGAGCAAAATAACTGCCGGCTGCTTCGCGAACATGCGCGCAATCGAGATGCGCTGCTTCTGCCCGCCGGACAGCTTCATGCCGCGTTCGCCAACGAGCGTGTCGTAACCCTCCGGCAGCAGCATGATGAAATCATGCGCGTAGGCGGCTTTCGCTGCGGCAATCACTTCCTCGTCTGACGCTTCAGGCTTGCCGAAGCGGATGTTCTCCTTGACCGATGAGCCGAACAGATAGGTCTCTTGGAACACATAGCCGACCGACTCTCGCAGCTGCCCAAGCGTCATTTGGTTAATTGGTACGCCGTCCAGCCTAATGATGCCGGAGGTTGGGTCGTAGAACCGGCCGATCATTTTGAACATCGTCGTCTTGCCGTTGCCGCTCGCTCCGACAAAGGCGACCTTCTCGCCCGGCTTGATCTTGAGACTGAAGCCGTTAATGACGGGCGGCTGCTCCGGATATCCGAAGTACACGTCCTCGAACGTCAGACCTCCGCGTACTTGCTCCAGCTCGATAGGCTCCTCGGGGTCGTCGATCTCGATATTCTTATGCATGAATTCAAATAAGGGCACAGTCTGATGAATAACTAGCTTCTGTTCTGTGAGCATCGTCACGAGCATCGTGAGGCGGAACATCGTCGTCATATACAGTAAGGTGAAAGCGATAAAGCCTCCGAGCGTAATCCAGTTGTTCTTCAGCGAATAATAGCCGAGGATGAACAACGCGACGGCGCCTAGATAGAAGGTAAACCGCCGGAAGCTGCCGCGCCCGAAGCTGTACGTAGAAGCGAGCAAATAATAGTGCGACCAATTCTTATGCTTGCCGAGCGTGCGCTCATGGTACCAAGGCTGCGAACCGTAGGCTCTGAATTCCCGCATACCCGATATCGTCTCGTATATGGATTGGTTATACTCGATTCTGGACTGGCCGCCCATTCGGCCATATTGGGAGGCCTTCCTCTCGAAGTAAGGTCCGAATAAGTAATAGAGGGCAAAGGTCGGAAGCATGATGACCGACAGCCACGGACTAATGGTCAGCAGCATCACGATCGCAACGGCGACGAACAACAGGTTGTCGATGACGCCGGGCAGGAAGTTACGGTATATTTTCTGAACGGATGCGACCTCGGAGTTGAACATCGATAGCGTCTCGCCTGCGGGATGACGCTCGTAATGCGCGAAGCCAAGCTTGCGCAAATGCTTGAAGATCGCCGTCTGCATATCGCGCGAGGCGAGCTCGCCGATCGTTCTTTGCAGCAGGTTGCGATAGTTTTTGGCGATCAGCATAAGAAGATTGACAATTGTAAGCGCTGCAATAATAGTGAAAAATAATGCCTTATCCTTGTTCACGACAACATGGTCAATTACGTATTGAATCATCTTCGGCGTCAGCGTCTCACCGCTCACCGCCATAATGCCGCATACGGCTAGCCATGCTATCTGTTTTTTGAACGGCAACGCGAACTTGAGCGCCCATATATAGGAGCGCTTCGACAGCTCCATATTCGTCTTGTGCTGCGCCTTGTCTGCCTGCCGTCGTTCCTTGATGCTCTCCGATGCTGTAGCACGGTTGTCGCGCATCGTTATCCCCCCCTGACTAGTCCTGTCATGATGTGTTTTTAACACCCTAATTTTTGGTAACAGAAGTACATCTTAATTCCGCTGCCTAGCTTTGTCAATGTACAAAACAGCTATATAAATGGTTTACCGATTGCACAATTATGGCCGATTGTTTCCAGCTGTCGGAAGGATTCAACGTATAGATCGCGAATGGTGGATAATGACAAATAGGAGGCGATATTCTTGGGAATAAGAGAAGCTTCTATTGAAGACACCGCTGCTATTGCACAGGTTCATGTGGATAGCTGGAGAACGGCTTATCAAGGCATCATATCTGATGAATACTTGGCTAATTTGGATGTGAAGGCGAGGGAGGCTGGCTGGATTCGTTTCTTCGAGCAGTCTAATCGGAGCAGCGTCATCTACGTGGCCGTGAATGAGGCTGATTCTATTGTCGGCTTCATTAGCGGCGGAGCGACAAGAAGTCCCGAATACGGCTATGATGCTGAATTGTATTCGATCTATCTTCTAAGCAGCTACCAGGGCCAAGGCATCGGCGCAAGGTTAGCGGAGGAGATAGTCGACTATTTTCGCCGGATGGGCTATCGCTCGTTCATGTTATGGGTGCTGGAGCAAAATAGCGCGGTCGATTTCTATAAACGGCTGGGAGGGGAAGTGTTCGATCGCAAGGAGCTTGTGATTGGAGAAGAAACATTCATCGAGCTTGCAGTCGGTTGGAAGTCGCTGCCACGAAAATAACCACAGTCGAACTCCGTAAATGTTATGCATTAGCCAAAAACTTCATTGCATACGATATGCAATGGCTGATGTTTACTGGGATAAGCAGAGCGGAGATAAGCTGGCGACTGCTGCGATTTAGTGGCGATGATGGAGGACGGCTCCTATGGCGTCGTTCGTTACGGACCCTAGCGACACGATTGGGCCGCATTCCGACCCTATTGGCTGGTTGCGGACCGAGGAAACCTTAATAGTACCCTTTCTCGTCCATTACGTGCTGATTGTCTCTGAAAGAGTCCACTGAGTCCGTAATGAAAAGAATCGGAGGAGAAAAGATCAATTAAGGTCACTAGGGTCCGCACTACGTCGAGGAGACACGCCGGCAACCAAGCGTATACGGCTACCGCCATTCCGATATTTGAACAAAGACAAAAAGGCCCTCAGCGGGCCTTTTGTCTTGTTATTCGCAATATGACCTTACAATTACAGCTCGGTCATCGCCTTAATGACCTTCGACTCCGGCTTCAGCAGGTCGTCGAAGCGAGCCGGCAGCTCCGCGAACGGGATGCGGTGCGTAATGTAGCTGCTCGCGTCGATGCTGCCGCTTTGGACGGCGGCTTTAACTGCGGCGAAGTCTTCCTGCGTCGCGTTGCGGCTGCCCATGAGCGTAATCTCGCGCTTGTGGAAGTCCGGATCGTTGAACGTTAGATCCGCCTTCACGAGGCCGACATACACTAGCGTTCCGCCATGCGAGACGAAGTCGAACGCGCCCTGCATCGAACGCGCGTTGCCGGTCGCATCGAACACAACGGTCGGATAATCGCCGTCCGTCAGCTCCGCCACTCGCGCTTTCGCATTTTCTAGCGCGTTAACCGTCTCGTCTACTTTCGCCCACTGTCTGCAGAAGGCGAGACGCTCCTCCTGAATATCCATCGCGATTACTTTCGCGCCTTGATGCTTCGCGAATGCCATGACGCCAAGGCCGATTGGGCCTGAGCCGATGACAAGCGCCGTATCGCCCTCGCCAAGACCAGAGCGGCGCACCGCATGCGCGCCGATGCTTAGCGGCTCAAGCAGCGCCGCTTCATCCAGCGACAGCTCGTTCACGACAAGCAGATGCGATACCGGAACGGCGACACGCTCGCGCATGCCGCCATCGATATGGACACCAAGCACCTTCATATCGGTACAACAGTTCGTTTTCCCTCTTCGGCATGCAACGCAATGGCCGCAGTGCATATAAGGAATGATGCTAACCTGATCGCCGACCTTCACACTGCCGCTCGAATCATCGACTTGCTCTACGATGCCGGAAAGCTCATGCCCTAGCACTCGCGGATACGTGAAGAACGGTTGATTCCCCTTGTAAGCATGCAGATCCGTACCGCAAATGCCGATCCGTCGAATTCGGACGATAGCTTCTCCGTGTCCAAGAGAGGGATCATTTTGCTCCACTAATTCCAGCTTATCTATTTGTTCACAGATGATCGCTTTCACCTTACTCCGCCCCTTTATAACGTCATGTCTGTCTTTCGCACTACTTCGTCCTACAAAATAACGCCGTCCTTGAAAATCGCGATCTCCTTAAATCCGTTGCGCTCATTGTGCGTCTGCGACTCGCCGGATGCTAAGCTGATGAGCTGCTCCCATAGCTCATCGGTCATCGACTCCATGCTCATATCCTCAAGCAGTCTGCCTGCATTGAAGTCGATCCAGTTCTTCTTCCGCTCGGCAAGCTCGCTGTTCGTCGCGATCTTCACCGTCGGCACCGGTCCGCCAAAAGGCGTGCCTCTGCCCGTCGTGAACAGGACGATGTGCGCCCCGCCGGCGGATAATGCCGTCACCGATACCAAGTCGTTGCCGGGCGCTTCAAGCAGATTAAGCCCGGTCTGCGTTACGCGCTTGCCGTAAGCAACGACGTCCGTCACCGTAGCATGACCGCCCTTCTGCGTGCAGCCAAGCGACTTTTCTTCCAGCGTACTGATGCCGCCCGCTTTGTTGCCCGGCGACGGGTTCTCATAAATCTCCTGGTTATGCTTCATAAAATAATGCTTGAAATCGTTAATCAAATGAACGATATCGCCGAATACTTGCTCATCCGCCGCGCGGTTCATCAGAATCGTCTCGGCGCCGAACATCTCCGGCACTTCCGTGAGAATAGCCGTGCCGCCGGCACCTATGAGCCGATCGGACACCGCGCCGACAAGGGGATTAGCCGTAATGCCGGACAGGCCGTCCGAGCCGCCGCACTTCAGGCCCAGCTTCAGCTTCGATACGGGAACAGGCTCACGCTTGAACTTCTCCGCATAGAAGACCAGTTCATCGATCAGCTCCAGCGCTTCCTCGATCTCGTCCTCCGCCTCCTGCGACTTCAGGAACTTGATGCGCTCTGGACTATGCTCGCCGATCGCCGCCTTGAAAGAGTCGATCTGATTGTTCTCGCAGCCAAGTCCGATGACGAGCACGCCCGCCGCATTCGGATGATTAACGAGCGAAGCCAGCAGCTTCTGCGTATGAACGAGATCATCGCCAAGCTGAGAACAGCCGAACGGATGCGCGAAGTGGAATACGCCGTCAACGCGGCCGTCATAGATCGTGTTCGCTCTTCTCGCAACGATCTCGCACGTCTTATTAATGCAGCCTACCGTATTTATGATCCATATTTCATTGCGAATGCCAACCTCGCCATTGTCTCGCACATAACCTTGAAACGTCCGATGGGCATAGGAAG
The DNA here is from genome assembly GCF_056396205.1 of Paenibacillus sp. 05T425. Taxonomy (NCBI): domain Bacteria; kingdom Bacillati; phylum Bacillota; class Bacilli; order Caryophanales; family Paenibacillaceae; genus Paenibacillus; species Paenibacillus sp. 05T425. The sequence goes on from NZ_JBFTLA010000001.1 coordinate 289,156, forward strand.
CTTCCGCTGACACAGCCTTCGCCGCTTCCCGCGCCGTTGGCTCGTACGTATAATCAAGAACCCCTTTGAGTCCCGTCCCCATATTGTGCGTATGCACCCAGCTGCCCGGAGCAAGATCGGCTTTCGCCTTGCCTATGGAATAGCCGAACTTCAGGACGTCTCCGCCCTTGCTTACCGGCTTCGTCAATATTTTGTGACCCTTCGGCACTTCTTCAGATACTTCAAGCAACACCGGCTTCCCTTCACGCTCTTCGAGAGTCAGCGTTTCCCCCTTGGCGAAAGGTTTAAGCGCAATAATGACATGATCGTCCTCATGCAGTCTAATCCAGCTGTTCATCACTCATGCCTCCATTTCTGCAATGATTGCGGCAAGCGCTGTGGCGAGCTGCGGATGCGCGGCTGCCAAGTCATGCCCCCATATTTCGCGAAGACCAAGCAAACTTCCTACCGTCTGTTCCAGCGGCCAGTCTTCAGACTGCGCCTTCGCCCATACCGCAGCAATGATATCCAATTGATCTGCATCGTCACGAACCCTATAGGGCTCGCCAGCAAGCGTATTCCCTCTAAAACCATCGCTAACACGCTCCACTTTGTAATAACGAAGCAAACCTGCGAATCCTTTCATAAGGCCATCCGCCAAAGGCTCCCCGCCTTCCGCATAGTACAGCAGAGTAGGCAGAAGCCTAACTTTGAATTTGCTCAGACTATTCATGGCAATGTCGGCAAGCCTGTGGAAAATATACGGATTCAGAAACCGTTCATATACCGCATCCGCATAAGCTGCAAGCTCCTCCGCGGCTATCGGCAGCGCCGGAATAATCTCCTTCTCTACGGTCTCGCGAACGAGCTTGCCAAGTGTGTCATGCTCCATCGCTTCTCTAACCTGTGGAATGCCGTACAGCAAGCCAAGCGGCGTCATCAACGTGTGTGCTCCGTTCAGGATGCGCACCTTACGAAGCTGATACGGCTTCAGATCGTCGACCCAGTGGACGTTAAGCCCCGCCGCGCGAAGCGGCAACAGTCGCTCAAGCTCCTGCTCGGCTTCTATGGCCCAGAAGTGATACGGCTCAGCCGTCGTCAGCATCGGATCGGAGTAGCCCCATTCGTCGAACCACGCATCCGCCTGCTCTGCATCGGGATAACCCGTCACAATGCGGTCAACAAGCGAGTTCAGAAACCGGTTATGTTCGCGAATCCATTGCTTGAACGCCTCTGGAAATCCCCAATCTTCGCTGTAGCGAAGCACGCAGTCGCGCAGCTCGTCGCCGTTGCGCTCCAGCAGCTCGCACGGCAAGCACACGAGACCGCGAGCCGGATCTCCTTCAAAAGCAATATACCGCCGGTACAAAAACTGAGCCAGCTTGCCGGGATACGATTGAATCGGCTGCCCGTCAACAAGCCCTTCCGGTCTATAAACAAGTCCTGCCTCCGTCGTATTCGATACGACGACCTCAAGATCCTCGCTTTCCGCCAGCGACAGCCAAGCATCCCAATTCGAATACGGATCGAACACCTGTGAGAATACTTGAATCACTTCGGTGCGCGAGACGCGCTCGCCCCGCTCCAATCCGCGGATGACCAGCGTATACAAGCCGTCCTGCGCTGCCAGCGCGTCGATCTTCGGCTTGCCTCCAGGGCGCGGCTGCGTCACTGCAACCGCCCCGTCGTATAACCCTTGCCTCCGGCATTCATGCAGCATCCAATCTACAAATCCGCGAAGGAAGTTACCCTCGCCGATTTGAAGCACTTTAATCTTGCTGCTCGCAAGCAGCTCACTTGCCTCCGCCTGCTTTGTATGCAAAACCTTGCGGTTCATTATCGTTGTCATTGTCTATCAAACTCCTTCGTATTTGGATACGAATCATGGTGGAACATTATCTGCCTTCTCCTTCATTATAAAAAACAATATCCGTGCATGAAATGTTCGGAAAGCGCTTATTTGTACTCTTTTTTGATATTTGATACAATCTCATTGACTGTTTAACGACACCCATTTGGAGGTATCCATCTGAACCGATGAACCCCTATCGCAAGCAATTCGACGCCAGCACCGCCTTTCCGTTCGAATACGTCTACCGCGACTCCAAGAGTGCGCAGAACGAGCTGCCGGACCATCTGCACGACTGGCATGAGATCGTCTATATCTATAGCGGCAGCGGCACCTTCTTCATTGATCAGACGTTCGTCGCTGCCGAGCCCGGCGATCTGCTGCTCATTCCCGGCAATACGATCCACCGCTCATTCCCTGATGCTGTCGATCCGAAGCTCTCGACCGCTCTCTTCTTCAGCGGCACGCTCGTTCACGGCTCGACGCTCGGCGATACGTTCTCCTATATGCGCTGCTTCGAGCTTGCGAAGCGGCAACGTCGCTATAAGCTGCTGACTACAGATGCCGAGCGCGAACAGATCGAATCCTTTATCGAAAGCATTCATAGCGAGCATAAGGATAAAACTCCGGGCTACAGGCACGCTTCGCTCATCCAACTGCAGCAGTTGCTGTTACTTGTCAACCGAATGATGAGCGCTACCGAGCATTTCCAAGCAGCTTCCTCGATCGCGCCGCATTGGATGACGAGTATCCTCGCATTCATCGACGAGAACTTGGGTGAGCCGCTCGGCTTAGCCCAGCTTGCCGCGCGCGCCGCCGTTACCCCCTCGCACTTCTCGCGTCTGTTCAAGAAGCTGACCGGCCTGAACGTCACCGAATACGTAACGACGAAGCGCATTATTCGCGCGAAGGAGTTGCTCGCCGAGACAGACTCGCCTATCGCTGAGATCGCGCAGCTGTGCGGGTTCGAGAGCTTGCCCCATTTTCACCGCATGTTCAAGAAGATGACCGGCTTAACCCCCGCCCGTTACAAGAAAATCTAGCTGCTCTGCCGTGCGAATATGGCTCATATAGACGGTGTTGGTTACTTGCCGTTACGGCACGTCCGCCTCCCACATATGCTGTAGTTCAACACCGATCCGTACGGCAAGGAGGTTGTACATGCTTCGTTCGAATGTGAAAACGTACAAATATCGCGTCGGCAAAAATAAATATCTCGTCATCAAAATCGAGCAATTGGCATCAGCCAAAGCGTTCGACGGCAACGTCCTTGCGAGCAACGCGCTTAATGTGAAAATCTTCAAGACGGAAAAGCCAAGGCGCCGCTAGTCACTCCCGCCTGACAGAGTCATGAAGAGCATGCTCCGTAAGAAAGGGGGTGACCGCATGAAACCGAATAAACGCAAGCATTCGCGTCAGACGAATACGACCAAATGGTCGAACGGCACGACGAACGTTCATGTGAAGCAAGGCGCCAGCGCTACGATTAATCAAGGCGGCAACGCATTCGCTATTAACGCTTCGGAGATCGGCGTCGTTCGTATTCGTCCTGGAGCACAAAGCGTGCCGACTCGCAGCTAATAAATACAAAAAGGACAGTCCTGCACCCGCCTTAACGGCGGTTAACAAGGACTGTCCTTTTTAGTGTTACTATTGCATTCCCTCACGCTCCGAACAACCGCATTAGCACGATGCCGGCAAACGCCAGCACGATACCGATCAGCTCCGTACGAGAGAATACTTCCTTCACGACCAGTCTCGTATACAGCAGGACGATCAGCACATTAAGCGCCGTCACTGCGGATACGAGTCCCGCCTTGCCCAAGTCGAAGGCGGTCACGATGAACATCATGCCAACGACGTTCGTGATGCCGACCGCCATGCCAACGAGAAACGTCCGCCGCGGACTCCAGGCCTCGCCCTTCATCTCGCTTGCCGCCGCCACGACGGCTACCTCCTCACCGTCACGCGCTAAACTGCCTTGCTCGCGCTGACGGTCACGCAGCCACCAGACACCGAAGCAGCTTGCGCCGGTGACGAACATATAGAATAGCGTCGGGAACAGCTCCGCTTCCAGCAGCGTCGACCATTTGCCAGTAAGATCATTGCCCGCGAACAGCAGCATCGCTAGCAAGCCCCACTGAGCGCCCTGCAGGTTGCGCAGCGAAATATCGTTCGAATACCGAACGAGCAGGATGCCGCCAACGATAATGGCGAAGGCGATCAGTTGCATCGCGTGCAGCCGCTCGTTCCATATCGCGAAGGCGACGACAACGACGACGATCGAGGGCAGCGCGGTCAATATCGCCACCAAAGATGCTTTGCCTACGGCGAACCCTTTGAACATGCTCGCATTCGCGCCGAACGAGAACAATCCCATTTGAATGCCGACGAGCGCCGCCGTCGACCAATGGGACGAATATAGCAGCGCGCACACGATGCTTATAACCGCACCCATCGTGAAGGTGCCGCATAACAGCAAATTGCGGTTAAGCGGTTTTTGACTTGTATAATGATAGAGGATGCCTCGCAAGCCGAAGCTGAATGCTGCAAGGACCGAATACGTCAACCACATGAGTTACCATTAGACCCCTTCCCTAAATGCCCTGTTGTCGTGTTCTATCATAGCAGGCGTTAGCGAATTTGTCTGCTGGTTCAATTGGAATCCTTGCCTTGTTATTGTATAATACTACCATTGATAGGATTAAGAGTTTGACTCACTAATTAAAGGGGATTCTCATGCCGTTAGTACAGACAACAAAAAAACCATATCTGCCCGAGCTCGACATTGTCAGAGCAATCGGCATTATGGCGGTCGTTATGATCCACTCCACTTCGTCGGCTGTGAGCAGCTACGACCATTCTTCCTCCTTTTATCCGGTTTATGTTTTTCTCAACCTGTTCTCCAAATTTGCCGTGCCCGTCTTCATCTTCTTAAGCGGTTTCGTACTGTTCTACAACTATTACGGGAAACCATGGACGTTAAGAACGACCGGGCAATTTTACAAAAAACGCATTACGAAGCTGGCTATTCCGTTCGTCCTATTCTCATTTCTATATTGGGCTTTCGTTAAGCTGGTCGGTCCGGGCTTCGTCGATCTGAAGACGTTTATCGGTTATTTCACCGATCCCATATTTTGGGACAAGCTGCTAATCGGCAAAACGTATACGCATCTGTATTTCATCGTCATCATCATTCAGTTCTATCTGCTTGCGCCTCTTTTGCTAAGCACCCTTAAGCGATTTCCCTCGCTTGGCAATCATATCGTCTGGATCGGACTGCTCGTACAGTGGGTGTTCATCTATAAGATTGTACCTATGTTCCATTTGAAATATGCCGCTAGCTATTCGCTAACCTATATGTTTTATTTTGCGGCAGGAGCGTTTATCGGAATCCATTACTTGAAGCTGGCAGGCTGGATTAAGATTCAGAAGCAGAATGCCTCGGCTGGCAAAATAGCAGCTTGGATCGCGCTTTGGACGTTGTTCCTAGGCAGCGGCATCTATATGGTGATGAACGGCTATCATATGAATGTGTATGGTCATTTCCTTATTACGTCGAAGCAATTGGAATACGTAAATGAGGTGCAATGCGTAACGGCAGGCCTCGTGCTCATTCAGCTCTCGCACTGGATCTACGACAGGTGGAATAAGGTATTCGTTCGCGCGCTCCTTCATATCGGCGCAGCGTCCTTCGGCATCTACCTGCTCCATCCTATCGTTACCTACTACAACCGGCTCATGCCAACTGGCGGAAGCTCGCTTCTCTACCATCTCTCGATGGCAATAGGGTTCCTCATTGCCCTTATCCTCCCATGGCTGATTGTTTCGCTTAGCGCGAAATGGAAGTGGCACTGGCTGCTGTTCGGCCCCCTTCCAACGAATAAGCAAACCGCGCCTCATAGCACTGCACCTCCCACAACCATAACTGCCTCATAGGCTAAAAAAGAAGAGGCTGCTCTCAGAAGGGCCTCTTCGCTATCTTGCAATTAACAGGAGTTTGTACCTCTAATTCAGCAACTATAACATGTATACAACCATTAACGCCTTTTTCTCCCGTTATTCCCTCCATTTCCATGCTTGGGCAATAAAATGGTCAATAATAGCGGGATAAATTCCAGTTATTTGATCAATCGCTTGATTTCTGCTGAAATTAACGGGATGAATTCCAGTTATTTCACTGCAGGAGCTATGCTGCTTGCCAATGACCTCGCAATAACGGTCAACACGATTACACCTACGCTTGCACGATCACATACTTCGCCCGTACGGACGAGTTAACGGTAAGCGTCCCTGACTCAATCGGCGTCGCAACGCTGTCCGCGGCGAATGATGCCGCCTTGAACATCGGAATCGGGCCGCTCGCCCGAGGCAATTGCTGTACTTCGAGCGGCACGCTCGAAATGACGACGCCGAGCGTCTGCGCCACTGTGATCGCTCGCTGGGCGGCATCTCTTACCGCATTCGACAGCGCTTGGTGCTCGTAGAGCGCAGGCTGTGAGGTTGTCAGCCGAATGCTGGTCACGGAATTAGCTCCGCTTGCGACAGCAGCATCTACGACAGCGCCAGTCTGCGCGACCTGATCCACCGTTACTTGCAGCATATTGGTCACCTGATAGCCGCGAAACACCTGCTTCCCATCAACGAAATCATACATCGTATCGATTCGGTAATCCTGCGTCTGCAGCTTCTCGCGAGGGATGCCAAATTCTAGCAGCGCTTCAATAACCTCAGTAGCAATCTTCGCATTGTCCGCTTGAACGCTCTGAAGCTCAGTTCCTTCCGTGACTACGCCAAGATCGATGATAGAACGGTCGGCAGGCGCCGTAGCTGTTCCTTCTCCGATCACCTCAATCGTCCCTGGATTTCTCTGCACGAATGCAGGTGCAACGCCTCCCATGGGCGTTCCTCCATATCCGTTCATGTGCCAGCTCCCTTCTACTTCCAAGCTATTTGCTGATTACTATGGGTCTATACACTCTAACGAATTGCTCCATATATATGTTTCACCCTCCTAGTCGTATACCGCGCGCACGGTACGCCTGTTCGAATAAAGTATTACATCTTGTACTTGGGAGAGGTGAACCATTGACTACCATTACTATCGGTGCGATTGGCGATTTGCTTATGAAAAACCCGATCATAGATTCTGCTAGAATCGGGCGAACGAACCGTTACGCCTTCGGCCCTATATTCGCGGGCGTCGCTCCTCAACTGCGCAACAACGACTTGCTTATCGGCAACCTGGAGACGACATTCTCGGGCACGCCATGGTTCGGCAGCAATCCGAATCGGGTAGGCCGATACGAGCTTCGCAACAAGCGAACCGGCAACCCGCTGTTCAACTGTCCCGATGAGCTTGCTTCCACGCTGAAAAAAACAGGCTTCCACGTCATGACGACGGCCAACAACCATTGCGCCGACGGCGGCATGTATGGGCTGAACCGGACTTTAGGCATTTTGGACAGCCTAGGCATTAAACATACGGGCACAGCAAGATCATTAGAAGAATCCCGCGGACAGCTCATTATGTACGTCAAAGGCATCGATATCGGCATTCTATCCTATACGTACGGGACGAATCGTATGCCAGTTTCTCAGCCGCATAAAGTTAATCTTATCGAGCCTCGGCGAATTGCCGCAGATATCGATCGAATCCGGAGGAAGAGCGACTTTGTGATCGTCTGCCTTCACTTTGGAACGGAATACCGCACCCGGCAAAACGCCGAGCAGCGCCGCCTCGTCGCCTTATGCTTCAAGCATGGCGCGAACGTCGTATTAGGTGCTCACCCGCATGTGCTTCAGCCCGTAGTGACAAGCAAAGTGAGAGACAAATATGGCGTAGTCAAGACGAGAGTCGCAGCTTACTCCCTCGGCAACTTCCTCTCGCATAAGCTGCATAACAGGATAGATACGATTCGAGCGATGATCCTTAAGCTTACGATTACGAAGGATGCGAAGGGTTCGACTGACATCGTAAGGGTGGGCCGTATTCCAACGATAGCTAGATCTTTTAAGCAGAATGGTCAAAAAACGTTCAGACTCGTCACGGAGTCTCGCGGCCGCCGATAGTGCGTAGCGACAAGACTCGGCTCGTCAGTATCGCTAATAAGTAAACAACACCAACAGCCAGCATCATATCAAAGCATACGTTGAAGAGAAACAGATGCTTGCCGAGATCGGCCTCACCGTCCCCCAGCAGCGGCACGCCCATGCCGAACAAGCCAATAAGGCCAAGACAAGCGAATATATCGATACGGGCGCGCTGTCTCTCCGCAGGGCGCCGCGTATATTCATAGACGATGCCGGCATAATAAACGAGATAGATTAAGCAAACAAACCATAATTTATTCGGTACAAAGTCATGCTTGAACTCGCTCCATAAACTGAACGTATATGCGATTGTGCCATATGGCTTTCCTTCGTCCTTGTCATAGCTTCCCAGATAGTAGGGTCGGATGCTCATCCCGCTCTCTGCACCGCGCTCAAGCTTCTGAAGGAAGCGGCCCGGATGCTTCATATAGTAGAGCAATACGTCCTTGTGACTCAGCTTGCTGTATAGATACTCTGTCAGAATAGGGTCATTTTGTTTAATAGCCGTATCGGTCTGAAAATAATTCGTTCCTGCCAGCACCTTGAACGACTCCGGCAGTCCAAGCTCCTTAAGCGCACCATCCGGATCGGGAGAATCCTTCAATATACCGTAGAACACGGTCTGATACAGGTTAATATGCTTCAGCCGCTGAGGTGCGGCTATATACATAACGGCCGTTGCGATCAACAGGACGGATGAGCCGATTAGAATCATTTTGCGCCATCGCTTGTCCTTGCGCAGTGCCCAGAACCTGGCCGCTATGAGGATCAGCAGCAATCCGATTGGAGCATTTTGCAGCTTCGTGCAAATAAGGCAAAAGCAAGCGATGAAGAACAGCAGCAGCAGCTTGCGTGCCGTTGTATCACTTGTCGCAACCGCTAGCGCCAGCCCAAACGTCAACAGCATGAAGATCAGCGTAACAGCTTCGCCGAAGAATGAATTGAAATAAGCGATATAGCCGATATCGAGGAAAACAAACGTCGCTATAACCACGATAACCCCATTTAGAAGTGGCCAGCGCGTTTTGTTGTATTTCATCCATATAACGAGAGCCGCAGCATATAAAAGACTGTACATAGAGGATAATACACGGATATCAAAATAGGAGCTATTGATAATCCGGCCTATAAATCCGGCAATCATGACGATAATAATCTGCGTCGATACATAGCCGCTCCATAACATTTTTTTGTAGGTGTAATCCGTATGGGCGAAGCCAAAATAGGTTTCTTGGTACGATTCACCCTCCGCATATCCGATGCCCCCTGCCCACATAATACGGGCGAAATCGCCGTTATCTGCGAGTCCGACAATCGGGCCCAGCATCAGAATGCCGCCAAGAATAAGTATTGCGGCCAAAGTGATGGCCCATTCGTTAGTAAATCTGAACTTGTTCAATAGAACCTCCCGATTTGATGAAATGAGAACATTATATTAGCATTCCCAATTCATGAATGGGTGAAGCAGGGAAGTTTCAATTGCACACTTCACTTTAACAACTAATAGTTATACACTTATTATAAGTAAGTAGTCGATTATGAAATTTCATTAGGAGGGAGCAGCGAAATGACGACTCAACTAAATCAATCGATTTCACTCGGCGAGGTTAAGCTGCGAGTTAGCAATCTTGAGCGTTCGATCCGCTTCTATGAGGATATTGTAGGATTAAAGCTGCTCGTGCACAGCGATGATGGTCAATCTGCCATGCTTGGCGTAGCGAGCGAAAATGAAGAAGCCGCAAAAATTTTGCTCGTGCTGGAACAAATTCCGCACGCGGTCATTCCAAGAAGACGTTCACATGCCGGGCTGTACCACTTCGCTCTCTTGCTTCCTGATCGCAAGTCGTTATCGCTTGTTGCCCGCCATCTAACTTCGGCCGGTATTCCCATCGGACAAGCCGATCATCTTGTGAGCGAAGCGCTTTACATCTCCGATCCCGATCATCACGGCATAGAAATATATGCCGACCGCCCTCGCGAGGAGTGGCAGCGTGACGCCAAAGGAGATTACGTCATGGCTAACGCCCCGATTAACTGGGATAGCCTGCTTGCAGCAAGCCAAGGGGAACATTGGAGCGGACTGCCGTTCGGAACTATCATGGGCCATATCCATCTTCATGTCAGCGACCTCGGGTCATCGCGTTCTTTTTATATCGACAAATTCGGCTTCGACATCGTCGGTGACTACAAGGAAACGATGCAGGCACTGTTCATATCCGCCGGCGGTTATCATCACCACATTGGGATGAACGTATGGGCAGGCGTCGGCGCTAGCTTGCCAGGGGCAGATTCCGTCGGATTAGACTACTATACGATTGTGTTCCCTAATGCGGAAGCTCGCAAGCAGTTGCTAGAGCATCTGCGCAGCAAAGGTATTACGGTTACAGAGAGAGGCGAAATCGCCATCGCTTATGACCCGACTGGTATCGAGATTCGCCTGCGGTATCGCAGGTAAACCAGTTGGAACGTTCTATGTTCTGCCCGCGCTTTGTCCGCGTATCGTACGATATTGCTTCGGAGAAACGCCTTCCGCCGCTCGGAATACACGGATGAAGTAGCTCGTCTGCGAAAAGCCCGTTCGGGCGGCAATTTCCGTTATCGGCAGCAATGTGGTGGCGAGCAATAGCTTCGCTGCAACGAGGCGGCATTCCGTCACATAATGATTCGGCGTCTTGCCCATTACCTGTTGAAACAACCTCAGAAAGTGAAACACGCTGTAGCCCGATAGCGCCGCCATACGCTCAAGCGTCCAGCCTTCTTCGCAGCGATGGCGGATTTGGTCGGCTGCGGCGCGAATCACGTTTTGCTTCTCCAATCCAGCCGAGCCCTCGAGCCGCACCGAATGCTGAGCGAGCTCCACTAATATTTCGTAGAGCAGCACCGATAGACGCGGCTCATTCCTCGTTTCGAACGGACGGCATAGCCCGTACATCTCCTCCGTTAGCTGCTTGAACCTCTCCTTGTTGGAGAAGGTGAAGAACCAGCTCCCGAAATCCTCTGCTTCCCTCAGATGAGGCAATTGAATCGTTGTGTCAAAATGAATCCACCGCACATCCCAAGTATCCTCGGGGATCGTCCCGTATTGCTGGTAAGCGCCGCGCGGAAACAGGAATCCGTCTCCCGCCCTCAGCAGCAGCTTTTCGCCTCCTGTATTGTTCACTGCATACCCGCTTCCACTAAAGATGAAATGCAGATTGTAATCCATCATTTGTCCTTGTTCTCTTCGCTCAGCATGCTGTGGATAGTCGTTGTACCTTCCGAGCGAATCCGGGTAGCACACATATTCAGAGAACGCCGGCTTCGGTAATACGAAATGCTCCAGCATCATATAGCCCTCCTTGATTCAACTCCGCAATATTCTAATATCAATAGCAGTATATTATCATTTACGATTCTACATATCGTTTTTACAATGATTAATATACACTACAACCGCAATATAGTCACACTAGAGCGATATCCAAGGAGGAAGTTACATTGAATATAACGAGTACTAACCCACATGATAAAGCGCTGGAGGAGTTCAAGCTAGGCGTCTGCTATTACCCTGAGCATTGGAAGGAAGAGCTATGGGAGGACGACTTCCGCCGGATGCGCGAGCTCGGCTTCACGGTCATCCGAGTTGCCGAATTCGCTTGGTCAATCTTCGAACCGCAAGAGGGCGTATTTGAATTTGGACTATTCGATCGCGCGCTTGATCTAGCGCATAAGCATGGTCTGAAAGTGATCCTCGGCACGCCTACCGCTACGCCGCCAGCTTGGCTGACACACCGTTACCCTGAGGTGCTTAACGCCACGGTAGAAGGCGTCGTCATGCAGCATGGCCTTCGCCGCCACTATAACTACAGCAGCCCGAAATACCGCGAGTTGTCCGCCATTATTACACGGAAGATGGCCGAGCAATATAAGAATCATCCGGCAGTAATCGGCTGGCAGATCGACAACGAGTTCAACTGCGAGATCGGAGAGTTCTATGCGGAAGCGGATCATATTGCCTTCCGCGCTTGGGTGAAGGCAAAATATGAAACGCTGGACCGTCTGAATGAGGCATGGGGGACCGTGTTCTGGAGCCAGACGTATTCGGACTGGGAACAAGTATTTCTTCCGCGAATCGGTCCAGGAGGCAAGCAGCCGAATCCGCATCTGGCGCTCGACGAGAAACGGTTTATTTCCGATAATACGATATCATTCGCGAAGGTTCAGGCCGATATTTTGCGCGAGCTAGCTCCGAACCATTGGGTAACGACGAACGGCTTGTTCGGGCATCTTAATAACCACCAAATGACTGATGAGCTGCTCGATTTCTTCAGCTACGATTCATATCCGCAATTCTCGACTATTTACTTTGATCCGAACGAGGTCAATCCGCTCGCCGACAGAGGGTGGAGTCAATCGCTCGGCGCTGTTCGCTCGATCTCACCGAACTTCTGCATCATGGAGCAGCAGGCCGGTCCGGGCGGCTGGGTGAACAAGATGGATATGCCGTCTCCTAAGCCGGGACAAATGCGTCTATGGACGTATCAATCGATCGCGCATGGCGCGAATATGGTGCTTTACTTCCGCTGGCGGACAGCGACGTTCGGCACCGAAATCTATTGGCATGGCCTTAACGATTACCACAACCAGCCGAATCGCCGCGTGCGCGAGGCCGGTCAGATCGGCGCAGAGCTCGCTGCTGCCGGCAACCGTATCGCCAGCACCCGCTACACGGCGAATATCGCTTTGGTTCGCGATTACGACAACGAGTGGGATGGCGAATACGATATTTGGCATGGGCCGTTCGCTTGGGCCAGCGGCAAGGCGTGGTTCAAAGCTTTGCAATATCGCCACATTCCTAGCGATACGTTATTCATGCGCGCAGGGACAACTCTTGCCGATTTGCAGCGCTATAAGGTGCTTGTCTATCCGCATCCGACCATTATGCGCGACGAAACGGCCGCGTTGCTGGAGCAATACGTGAGAGAAGGCGGCATCGTCATCTTCGGCTGCCGTACCGGCTACAAGGATGAGCGCGGCCATTGCTATATGCGACCATTCCCAGGCGCTGCGGCCGGGTTATGCGGTATTTCCGTAGAAGAGTTCACGATGGTTAAGGGAACTCGCTCACCTATGTCGATGACCTGGGAGCAGAAGTCTGCGAGCGGCGAATCGGTTGTGACTGGCGCAGACTCGTTCAACGATGTGCTGCTGCCTGAGGCTGATACGGTAGAGGTGCTTGCAAGATATGCGAGCGATCATTATGCGGGCAAACCTGCCGTCACGCGCAATCGCCTTGGCGCAGGCGAGGCATGGTACTATGGCGCGGTGTTCAACGATGCAGCGGCAGATCAAATCATCGATCTGCTGGGGCTTGCATCGCCAACGCAGGAATGGCTGCAGCTGCCGATGCAAGTCGAGCTTGCGGTGCGCGAGGACGAAAGCGGTCCGCTCCACTTCCTGCTCAACTACAGCAAGCAGCCGGCTGTTGTCACAATCAGCCAGCCGAAGACCGACCTGCTTACAGGGCGGCAGCTTAGCGGCGAGGTTACGCTCGAAGGTTACGGCGTTGTTGTATTGAGCTAACTACAGGTAATAAATAAATCAAGAAGCCTCCAAGGCTGCTAATGCAGCTTTTGGAGGCTTCTTGGCTTCTTCACCTATTTTTCGCATTCATCGCCGAGAATAAGACGAACTTCCCATCTTATCTCTTCAAAGTAACCCATGCTTTCGCGAATAGGAAAGATTTCTCATCCTATTCCATCCACCAGCACGGCTTTCCCTTCAACTTGCCCATTCCACGTCAATCATAGGATGGATTTCCCATCCTGTCTCTTCCCAGTAACCAATGTTTGCGCGAATAGGCGGGATTTCTCATCCTATTCTGTTCACAGTCGGCGCCAGCCTACTCCATTCGCATTCCTTAAGGAGAATAAGACGAACTTCCCATCCTATCTCCTCACTGTAACCTATGTTTGGGCGAATAGGAGGGATTTCTCATCCTATTCTGTCCACCATCGGTGCGCGCCTATATGTTAAGTCGATCTCGAAGCGATGTAATGTGAGCAACATGATGTTTACCATGCCAAGCATACAGTCCAAGATTATAGTCAAGACGGATCGTCTTCTTCGATTCCGGATGAATGAACGAACGCTCGAAATCCGCTTCTTTCATCACCTTCAACAACACAACCCATCGCTTATGCAGCGATTCCAGCAATGCAATGGAGACCGCGATGTCTAAGCTTACCGAATCCTCAAGCTCTGCCCAACGATCCTCGTAATAAGGCTTAATCGTCGGCTCGTCCTCAGTCAGCGCCAGCTTGAATCTCGTCAAACTATTCATATGGCTATCGGCTAGATGATGTACGACCTGACGTACCGTCCATCCCCCGTCACGATAGGGCAAGTTCAATTGCTCTTCGGTCAAGCCTGCAACGGCATCCACAACTCTCGATGGCAGTGACTCAATTTCGCTAATCCATTGCTCTCTCTGAGACGTCGAGCATTCTCCTGCAAACTCGAATTTTCCAATTGGGTATCTAAGATCCATGTTGTGTCTCTCCTTCGCTATATGCCTAGTATCGAAATACGATCATACGTTTGAAAAGTTTGTTTGATCCAATCTATGAATTCTTCCAGTAGTGCAGCTAGCTTTTCACATGCGGATGGCATATCCGCTACGAATTCATCCTTAGTACTAAGAAATATAAATCCGATATGTTCTTCTAATTGCTCCACCTGGGGGTGATTCAATAAAAAGAGCTTCATATCCTCTAGATGTAATATAATCTTATCCCAATTCTCCATTGAAATTGATTCGAACCCGTAGTGATCGTACTGCGGGAACACTCTCTCTATTGCCGGTTCTAAGTAACCAAACACTTCTTCCATAAAAAAGACCGATGTTTCGTTCCAACACTTCCCCGTGTAAGGACCAGGCAACACTTCAATATAGCATGTGCCTTCTAGTTCCCGTAAATCATAGATGATATTCAATCGGAAATCACTTCATCTCCTCCAAGCGCATCTGCACGCTTCTCTCCTTGAACCCTAACGATGCCCAGAACCGCCGGCCGGCTTCATTCCAGTCCATCACTTCGATATCTATGATGCTTGTACCCAGCTGCTTCCTCAACAGTTGGAAGGCTGCCTTACCATAGCCGCCTCTTCTACAATGCCGACATATGAAAAAATGACGCAAATACAAAGGCTCTCTCGCATGGTCGACCAGCGCATAACCTTTGACGTCGCCATTTTGCAGAAATAGATAAGCGGTATAGTTGGAATGAATAAATGCTCTCATTCTCTCTTTCAGCTGATTCAAGTCCATCTTGTTATCATGCTTCTCGTCCTCGATAAGCTGCTTGTTCAGCACCGCAAGCAGTTCCAGATCATCATCCAAGCCCATTCGAACGGTTAGCCCCTCTATCAATCCAAATCACCCTTAAAATAAAATGTCCAAACCCGTCCCGAGCTTGCCGCTCTTCTTCTGGCGCAAAATATCCGGATCGTACACCTCAACATATCCGCAATCCAGACAGGAGACGAATAAATAATGGTTATGCTGGATATCCATCAGCTTGCTGAGTCCCGTTCCGGTCATCGCAACCTCCTTGATGCCGCACTCCTCGCACTTGCACTTCACGCATGTAAAGCTGCTTATAATGTGATCCTCCAAGCTAAGCGGCAGCTCCTCATCGACTGAATCTTGTTGTCCGCCAACCATCACTTCGTCTGCAACATCGTCAAAATCCGTTTCCTGAACCTCATACAAGCGTTGTCGGCACTTCGGGCAACGTTTGTTCACGATCTCGACTTCGTTATGACACCAAGGACATTCGATCATAATGATTTGTTCTCCCTTCCTTAGTTTGTTATGATTAAAAAAAAGAATGCTGTCTTTCATTAGGAGGATCACAGGTGCAAAAGGTCAAAATATTTTCCGGTTCCTCTAACAAACCGTTAGCTGAACAATTGTGCAAAGAGCTGAACATTCCGCTTGGAGACATCTCTATATCCCGCCAACAAAGCGGCGAAATTCATGTTTCCTACGGCGAGTCCATTCGGGCATGCGACGTGTTTATCGTCCAATCGCTGTCCCATCCCGTTAATGAACATTTAATTGAAATGCTCATTATGGTCGACGCCGCCAAACGCGCATCCGCCAAAACGGTCAATATCGTTATGCCCTACTATGGCTATGCCCGGCAGGAACGTAAGTCCGCGCCTCGCGAACCGATTTCAGCCAAGCTCGTTGCAGATGTGCTCACCACGGTCGGCGCGAATCGCATTATAACCGTCGATTTGCATGCCGATCCGATACAAGGATTTTTCGACATACCGGTCGATCATTTGACCGCGCTCGATCTAATCATCGACTATCTAACACGCAAAAAAATAACGAATCCGGTTGTCGTCTCTCCCGATGCAGGACGGGCAACTACCGCCGAGAAACTGGCAGGTCGACTGAATTGTCCGTTCGCGATCATGATCAAAAACCGCCCCGCCCACAATCAATCCGAGATTACGCATATTATCGGCGATGTCGAAGGCATGACGCCGATTATCATTGAGGATTTGATCGATACGGGCAGCACGATCGTCAATGTCGTCGAGGCGCTTAAGAAAAAAGGCGCTCACGATGCTTACATATGCGCGACGCATGGCGTGTTCTCAGACAACGCGATTGGAAAGCTGACGCATCCGAATATCCGCGAGGTCGTCATTACGGACACGATCGCCATTGACGAGAACCATTCCGATAAATTCATCGTGCTTCCGATGTCGCCGATTATCGCAACAGCGATTAAGATTATTACCGAAGGCGGATCCATAGCAACGTTATTTAAATCGGGTTCGTAAATGTTCGGAATAGGCTGTCCCTAGGCAGATAAAATCTCCTATGGGGCAGTTTTTTTATACCTAGAATGTGGAAGGTTAGAAATTATTAATCGGACATTACCCCCTATATCCGCTATGATGATCGAAAGTTTAACGTAGAGGGGGCAACCATGATGGAGAAAAAACGTTGTTTATTTTGCAGCGCTCTCGTATACGTTGCAACGGAGAGCGATTATGACATTTACAATGACTGCTATTGTGCGCCTGACGGCCATTACAGTCTTCATAGAGAAAGCTATGAGCAGATCCATGCCTTATCGAATCCGATTAAGATGCAGCTCTATATAAGTATATCCGGTTATATTCGCGAGATGACCGATTGCGGCGAGTCTGTAGCACTGACATTCGAAGACTTGGATTCGATTCGCAACAGCTCTGCCATACCGGTTTCCGTAGAGGAGAAGGGCGCACGCTTGCTCCAATATTTGTACAGGCATTCCGACAAAGCCGGAGATGCGGTTATGATCCATCCGCTAAGCCAACACTTTAATTTAACGTATTCGCCCACCATGCAAGAGCTTGTATATATCATCGAGAAGCTAAGAGAAGAGCAGCTCATCGATCGGGAAGGCATGAGGTTCAAGCTGACTGAGAAAGGCTGGAGCGAGGCCGTGACGAGAGCCGCAGGCAGAAAGATGAAGCCTTGTTTCGTCCTGATCGCCGGCAGCCAGGATGAGTTTGCCGACTGGTCGGATAACTTATTGCCCAAGCTGGAGCAGTGCGGATACTTGCCAAGGCTAGTCAATTATTCCGGCCACAGGCGCGATGATCATCCTACGCCTCAGCAAATTGCGGAAAGCAAGCTCGTTATTGCTGACGTTAACGCCGATGCGCCTGAACTGTTTTTTGATGCGGGATATGCTGGCGGCAAAAAAATCAACGTCTTATGGACGATTAACTATAGTCGCGTAGACACCAGTCAAATTGTCCATCATTCGCTCATTCGTCCAATCGTATGGGAAACGACGGATGAGCTGGGTTCGATGCTGCAGCAAAGACTGAGTTAACGGAACCTCGATCGACATTCATCCTATTGGGAAAAAAACCAACTCTACTGAACGGGTACAGCAGAGTTGGTTTTTTTCTTATTTTTGTATTTTGAAAGTGAATTTCCAATCGGCGCTATTGCCCGAATATCTTCCTCTATTTTCCGTTACCGTTACCTTTAATGATTTGCTTATCGTTTTCGTTACGTTAGCCGCTTTGACGGACAACGTCGCAGTTCCCGATTCAGGGATCTTATCCTGCTCCTCGGCGTACGCTTTAAGCTTGATGCTGTCTGTCGTTTTCAAGGTCAGCGTAACCGTGCTTCCTGTTTTGACTTCCTTACCATTCACATACGCAGCCGCATACCACTCATTGCCTACATGGTTATTTTCAACTAACTCCATGCTCACTAATGTTACCTTTAACTTCACTGTTTTCGCTTCTGCCGACACCGGATGCACTAGAAGCATGGATATCAGAGAAAAAACTGCGATACTTTTCAATAATTTAATCAATGAGATTGCCTCCCTCATATATACAATTTTTAACTATAACCATTCTATCTCAATTGCAATAATCCTTTATCTCTATCGTATTCAATCAACCAACAATCCCGATATTCACCCTCATGAAGCTCATGCTGCGGTAGCAGCTTCTTCTTAACGAAACCACACTTCTCATACACCCTAATCGCCCTCGCGTTCCAAGCCTGAGGGTCCATTACGATTCGAGCAGCTTGGTTTTGATTAATCAGGTATTGAACCGTATCCTTGATTAATCGCGTGCCAATCCCACGATTCCAATACGGCGGTTCTCCAATGAATTGATCCATCCCGAATATGTTGCCGCTGAATTCAACGTAGCCATATTCCTCTTTTTCTTCTTCATCAATCTCGTAAAACTGTATGTACCCAATCGCTACCGATTCATAGATAATGACACATCGTGTGACGGTATCCGCCCCATCATAGAAATGCTGCTGAACGAGCGTCTGGTCATGCGGACGATCTCTCCCCTCGTAATACTCCAGTACAACAGGGTTAGAAAGCCACTTCTCCAGCAACTCCGCATCATTAGGCTCAAGTGTCCGGATGCTTAGCTCTTGATTTTGGAACAGAATCATTTGTTTGCTCCTCACTGTAGCTGCTCTGTATATGCTATCCACTTCTCTACGAAAAGATAGAACATGTCGCCGAAGTTCAAGCCTTCCGGCAACGAATCCACGAACTTCATTTCATCTATTTCATAATTAGGCAAACTCGCAAACTCTTTGATCTCCGCTGCGAACACCATGCCATAGCTGCCTCTCCATAAATAAACTCCGAACGGTGCTATCTCAAATTGAATCGCTCCCGTTTCTTCGTACAGCTCCCGTCTTGCGGTATCCAATATCGCTTCTCCCGGCTCACGGTTTCCGCCCGGAATCTCCCAGCCGCCTCGTTTACCATTTTTGATAATCACGAATTGCCCATTGAACCGTGCGATTATAACAGCGAACTTCATGAGGTCCTGATCGATTTTATTCCATTCATACCACCCGTCCATGTCCGCCAATCCCTCTTCTCAATTACCTTGCTTTATTTGAATACATCATGAGGCAAAACAGCGTGAACACCCTTAACGCCATTCACAATCTGCGTTATTCTAAGATCGATAACAGCACTGCCTAAAGCAATCGCCTCCACTCGGTTCAAACCGTACAACTCTCCCATCAGGTCGAGCATGCCATCCAATGCCTGTACAGTTGCTTCATTTAGGTCCTCATGGAATCCAAATGTAATCCATCCTGACGGCGTATTCGCTCTCGGGTTGTTCAAGGTCTGGTTTTGTAATAATTCAACCGTAACATCAACCAGTTCCATAGGACATTCAATAGCTTGGCAGCTCACTTCGCCATCCCCCTGCTGGGCATGTCCGTCTCCTATCGCAAGGTATGCTCCGTCAACCGGAATCGGCAAATATAAAGTGCTCCCCGCTACCAGCTCTTTGCAATCGAGATTCCCTCCGCAGAACCGAGGCGGCCAAGTCGAATGAATATCCGCTTCATTAGGCGGCATGCCGATAACTCCCATGAAAGGCTTAAGCCCAACGGTATAGGCGTTGTCTCTGATTCGACATGTGCCTTCCATCCTATTATTATCTAGCTTCCAATCTAACGTTATTTCCTCATATTCGGTCAAGTGAAGCATTTGATTTTGCCAATTCGGATACTGTCCGGCTGCGGTGAATCCATAAGAGCCAGGTATGATCTCGTTGAACGTGATACCCAGCGTCATGCCCTTTTTCGCCTGTTCCACATAGATAGGACCTATCAACGCATGACCGCCGTCGAGCTTCTCTCTTCTTGAAAAGGGTTTAAAACGGTCCTTATTGCTTGCGCCTTTTCCCCATCCTGCATCCAGTGTCTCGAATAGCAAAGAATCACCGGATATCATCGAAATAATCGGTGTTGCTTCTGTCGTAAAAGAACCGATCAGCGCAGCTTGTTCTAATTGGATGTGATGTTTGGCCATACAGTCGCCTCCCAATAATGGCACATTGTTTTCTTACACATGCCTAACCGTTCCAAATGAATTTTTCATATTTAGCTCAATCGACAGCCATCCATGCTTGTTTTTCCAATGTCATCTCCATGCCATTCCAATATTCGCCGTTCAGCGCCTGATACAGCTTCCTCTTTGAATAGGTTTTGCGAAAGCCCACTTTCTCGTAGCAACGTATAGCTCGAGCATTAGTATGGTACACATTAAGGAGTATCCGCTCGAGATCTAGCTTTTCGAATCCGATGCGCACTAATGCCTGAAGCACTTTCGTGCCTATGCCTAGACCTCTGTCTTGCTCCGAATGAATAAGGAACCTGCCGACTACCGCTTCTTTGCGGATGGAATCAATCCGACCAAGTTGAACAGACCCCATCATTCGCTGTGTATCGCAATCAACGATTTTGTATAGAAGTACACCCGCTTCAATAGAGTGAATCCCCTTGCTATAGTGCTGTTCCATCTGTTCGATTGTTAACGGATAGGTATACGTGCTTCCCGCCCATAGGTACATGAAATCTCTATCCTGAGCGCTCACGGCATCCGCAATGATAGGCAACTCCGATCGATCAAGCGGCTGCAATTCGATCTCCATTCCCTCAGTCCTCCTCCCGCTTATCTCTAGCTACGAAAGTGATGCAATCAGTCGTCAGCTTAACAGGTATGCCGTTTCTATCAATATCGTATACAAGAGTTCTGACATGTCTTCTCTGCACGTCCCAGCTTGCATACTGTACGTCCAACAATTGCAGCATACGCTCCGTGGATATGTTCACTTCAAACATCGGATCCAGCTCCGCGTTGGTATGAAGCTCAAGCTCTTGGATATTCGAGCCTATAATGATGCAATGGATACCGCCATGCTTCGTCCCGCGAACCATCTCGCCTAACTTGTCTGCAAGTACCGCTTCCGAGCTTACATGTTCAAGAGCAGATACAGCTACTATGAAGTCATATTCAGAAGAAGCTATGTTGAAATGCTCAATATAAGACAACCTCGCGTCAATATACGACTCTACCCCAAATTGCTTGCTATTCTCCAATAGACCAGCAATAGCGGATTCTAACAAGTCCACGCATACGACTTTGCCTTGTCTCCCAACCAACGATTGAGCAATAGGAATGCTATTCCGTCCAATCCCCGCACCTAGATCAAGCACGTTCAGTTGTTTATAATCCTGGAACTGTTCCAGCACTTCAAGAACCGTCTGGACCGGCCTATGCAACCATGAGCCCGGCTCGAATAATTTATGCTCTTCATAGCAAGCATCATGGTACTTCTTCTCTTCGCCTCGTATTCTCTCGACTCTATTCACGGCCTCACCTCATGGTTAGCTTCATGCTGCCCCAAATCAAATAAGGATTACATTTTCAAATCCAGTCTATCGTAATTCATTCTGAGATAATTGTACCCGGAGTAGATGGTCAGCGTCACCGCAACGAGCATTAGAGCGATATCGATAGGAAAGTTTGTTAGAGATATATAAGGGGAATTGTTAAGCATGACTGCAGCAATAGCAATAACTTGAAATACCATTTTGATCTTGCCATGCTTATCGGCCGCTAATGCGATACCTTTGTGAGAAGCTGCTACTCGAATGGCTGTAATAACAACTTCTCTGCCGATGATAACCATAACCATCCAGCTTGGAACCATATGCAGAAATACAAGCATAATAAGCGCAACTGAAATTAGCAGCTTGTCAGCGAGCGGATCTAGCAGCTTGCCGAAATTAGTAACCATACTGTACTTTCTCGCGATATAACCATCCAGCTTATCCGTTGCCGCCGTAAGCAAGAATAGGACTGCAGCATATATCATTCCCCATTCATTGAGATGGGCGAACAGCGGCATTTTATTTTCTAACCAAAGGGGATACGGTTGTAAGACGATTATGAGCAGTGGGATAAGGAATATTCGTACTAGAGTGATTTTATTAGCGAGATTCATTGGTATTCTCCTTCTTATTCGGAATGGTTATGAAGCCTCCGTACGCTGCCCCAAAATCTTCAGAATTTCCTGATTCCGCTTCACAATAAATCGCTTCCCAGCATGCTCTTCGGTCAATATCAGCACCTGATGGATGCCTTCACGATCATAACCTCTATTCCATTCAAAAATCATTTGTAACAGATTTCTAAACGTTTGCTTATAATTCCATGTCTCTAATCCGAATCTCACCTTCACGAACCGCCATATGACCCGCGAATCGCGAGCCAGTCTATTCGGTCTTAATACAAAAATGAAATCTGCTTGCTTGAACGTGTCTTGGCCCCATTTATAGTGAACGCCCTCCACGATCCACGATGCACCGCTCAAAGCTTCAGCTAGCTTCGCATCTCTAACTTCTTCCGGATACTTCAAGGAATCTTCGTTTCTATCCCATACAATATTATCCAGCTCGTAATATGGGATTCCATACTTCTGAGACAACTGCTTCGCAATAAATGACTTCCCGCTGCCGCAAGAACCGATGATACGTATTTTCAAGCAACCAGCTCCTTCGACAATTAGGGTCTCATGATAAGGCCCATCTCCCTCGGATTATGAATCGCACTAAAACTCAACAATCCCCTCTGTCTCATACGGATAATCAATTTGTTTCTTGATTATATGAACAGCCTCTTCGGAAACCAACAGTCCAACGATATACAAAGCGAGATCGATGGATGTGGATACACCACCGCCTGTAATCACATTACCGTCCTTTACAATCCTGGACTTGATAACTTCCTTGCAATAGGGCTCGAGAAGCTCATATGCGCTTGGATTAGTCGTTGCTCTCTTTTCTTCTAGGAAACCGGCAGCGCCAAGCAACAACGCACCCGTGCAGACGGAAATGACGTGTTGTGCTCCCTGTGCACCCTTCAGCCATGTAATGAACTCCTCGTCGAATCTAAGCTGGCGAGTTCCCATGCCGCCCGGCACGAATAACATGTCGTATTCAGAAAGATCAGGCTTGATCTTATTGACTTTAATGACAAGCCCCAGCTCGTCCGTAATCTCCTCTTGAAGCCCGCAAAAATCCCATGACGTCCCCTTCGCCTGCTCGAACAAATTTAATCGATAGATTACATCATAAAAACCTATGAGGTCCAGAAACGTAATGCCGTTGAACACAATCAAAGCGATTTTCATACAGAAGGCCCCCTTAATTGTTCCTCTTTACTTCTTCTCGTACAAGTTCGCGCTCCAACCTTCGCTATCCAATTTTCTTACATACTTGAAGCCCAGATCTCGATAATACTGATTCAGCCTCGGATTCGCCGCCATGCAGTCCAGCCTAACGAGTGACTTGCCGCGTTGCCGTATTTGCTCCTCAGCCGAACGAATCAAACAACTGCCAATCCCTGACCCTTTATAATCGCGATTAACTGCAAATCTGTGAATATATCCCGCATCCGTGCTATCAAGTTCTTGCCAAATATAAGGATCCGACCATGTAATCACATAAGTCCCTACTGGAACACCGTTCATCTCTGCCAAATACATATTCGAGCCATCGTTCATAAATTCGATGACCTGCTCAAGATGAAAATACTCCGGCCGCCACTGCTTAATCCCATTCGCCAGCAGCCAACGCGCGGAGGACTGCCATAGGTTTAGAATGGTCTCCGCATCCTCATGCTTCGCCTCTCTAATTATAACATCTGTATCTACAATCAAATCCTCGGCCTCCTGCCCTATTAGCTGAAAGTAGTAAGTAATTGATCCAAGCTTATTTGACTCAGTGAATCAACGCGCATATCATAACTTTCAAACTTCATAGCTTTAGTGACTTCATTGGGAGTTACGACACAATATAGCCCCGCAGCCTTTGCCGCCCTAAGTCCATTCAATGAATCCTCAATCGCAATCGCTTCCGTCGGCTCAATACCCAGCAATTCGATTGCCTTCAAATACAGTTCAGGACTAGGCTTCACCTGATTAACATGATCTCTAGCAATAACAAAGTCGAATCTATCGATCAGATCATATTTATCCATATATTTATGAATCCATTCCAGGGATGAGCTAGAAGCAATTGCCGTACGAAGCCCCTTGTTCCTGGCGAGCGACAGGTAGTCTATAACTCCCTCGCGAAGTACCTGCTTATCCATGTGCTTCTTGTAGTACTCTTTGGACTTGGTCGTAATGTCGTCCCGATCAATGGGCTTATTCAAGCATTGTCCGAGATACTCATACGGATCAAACTCTGCGAATGTAGTTCCTATACATTTGCCCCATAGCTCCAAAGGAAGCTCTACCCCATAGCTGCCGTATACCTCTTGGAACGCAAAGTACCATGGTGTCTCCGTATCAATAATGGTGCCGTCAAAATCAAATATCAACGCTTTGATCATCGTCTCTCGTTCACCTCGACATGAAGTTCAATTCAACAATTCTAGTCCCACCAGCTAAAAAGACCATTCGTCAACGATAGCTCATCAGCGTTTTGACAAAACTCCTGAAAATTTATCTTTTGTGTTCCAGGATCGAGCGATTTGATCAGCGTAGGGCTTATTCAAGACCGGATAGAAAATAGGCTGCTCAGGCAGCCTCGGCGGAAAGCCTTTCAAATCCCCATCTAACATTAATTTCATTTCGTATAATCCTACTGGTCGATATAACGTTCTCATTTGCTTCACTCACCTTAATCTATGTCTCTTCAATAAGCGTCAGTTGCGGCCAAGTCTTAAGCCATCCCTTGCTCGCAACTCTTTGGTAGAAATAATCCTTATCCTGAAAATAAGGACTTCTCCTTATTACTAGATCGAATAAGTCACCCAACCCATGCGGTGCAATAACCTCAATCTGGTCTTCGGCATTCAGATAGATTCCTAGAGCCGTAACCGTTTCGGGCCACCTTTTCATGGCATCCTCTACTGAATGGTACGGCTCCGCTAGATTTCGGAGATGCATTCTGGCTTGGTTTTTCGCCGACCAATTGTAATGTGGATAGCTCTCAATTAAGTTGGATTCCCATCTCTTCTCCGTTTGCTCCTCAATATCATTAGGATCATAATAAACAATATCAACATCGTTTAATGGAGTTGCTTGCTCATAGCCGTGCAAATGATCCCACACATAATTACGTACATAACCGGCTGAGATATACCAACTAGGAAGACCCATTTGTTGAACGATACGCAGATCTCTGAGCAGGTCTTCTTTCGTCAGCAGGATTTGAATCAACTTATCTTTTAACAACAATTCTTGCAAGACGATCAACTCCAACTAAGCATCAAACAAAGGCCTAATAATATCTGCATCGATTTCTACTATTCTCGTCCTATGTACGATCTGATGGGTCTCCGCCCATTCTATTAACTCCGTTGTATTCATTCATAGTCCCTCTTCTCGGATCGTCGCTTTCCGTAATAACCAACTCTAATCCGCCAAATTTATTGCTGAGCTTATTATAGACAAGGGAGACTAGCATACTTAATGCTCCATAGATTCCGACCATGAATATAGGTGTGATAAAGTAGGGAAAGCCCATAGCTATCGCTCCTGTATTTCCTATCAATATACCAATTATGATTACAATGAAACCAATTACCATCATAAGAGCCAGGGGAATAATGGAGAAATATATTGTTGTTTTGAATGCACTCTTGATTCCAATTTCCTTGATCTCAATTCTTTTCATCGATATATGCTCCTTTTATTAGGCTTATTTCTTTCTAGCGATTACAAAAGCTCTTTCTGACTTTTCGAAACCGATTCGAGGATAGAAATCTACCGCTCCTGGCGCGGAAAGCAATACAAGCGAGGTCTCATCACCTAAAACCTCTTGCAGTTTTTGAACTAAAGCCTTACCGATTCCTTGATGTTGATAGTTCAGATCTACAGCTAGATCGGACAGATAGCAGCAATAAGAGTAATCCGTCAGTGCCCGCGCGATTCCAATCAGCTTATCATCGTCCCATGCGCTAATCGTAATATCGGCGTTGTCTATCATTCTTTGGATTCGTTCCAAGTCCTCGTGCGGTCTCTTAATCCCTGATGATTTAAATACTTCTGCAACCTCCGAAGCCTGAAGCGACTTGTTCACTAAATAAGTAATCAATGTTGCCATCCCCTTTTCTATTTAAGCTAATCGTTTTCTAACTCTATATAGTCAACCGTGTTGTAACGTATTATTTCGTTCATCTTAGCAATTGCTTTTGGAGCAGCCGACTTATATTCGACGTACAGCTCCTCCACTCTTTGGAACAACACCTTGTCTTCCTCTACATCAGTCGGAGAGACCATGCATCCTTGCTCACCAGACTTAGTACATACAATCAGATGCTCTATACGCTCCAGTAAACTTACTAAATCCTCATTGTTTAAATACTGCAAACCATTTTTAAGCCCGTCCCAAGATCTCAGTTCAATCATAGAGTAAGCCGTGAACCAATAAAATTCCGCGACAGAATGAACATGGTTATGAAACGCGTAAAACAAAAATAGCGCACGCTGGCCCTCGTTCAACTCGTTATACACTGCCGCTTTAGTCGCCAAATCCTTTGCCCGAACAGAGAGCAGCATAGGTTCAATACACTTCCAACTAAGCTGTGGCGACTCAAGATCGGCTTTCGTTAATGTAGCTTTCATGGTATCCCATCCTCCTAGAACTGCATCCAATATCGCCCTTTTCAGATAAATAAAAACAGCCCTCAAATGGAATTGTAACCCATTCAAAGGCGAATATCATTAACAATTATTTCGCTAATCAACTTCCCAAGATTGTGCGAATTGAACAAATTGTTCTCTTGCCTGCTGTTCATTGTCACCTACCACTTGTCCCTCGAGGTAATAGGTTCTCATCATATCCGGCTTGCCCTGAATCGGCCTTTGGATATAAATCCAATACATAACGACGTCCGGTACTGGATTCACAGCCGATCCACCATGTACGAATCGAATCATTGTAGCCTCCCCTGCCGGCAAGGTAATCGATTCTGTGGCTGTTATCTCCGAATGATTAGGAATGCTAACATAATCTCCAGGACCCTCCTGCTGCCCGACACTTAGTTTGAGATTGTTCCAAACAATAGGCTCATCCTGTTCAGACAACGTAAGGAGCACGACATTGTTGGCCGATTCATTGGCATCCGGGTTATTAAACAATGCCGCAATGACCAAAATCAAAATGATAAGCACAACAATTAAATAAGTTACTAAATTATTTTTCCTCTTATGCATAATAGCCGCCCTTCTGCAGGTACTCGTCTAAATCACCAAATCACACTTTTTGAACATCCCATAGTCGAGATACTGCTTTTAATTCCAATCCTTCGAACTCAAGCTTGTATACATCGGGCTTGTCGGTTCGCATCCAAAACTCAAATCCATAATACGGGTCAAAATACCCCATCATCAGTGTCATCACGTTACCGTGAGTTCCAATCGCAATTTTGCTGCCATTATGTTGTTCCAAAATGTTCTTCAGTACTGCAACTGCCCTATTCTGACATACCAGATTCGATTCTCCGCCAGGCAGCGCATAATTTGGATCTTCAAACATTCGCCGTACTACCGGCACGAATTCCTCATCCAAAATCTTATAATCATCGTCTGCGAAACACCGCTCTCTCAAATCTTCAATCTCGATAATATCCAAATTAAGTATATGAGCTAATCCCTCGACCGTGAGACTGGCCCTGGCATACGGACTGGACAAGATTAGGCTGATTCCTTCATTAATTAACAACTCTGAAGCTTGCCCGGCTTTCCTCTTTCCATCAACCGAAAGCCCTCGGGTCCTTTCGCTGCCTTCCTCATACGGTGATTCAGCATGTCTGACCATGTAGATAGTCGTAGTCATTTGATTGTCTCCCTCTCAAACTCCTGCATTGGGCCTTTATTGTCTTTTCTTCTTGTCTCCACATAGTTATCGCCGATGTACTCTTTAAGCGTTTTTCTCCAAAACTGCTGCGCAGGCAAATTCCAATCGAATTGACTTACTCGCCATTTACCTAAGTAAAGATTAAATACTTTAATAGCCGCATCCTTGCCTATTTTCTTATTTCGATATTTTCGCAAAACAAAAAAATGATTGAAATAATTGATTTCTTCCTCCGGAATTATTCTAACCACGGCGAAGCCTGTAATTTTCCCATCATATCTAATAAAATATAAATCCATGTTGCTATCTTCAAACCAATTTCTCGAATCAAAGTCCATCACGAACATACCGTTCTCATGAATGTCGCTGCCGCTTAGTTCAGACAAATCATAAGCAGCCAATTCGACGAGCTTATTGAGCGCAGCCAAGCCGTCTTCCCCAATCATTTCTAGTGAAACTTCCATAGGATCACTCCTAAACGTATCATCATATTTGTTTTATCCGAACTTGGTGCACCTGAGCATAGTCAGCCTGATTTTCCGTTCGAATCCTCATAGTCATGGGACACCTCACTATCATAAATTCGCTAGCAAGCTTTCATCTAAGTACTCACTGTTCTTCAAAATGCTCCTCGCCCTTACAATCGTATCCTTCCCTCTAGGAAGATCGGCAATCCGATTAAGCAACACCCACCTCAGGCAAGCAATGGCCTCGAACAGCTCCAGCTCTTCTTTGGTGTAATGACTTTCAGCAAGACAGGCCGATTGAAAGACTGAGCCATACCTCTCCCCCACATAAATCCTTATTAAAATAATAGACCACGCCATATCGTATCTTGGGTCACCGAGCTGGCCATTGGTCCAATCAATAATCGTATATTTACCCTCATTATCGAGTATATTGCCTAAGTTATAATCACCGTGAATGATGGTATTCTGTTTGATGTCACTCTTTTCCAAGAGTGTAAGCAGTACATCCTTAATATCCAAATGTTCTTCTACCGACGGGTAAAAATAACCGACAAAATCATGCCTCAGAAGTATGGAAGAATCCATTTGATCTAAAGGATAGCTATGTATGCCGGTTAATATTTTGGCAAGTTTTTTGAGAGATGATTGATTCACTTTCCTAACGGGAGTCCCATCATAACTCGTCAATAATACCTGATTCATCTCTTTATCGATGCCCCAGCCAATAGGTTGAGAGACCGACAATCCTTGATTACGCAGTGCCTCTAACAGCCTATACTGATTGCCTACATTTGGCTTCGAGGATCGATTCCATACCTTTAGGACATAGTTAGATTCACTCGAACAAATCTTTGTTACTTCTGCTTCAAGACCAGCATCCAAGGGTACGAAAGTAATCGAGCTGCTATCGTCTAACAGTGAATCCACAACCTGGCTCTTTACCATCCAATCCACGTTTCTTAATCGATTCTGCATTGGCTTCACTTCCTTTCACATCAGTTCGCCGCCATGAACGACTCCGAACATGCCCGTCATGCCATCATGCTTATTGATCCCGAATTTATTGTAAAACGACTCTTTTCCGCTAGCCGCAAACAAGCCAACAAATGATTTATCCGGTGCATTTTCCTTGAGAAACTGTTGGATAGCAGCCATTATTTTATTACCGATCCCCTTGCCCTGATGCTCGGGTTTGACAGCAATATCTTGAATGTAGAAGTAGATTTTGCCGTCTCCTACTACTCTCCCCATCCCAACGATCTCATCCTCATATTGAATGACAACACCGAATAAGGATTGTTTTAATGAGTCTTCTGCCACAGCAAAGTTCATGTACTCTTCCCAGCCAACCGAAACACATAGCGCTTTATATTCTGCCAATGTAGGAATTCTATTTAATGTGATGTACTCGCTGCTCATTCCATTCACCCTCTAATTTCCGTTAATATTTTTTTCTGCCTTTTCCATGTGATGAACGACTAAGAACCGAATTCATTTTTTAAAATGGAGAACAAATACGAATCATGAAACCTTCCTTTGAACCACAGATGTTCTCTTAAATGACCTTCTTGTTTCATTCCTAATCTCTTCATTACATTCGCAGAAGGAATATTGCCAGGACGGCAAGTTGCATATATCCGATGAGCATGAAAGGTTTCAAATCCTAGCTTCAATATCGCATGCGCCGCTTCTGTCGCATACCCTTTTCCCCAATAATCCGGGTTAAAGCTGTATCCGACTTCAGCGTTATGATCCGTCACATAAATACCACAGCCGCCGATGAGAAGGTTAGAATCTTTCAGAACAACAGCGAATTCATAGTCGGTTCTGCCCTCTGCTTGTTGCTTGCTTATTTGCTCCTCTACGTATCGTATAGTGTCCTCTTCTGTATTCGGTCCCCAAATGGTATACTGCGTTACCTCATCCTTGGACGCGTATTCATGCACTTGCTTCCAATCCTCATATATGAAATCGCGAAGGATCAGTCTCTCCGTTTCGATGCGCATAACCAGTCCCCTTTCATATCTCTACTTTTTAGTTGTTGCTTCCAACCATTTGGCTACCGTATCTACAAGCTCTGCTCTTTTGGACTCAACATCATTCATACTCGTTAATTTAATTATGGCTCTGTCGGCCGCCGCCCACTCTAGCAGCCTAGAAGTATCCTCTAATTGAGACTTGATGTCTATATTCTGTTGTACCTTAGCCCCTGTATGCAAAACAAGCCGAATAAAACCTTTCCCCTGAAGGTTAAAGGTGATTCGATCGTCATTATTGAAACAAAAACTAGGCGCATTCCATTTGATTTGTTCTGTAATTTGGTCATCCACACTTAGAATCAATGCGCGAACTTCCTCAATGACATCCTTCATTGGATGCTCGAGCGCATTCATAAACTCAGCTACTCTTTCTTGACCAGAACGTTTATTAGCAGCTATTAGTGCTCATCCTTCCTTGAAAGCTTTGGTATTTGAAATAAGCATAGTGGCTAATGCTCTAATTAGATACCCCGCATAAAAACCAGATGTTTTTTTCATCGTTTTTATATCCTTCTTGATTAAATCAAGAGATATTAATATAGTAAGCACCACATAGGCTAAGAAGAGAATTAAAAATATTATTGTAATTATCGTTCGCTGGTTCGTATAATTCAGAACGACTTGAGTTGCTGTAAGTAAGGAAAAGCAAATAGAATTAATAAGCAATAATCGGATTGAGCTTCTATAACTACCCATCGCTGAGCACCCGTCCATTCGTTTTCTCAATATTTATTCAGTTCTGAGCCAAACTTATTGCGTAAGTCTTTATAGTAATCCGACATGCCTGCTCTTAAAATACTTATTCCTTCCGTAACGCTCTTCATATTCTCTTCGTCATTCATATGATTCCTTGCATGCAGCAAAACAGGCCTTAAAGATTCCACTGAATTCCCTAACCGATACATCCATTCATATCTGGGAACCATCCATAAATGAAAATGGTGCGTAGTGTCCTCATTATAGAAGTAGTAAACCTTCTCGATTCCCAGTCGATTTCGTTGTTCTTTCCTGATCTTGTGAATCAATGATATATACTCCAGCTGCTCTTCATCGGTTAATTCATCCATGCAGTAGAAGTGTCTCTTTGATGCCAAAATAACTAACCCTCGAATGGGATAAGCTACATCCTGATGAACGTGAAAATTGCTCGACTCATAAATCACTCCACCAGTAGGAGCAATCAATCCGCTGGTCAAAGCGCAGCTCAAACATTCAACCTCAACCAATCTTCCATCAGCCAATGTAATTTGTCTCGGCATTGTGCACTGTAATCTCCTTTTCGCTCACTTCTAAGCAGTAGATATCCGGGTTCTTCATTTGCTTCCATTCATTAAATCCAAAATTCTTAACGTAATGTCTGATGATCAGAGATAATAATGCTCCATGAGTTACGACTAC
The DNA here is from genome assembly GCF_056396205.1 of Paenibacillus sp. 05T425. NCBI lineage: Bacteria > Bacillati > Bacillota > Bacilli > Caryophanales > Paenibacillaceae > Paenibacillus > Paenibacillus sp. 05T425. The sequence continues at coordinate 321,208 of NZ_JBFTLA010000001.1, forward strand.
CAAATTTGTTGCCGGCAGCTCTATTAACTCATTGATTACCGCTAATCCTCTTCTCATTGCTTCGTTCGATGACTCTCCACCTTCAAACTTTAAATCCAGATCATCATAGGTTTGTTCTAACTTTATAAGCCAATCACCAAGCTCAGCAGTGCTTAGGATTCTTTCCTTTAATCGTTCATCGATTGAGATCTCTCTTCCTATAAACTTCGAAAACGGTTTGATCGTATCTATAGCACGCACATACGGACTTGAAACAATGATTTCGATCTTTTTATCCTCAAAAAAATCTACAATCGTACATTCAGCGTCCTCCTGCCCTTGCCCTGTTAATGGCGCCTCCGGTTCTTGTCCTTCTGCCTTGCAGTGTCTAACAAGATAAATTTTCTTCATTGTGCCACTTCCTTTTGGACAATGGATATAGGTACTTTAATATGATCAGTACCTACAACTTTGTAACCATTTCTAATAGCCGATCCAACAGCTACTCCTACTTGAATGGCCTCAGTCGGATTTACATTTTGATCGGGCATGATATCAATTACAATCGTTCCGCTACCCCCTGACGTTGGTAAATAGCTGCGATCTCTGCCTATTTCAATGCTCGTGGTCCATTCCACATCCGTGTCTGCCGTTGTCCATGTAGATATGTGCTCATTTGGTGTGGTATTAGTTGCATTTTCGGGATAGCTGCTCGTAATGTTCGCAACAACCCAGTGAGCAGGCAATGAAAAAGAAACGCCGCCCCAATCATCAGGGTCTATCTCGATATATGCAACAATCCGCATACCTTCTACTTTATCGCCTTCTCCCTTAACAAACACAGTCCCCTTGGATGAAGTTATAAGGTCAGTCGAATCTGCACTTACGCTAAACGATTTGGTCTGAATGATGTTCTCATTGTACATTGAATTGTGTATTAGCTTATCTTGCTTGGATGATTGCAAAAATATAATAAACGTCACAGCGGCCAGCAATACGACGACCATCACAAAGTATCTCGTTTTTATACTCATAACTGCCTCCCTTTGTCACAGTGGATTCAAAGATATTGTCGCTTTCTCCAATTCCCCTTGTTCGTCCAGGTGTCTCAATGTTAGATCAACATCTTCTTTACTCATACTCTTAACAATGATTAGATGTCTAATATTGAATCCTGGAGGTTCTAGATTGGGTTTTCGAAATGTCTTACTAATCTTTGCGGCGTCGTTATAATGCACCAACGTCTTTCTCCATTACTAAAAATAATCGTTACTTCAATGAGATCAAAGTCGTCTAAATCATCATCAAATTTCCAGTGTCTAAGGACAGGGACCTCAACCTCTCCCTCTGTGAAATAATCCTTGCTGATCCACACTCTTTTATTGTGGTTTCCTATCACTCTATATTTATCCTCGTCTTCTGTTACGACTAGATAAACATTACCTCTTGTTATTGCGTGGCCATACACACCAATACTTGTGCATGTAACCAATCTTTCATCCATATAGTCACATCCAATTTCAATAATTGCTTCTATTTGAATATGCGTTAGAAACTTTAAACTGTGTCATAATGAATTAGCTCATTTGCCAGAAAATGTTACTCAATGAATCTGTACTTTAGATTTTCCATTACACCATTTCCAAGAGTATTGGAAGCCTAATCAGCTAAAGTACAAGATCACCTTTTCGTTACAATTAGTTCCATGGAATTATCTTTCCAGTATACCAGTTGTGCAATTTTTGGAATACAATAAAAAGGCAGTTTCAGCAGCAAATCAACTATGGCTGACCAATCAGCATTCGAATAAAATACTTTGAACTAGATTAACTGGAATTTCTCCCGTTACTTCTGTGCTCACCATGTACTTTTTATCAAATAGATGGAATACCTCCCGTTAATATCGTCGATCTTCAAACAGATCGGGTATATCATAGAAATTAACTTGAGAAATTCCAGTTATTCTGCATTTCCACTTGATATTCAAATAAATAACAGGAGTAATTCCCCCTATTCCAATACAAAGAAACTTGTCGTATCAAAAAAACCGCATTCCCGCGCAGACAGCGTGCGGAAATGCGGTTCTTTTCTACTTTCCAATCGGCAGCCACTGAAGTGCGCGCTGGACAGTCATATCCCAGAACGCCCAATCGTGGCCGCGGCCTTCGTACTCTTCATAAGTCAGATCGATTCTATTCGCGAACTGCTCATGGAAAGCTTTATTCACTTCAAAGTTATGATCGGCCGTGCCGCAAGCCTGATAGAAGCTAGGAAGCTTCACGCCCGCCTCAAGCCGCTCTTCGAGCAACCAGGACAAGTCATTCTCGCTGCGATCGTATTCTTCAACGGTCCCGAGCGATAACTTCGCCATTCGCAGCAGAATGGAATGAGCTGCCGCAGGACTGTCAATCAGTCGATTCCGCTGACTAAGGCTGCCCGATAGGCTGGCGACGGCAGCGAAGCGCTCGGGATACGTAATACCGAGCTTGAATGCGCCATAGCCGCCCATGGATAACCCCGCAGCGAACGTATCTTCTCTTCGGTTCGATAGCGGGAAGAACTGCTTCATCAGCTCCGACAGTTCCTCGCCGACATAGGTGAAGTATTCGAGACCCTGCTTCTGATTCGCATAAAAGCTGTAATGGACGGAAGGCATGACGACGACGATTCCCAGATCAGACGCATAACGCTCGATAGCCGTATTTCTACGCCATGCCGTATGGTTATCCGATGCGCCGTGCAGCAAGTATAGCACCGGATAAGCAGGCTTTCTGCGCCCACCCTCTAATCCTCTCCCGCTAACAGACTGCTGGGGGACAATGACGTCAACCGAGGTTGCCATCCCTAACGACTCCGCGAACAATTCTACCTGCATAAGTGCCAAGACGCATCATTCCTCTCTCTTAACCTCTAACTCTAGTTCTACTAGAAAGGAGACGAGAAGTAAACGTCCGAATACGAACCGGCTATACCGGATAGATTATGAGCTTTCACTCTATAAAAGGCTGCTTTCGTATGCACGCGAGTCGGATCGATCCAGCTCTCGGCATGATCGACTTCCCGCTTGTCGTAGACGACCGTCCACGGCCCTTCCTCGCCAGCTGTCGAACGCTCGACCGTATAGTAGGCACTGCCGACAGATCCGCGCAGCACAAGCGCTGAACCCGCCTGCAAAATAACCGGCGGCTGCGGCATGGCATGCTCCGCCACCTCTAAGCCCGTCATCCGATACGCATGGGCACGCAGCTCTTGCACCCGGCCCATGACGTCTTCATTGATACCCGTTCCCGGATAATGGACGGAGAAGCCGTCAAAATGCTGAACATATCCTCCATTATCGCCATGCGGGAATAATGACCAGAACAGCGTGCCCGTTACTGCTTCTTCCGCCTCGGCAGCAGCGGTGAATGCCCATAGATCGGCATCCGGCCAGCCGTATTCGCCTTGGATGTATACTTTGCCCGCCGCCTGTACCACAAGCGCGTCTGCTACCGTTTTCTCCGCCGAAGCCGGATAGTAATGAACATCCATAATGTCCAGGCTCTTAACTTCAAGCTTTTCGGCGTCCAACTGGAACTGCTTGCCGTGCGCGACAAGATGATTGCTATCCAAGCTCTTAATAAAGTCTGCAATATCCGTTACCCACTCCACGGTCGCGTTGTTCAACTCATTGCCAAGCTCCCACGCCATAATCGTAGGGTCGTCCTTGTAAGCAACGCCTGTTACCGTGTTCACGCGAGTAACGACCTGTTCGATGTAAGCCTTGAACATCCGTACGCAGCCTTCGTTCACATAGAACTGATCGGCATCGTCCAAGCCGTTCCACCGAACGAAGGTCAGCCTTCCGCCGTGATAGTAATCCCAGTTGCAGACGAAAGGAATTATGAGCTTCAACCCGCGCATCCCCGCCTCGGCAATGGCGAAGTCGACACGGCGGAACGCTTCCTCGTTATACACGCCGGGCTCGGGCATAATCGCCTTCGGATTGCCCTGCGACGCGCCGAGCGTATGGGAGCGAACAACATTCGCCCCCATCTCAAGCGCCGTATCGAGCGCATCGATCACCCGATAAGGAGTCGGCCAATCTACGTCGTTCACGTTCTCATCCAGCCCAAGCCAGTATATATTGGGACCGGCGAAGCGGAACGACTTGCCGTCTAACATTAGACGCGAGCCTTCTCTTGTTACAAATGTAGTTGAACTCATATCTAATCAATCCTTGCTATTTGTAATTAATCATCGTTGCTGCCAAAAGCATATATCTTTATTTCCGGCAAAATCTCTCCCTGCGCTGATTGCTCGCCATCCTCCGTCAAAAACAGTTCTCCCGCCTTCCTCCGGCAGGTCATGCGAACGATGCGGCTTTCCCCGGGAAATAAAGTGAAGTAGGCATCGCTTGCTGTGATCCAATACAGATCCGTTTTCTCTTGCGGATAAATATGAAGCGCTGCTGTCGTTCCTTTATTCTCGATCAAGTAGCTCCGTTCCAGCACGCTTGCGCCTTCGCCAACTTCGGCGGAAACTAGCCTCCACGTCTCCAAATCCGTCATCGCTATAGACGCACGACTCAAGCTCAAAGCTGGTTCATACAGTGCCCCTTCATGCGTGGAGAAAATATATGGAGCTAACAAGTCCACGCTTCTATCCGATAACCCCATACGAAGTCTAACGTAGAAGAGACCGTCATCCGTTGAAGGCACCGGGCAATCAAGCTCGCCTAGACATACGACAGCATCAGGTCGGCTGTTCCCCGACCATGTACCGCTATGAAGCAGCGTACCTGCCGTATTCAGAACCTCCGCATGGACGGTCACCGGTACGCTGATCCCATCCGTCGCTGAATAGACGGGCAATGCCAACCGTTCCCCAGTTGCATAATGAAGCTTGCGATAGCTGATCCACGCATGATTCGGCGCAAAGGACTGGCGTGCCCAATAATACGCCATCTTCGTCTCGTTGTAGTAATCAACGAGATTCGTGCAGCTTACATTCGGCCATGGCTCGTTCAACTGCCAGATGAGACTGCCGCTATTGCGGAACGCCCTTCGCCGATTGGCCTCCAAAATAAATCGTAAGCCCTCACCTTGTATCCACTGACTCATATCCGCGAAGAGCGGGAGCGACCCGATCGAGCCGAACATCTCTAGATCGCGGTCATACGTATCCCACCATTCCCCGTGATGCCGCCAGACGAGACTATCCCTCATCGATACCGGCTCACGCCAGCGCTCGCCGATGAACTTGCGTATGCTCTTCACCGAGCTTAAGCCGTCGACGCCGAACTCGCTATGGAAGAGATGGTCGGCATCGCTGTACAGCTCGTAATGTCCGGGATTTCCTTGATACTTCCAATGGCCGTGCACATCATGGCTGACGCCCTTCTCATGCGTGATATATTGCACCGGCCCCGACGCCGATGTCGGCAGGAACAGCCGCTGCGCGTCATGCTCGGCGACGAGCGCCTTCAGCATCGCCAGATTCTTGTCCTCGTAGGTGGACGGGACGTTCGGCGCGCTCATCAGCTCATTCCCGCCGCTCCATACGGCGAGACTGACATGGTTGCGCCGTGTCTTAAGCGCCTGCACTGCAGTCCGACTAATTAGCTCCAGAAATGCCGGCTTCTTGGACGGCTCGTTATCGACCCCGGAGCTCGACTGGATGAACTCCTGCCAGATCATCAGCCCATGCCGGTCGCACAGTTCATACAAATACGGCTTCTCGATAATGCCGCCGCCCCATATGCGGAGCATGTTCATATTCGCTTTCTTAGCGAGATGAACGAGCCATTCATAGCGCTCAGCTCCGACGTTGCCGTATAGATGGTCGAGCGGCGTCACGTTCGCCCCGCGTATATAGATGCGCTGCCCATTGATGACAATCGTATAAGGCAAGGCATCCTCCGGGCTATCCTCGTTTTGCACATAGGCAATGGATCGGATGCCGATCCGCTGCTCCCAAGCGTCATATATTACGCCGCGGCCGATTATCCGGGCATGCAGCTGATACAGCGGTTGCTCGCCGTAGCCGTTGGGATACCAAAGCTGCGGATTGTCGATCGCAAGCTGGAACGTCACATTTTCCAAGCCAGAAGCCGCTACGACATCCGCTACGCAGCTTCCGACTTCCTTGCCCTCTGGGCTAACGACCGTCACATGCAGCTTCGGCTGTTCACCAACAGCGGCATCGCCATTTCCGGCAGTCGAATCAACCGCGAAGCGCATATCGACCAAGCCACTTCCGCTAACCGCATCCACATCCGTATGAACAGCCACTTCCTTGATTGAATACGTCTGTTTCACCTCTAGCACGACATCGTCCCACAAGCCAATATTCACGAGCCGCGTAGAGAAATCCCACTTATAGTTGAAGCGGCTTTTCTGCGTAAACGTTTCCGAGGTTTTGCCGATCTGCCCCATCTCGTCGGGCGCATGCTTAAGCACGATGAGCAATTCTACGCTCTCGCCCTCCGCGCTCAGCCCCGTTACCGGATATTGGGCAGGCTCATACATCCCGCGATGCTCCCCAAGCAACCTCCCATTCCAATAGATAAGCGCCTCGTAATCGATCCCCTTGCATACCAGATCGACGGCATGCGCCGAAGCCGAAGCTTTAAGAGCTGGCATCGCGAACTCGGTCCGATACACCCACCAACGATTTTCGACCCATTCGCAGCGGATGCTGTTCAAGTCCTCGTACGGGTTCTCGATGAGCCCAGCCTTGAACAAGTCCTGATGGACGCCTCCCGGTACGGTCGCCGGCATCCATTCCGTCACGCCGAGCAGCTCATTGCCGATCTCCATGCTCGTCCCCTTCAGCGGGACCCAAGGCCAGAAGCCTTTCAGCTCCCATTTGCATTCGCGAAGCGACAGTTCCTTAGGCATTGCTCGTTCCCCCTAGCCTTTCACCGCGCCATTCATGACGCCGGAGAAAATATACTTTTGCAGAAAAAGGTACAGCAGCACGGTCGGAACCATAATGATCAGAATCGCCGCGCATATAAAGCCCCACTCCGCTTGATTGTTGCCCGCGAAGCGCATGATCGACGTTGACACGACGACCAGCTCCTGCTTCGGCATATAGAGGAACGGAATGTACAACTCGTTGTATATATTGATCGTTTTCAAAATAATAAGCGTCGCCGTCGCAGGCCCAAGCAACGGGAAAATAATGCTTCTATAAATACGGAACAAACTCGCTCCGTCCATCATGCCGCTCTCGTCGAGCTCGTACGGAATGTTCTTGATGAACTGCAGATAGATGTAGATCTGGATAACGTCCGCTCCAATAAACAATAGAATCGGCGCGCCAAGCGAGTTGTACAGCCCCAGCGACTGAATCAAGGAGAAAACGACGACCTGCGTCGTAATCGTCGGGATGATCGTAGCGACTAGGAATGCGCCCAACACGACATTTTTGCCGCGAAAATCAATCCGCCCCACCGCGTAAGCAACCATCGTGCCTAATATCACGTTGCCGATCAAGGAAGCGACGACAATAACGAGCGTATTGCCGAATGCATCAATGATGTTCGCCCGGTCGATGACCGTCGCGAAATTGTCGAAATTGAAGAAGCTCTTCGGAAGCGCGAACGGGCTTGCATTCTCGTTCTCGCCCTTGAACGCGTTGACGAACACGACATAAGGCGGGAACAACACGATGAACACCGCGACTGCCAGCAGTACGTACTTCAGCCCGTGGACCAAATCCCATTTTTTCGCCGACATGCGTTATTCCCCCTTCCGGTTGATGACTGTATTCTGGATGCCCAGTATGATTGCGGTTATAAGCAGCAGTACGACGCTCATCGCCGATGCCAAGCCAAAGTTGTTGAATTGGAAAGCCGTCTCGATCGTCTTCATGAGGAACGTCTCGCTGGCACCGGCCGGTCCGCCCTTCGTCAGCACGAACGGCAGATCGAATACCGCAAGCGCCCCGCTCAAGGTTAGGAACATGTTGAGCTGAATGATTTTCGTCAAGTTAGGCAGTGTTAGGTACCATAAAGTCTGGAATCGATTCGATCCGTCGATCTTGGCCGCCTCGTACATATCGCCCGGAATCGACTGCATCGCGCCCAAGTAGATGACCATGTTGTAGCCCATGAAGCGCCAGAAACCGATCGACGCGAGCGAAAAGTTAACGATCGACGTATTGCCAAGCCAGCTCTGCTGCAGCGACTCTAGGCCAAGGAAGCCAAGGATCGCGTTCAGCGAGCCGTTCGTCGTATCGAATACATATTGGAACATAAAGGCGACAGCCACTGCGTTCATAATAAAGGGAAGAAAGAGCATGACGCGGAACACGTTTCTTCCTCGAAGTGTCGAATTGAGAATAACGGCAAATACGATTGCGATAATGTTCTGAATAATACCGATAATGACGTATGGAATCTGATGCAGAAATACGCCGAACAAGTCTGGATTTCTGAATACTTCCTTATAGTTCTCGAATCCGAGCCAATGGCTCGCATCGCTGATGCCGTCCCAGTCGGTGAAGCTTAAGTAGACGAGTCTGACGGCGGGATAATACGTGAATAACAAGAGCAGCGCGAGCGGAATCGCGAGGAATCCCACGAGTATAAGCTTTCGTTGCGTTTTGTAGGGCATGCTGTTCATAGAATAAGTTCACTCCATTTCCTTTCATTACGAGGGCGAGTACATTCAGCCGCTCAAAGCAAGAAGGTGGATTACCAGGCATTCCCGCCCGATAACCCACCTTCGCCTCTCGAAGCTGCGTTTAAGCGCCTTGCCTTACTTTACGATCGCTTTTTTCGCTTTTGCCCACTCTGCGTTGTACTTGTCGAGAATCTTCTGCGGATCCTTCGCCAGCACGAACTCTTGAGCGAACGCTTCCTTCGTAATTTGAGCTTTGTTCACGATTTGCGTTGTTACTTCATCATCGGATACCGCTTCGATGTAAGTCGGATTGAAGCTGTTGAATTCAGCCAATTGAGCCACATTCGGCGCTTTGTCCTTCAGTACCGGAATGAAACCAGCGAAGTCGTCGAAGCCCGATTCCTCCAGCATCCATTTCACGAACGCTTTAGCCGTTGCGAGGTTTTTGCTGTCCTTATTGACGCCGTAGCCCCAGTCCGGAGCAAGCGCAACGTTCAGCTTGCCGGAATTGTCATACGGAAGTGGGAAGAAGCCGACATTGTCGTCCGTCGTACCGCTTTGAACCACTTGCGGAATAACCCAGTTGCCAAGCATGAACATCGCGAACTTGCCGCTTGCTACATCCTTCTTCGATTGCTCCCAGTTCGTCGAGTTAACGTCCGGCTCCAGGTAGCCTTTCTCGTACATCGTGCGGATAATCGTCATCCCTTGACCGTAAGCGTTGTCCATCTGGTAAGGAGCGTCGGAATCTTTGCGCTCATTGTTCAGGTTCGCATTGCCGGCGATCGAAGTCGGCACTTCAGAACCCCACGGGTAGAGCGGCCATTGATCCTTGAAGTTGGATGCGAGCGGCACGATGCCTTTCGCTTTCAGCTTCTCGGCTGCTGCGTAGAACTCGTCGAGCGTTTTCGGAACGGCCGTAATGCCCGCATCTGTAAACGCTTTCTTGTTGTACACGATGCCAGTCGTCGTCGCGCCTGCCGAGATCCCGTATACTTTGCCCTCATAGGCTTTATAGTCTTTGAAGTAGATGCGGTCGTTCAGACCCAAGTCGTCCAGCGGGGCAAAATATTTCGGCAGGTCCGAGTTCGGAACTGTCGGAATAAGCACAACGTCAGGGAACTCGCCGGAAGCGATACGAATCTTCGTCGTTTGGTCCAAATCGGTAACCGCCTCGAACTTCACGTCCGCGTTCGGATATTTTTCTTTGAAGCGCTTCGCGTAGTCCACGTACTCCTTGTCAACCATGTCCGTACGGTTCGTCAGGAAAGTGATCGTGCCGCTAATGTCTTCGCCGCCAGCTTCTTCACCGCCGCCGTTGTTCGCCGGAGCGTTCGTGCTGGTGTTGTTGCTGCCCTCGTTCTTGCCATTGCCGTTACCACTATTGCCGTTTCCGTTGCCGCCGCACGCTGCCAGAATAACCGTCAGCATGACAATCGTCAGTAAAGACAACATCGATTTTTTCATGGTGTTTCCCCCTAAAAAATTATTATCGATTACACTTATGAACTTTAACATACTGAAACTTTTAATTCAACATATTTTAATTTAATTTAACTAAATTTATATTTTTAAGTTCCTCCGTAGGTTAGCCGCCGATTTCTCCGCTACTCACGAACCGGCAAACTACCGTCCCACAAAATAACTGGAAAAACTCCTGTTATTTCGCCACGTTCTCCCCCTGTTTATGTAATAGCTGGAATAACTCCCGTTAATTCAGTTGAAATTTCCGTTAACTCGATAGATTGCTGAAATTAACGGGAGAGACTCCAGTTATTTTTCTGTTGTCTCGATATTCCGTCGAATTAGCGGGAGGAAATCCCGTTATTTTCACTAATATCTGCTACAAATCCACGCAAAAAAACACCTGTCGCGATGACAGGTGTTCCTCTAGTTTAATACGTTAACGCTGCTCGATCACTTTGACTGATGCGCGCTCCATCAGCGTCGTTGACAGCAATACATGCTCCGGCGTGCTGTCGGGGCTCTCGATCCGGCGCATGATCATAAGCGCGGCGCGGCTGCCGATATCGGCCTTTGGTACGCGAACCGTCGTAAGCTTCGGATGCATGAATTCGGTCAGCGTCAGATCGTCGAAGCCGATGATCGATACGTCGCTCGGACAGCTTAGGCCCGCTTTGCCAAGCGCCTTCAGCGCTTCGAAAGCGGTCAAGTCATTCGCGCAGAACAGACCGGTGACGGGATCCGTTCCCTTCACCTGCTCTTGCAGCGCCATATCGAACTCGTCCGCTACGTACATGCCTTTGCCGCTGACGCCAATGCCTTCAATGCTGCAGAAGCTCGCTTTGCTCTTCTCGGCTGCCGTGCCCTTCCGGTTGAAATCCCGGATCGCTTCCTCGAAGCCGCGGCTCCGCTCCCTGAAGCTCCACGACGTATCCGCATCGCCTACGAAGCCAAGTCTTCGATGGCCGGCCGCAAGCAAATATTCCGTCGCTTGATAAGCGCCAAGGAAGTTGTTCGCCAGCACATGATCGATCGACGCATCAAGCAAATTCGCATCCACCATCACGAAGGGGAAGCTGCTTGCCTTGAGCGCCTCGATATAGCTGTCCGGCAGATGTCCCATCACGACGGCGCCATCCACCTTATTCTCGTATATGCTTGAAGGAAGCCCCTCTCTTGGCGGGAGCGCGATATCAATGCTCGACAGAATCATGCTGAAGCTATGATTCGCCAGCTCCTTCTCGATGCCATGAATGACCTTTCCCCAATATTCCATATCGTCCAAGTACGCGCGCGGCATCAATACGGCGAGATTGCCGGTGCGTGCGGACGGAGCTGGCCTGCGCGGATTTTTCAATCGATAACCCATCGCTTCTGCCGTCTCCCAGATCGTTTCCTTCGTTCCCTCGTTGACCGCCGGATCGTTGGACAACGCCTTAGAGACGAGCGCCTTCGAGACGTCGAGCTTGTCCGCAATCATTTGGAGCGTAACTTTCTTAAGCAACCGTAATCCCTCCTCCCAGTTCATCTCTCTTAATTACATACAATATAGAATCCTTCAACAAATTTCAACACATAACACGCAATTAGCCAAAAAAATATTGCACATGCTCACACAATAGCATCCGTCCGCCTTGCTACTGCCTCTATCCGCCTACCTAAATCAAGCTGCAGCATACGGACATCACAGGCCCTAATAGCGGCTTTCTCGCTCATTCCGATCACTTGCGGACACAGTTGACCTCATAGAGCTCCATACCACTATTTTCAGACCTATTTAGTCTATTCCCGAGCAATTAGTGTCTTGTGAGTCCGTTAGGCGAATCATTTGGGCGGGATCGCAACAGTTAAGGTCCAATGTGTCCGCAAAGACGGTGTCGCTGGTGTGAGGAACAGCGCCGAAATTCTTCGCGAGCTTGCCCTAACCCAAAAAGGGAGACCGGGCATATTCCCGGTCCCCTTGTCAGACGCTGCCGCTACTGCTGAAGCAGCTTGTAAATGACTTGTGCGCTTTCGGCTCTGGTTGCATTGCCGCGCGGAAGGAAGCTACCTTTCCCGTCGCCTTGCAACAGCTTCAGTTCGAAGGCTGCATCAACAGCCGCCTTCGCCCAGCCGCTAATAGCAGCGGCATCCTTGAACGCTGCCGGTTCCGCAGCTGCAAGTGCTGGCGTACCGCTGCGCTTCGAATAAGCGCGCACGAGCATAACCGTCATCTCCTCGCGCGTAATCATCTCGTTCGGCGCGAACGTTGTCGCGCTGCGGCCATTCACGATGCCGCCGCGAACAGCCGTCGCTACCGCGGCCGAATACCAGCTATCGCCAGCCACGTCGGCAAACGTCGACGTGCCTGTCGCTTCCCAGCCGAGCGCGCGGACGAGCATCGCTGCGAATTGCGCACGCGTCACGGTCGCGTTAGGCGCGAAGCTGGTCGCACTTACGCCTTCAATCACTTGCTTCGCCGCGAGCTCCTGCACCGCAGCGCTTGCCCAGTGCGAGGATGGCACATCGGTGAAATTTTTGTTGTAGCGTATGATGCCATACGTGCTGAAATGGTTCACATCCGCGCTAAGCGATGTGCCTTCCTTACCATTGCCGGCATATACGATACGTCCATCACCGCTAACATAGTAGAGCCCGATAAATCCGTCCGCAACGTTAGATGAAGCTTTCAGCTTCACTGTAATTGGCGCAGCGAAGGCAGATAGCTGCTTAACTTCGCCCGCTGCATTAGTAACAGACAATTCAAAGTCGTAGAACTCGCCTGCCGCAATGAGCTCAGCAGCATGGTTCGCGCTTGCCGAAGCTAATAGCTTCGCAATACGGTCAGCATCCGCTTTGAGCATTTTGATCGTAATGAAGGCATTTCCCTGCTCATCCTTAACAAGCGCTGCCAACTGCTTCAATACTTCAGCCGGAATAACAAGCTCCGCTCCCGCTCCAGCCACGGCAAGATCAGCATCGCCGATCCACTCTGCAGCGCCTGCAGGAACTTGGATGCCAAACGCATTGGCGGCTAGCGACAATACGCCATCTTCTATTGCTGCAGCGATATCGGCTTGCGAATAAGCTTTTGGCTTGCCGGTCTCTTCAGGCGCTGTTCCCCCGCCCGAGTTGCCTCCGCCCGACTCTTCGCCTTCGCCGTCCCCAGGTCCGCCGCCCGTCAGATTACCGGTACGGATCAGCTCTACATCGTCGGCAACGATCCAGCTTCCCGCAACCGAATCCGAGTAGAACGAAATCGTAAGCTTGCCATTCTTCACCTGAATGCCGCTAATACGTTGCTGAACCCAAGTGGATTCACCTTGCTCAATGGCATCGCTAAGCATCGCGCCGCCGTAACCGCTCGCTCTCATTTCCGCCTTCGCCTGACCGCCCTTCGATCTCGTCCAAGCCCGCAGCTCATACGTGCCGTCCTTCAAACCCGTCACTTCCTGCGACGTCGTTATCTTATAGGCAACGTCTTTCCAATGAGCAAGCTGATAGCTGCCGGAATGGCTGGACGCCGATGCTTCCATCTTGGTCGTGCCGTCCGTCACAACATCTCCCGCTTCATTCATACTAACCCATGAGTCTGGCAGCATCGCGCCAGACGACGCGTCTACCGTGAAGCTCTCGAAGCCGCCGTTAACCGCGTAGTTGATGTTACCGATCTTCGTCAGCGACACATCGTCGACGGAGATCCAGAAGTCGCCCGCGGTGCTCTTCGAGCGGAACGCAATCGCAAGCTCGCCATCCGTAACTGCGATGCCCGTTATCGTCTGCTTCACCCATGTGCCTTCACCCGCTTCGATCGGTTCGCTCACCGCGGCCTCGCCAGACGCCGCAGCCGTCATCTCCGCAAGCTGCGGATTGCCGTCCTTCGAGCGTGTCCAAGCGGTCAGCTCGTAGATCCCTTCAGCCAAGCCCGTCACCTTCTGCGAAGAGATGGCCTCATAAGGGCTGCCGTTATAATGAACGAGCTTGTAGTCGCCCGTACGCGCGTTGCCCTCCAGCTTCACGATGCCATTCGTGATATCATTGCCCTCGGCATCCTTATGCGTCCAATGCTTAGGCAGCAATGGCCATGCGGCCGCATCGACCACTTCATCGAAGCTGCCGTTCAAGCTGTAATTGGTCGTATCGACCGGGTCCGTGCCGCCGCCGTTCTCGATCTCCTGATACGTATTGCCCGGTACGTTAACATTCACCATTATCGTATCCGAGACAATAGCCGTCTCGTCATACAGCTCGATCGCCGCGCGTATCTCGCGGCCTTCGCCGTTCACCATGCGCGGAATGTCATAGCTCCAAGCACCTTCTTCATTAATCAGAGCATTGAACTGCTGCTGTCCGACTCGGATCGTGACATACTCGCCGGCAGGACCCGTTCCGCTTACCGTGTAAGGAAACGCCGCTACTACCTCTGCCTCTTGCCCTTCGCCCTCCTGCGCATCGTTAATCGTCACCGACGCATTCGCCAATTTCTCGTTAAATAGAGCGCCGTTAATGTCGTCGATATACACCGTGCCCGAGGTCGCTTTCGTTTTCCCTTCATCTTTGTTGATATAGATGGAGAAAGCAATTATGTTCTTGCTGGCATCCGGCACGGCATTTGCGTCCCCGCCATACCAGCTCGGATGTCTGAACTTCGCGAACGGCACGTACATCAGCCTTGCGTCCGTGCCTTTGATCGTCGTCGACGTCTCCCAGAACTTCCCGTCCTCCGTCGTGAACTGAATGACGAGCTTGTTATACGAGTCGTCCGGTTTGAACCACATCGAGAAACCGTCATAACCCGACAGGTTCAAGTAATTCGGGTTCAGCGTGGCGCCAGCATAACCGGCCGCAGCTACATCGTAATCGAGCTTAAGCCCGTAAGCGCCTTCCGACTTGTGCTCGCCCGTAAGCGACACATCGAACTTGCCGCCGCCTGAATTCCGACTGTATGCCTTCTGCACAAGCGTATCGTACCCGCCGTAGCTCTCATAATTGTCCAGCTTCGTCGCGCTCGCTACCCGAATGTCGTCCAAGTAGATCGTGCCGCTATTCGCGCTTGCCGCAGCATCGGAGCTGACATAGATGGAGAACGACTGAACGTCGCCCATATCCATGCCCGCGACCGGCGTATCCCAAGACGGTTGCTCGAATTCATCATACTTGATCTGAATCGTGCGCCCTTCCGTTCCGGACAGCGCCTTCTCCGCTTCCCATACGGAATGGTCCCCCAGCTTGAATCTGAAACGCAGCTTATTGCCCGAATCATCCGGCGTTACCCATGCTTGCAAGGCGTCGAAGCCGGACAAGTCCGCTCCTCCGAGCTCCTTCGTCAAACCTGCATAATAATTGGCGTCAAAACCGTAATCCACCTTCATGCCGTAGCTGCCGCCGTTTTTGACGACACTCTCAATGGATGCCTCAATAGCGTCGCCGCCGTCATCTGCCGTATAGGCTTCCTTCAACTTCTCATCGTTGCCGAAGTAATACTCCCCATCCTCCAGCACGTTAACCGGCGGTTTATCGGTGAGCGGGATCATATGCTTGCCATAACCGATTTCCACTCGCGTCACGGTCAACCCATCGTCCACCGCTCCTGCCGGGAAACCCACTTTCAAGTAACGAGTGCCCGTCTTCACGGCAAAATCGGAATAAATCGTCGTTACGCTGTCATCCTCGTTCACGATCGACTGTACCGCAGACTGCACCTCCGTGAAGTGCACGCCGTCAAGCGAAGCCTCGAAGGTTAGCGGAGCAGCGCCAGCTGCCGCGGATTTACTCATGACCCGATACGAATTGATGTCGCCGCCCGTACGGTACTGCACAAATCCCGCCTCGGCGTCTTCAACCGTCAGCGCTCCATCCGCCACTGCCATATTCGCGCTCATCGCATCCGGCAAATCCGTGAATTCGGAATCGACGATGAAGCCGCCGCGCGTTATCGGTTCAAGCGCCACATAACCTTCACCGTCATACAAATACTCCAGTTCCACGCGATCTACGCGAAGCGAGGAATTTCCCGGGACGAGTAGCTTCACGAAACGTGTATCCGCAGGCAAATCCGTCAGCGTGTACACTTTTCCATCGGCATCATCAGCTACGGATACACTTTCCTCGGGCGCCTCTGCAAACCCACCATTCGTCGCGGAAATCATAAACTGCGGCACGCCGCCTCCAAGCGTTTTCACCGCGAGACGATGAATCGGCACAGGCGAGCCGTAAGTCAAATACCCGAACTCGGCTCCCGTTACCGAAGCCTTGAAGCCGACACCTTGCTCATTCCATACGTCTGCATTCGTTACGAGATTTGCAGAATGATCGTAAGCATATACTTTCCGCTTCTCGTTATCGTTATAGAGCAGGCTAAGCTCATCCGTTACGATATGCGTCGCAGTCGTCTCTACGATATTCGACCAATCGGATGCTCCGCTTTCATTAACGCCTCTTACGCGGTAATAGTAATGCTCGCCGGTAATCGCCAGCTCGTCATGGAACGCAGGCGTCCCCGCTCTGCCGCCATCGGAGAAGCTCTCCTCCACCGTTACCCAATCGTTGCCGTCCCTAGAGCGCTGAATCTCGTAGCCAGCCGCACCGACCGAGCCCTTCCATTTCATATTCGCGACCGAATCGATATCGAACAGTACCGGTGCATTCGCAGGTACGGAAATAGCCGGCACGTCGCTATCTTTCTCTCTATCATCGATATTCATATAGTGCGCGTACTTATAGACCGTACGTATAATGTTCGTCTCGTCGTACCAATCGCCGGAAGAGAAGCCCGGCCAGTGATAGGAAGACCAGTTGCCCGGGTCCTCGTCATGCCAAAGGAAGCCGCCGTCGTCCTTATGCGGACGAAGACTCCAGATCATGACGCCGCTCGTACCGTTCTGCAGCGCCGTATTGAACAGAGCGTCCACCGGAGCCGCCTTTGTATACAAGCCGAATTCGCCTAGAATGTAAGGCTTCTTCCCCGTGGCCGAAGCGCGGTCCGCATTGATTTTATCGATAAAGTTGCCCGTATAAAAATGGTTCCCCACCACGTCGATATTCGGATCCGCGAGCGAATCCGGATGGATCGCGAACCGTCCGTCGAGCACTAGCTGCTCCGGATGCTCGGACTGGATATACGCCGCCATCTCGGTCGTCCACGCCTGCGGGAACTTATCCTGGTTGTAGCCGCCAAGCTCGTTGCCCGTCTCCCATGCCAGAATCGCCGGATCTTCCTTGTACACCACGCCTGTGTACGAGTTGACGCGGTTCATCGTATAGCTGATAACCTGCTTGAAATCCGCTTTGATCGCAGGGTCCGTGTAAAAATTCCAAGCGTCAGGGTCGTTCGCCGCATCGCCCGAGATCGGGTAGCCGCGGAACGCCGCATAGCTCTCGATGCCGCCGGTCCACTGCCATTGGTCAACGAACGGGATGATAACCCGCACGCCGTATTGATTCGCCAAAGCGAGCAAACGGTCGAGCTTCTTGAAGTTCTCTTCGTTGAACTGCATGACCCCGTCCTCGTCCGGTCCCAGCACATAAGCGCTCGAAACATTCGAATCGTCATATCGCTTAACCGGCAGCACATAGCTGCGCGTCACTTTGCCGCCCATCTCCGCCAGCGTGCGAATCGCATCCTCCTGCGCGAACGGCGTATCGCTAATGCCTCCCGGATAATTGAGCGACGCGAACCGGAACAGCTCTCCGTTCAGCTTCAGCGTATCTTTCGTCTCCGGATCAACCTCGACGAAGCCGTCCAGCACCGATGTCCACGCTTCTCCGGTCTCCCCCTGCTCCTCGGCCGCAGAGACCGCCCCTACTGCAATCGTATTGAACAAAAGCACGATAAGCGTTAACCATGTTATTTTCCTCAAAACCGTATTCCTCCTTTATTGCTTTTCTATCCGCATAAGCCGCAATCCGCTATCTCAACCTTTCACCGACCCGATAAGCGCCCCTTTGACAAAATGTTTTTGCAAGAAAGGGTACACGAGCAGAATCGGTATGCTCGACACGATAATCGAAGCCATCTTGATCGTGAACTCGTTCACGTCTCCTTGGTAACTGACCGATATGCCCGCCTGCATAATGGCAGCGGACGTATTGCTGATCAGATCCTTCAGCACCATCTGCAGCTGCCACATATCCTTCTCCGTCACATACAGCACCGACGAGAAGAAGTCGTTCCAATACCAGACCGCAATAAATAGCCCAATCGTGGCCATTACCGCATTCGACAGCGGAAGCACGATGCGGAAGAAGACGGTCAAGTCGTTCGCTCCGTCGATCTTGGCCGCTTCCTCCAGCTCATCGGGAATGCCGCGGAAGAAGCTCTGCATGACGAAAATATTCCACGCCCCCAGCGCCGCCGGCAAGATGAGCGCCCAATAGGTGTCAATCATATGCAGTTCCTTGATCAGCAGATAAGACGGAATAAGACCGCCGCTGAACAGCATCGTGAACAGAATGAGGAACGAGAAGAGCATTCTGCCGCGAAGCCTCCGCTTCGAGATCGCATAAGCGGTCGTCGCCGTGAGGAACGTGCCGATAACCGTTCCGCCGATCGTCGTTATAACCGTTACTTTGAAGCCCGATAAGATCGATACATTTTGCAGCACCGCCTCATAAGCCGAGATTGAGAAGCCGGCCGGCTTCAAGAAGAAGCCGCCGTTTGCCACATATACCGGATCGCTGAACGAGCCCATCACCATATACCAGAACGGATAAAGCATCAGCAGCATGACTGCGATGAAGAACAAATAGTTCGCGTATGAAAAAATTTTTTCGCCTACAGATAGACTCAAGTTTGCTCCTCCTTTACCACAGGCCATCCTGCCCGCTCAGCTTCACCAGCTTGTTGACGGACACGATCAGCACCATAGCCACAAGCGACTTGAACAGACCGGCCGCCGTTGCATAGCTGTAATTCGCTTCCTGTATGCCGACCCTGTACACATACGTATCGATAATGTCGCCAACCTCGTAGACGAGCGGGCTGTAGAGCAAGAACACTTGCTGGAAGCCGGCCTCAAGAATGTTCGCGAGGCTTAGAATGACCAAAATAATAATGACGGGGCGAATAGCCGGCAGCGTCACATGCCACATTTGGCGAGCTTTGTTCGCCCCGTCCATCCGGGCCGCCTCGTACAGATCGGCATTCACTCCGGCGATCGCCGCCAGATAGATGATCGTTCCCCAACCTACCTCCTTGTACACGTCGCTAATGACGAGTATCGAGCGAAAATAGGAGGTGTTCCCGAGAAAATCAATAGGATTCCCGCCAAACTTCGCAATCACCGTATTAATCAGGCCGTCCACCGGATTCAGAAAAGAAATGATGACGCCCGAAAAAATAACCCAGGACACGAAATGCGGCAAATAGATGATCGATTGCGTCACTCGCTTGAATGCAAGATGCCTCAGCTCGTTCAGCAGCAGCGACAGCACGATCGGAATGGTGAAGGAGGCTGCCAGCTTGTATAGGCTGATGAGCACCGTGTTACGCAATATTTCGTAGAAATCAGGGGAGCCGAACAAGCGGGTGAATTGATCCAATCCAACCCACTCGCTCCCTCCTACTCCCTTGAAAATGTTGTAATCCTGAAAGGCGATGACAATGCCGTACATCGGCGCATACCGAAATACGAGAATAAGCAGTAGACCCGGCAACAGTAGCAGATACAAATATTTATCCCGGACCAAGTCCTTCCACAGCGCCCTACTGGAGGCAACGCTGGTCTTACCGACGATAGGCGACGTCTCTCTTAATGCCTCCATTCCGCTTCCCCTCCTGCCTTGCCGGTTTATTTGAACGGCTCAATGTTCGTCTCATACCATTTGTCGTACTCGACATAATCCTGTTGCTGCTTCTCGAATAGGCCGGCAGCTTCCTCATCGATCTGTTTGCCGCCGAGCTTCTCGTATTGCTTCACGAAGTCGTCGAACGCGCTTGCCGGCTTCTTGCCCGTAATGATGAGCCAGAACAACTCGTCGCGCACTTTCTTGATGTCCGCCGAATATTTGTCCCACTCCGGTCTGTCGAGCGCTTTGAACACAACGATCTTGTCGCGCATCGGCTGCGACGTCTCCAACTTCTTCTCGAACAGCTCCGTAACGGCAGGCACGTTCTTGATATTCGCCGCGTCCTTGCGCTGAATGTACCAGCCGAAGTTGCCAAGTCCGAGCTTATTGCCTTCGTCCGGCGTAATCGTCGGCGTGAAGATGCCGTCCTTCATCTCGTAATGCTCGCCTTCCTTGCCGAACGCGAGGAGCTTAAATGTATCCGGTGTTGCCATCGTGTTCAGCACTTGAACGGCGCTGTCCGCATCGGCCGCATCCGTTACGACCAAGTAACACCAGCCAATGCGCGGATCGGGTTGATCCGAACCGAAGCCGTCTGGTCCTGTGACAGGATCGATCGCGATATATTCGCCTGTCGGGTTCAGCTTCTTGAACGAAATGGCTGCCGAGTTGCCCGGGTTGAAATAATCGACGAAGCGGTAGAACGAGCCGACCTTGCCCGATGCGAAAATCTCGTTAACCTTCTCGTCGTCGCTGTTCGCCGCCGTCGACATGCGCGGATCGATAACGCCTTCCTTATAAAGCGTCTGCAGCAGCTCCAGCACAGGCTTCACTTCCGGCATAACCGAGCCGAACTTCACGCTTCCGTCTTCTTGTTTAATGAAGTTTTCCACATCGACGCCGTAGGCATAGAAGAACGGAGCAAGACTGCGATAATAGTTGTCGCCGGACAAGCCGTATGTGTCCTTCTTGCCATTGCCGTCCGGATCGTCGTTCGCGAACGCGCGCAGCACCGCGACGTACTCATCGAGCGTCTTAGGCACTTGCAGGCCGAGGTTATCGAGCCAATCCTTGCGCAGAATCGTTGTCATGTAGCTCGCTTCCGGTACGTCGCCGGGAATGCGGAACATTTTGCCGCTGCTGTCCCAGTGGTAGAACAACGTATCTTTCGAATAATAATTGATGATTTCTTTGCCGTACTTCTGAAGCGAAGGCGTTACGTCTTGAACGACGCCCGCGTCTATCCACTTCAAAAACTCCTTCGTATCGCCCGTCCACAGAATGCCGGGGCGCGTATCCTTCGCGCTCATGAGCAGGTTGATCTTCGTATTAAGCTCCGACCAATCCGGCAGGAACACCGGCTGCACGTCAACCGTTCTGCCCATACTAGCCGCAAGCTGTTCCTCCAGCGTCTTCTCGGCCCACGAATCCGGCGTCTTCGGCCCGGCCATCAGCGCCATGCTGATGGCAAGCGGCGCGGCCGGCTCATCCGTTGCCGCATCATTCGTTGCGGCTGGATCGTTGCCATTCTTGTTACCGTTTACATTATTGCCTGAACCTGAGTTGCCCGAGCACGCCGACAACGCCAGCATAGCCGCCAGCGACGCCGTAATAACCGCATTTCTCTTCTTCATTGCCAATCCCCCGCTTCGTTCATATTGAGCAAGCATTTCAACAAAAGTTTCAACTTTTAATTGAACACGCTTACATTAACAGCTTCATTGTATTATTTCATTTCGTTTTTGTAAACAAATATTTTAACAAATTTATTTAAGTTGTAATTTTGTTTATGAAGCTAAATACCAACACATTGATGACAATCCCTTATCACACGGGGTACATCGACCAAAACGCCGCTTTAAAATAGATTTCAAATCGATTGGTCCTGTTTATTAAGTTATATGTCGTTAACATTATGTTGAATTAAGTTGAAATTTAAGCTATATCCCCTAACACCTCTCTCCTCCTACAGACGGAGTTAAATTACGTCCTGTGGACGCTGGGAGGAAGTGCTGGGTTATTTTACAATCATTCTGTATAGCCAATCGAACGTGAAGGAGAGGTAAGCCTTATGCCCGTATTGGAAGTGAACCACCTGCACAAGACGTTCGGGGCGGTTACGGCGGTCGAGGACATTAGCTTCTCGGTCGAAGCCGGAGAAATATTTACGATCATCGGACCGAACGGCGCAGGAAAGACGACGACGCTCGAGATGATTGAAGGGCTGCAGACGCCCGATAGAGGCAGCATTGCCTTCGGCTCGCTCGACTGGAAGCGCAACAGCGACCAGATCAAAAGGACGATCGGCGTACAGCCGCAGTCCGGTGCTCTATTTGATCTATTGACCGTCCAGGAAAACCTCGACTTATTCGCCTCCTTTTACCCCAAAGCGACTCCTACTGCAGAAGTGCTCGAAATGATTAACTTGACCGACCAACGCAATAAACATGTGAAAAAGCTGTCCGGCGGTCAGCGGCAGAGGCTCGCGATCGGCCTCGCCATGATCAACGATCCGACTGTCATTTTTCTCGATGAACCGACAACGGGGCTTGATCCGCAGGCGCGGCGCAATATTTGGGACATCATCCTGAAGCTGAAGGAGCTTGGCAAGACTACTATACTTACGACTCACTACATGGAGGAGGCCGAGAAGCTTAGCGACCGGGTCTGTATCGTCGACCAAGGGAAGATCGTATCGCTCGATACGCCATCGGCGCTGATCGATCGGCTGACGAAGGAACGTGAAGTGCGGTTGTCGCTATTGGACGGGGAGAAGGCAGCGGCGGTGACCGAGCAGATGGCACTCTTGCATCCTGCGGTCGCACGGGTGAGTAGGGAAGATTCAACCTTGTGCATTTGGACGGCGCAGCCGGAGGAGACGCTGTACGATCTGTTCGGCTTCACGAAGGATCGCGGCTACCGTACTCAGCAAATCTCGATTCGCGAGATGAGCCTGGAGGACGTATTCATCGCCTTCACCGGCAAGGAATGGAGGGATTGAGTTGAACGGTAATGGCGTGAAGCAATTCAACAAAATGTTCGTTGCTCAAATTAAGATGATGTTCCGCGAGAAGCAGGTGTGGTTTTGGAATATTTTCTTCCCCATCATTCTGATGGTGTTGTTTATGATTATCTTCACGGGCGGCGGGGACGATGATTTCAAGGCGACCATCGCTGTATCTCAGCCCGCTCAGACAACCGAATCCGAGCAATTGCTCGAACAGCTGCGCCAAGTTCCCGTGCTCGAGCTGAAGGAAGAAACGCCGGTCAGCAAGGAGCAAGGACTGGATTGGCTGAAAAACGAGGATGTAGACGCATTGATCATATTGCCCCAATCGGGGGAGTCCGCTACGTTGGAGCTCATCGTCAATACGAAGAACGAACGAAGCGTAACGACTCAAGTTGTCTCCGGCGTATTGGATAAGTTCATTCAACAAGCCAATCTAGAGGCAGCGGGAGCTGAGCCGGTAATCGGCATGACGATTTCTTCTGTCACTTCCGGTGCGGAAGACTTGAAATACGAGGACTTCCTGCTTACGGGCATGATCGGATTATCCGTCGCGCAAGGCGGATTGTTCGGCATGGTTGAGCTCGTCGACTTACGCAGGCGCGGATTGTTGAAGCGGCTTCGAATGACACCGGCCAGGATGGGACTGTACGGTCTCGCGAGCATGCTTGTGCGCTTGATGCTCGGCATCGTGCAGATCGTCATTTTGTCGCTAATCGGCGTATATGGCTTCGGGGCTTCCTTGCATATTAATATTTTCAGTCTTGCTGTCGCCTTCTTCGCCGGCGCTCTCGTCTTCAATGCGATGGGTTACTTATTCTCGTCGTTCAGCAAGACGATCGAAGCTTATATGGGCATGGCGAATATCGCCAGCATGCTTATGATGTTCCTAAGCGGCGTCTTCTTCCCGCTTGAGCAATTGCCGCAATGGCTTCAGCCGGTGACGCAGGTGCTTCCGCTTACTTACTTTGTGGACGGCATACGCGACGGCCTCATCTATGCGGAGAGCGTTACGAACGGAGCCTTCTGGCTGGGCATGGGCATCATGGCGCTATGGGGCGTCGTTTCCTTCCTTGTAGGCGCTCAGTTATACCGAACAAAATCGATTAGCGAAGAAGCGCGATGAGCGTAAAGCCGTAACCATATCGATCCCGTCCAAAATAACTGGAAAAACTCCCGTTATTACTGGGCGAAAACTACCTATTCTCAGAAGTAGCGATATTAGCAGGAGGAACTCCAGTTATTTCTTCGATTTATCCAAAATCGCTATAATTAACGGGAGAAATTCCAGTTAAACATGCCGATGCCAAAAACGCCTCTCTTCCTCATCGCCGCAATGCGATGGGAACAGAGGCGTTTGTCTTTTTTTATACCCGCAGCTCGGCATGCCGTAAGGAAGAGTTCTCCACCTGAATCGTAGCATGGTCGATGCCGTATTGCTCCTCGATTAGCTTTAAGGCCTCGCGCAGGACGGCCTGACTGTCCGCATCATCGCGAATAATGAGATGGCAGCTTAACGAATCGATGCCGGACGTAATCGTCCAGATATGAAGATCATGCACATCGCTAACGCCTTTTACACCGAGCAAAGTTGCTTTAACTTCATCAGCATCAACGCTGTGCGGCGTGCCTTCCATGAGAATATGAACGGTGGAGTTGATGATGCCCCACGCGCTCTTCAGAATGAGCAGCGCGACAATAACGCTTATAATTGGATCGGCGATGTACCACGAGAACAGCAACATAAGCAGCCCGGCAACTATGGCGCCAACGGAGCCAATCGCGTCGCCGATGACATGCAGGTATGCGCTGCGAACATTCAGATTATCCTTTACGTCGCCTTTGCGCATAAGGAACCATGCGCTCGCAAGGTTCGCCAGCAAGCCGATACCTGCGATGATCATCATCGATCCGCTCGCTACAGTCGGCGGTTCCCAGAAACGCTTGATCGCTTCCGCGATAATGAAGCCGGAGATGACGAACAGCGATACGCCGTTAAGCAGCGCAGCTAATATTTCGAAGCGATGGAAGCCGAATGTTCGCTTGGCAGAGGACGGTCTTGCGGCGAACCACATCGCAGCGAGACTAAGCGCAAGCGCAGCCGCATCGCTAAGCATATGCCCAGAATCGGAGAGCAGCGCCAGCGAATTCGTCACGAGGCCGCCGACGAATTCCAGCACCATAATGCCCGCCGTTATGACGAAGGCGAACAGCAACCCCGCTTTATTGTTCGGTCCATGGGAATGCCTATGGTGGCTGTGGCCGTGATGGCTATGGCCGCCGTGACTATGGTTGTGGTTATTACTACGGGCCTTACTTGGTTTATGATCATGATCAGTGCCATGATTGCATCCATCGCCATGTTCATGAGACTCATGCGAGTGCTCGCGGCTCTCTGCACAACCTTCCTCTTTATTGCCGGCCTTGCTGCTGCTTAATCGTTCACGCGGTTTCTCGCCCATGTTAAATCTCCCCCAACTTGCTCTTATGAATTCGAAATCGAATTATATATGAATACATGCTCATATGTATTATATGAATAATTTGCTTGTTCTGCAACTTATATTGCCCAATTGCACATAATAAAAAAAGAGGCAGGCGCTCATATGCGCCAGCCTCTCCCCTATTGTTATTGCTTCGGCGCTTCGACTGCCTCAGCCAGCTTCCGCTCCAAATCCTTGCTGTACTGCGCCTGCTGCTCTGCCGTCCATCCCAATTGCTGGGCCATTGCGGGAATTACAGCGCCTTTCCACTTGCGTACTTCCCCAATACGGAAGAATAGATCGCCAGTTCTGCGGATAAAGAAGTCCTCCGGCTTCACCGTCATTTCTGCCTCCATCGAATAACGGAGCTGTACGGCAAGCACTAGCGGCAGCTTGTGGGAGGTTGCCCACTTCGCCGTGACTGCATCAGCGAGTGCGTATAGCTTCTCGGCGTTCGAGCCGTATTTTTCCGCAATCATACGCGCTTCGCTTTCCTTCAATCCTGCAGCCATCCCTTTCTTCACCTGAGCAGCTACATAGGCTGCGAATCCAGCCGATCCGCCCGTATCGCCGCCCGACATGCGCAGCTCCTTCGTATCGCTGCGGCCTATGCCGATAGCCCCGCCGTCCTTGCGCAGCAGCTCGACCGCTTTATCGACGACCGTCTCAGCCATCTTACGGTAGCCGGTCAGCTTGCCGCCCGCTATTGAAATGAAGCCCGAGTTCGAGACGAAGATCTCGTCGCGGCGCGATATTTCCGAAGGCGACTTGCCTTCTTGCTGAATTAACGGCCTTAGCCCGGCCCAGCTTGATTCCACGTCGGCGACGACAAGCTTCATTTGCGGGAACATGAAGTTCGCCGCTTGCAGCAAGTAGTCGCGATCCTCCATCGTCATGACAGGCGTTGCCGTATCGCCCTTATAATTCGTATCGGTCGTACCAAAGTACGTTTTGCCCTCGCGTGGAATCGCGAACACCATCCGTCCGTCCGGCGTGTCGAAGTACACCGCTTGCTTAAGCGGGAATCGTTTGCCGTCGAATACAAGATGGACGCCTTTCGTCAGCCGCAGCGTCTTGCCTTGTTTGGAGCCGTCCTTTTCGCGCAGCTCATCTACCCACGGACCTGTCGCATTAATCACTTTCGCTGCCCGAACGTCATACGTCTTGTCGCTGATCATATCCCGTACCGCAGCGCCTTCTACTACGCCGCTGCTATTGTAGAGCAGGTTATCCACTTTGGCATAGTTAACGGCAAGCGCCCCTAGCTCAACCGCTCTTTTCATTACTTCAATTGTCAGGCGAGCATCGTCCGTTCTATATTCCACATAGTAGCCGCCGCCCTTTAATCCGTCGCGCTTCAATAACGGCTCTCTGCGCAGCGCTTCCTCGGCGCTAAGCATTTTGCGGCGCTCTTGCCTCTTGACGCCAGCTAGAAAATCATAGACGCGCAGTCCGATGGACGTCGAGAACTTGCCGAATGTGCCCCCTTTGTAAAGCGGCAGCAGCATCCACTCCGGCGTCGTCACATGCGGCCCGTTCTCATATACGATCGCCCGCTCCTTGCCTACCTCGGCCACGACGTTAATCTCCAATTGCTTCAAGTAGCGTAGACCGCCATGCACAAGCTTCGTCGAACGGCTCGACGTGCCAGCCGCAAAATCCTGCATCTCCACGACAGCAACGCGAAGCCCTCTCGTTACCGCATCCAGCGCGATGCCGGCGCCTGTAATGCCGCCGCCAATGACGAGCAGGTCCAGCTCCATGCGTGTCATCTCTTCTAATCGAAGTTCCCTATTTTGTGCGGCAAAAGCCGTTTCTTTCGTATCCGTATTCATATTTTCCGCAGCCTCCCAGCGCTCTATACCTATTATTGTTCTGTTGATCGTATTTCGTTACTCCTAAAGCAACAAAAAAAGAAACCACGTAAACCGCTCTCCCCCTCAAACGAGGATACGAAAGC
The DNA here is from genome assembly GCF_056396205.1 of Paenibacillus sp. 05T425. Classification (NCBI taxonomy): domain Bacteria; kingdom Bacillati; phylum Bacillota; class Bacilli; order Caryophanales; family Paenibacillaceae; genus Paenibacillus; species Paenibacillus sp. 05T425. The sequence continues at coordinate 348,478 of NZ_JBFTLA010000001.1, forward strand.
GGCTATCATGGTTTCTCCGTGTCTCCAACCGTTATTAACTTGTCGTTATTATAACATGATTACTTGGCAAATGCCATGGCAGCCTTTACCGCGCGGTGCCAACCATCGTACAGCTCTTGCCTTCTCGTGTCTTCCATGCCCGGTTCGAACACCCGCTCCACTTGACGAAGCGCAGCAAGCTCCTCCTTGCTGCTCCAGAAGCCGGTAGCGAGTCCTGCCAAGTAAGCTGCGCCAAGCGCCGTCGACTCGCTTACGAGTGGCCGCTCCACCGGCACGCCTAGCAGATCGCTTTGGAACTGCATGAGCAGGTTGTTGCCGATCGCGCCGCCATCGACGGATAATGCTTGCAGCTTAAGGCCCGACTCCTCGATCATGACGGAGAGCACATCTTTCGTCTGATAAGCGAGCGACTCCAGTACGGCGCGTACAAAATGAGCCTTCGACGTCCCGCGCGTCAGCCCGAATGCCGCACCGCGAACATCGCTGTTCCAATACGGCGTGCCAAGTCCAACGAATGCGGGTACGACGTAGACTCCGTCCGTCGATTCAACCTGCTCGGCCAGCGCCTCGGTTTCGCTTGCCGACTCAATCAACTCAAGCCCGTCACGCAGCCATTGAATGGCTGCACCCGCTACGAATACGCTGCCTTCAAGCGCGTATTCCAGCTTGCCGTCCACTTCCCATGCGATGGTCGTCAACAAGCCGCGATCGGACACGATCGCTTGCTCGCCCGTGTTCATCAACATGAAGCAGCCTGTGCCGTACGTATTTTTCGTGCAGCCTTTATCGAATGCCGTCTGTCCGAACAAAGCCGCTTGCTGATCCCCAGCCATGCCCGCAATTGGAATCGGCGCTCCGAATAGCTCGGGGGCAACATGACCATATACCTCCGAAGAGGACCGTACTTCAGGCAGCATGGATGCAGGAATATCCAGTATGCGCAGCAGCTCATCGTCCCAGCGGCGATCGTGTATATTGAACACCATCGTACGGGACGCATTCGTCACATCCGTCACATGTACCGCTCCGCCTGTCAGCTTCCAGACGAGCCAGCTATCGATCGTGCCGAATAGCAGCTCTCCGCGTTCCGCTCGCTCTCTCGCTCCATCCACATGATCAAGCAGCCACTTCACCTTCGTGCCGGAGAAGTAGGCGTCGATCAGCAAGCCAGTCCGCGTATGGAACGCGCGCTCATGGCCGTCTGCCTTGAGCTGCTCGCATATCGGCGTCGTTTGGCGAGATTGCCATACAATGGCGTGATGAATCGGCTCGCCTGTAGCCTTATCCCAGACAACGGTTGTCTCCCGCTGATTCGTAATGCCGATTCCGGCAATTTGTCCCACTGCAATGCCTGTCTTCGCAAGCAAGCCTGCAATTACTTTTTTCGCTGATTCCCATATAAATGACGCATCGGCTTCTACGGAGCCAGGCTCCGGATATACGAGCGGAAGCTCCTCGCGCACCATATCGACAATATGGCCGCCGTGATCGACCAGTAGCGCCCTTGTGCTCGTCGTGCCTTGGTCGAGCGCCAGCATGTATTTGTCCATCCGATATTCCTCCCCAAGAAGTATCTATAGTTCATTGCCTGTACTGAAATTTTGCCAAAGCTCCTTGCGTGAAGTCGTGATCGCGGAAGCGCCTGCCGCGAGCGCATTCGATACGTCGCCCGCCGTCCGAATAAGGCCGCCGGCAATAATCGGAATCCCGCTTCGCTCCTTCACCTCGCGAATCATATCGGGCATAATGCCCGGCAGCACCTCGATGTAGTCGGGCTGCGTCTTCTCGAGCAGCGTATAGCTGTGCTCGATCGCATCCGAATCAATGAGAAACAGCCGCTGTATGGCAATCAGTCCGTTTTTTTTCGTCCTTCCGATCACGGTGGAACGCGTCGAGATCAGACCTGCCGGTCTAATGGATTGGCATAGAAACTCCGCTGCATACTCATCGTTCTTCAGTCCATCGATCAGATCGGCATGCAGCAGCACCTTCTTGCCATGCTGACCAGCCAGGTCGACGAGAGGCTTCAATTGACCCAGATGGCCGCCTAGAAGCACCATATACGTATAAGGAGTGGCGAGAACCGCCTCCACATCCTTCTGTTTGCGCACAGCTGGCAGAACACTCTGGCCTACTGTCAATAATGGCATGTAATCGACTCCGTTCTTATGCGATATCCGCTAGTCATTCCGCCTCGGACGACCGCTACTCTCCCGCTCCAACAGTCTGGCAGGCAAAACGATTTTTCTTGCGATATCCCTGCCACCCGCCATCCGATCCGCAAGCAATTCCACTGCCGTCTCGCCCATATGCTCCATGTGCACCTTAACGGTTGTCAGCGGCGGCTGCATATAAGCTGAGATGGGAATGTCGTTGCAGCCAACGATCGAGATATCATGCGGAGCTTGCAGCTTGGCCTCGTGCAGCGCTCTCAGCGCGCCAACAGCCATCGAATCGTTTTCGATAAAAAAAGCCGTCGGCAGCTTTCCGCCTTCTATCGCAGCTTTCATTAGCTTATAGCCTTCTTCGGCGTACAGATTGTCGCCCGTAAATACAAATGCCGGATTATAAATGTCTTGCACGGTAAGCCGCTCTACGAATGCAAGCTCTCGCTCATCCTGCACCCGCTTGTTGTTCACCTTATTATGCCCGCCAATATAACCAATTTCCGTATGGCCTAGCCCAATCAAATAGTCGAGCACCTCGAACACCGATTTGCGCAGGTCGATAACAACCGAATCGAATCGATTTTCCTCCGGCGACGAATCGACGAACACGATATTCGTCATGCCTTCGGGAAACCGCTCCAAATCGTCTTTCTCGAAACGGCCGATCGCGACAATGCCGTCGAGCGGTTCGCCTAACCAATCAGAAGTCGAGTCGCCGCCTTGGACGAACAGCTTCACCATCTCGATCTGCCGCTGGAAGCACTCCTTCTCCGCGCCAAGCCGAATCGCCAAGTAATACGGATCCAGCATCTCCTCTTGCTCCGAATACCAGCTTACGAGTCCAATGCGGTAACGTTCCTTAGTCTGCGCTTGCCCGCTCCCGTTTCGCTCTCGGAGCGTCTTATAGTTCAGCTTCTGCGCAACCTCGAAAATCCGCTTCCGCGTCTCATCCGTAACGGATAAGCCCGGATCATAATTGAGCACGCGCGATACGGTTGCGATAGACACATTCGCTTGCTGTGCAATATCTTTTATGGTAGCCATGCTAACTTTCCTTCCTGCATTTCGGTTCAGTTCGCAGCCGTCGCTACTTCTCTATCTACAAATATACGATTATTTTACTAAAAATCAAGTAAAATTATCTCTCATAATTTTACCCACCTACTTCATTCACACCAAAAAACACACTAAACACTAAAAAAGAGGCAAACCTCGTATATACGGGCCGCCTCTTCGTTTACTCATGCTTTAAATGTTGTAGCGTTAGCGTGAAAACTTGCTCCACATGATCGTCATCCAACGAGTAAAATACCGTTTTCCCTACTTTTCTGCGCTTCACGATTCGCATATTCCGCAGCAGCCTAAGCTGATGGGAGATCGCGGACTGCCCCATCTCAAGCACCTCGGTCAAATCATGCACGCATAGCTCCGACTGCAGCAGCGCATGAATGATCTTCACCCGCGTCGGGTCGCCAAGCGCCTTGAACAGATCAGCCAGCTCCACGGCTGTCCCGTCGCTCACGAGCTTGCTTTTTACATCCGCAATATCGGCTTCAGTCCCGGCGCATGTATCCTCGCAGGCAGCGGCTAATTGATTATCCATTTTCATCCCACCCGCTCCATCATTTCGTGAGGCTATTATACCATGTTTCGTTTCATACCGTGTACCGCTTCCATAACGGCTTATCTTTCCTCTATAATGAAGCGTAATCGCTATCCCTAGCGAGCAAGGCGAAAGGAAGTGGACCTATGTTCACGCTTAAAGAAAAGCTCTATTTGCTGCAGCTTCTAAAAAAGCAAAAGCGCAGACGGTTCTTCGGCTTATTGAAGCGCGACCCGCTGCATGACCAAATTGTAGAGAAGCTGGAGCAGATGGTACGCAATGAACTCGTCAACCACGAACATTTATGAACAGCAAGGAGCGACTAGTCAGTCACAGGAGGAATTATGACAGGTAAAACACATCTAACCATCGGAGCGGCAATTGGCGGAGCCGCATCTATCTATTATCCGTTCACGCTTCAGCATGCCGCGTTATTCATCGGTATTGCGGGTTTCTCGGCATTAGCTGCCGATCTTGACGGCACAAGCATGCTGAGCAGCAAGCTTGGCAAGCTCTCGAAGCTCATTCGTGAGCTTATGTTATGGGGCGGCGTCGTATTTATCGGCATTATCGCTTACTTATTTTTTACAGGACATCCCGTTTCCCCTATCCTTATTGGAAGCAGCGCTGCTGCGCTTCTGCTCGGCCTTGTTATGAAACAAGGCGCCATCCGTAACGCGCTTGTGAGCGTAGTCGGCTGTATCCTGATGTATGTCGGCTTCACCTATCAGATGAATTGGCTCATCGGCTTCGGTTTGTTTGTCGCATGGGTCCCATGGCTGAAGCATCGCGGCATGACGCATACCGTATGGGCGACGCTCATCTGGGCTGCAATCGGCTGGGGCTTGGAACAGCAGCTGCAGATAGAAGGGATCGCCGTCGTTGCCACGCTCGGCTATTTGTCCCATCTCGTTGCGGACTCTATCACGCCAAGCGGTGTAAAATGGCTGTATCCGTTATATAAGAAATCGATCAAGCTGCGCGTGTAGCATACTTAGGACTTAGGCCGCTCTGCGTAAGCCAAATCGTGAGGCAAACCTCATTACCCATGAACCTAGCATCATGGCGAGTGAGATTTGCCTCACTATTTGTTTATAAACACTTCAGAACCTCAATAAAGAGTGAGGTTAGCCTCACTCTGCATGAGATTTACCTCACTCGCTCCCCCGCCTGACCGCCAAATGCCAACGTATGATACCGCTAGCTAAAACCGTTCCGTGACCACCTTCGACTGCATGAACAGCAGCAAGTAATCTCGTCCCCCCGCCTTCGAATTGGTTCCCGACATATTGAAACCGCCGAAGGGCTGGACACCGACGAGCGCACCGGTACATTTGCGGTTGAAGTAGAGATTGCCGACATGGAACTGTTCCCGCGCTTGCTCCAACTTGCCGCGATTGCGCGAGATGACCGCTCCCGTCAGCCCGTATTCCGTATTGTTGGCGATATCGATCGCCGCCTCGAAGTTGGCGGCACGGATGAAAGCCAGCACCGGACCGAATATCTCCTCCTGCGCGATGCGCGCATACGGCTCAACATCCTTAATAATCGTCGGCTCGATAAAGTATCCGCCGTTCCCGCCTTTGCTTCCTCCATAGACAACAGTGCCTTCGCTGCGCCCAACCTCGATATATTTCAGGATACTGAAATAAGCCCGCTCGTCTATGACAGGTCCAATATGCGAAGTAAGCTCATTAGCCTTGCCGACCTTAAGCTGCTTCGTCCGTTCGATAACTTTGGCGATCACCGCATCATACACCGCTTCGAGGACGACTGCCCTTGAGCAAGCAGAGCATTTCTGCCCGGCATAGCCGAACGCCGACACCGTTATAGCCTCCGCCGCCAAGTCGAGATCGCAGTCCTCGTCGACGATGATCGTATCCTTGCCGCCCATCTCGGCGACGACGCGCTTAATCCACTTCTGATCCTGCTGCACGGTTGCCGCTCTTTCATTAATACGCAGCCCGACCTCGCGCGAGCCGGTGAAGCAAATAAATCTTGTCAGCGGATGCTCCACCAAGTAATCGCCAATTTCCGTACCTGATCCCGGCAAAAAATTAACGACGCCGTCCGGAAGTCCCGCTTCCTCCAGGAGCTCAATGAACTTCGCCGCAACGACTGCCGTTGCGCTCGCCGGCTTCAATACGACCGTGTTGCCGGCCACGATCGCCGCCATCGTCATGCCGGCCATAATCGCCAGCGGAAAATTCCACGGCGGGATAATAACGCCCACGCCTAACGGTATATAGAACATCTCATTATCCTCGCCGGGATACGGAACGAGCGGTTGCCTTTCCGACAGCCGCTCCATCTCCCGGCCGTAATACTCCATGAAGTCGATCGTTTCTGCCGTATCCGCATCCGCCTCGGCCCAGCTTTTGCCCGCCTCGTAGACAAGCCATGAGGAGAACTCGTGCTTGCGGCGGCGCAAGCTGGCAGCCGCTTTGTAGAGCATTCTTGCACGTGCCGAAGGCGCGACGCGTTTCCAGTTATCGAATGCCGCTGCCGCCGCGAGAATGGCTTTATGGGCCAGTGCCTGATCGGCCTGGGATACGATGCCGACGAGCTGGGTCGTCTGGGACGGATTGATCGAACGACGCTTCGTAGTCGTCTCGATCCGGTCGGCGCCGATCTTAATCAAATACTCCTTGCCTAGCTCCGACTCTACTTTGCGGAGCGCCTCTTGAAATTCGTCAATTCGGTCGCTAATCGTGAAATCGGTAAACGGCTCGTTCTGATAAGGCTCCCGCATCAGCATTTCCCCCTTGCTGGACAGAATCTAATCATCTTACAAAATCTGATCACCGAGTAAAGATCCGATTAATTCTACTGCAAGCGTTGCTGTTTTGAGCCCTTGATCAAGGCTCGGATTCACCTCGACCAGCTCGGCCGATGTTGCGATCCCTGCCTGGTACAGAAGCTCCATCGCCAGATGCGCTTCCCGGTAGCTTAAGCCCCCCTTGACCGGAGTACCCGTTCCGGGCGCTTCCCGCGGATCTACGCTGTCGATGTCGAAGCTGATATGCACGCCGTCCGTCTCGCGCTGCATGCGGCGGATGACTTCATCCATGACTCTGGCAATGCCCATCCGGTCAATATCGTGCATCGTGTAACATGCAATGCCAAGCGACCGTATGAACTGCTTCTCGTCCGGATCAAGCGATCTGGCCCCGACGATCGCGACATGCTCCGGTTTTATTTTCGGACAGATGCCCCTAAGCTTCGTAAGCGGATCGAACCCTCTCCCTAAGCTGATGCCAAGCGACATCCCGTGGATATTGCCCGACGGACTCGTATGCTCCGTGTTCATGTCCGAGTGGGCATCGAACCAGATGACGCCCATATTGGCGTAATGCTCGGCGAGTCCGGCAATGGTGCCGATCGCGATACTATGATCGCCCCCAAGCACTAAAGGGAACGCGCCGCTTGCGACCACGGCCGACACCTGCCCCGCAAGGCTGTCGCTCATCGCATATACTTCAGCCGTGTGCTTCATATTAGGCGGCAGCTGAGCCGGGTCGAATGCATCCGACACCATGCTCGCGACGACCTCTGCGGCGATTTCATACGGAATCGAGAGCGAATTCAGCTTCTCGGTTAGTCCCGCTTCCTGCAGCAGACAATCAGGGCCGAACGATGCCCCTCTCGTGCCAGCGCCTAGATCGAACGGAACTTTAATAATGGCAACGCGGGACAGCGTCATGACGCTTCGTCACCTCCCGCTTCGGATCGAGAATCGTTTCCGAATACGGATCTCAATCTTTCGATCGCATAATCGAGCTCCGCTTCGGTAATGATGAGCGGCGGAGCAAGGCGAATAACCGAGTCATGCGTTTCCTTGCATAACAAGCCCAGCTGCATCAGCTTCTCGCAATAGGGACGCGCGGATGTGTGAAGCTCGATGCCTATGAACAGCCCCCGCCCTCTAATATCCTTAATGTCCGGGTGGGACAGGCTGCTCAGCTTCTGCAGCATGTAGTCGCCTAGCTCGGCGGAACGTTCAGCAAGCTTCTCCTCCTCGATGACGGCGATTGCCGCGGTCGCGACAGCGCAGCTGAGCGGATTGCCGCCGAACGTCGAGCCATGCGAGCCAGGCTCGAACACATCCATAATCGCCGCATCCGCAGCGATTGCAGAGATTGGCGTCACGCCGCCGCCGAGCGCTTTGCCGAGCACATAAATATCCGGCACAACTTGCTCCCAGTCGCAGGCGAACCGTTGACCGGTTCTGCCGAAGCCCGTCTGGATCTCGTCGGCGATCAGCAACGCGCCATGCTCCGCGCATAACCTCGCGGCATGCCGCAGGAAACCGTTCGGCGGGATTCGAATCCCCGCCTCACCTTGGATCGGCTCGATGAGCACAGCCGCCGTATTCTCGCCTACGGCAGCGGCCAGCGCATCCGGGTCGCCGTAAGGAATGATGCGGAAGCCGGGGGTGAACGGCCCGAACGCTCGCTGGTACTCCGGCGTTGACGAGAAAGAGGTTGCCGTCAGCGTCCTGCCGTGGAAGTTGCCTTCGAACACGATAATTTCCGCCTTCGAGTCGGCAATCCCCCTCACATCATAGGCGTAGCGTCTAGCCGCCTTCACCGCCGTTTCCACAGCTTCTGCACCTGTGTTCATCGGCAAAATACGCTCCTTGCCCGTATAAGCGGCAAGCTTCTCATAAAATAAACCGAGCGTTTCGTTATGGAACGCCCTTGAAGTGATCGTCACTTTATCGGCTTGCTCCTTCAGAGCCGCAATGATCCGCGGATGGCGATGGCCTTGGTTCAGAGCAGAGTAGGCACTAAGCATATCCAAGTAACGCGCGCCGCTCGTATCCTGCACCCACACGCCTTCGGCGCTGCTGATGACAATCGGTAAAGGGTGATAATTGCGGGCTCCGTAGCGCTCTGCCAGTTCAATCCCATTATGTGCCCTGTTCATCTCCCACTCTCCTTAAGTGTTTGCTGGGGCAAACACACATCGTAAGCATAAGCTTAGTGTTTGCGTAGCAAACACACTTCGTAAGCATAAGCTTAGTGTTTGCCGGGGCAAACACACTTCGTAAGCATAAGCTTGGTTTGCCAAACAAACCCACTTTATAAGCATTCACCTAGGATTGCCCAGCCATTCCATGATTGCTTGAACAGGGATCAATAGCGGCTCTGTAGTGACATTTTATGCGCCTATTCGTTTACAAATGAGCAAAACTCCACTTCCCTCGCGTTTCAGCACTGCCCCTTCCACAAAGACTCCGCAATAACGGCAGTTTGGGCCACTAAATCGTAGGTTTCAGTAGAAACCCCTCTTTTAGTTCGATTTTAGGCCGCTATTGAGGCGATATTGGCTGCATGGTGGAAAAAGGCCTGATTAGTTTGATGAAATGTCGTTAAACAACGACTTTCAGCTAAGCGTCCCCAATTAGTTCGACTAAATGCCGTTATTGCGCTAATAACGGAAGGGGATGTGTGCAAATGAGTAGCAACAAAAAAAGGAACTTACAAACAGCAAGCCCAGCTCAGCCCGCTCCCTATAAGCCCCTCAACGCATCAATTCGTAAGATCAGCGAATATGCGGACGTATTGCTCATACCGGCCTTCCCATTTCCCTTTGCGGAATTCGGGCGTTACGAGATCTCTTTCACCCTCCAGCAGCATACCGATGACATCCAGACAAACGTCCCAACCTGCAATATCTCGCGGCGTATGGCTCGTAATCGTCTTTATGATCTCGGTAAAAACCAACTTGCACCCGCCAACGCCATCTTCATAAAGCTCGAATCGGACGCGGTCTGTATCCCACGTATACTCCAGCACAGAGCCAGTCCGGAGCTCCGTAATGACCATGTCTTCGAAAGTTCCGTCCTGCATATCGAACTTGATTACTCCGCCTTCGCGAAGTTCATCCACCCGCAGCTCAGAGAACCATATGGGCAGCTTATCGTTGTCCGTCAGCCAGGACCATACCTCCTCCGTGGAATGCGTCCAGTAACGCTCGAATCTAGCCATGTAACCCGCTTCCGCTTTCTGTACGACAGCTAACATGCAACATCTCTCCTCTTCACGTAATGATAGCTTAATGCCATAATAAGTTAAGGAATACGACCAAACAACAAAGGGAGTCATTTCATTTGAAAAGCAAGAAAGCTTTCATCACGCTCATTACAAGTCAAATCGTATTTATTATTTTTATAGGTTTTATTGGGTACGCTATGCTTTCCTAAGTTCAAGCTCTACCGCTACGTTGACTTCAAAAATTGCTCCCAGCCCTGCTCGAAGTTGTTCCTCGTCCACTCCACATGACCGTTGTCTTCATAAAGTCGGTAAGCGCATTCGATGGTTAGAATGAGGTCCAAATATAGGCTGTACAGGGCTCTCCGGCTGTTCTCGGCATCCGTCAGTCCGTCCTTTCCATACCCTTTCAGGAAAGCTTCAGATAGATTGAGGCGGCCAAAGTAAACCTCCATCAGCGGGTCGCCCCATAACGCCCGTTCGAAATCGATAATACCGGTAATTCGTCCATCCTGAACGAACACATTGCCAGACCATAGATCCCAGTGGACCAGACGCGGCACGGTCACCTCATCCAGACAATCCAAACGGGCAGCGATTTCTTGTTCGATCACCTCATAAGCGATAGGCAACGCAAATCCCGCAGCACGCCCGTCCTCCAGCACGTCCAGGATCAGCTTATGGAACGTTTCCCGCCAAGAGCGATTCTGTCTCTCGCCCTCCTGATCGTCCGCATATAAACCGAACCATTCGCCCGTCAACTCATTAATCCGCCGATTATATTGTCCAAGCTCGAACTCAATCCCATAACGCTCCGCCTCGGACATGCTTTCCTTCAGCTTGTTATAAGTTGTGCCCTCCAGCTTCTCCATGACAAAAAAATCACTGCCAACAATGTCGTCATCCACGCCATAAGCTAGCACGTCAGGCACCGGGATGCCGCCAAGCTCCTTCATCCGTCTTAAGGTCTCGACTTCCGTCTTCATTAAGCCCTTCTCATAGCTCATCATCTTCACGCTTGCTAGCGGCGCAACCTTCATAATAACCGCTTTCCCGTTCGACAGCTCAATCCTGTAAGCCGTATTGGCCCAGCCGTCCGATAGCTCCTCCACTTGCAAAGTGTTAACGCCGAAGGTTCTCTCTATCAAGCGCGACAATTGTTCGTTCGTTACCTTATGCTTCATTCCGTTATCCATAGCGATCTCTCTCCTGCCTCGCTCAAAGTTGCGCATGGCTGCCTGCTCCATCGTCTGCTGCTCGTACCTTAACTAGCGCTACTTGACTCATTCTCCAATGCCAGAGGGATTCCTTCCAAAAAGCACAAAAAAACGCCCCATCAGCCGCCCGAAGGCTAACGAATGAAACGTCCTCGTTATATTCTCTTATTGCTGTTGCTCTACTCCTGGATTTTCTAAGCATTCTTTGCAGTAAGCTTCCACCCAAGCATGCTCGTCCTCTTCCAATTCGAAGTCCAAATATTGATTCGACGTCCGCTTCAAAAACTCGTATTTCGCAATACGCGACTGCTCGCCATCGACTACGTAGATCACGCGAAGACTGATACCCTCTGCCGAATACAGCTCGTCTTCTTCGTCAATATTTAAATCAAGCACGAACTCATAGCGCTGCCCGGTCAAAATACCGAACGGATCCTTCAACAGCTCCATGCTATATTCCGTTACCTCGAACATCTCTTCCACTCTCATCCACTCCTAGGTGTGTATACATCAAGAAAGAAAGGCAGTTCAATGCTTGCGAAGCAAGCATCGGACTGCCGCTAATAATACGAAACGATTACAGGTTGCTAAGCGTTTCTGTCAGCACAGGAACGATTTGCGATTTGCGGGATACTACGCCTTTAAGTACAGCTTTGTTATCTGCAAGCGTAACATTATAAGCTTTCTCAACCGCACCGGCTTTATTGCCGAGCGCAAGCGCTACGGAATCGTTGTTAAGGATGTCCGTAACGACGAACACGAACAGGTCAAGACCTTTGGACGCGATAATGTCGTACAAAGCCGCTTCTACTTCTGCTTGTTTCGAAAGCACGTCGTTCACGTCAACCGCGTTCACTTGCGCGATCTCCACTTTGTAGCTGCCCATTGCGAATTCTTTCGCATCGAGGGAAATCAATTGCGCTACCGACTTGTCGCTCAGGTCAGCGCCGGCTTTCAACATAGCAAGACCGTATACTTGCGGGTCAACGCCAGCGATTGCCGCCAATTCGTTAGCGGCTGCAACGTCCTCGTCCGTGCAAGTCGGCGACTTGAACAACAGGGAGTCCGATACGATAGCAGAAAGCATCAGGCCTGCGATTTCCTTGCGGATCGCTACGCCGTTCTCTTTATACAATTTGTTAAGGATTGTAGCTGTGCAGCCAACAGGCTCAGCGCGGAAGTAAAGCGGTGCGCTTGTCTCAAAGTTAGCGATGCGGTGGTGATCGATAACTTCTACGACATGTACTTTATCAATGTCATTCGCGCTTTGTTGGCGCTCGTTATGATCGACCAAGATAACTTCTTTCGCTTCGTCAGCCACGTTCTCGACAAGACGCGGTGCTTCGATACCGAAGTAGTTCAGCGCGTATTGCGTTTCGCCGTTAACTTCGCCAAGGCGAACAGCTTCAACGTCTTTACCCAATTTTGCTTTCAGTTCCGCGTAGGCGATCGCCGAAGTGATTGTGTCAGTGTCTGGGTTTTTGTGCCCGAAAATAAGCGTTTTAGTCATTTCGAATACTCCTTAATCATTATATTAGGCCGGGCTGATGCCCCATACTGAGAGGCATTACCCGAACTGATCTGCATTTAACCAACATTATACCGCTAAGTCCATCTTATTCCTATACTTATACACAGAATTATGACCGAAAAATAACAATCCAAACCCGATACGGAGGACCGATCGCCTTAATTACACCCTAAAACGTTTGTTAAGCGATGTCAATTCAGCGGATAACGCCCGCATCGATTCCGAGGATGAACGAACCTCCTCCATCGATACGATCTGGTTGCCGGAATTGTCGGCAATGCCTCCGAAGTGCTCCGCCGATTGACGGGAGATGCGCTCCATCTCTTCGACGGAGGCCGCCACTTCCTGCGATTCCGCAGATACTTCCTCCGAAGCGGCGGACACTTCCTGGAGCTGCTCGTTCACCGTCTCCAGTCCGTCCACGATGAAGCGGAATGCATCGCCTGCGTCCTTCACAAGCTGAAGCCCCGTCTCGACGCGAGCCGCGTTCGACTCCATATCCGACGACAGGCTTGTCGTCTGCTCAAGAATATCGCTGATCATTACCGATATCTGCGTTGCGAAATCCTGCGATTGATTCGCAAGCTTGCGCACTTGCTCTGCGACAACGGCGAAGCCCCGTCCGTTCTCTCCCGCGTGGGCAGCCTCAATCGCCGCATTCAAGGCGAGCAGGTTCGTCTGCGCCGCGATGTCGGCCATGACCGAAGTAATCTCGCCGATCTCACCTGATCGGCTCTCGAGATGCTTCGTCGCGGCAAGCATCTTCGTCGCAGACTGATGCAGCTCAGTCATCTCTTCCGTCACGTCGACGATTAATTCGCCGCCGCGCGTCGTCTGCTTCATCGTCTCGCTGGCCACGTCCGCCACGACCTGCGACGATTCCGTAATGCGAAGCATGCTGTGCGTCATGCTCTCTACAGCCTTGGTCATATCGGCGGCGCGAACAACCTGAATGTCGGCCCCGCCAGACGCCTCATGGATGCTGGCCGAAATAAGGCGGCTTGCTTCCTCCGTGCTGCGAGCATGGCTGGATACGTCCTCCGAGACAGACAGCAGCCGCTCCGAGCTGTCTCGCATACTTTGAATGACGGTACGCGTATTCGTGACGAGCTGCTGGAAGGTGCTTGCCAGATGTCCGATCTCATCCTTGCGATTCACAGGGATTTCTACCGTCATATCCCCTTCTCTTACCTTAGCCACATGTGAAGTCAATTGAATAAGCGGCCTTGTCAAATAGCTGGCCAGTACGACGACGAGCAAAATGCCGGCAACGATAATGCCGATCGTCACCAGGATGGTCGTCCGACGATTGTCGGCCATAAGCGCATAGACGTTCGTGGCATCGAAGTCGGCTCCTACAATGCCGAGCATCGTACCGTCCTTCGCCAAGAGCGGCACATAAGCGGTAATCGTAGCGCCGTATTCCTCATCGTTCGTCAGTTCTCCAACCTGCGTCTTGCCTTCGGCGAACGCCTTTACCATACCCGGATAATGATTCTCCTCCGGCTCGCCGAGCGGCGAGAAGTCATCCTCCGCTACATCCATCGGTGCGCCATCGACGACATAATAATACGTCCTGTCTCCGTTCTCTCCCTCTGTTTGTGCGAGCGTATACAAATATTTAAGTCCGTTCGTCTCTCTAAGCGCATTCAGCTTCTCGCGAAGCTCTAAATAATAATCCGTTTCGCCCGTCTCGGCACTAAGGGCGGCATAAGCGTCTGGATCGACAAGACGGGCCGCACTCTCGGCTACGAGCTGCGCCTGTGCGCCTAACGAATTTTCTACTAATCCCGAAGCCGACCCATAAATCGTATAACCTAGTATTGCGCCCGCTAACACGATCAAGCTTGAGAAGAATAAGACCATTCTCGTTAATAACCGATTCAACAAAGATCCCCCGTTCATTCTTTCATCTGTTTGACACTATTTTACAAGATTCAACGGCATTTACGCTATCGTTCTTTCCAAAAGGATTTGCGCAAAAAAAAGATACTCAATCAGCTCCTCAATTGAAAGCCAACCGAATATCTTTTTTCGAACAAACTCTGATTATCCTCTGTAGCGCTTAAGGAATTGTACAGCCTTGCTAATGTCGGCTTCCGGATTCGTGCCAACCTCACGTTCGATCGTCAGATAGCCGCCAAATCCAATGTCATGCAGCGCCTTCAAATAACCGTCCCAATTCACTCCGCCCTCTCCGAGCGGAACTTCGCGGAATGAAGAGCCCGACTCGGCCATATTCGCGATCTCTTCGTGATTGAGCTCCTTCTCGTAGCCGAATTGCCCATACACATCGCGCGGATCGATATCTCCTAGCTTCACGCCGTCCTTCGCATGCGTATGCACGATATAATCTTTAAGCGTATAGACGCCCTGAACCGGATCGTCTCCGGTCACCATGACCATGTTGGCTGGATCGAAGTTGACCGCAACGCCTCTCGAACCAAGACTGTCAAGGAACGACTTCAGATGTGCAGACGTCTCAGGACCTGTCTCAATAGCGAAGTGGCTGTTCATGCTATTGGCATATTCGCTTAGCTCTACGCAAGCCTTATGCATCGTTTCGTAGATGCGGCTGTTCGTATCATCGGGTACGATGCCGATATGAGTGGTTACGATGTTCGTACCGAGCTCCAGCGCCAGCTCCATAATGCGCTTCGACTTCTCGATCTTCGCCGGATTCGCCGCCGGATCTTGGAAGCCGTGGCCGCCAAGATCACCGACTAATGCCGATACATCTAGGCCAAGCGAATCGATATAAGCACGCCATTCACGTCTTGCAGCTGGAGATAGATTAGCAGGATCAAGCTCGCCAGATACGGCATACATTTGCACGCCGTCTGCTCCCACCTGCTTCGCCTTAAGCAAGCCCTCCTTAACGCCAAGCTGGAAGCTGTCGACGATAACGCCAATTTTATTCGTCATAATTGGTGCAGCCATTAAGATTCCTCCTCGCTATTCATTGGATTATTGCTCATTCCATATACGCTTCACATATTCGAAGCCAAGTCTTGTGCCAAGACGGCACTCTTCCATACCCTCGAACTCAATCGATATATAACCATCATAACCGGCTTCCTTCACTTTGCGTAGCGCCCCCGGAATATCAATATCGCCGTGACCGGAGATAGCGCCGCGCAGCCAATTGCCGCCGGACGTGCCGAACCAGCCGTCTCTCGCCGAGTAAGACGCGGGACGGTAATAGAAGTCCTTCACGTGCAGCATCGATGCGAGACCGATATTGCTCGCTACCGCTACAACGGGATTCTCGTCCACGCATAGGAAGTTGCCGACATCAAGCGTCGTCTTGAAGTTCGGACGGTCAACCGCTTGCACGAGCGCCTTCACTCGGTCGCTATGTTGAATGAAGTAACCATGATTCTCTACGCTTGTTGTGATGCCGTATTGTAATGCATAGTCGGCAACTTGGCGGCAAGCTTCCGTTAGACGAGGAAGCTGCTGCAGGAAATGTCCGATCGAAATGTCGGGCGACGAAGCGACATCATGACGCATCCGCTTCACGCCGAGGGCAGCCGCGATATCCACCTCGCGCTTCACGCGCTCCACCTCGGCAGCGAATGCCTCGTCGTCTAGATCGGCGAAGTTCGCGCCGATCGCGTAGTTGGAAAGCTCAATGCCGCGACTCTCCGCATGATTGCGGATCGTATCGACCAGCTCTGGGTTATTCGTCAGATCGAAGCCAAGAGGGACGATCTCGACATGCTCCGCTCCCAGATCGGCGACATAATCGATCACGTCTGTGACCGACATCGCACCGGAGCCCAGCGCTTGGTACAAACTATACGTGCTAATTCCTAACTTCATAGACGAACCTCCGCACCTTTTGCTGCGGATTCGTAGATGCCGCACAAAATTTTCATAATTTCAACGCCGTCTTCCACCGGGCTGATCGGGGTTTTACCTTGCTGCACGCAATCGATGAAATGATTGATTTCGTTTTGGAATGCGGTATCGAAATTGAATCCTTTGTGATCGGTTTGCGGATAAATATTCAGAATCGTATCGTCTTTCTCCGTAACGATCACCATCTCCGGATCGATCTCGAAACCGCCTTTGTCGCCATACAGCTTAACTGCGCCTTCATTATCTTTCGCATGAAGCGTGAAGCTGACATCAACAAGCAGCGAAGCGCCGTTCTCGAAGCGGATAAGCGCATTCGCGAGATCCTCCACCGAGTTTTGCGTCGGATCATAGTCAGCCGCTTTGTAGAAGCTCAGGTTTTTCACGTTGGAGCGGTTGCCCAGCTTCCTATACGTATTGGCGCTGACAGATACAGCTTTCGGTCTGCCCATCATGTACCAGCAAAGGTCGATGACATGGACGCCGATGTCGATCAGCGGACCGCCGCCGGAGCGTTCCTTGTCGGCGAACCAGCCGCCTGGGTTGCCAAGACGTCTGATTGTTGTCGCTTTCGCGTAATACAGCTCGCCGAACTCGCCTTTATCGACCATCGAGCGCAGCAGTTGCGCATTGGAGTCGTAGCGGCGGACGAAGCCGACCTGCAGCAGCTTGCCGGATGAAGCAACCGCCTCCTGGACAAGAAGCGCGTCTTCCACCGTGCGGCAGAGCGGCTTCTCAACGAGCACATGCTTGCCGGCGTTAAGCGCGGCGATGCTGATCTCCGCATGCGTGTTGTTCCACGTACAGATGCTGACCGCTTCAATCGCAGGATCAGCAAGCAGCTCGCGATAGTCCGTGTACACTTTGGAAGCGCCGTATTTGTCGGCAGCCTTCTGTGCGCGCTCCTCGTTCAGATCACATACCGCGTAAAGCTCGGCGTTTGGATTATTTTGATAAGATTGAAGATGACATGATGAGATAGAACCTGTTCCGATAACTCCAATTTTGACCGCTTTCATTGCCAATCTCTCCTCTAATTGTTGTGTAGTATGACTAGCTTATAATTTCGTATTATAATGAAAAAATAGCAGATCACCAATGCAAGTGTGTGCGGTTTTTTTGTACAATCGTGCTGCCGATATGACAGCAGGCATTATCTACATAATCATGAGGGAGTGGAATGAAACCTTGACGGATCTTTTCGAATCGCTGCGAGAGCCTATGGACATGCCGAACCCCCATTTTCCAATCAAGGTGCATCGAACGACGTTCAACGAAAACGGCGAAACGCTGTTTTCGAGCCATTGGCATGAGCATTTGGAGTTTCTATATTTTGTATCGGGCGAGGCAATTATTGAGTGCGGCGGGACGGCCATTCACGCTGCCGAAGGCGACCTCATTGTCGTCAACAGCAATGAACTGCACTCCGGAATCAGCATGTCTGACCATTTGTTCTACTATGCTCTCATCGCCGATGTCTCTCTGCTGCACAGCCAATCCGTCGACGACGCTGAAACCAAGTTCATCACTCCAATGCTGCAGAACAGGCTTCTGCTGCATAACCATATCCGCGGCGACAAGCTTGCTTCAGCTTGCATGCTTGCGATCATCCATGAGCTTGAGCATCGCGAATTCGGGTATGAGCTGGCGATCAAGTCCGAGCTGTACCGGCTGCTGACGTTGCTGCTGCGCAGCCATGTCGCCACGGTGCTGACCGAGAACGAATCCGATGAGCGCTTGAAGAACATCGAGCGATTCGCTCCGATCTTCAGCTACATCGATGACAATTACCAGGAAGCGCTGACCGTTGAGCAGCTCTCGGCTATGGCGGGTCTCAGCCGCTATCACTTCAGCCGCTTATTCAAGGAGCTTAGCGGCAAGACGGTCACCGAATACGTGACCGCAACTCGGTTGAACCAGGCCGACCATCTGCTGCGCCATACGTCGCTAACCGTCTCCGAGATTGCGGCAGCGACCGGCTTCAGCGATATCTACTACTTCAGCCGCACGTTCAAGCGCAACAAGAAGGTATCTCCTTCTTCGCTTCGACGCAACTAGCAGGTCTTGTTGCGGGCATAACTAGTGAGGCTGATCTCACTAGCTATGAGCCCATCCTCACTATTTCCCCCTGCTTTCGCGTCTAGCTCGCCTATTAGTGAGTTAAACCTCATTCCCCATGAACCTAGCTTCACGGCGAATGAGGTTTGGCTCACTATTTTGAGAGATTAACTTGAAACAGCCCCATTTAGTGAGATTAGCCTCACCAATCAGCGAACCTCCCTCACTATCTGCTCCCCTACTCCAACTTCTTCTCCTTTGTATGCTGTATTTTCCATATTTGTTGCATCCCTATCATCGTTTGTCCGTAGTACTGTAACGATGAACCATAATCGTTCCAAGGGAGGACACATATGAGTATCGATCTAAGGAAACGCGCAGAAGAAAGTCTGATCGACCTATCCAAGAAAGCTACCATCTCTCTTACCAAAAAAGGATTAAACGGCGTTCGTGCCCGCGTGGCGCTAGCGCTCGACATCTCAGGCTCGATGAGCGATCTGTTCCGCAAAGGCGTCGTGCAGCGCACCTGCGAGCGGACGCTTGGACTAGCGATGAACTTCGACGACAATCAGGCAGCCGATGTATTCCTATTCGGCGTTCGTGACCATGCTGCAGGCGAGATTGCCAAAAGCAATTTCTACGAATTTGTAGACCGCGAGATTATTCGCAAGTACCCGCTAGAACCGGGCACGAACTATGCGGGCGTCATTCGCCGCATCATTGACTTCTACTTCCCGAAGGCGCTCCGCAAGAGCGGCAAGACCGGCTCCTTCTTCGGCCTCGGCGGCAAGCAGAACTACACGATCGACGCATCGGCCTATCGCAATCAGGTGCCGGTCTATGTCATCTTCGTAACGGACGGCAACTGCTTCGATGATGCCGACACCGAAGAAATGATACGACTTGCCTCCGAGCTCGGACTCTTCTTCCAATTCGTCGGCGTCGGCAATGAGAGGTTCGCTTTCCTGGACAAGCTCGACAACCTGTCGGGCCGCTTCATCGACAACGCCAACTTCTTCAGCGTCAGAAGCTTGGACCGCATGAACGACGACGAGCTGTACGACAAGCTACTCGGTGAATTCCCTTCATGGATTAACGAGGCGCGCAGCAAGCTACTCATTCAGTAATCACAATAAACGAACAAATCCCCTTGTGGTCGACAGTCGACCGAGGGGATTTGTTTATGGTTATATTGTTAATACAAACGCTTCGTATAAGTCTCCTCTAACGAATCCTTAACTTGCTCTTCTGTTACTGCCATTTTATCTCTAACATGTGCAGCAATTATTTTTGAAGCAGATGGCAACTCGCTCGTTGGCAGCCTGCTGTCCGGGGTCCATAATCCTGAACGTTTAAATGCTTTGGCGCAGTGGATATAACAATCTTCGATTTCAATTCCGATCCCCATTATCGGAAGTTTTCCATTCACAGCCGTCTCACTTAGTAATGCCGGATCTCGAGTAACGCAAGCTTTGCCGTTTATTCGGAACGTCTCTTCCATACCTGGAATCATAAAAATGATCCCGATGTGGGGATTTTGTAAAATATTTTGTATGGAATCCATCCGCTTATTTCCCGGTCGTTCTGGGATGAATAGATGTTTCTCATCAACACATGCACAAAACCAGGCGCATCTCCTCTTGGCGAAGCATCGCATAAGCCTTCATGATTAGATGTTGCTAACACGATGAAAGAGGACTTTTTAATAAACTCTATACTATTAGAATCCAAAGCATGGATGACTTTATTAGAGGCAAGCGTACCCGGGTAACCAATCTCAGAACGCATTGATTCTAGTTCATCTATCGACGTTATTTGATTGTTAAATACGGATTTCATTTTCTCCATCTCATTACTCCATTCTTTATAATCCAAATCTTTCAACTATCATTTGAGCAACCGTTTCCGGAGTAAGATTGGTGTTATTGATTTTCATGTAATTGCGATCATCAAATTCTCCTGGATGCGAATTCAATCTATGCAATTCCATCGTTTTTAACAGATCCTGTTCTGATCGTTCAACGTTTTGTTTAGTAGGCTTGTGCAATAAGCGATTTTCACTTTTATTGCGCTCCAGCCTTACTTCAACGTCTGCTTCAAGCTCAACTAAACACACAGATCCGCCTTTAGATTCAAATATACGGCTCACGTTCTCAATATACTCCCAGTCAGCGGGAATATCTAAGCCCCATACGTATGTAAAAATCAAGCCTTCCAAATCACTAACCGCTACTTCCTTGAAAATCTCTTCTCGAAAAAGACCAACTAACCGTTTGCCAGTCTGACTCCCGTAACTGAAGAACGGAGAAACGAGCTCTATCGTCATATGATTATGAAATAATTTCAAATCTGTTCGTTTGGCCAACTCTTGTCCTACCGTCATTTTACCAACCGCTTGCGGCCCGAATATAATCACTAGTTTCATGGTAATAGTCCTCCTTTCAAAAATTCATAGATCTAAAAGGCAGTCCACTAATGCTTATGGTTTGTTTTACCGTCATTGTAGTCCCCACCTTCATGGAGTATCAGAATACACAATGTTAATTCCTTTATAGTTTCTTTCTTGTTTAAAAATTTCATATGTAGGGCCACTGATTCGAATCTTGTCACTACTAATCCATTTTGCTTGAAACTCTTGATTTGAAATAAAGATATTTCCTTTAGTATTTTGCAATTCTTCATCTTTCTCTTTTACTGACAATTGATAGCTATAGGCAGTTGTAGCGCCACAGTCTCTTTTAAATACAACAAACTCATACTTGCCATCAGGTTGGGCTTCCCTTGTAATTACCTGGTTACGACATAATCCAGAGCTCCCTGTGACCGAGTTAGATACAAACTCAAATACTAGATACAAACCAATTCCCGAAATCAAAAGGATAGAAGTTGTAGCGATAACGATTGCTCGTGCTACGCCTCCTTTCCTTTGAATTCCAGCTTCTTTTTCAGAAAACCAATCCTCAGATTGGATCATATACGTCTCCTTATATCCGTTTTACATTTGTCATTTAAATAATTTCATTATGTTTCGTATATCCTGTTCCAATTCGTATAAATATTCTGAATCATATTCAAATGATCCGCTCAATAAGGTTTCATTCAACAATTTATTATTGGCAGGTCGAGTTTTCTTTATTGAGTAGTTAATATAGAATTGTTTTTTATTCTCACTGATTATTGATAGTTCTAGTTCTTCAGGACTCATAGATGTTAAGTTCAATCTACCTTCCCTAGTCATTATCATTTGTTTAAGATCATCATAAAACTCCTGTAAGATATCCTTTTCTATCCATATATCTATTGATCCTCTAAACGAGTGATCAATTACATGAACGATGAACGAAATTGAAGGATAATGATCTGTTTCTATGTCTGCAAATGCGAAATGCAAACTTGAGCTCTTTCCAATAGAAAACAAAATAAAATCAAAGCCACCTATCGATTTTCTATTGATCAACGCTCCTCATTCCCTCCTTCTATGATTTCTTGAGAACACTAATTCTTTCAGCGAATAATCCCAGAACGAATTTCATGGTTCTTCGCGATGTGATTCCTCAAAAGATCATGTTGCTCACTATCTTTAATAGACCCCTTTGGTATGATCCAGTACTGTTTTTTATTGTGAAATAATAAGTAGTAATCGTTATTTTCCCATACCTTCTCAAAGTAATTCCATTTCACTTTAGAAGCAGCTTCTGCCACTCTCAACTCAATGCTCTCCGAATCAAAACTCATCTCAATTTGCTGATTAAACTTCGGATCCTTTGCCATCTTGTTAGGTATGATTACAACCTGGGAAACGACATTCAACAGCATCGCTGCCAACACGCCAAATGATATGTAAAGTAGGGTATTGGCGTCGGACCACAACGCAATCAAAAAACAGCAAATAAACAATAATAATTCTAACGACAGGATGATTCTATACTTTATTGAATTGAATAAGATTAAATTAGCAACACGGCTAAAATGATTTCCATACGTGAAGTTAATACTCTCCATAACTCTAGCTCCTTCTACATTTTCCCTATCGGTCTCTTTCACTATACCACCTTCTAAGCTGGTTAATATGAGCTTGATGGTAACGGCTATGATCAGCCATATGCCACAGCCCCCAACGTATAGTTGCTCGCTTTTCATTTTCATGTCCGAAAGTTACAAGATTACCAAGATCAGCGTCTGTTATTTGTTCACATGATTCCTTTAACATTTTTATCACAGCTTCATAATTTGACATAAGTGTGTTCAATGACACCCCATTGACCATCGGAAGCCTATTATTTTCATCTATCATAGGGCCATATAGCTCTCTTAATGACGGAGGAAGCGGTTGTCCCTTTATTCTATAAACCCAGTTCAGATCAACATACATAATATGTTTGATTAATTGAGCTGTACAATTAAAATTGTTATATGGTCCCTTGTAATCGATTTCATCTTGCTCCATGCCGTCAGTGATTAATTGTAGCCGTTGGTTATTCTCTTTAACTGCAGAATATAACATCCCTACAATAGGTGCCATACCCGCTTCTCCTTGTAAGTCGTAAAGCATCCTTACTCTTCCTCCTCTAATGCGAGTTAGTACTCTATTCAACTCTCAATCAACGCATCTTTAAGATGCGTAACATCACCATGAAGAATAATTGAATGTTTATCTTTATGGATTTCAATTTTACTTAAACAGGTTGGATGAATATATGGCGGCTTCCACAGATTGTTTAATGCTCGATTCTCAAAATACGCCATGATGAGTTTAACTACGACAGTGTGAGTTACAATGAGTATGGACTTGCCCGAATATTCTTTTATAATGTCATGTAGCAGATTTACCGAACGCCTAGAAACATCAGAAAACGTTTCACTATCCTGCACTTTAAAGGCTTCAGGGTCGTCCCAAAAATTATTATATTGCAAGGGGTCTACGCTCTTTGCTTCTTCTTGGGTAATGCCTTCCCATATCCCTAAGCTTATCTCTTTAAGTTCATCGCTAGTATGAATATGTACTTCTCTTTCATCAGCTATTAACTCGGCCGTCCTAACAGCTCTTGGACTTGAACTCGAGAAGATTACGTCTATTCTGTCATTAATAAGGGACTCCCCTAACCATTTGGCTTGTTGAATTCCTAGTTCAGTGAGGGGGGAGTCATTGTGTCCTTGAAATCTATGTTGAATATTCCACTCCGTTTGACCATGTCTAGTAAGATATATAGTGGTTACTTCGTTCATCTATTTGCCTCTTTCATGGAATTAGTAATTTGAATGACTACCACATGTTCCCATTAAGATCAATGAATTTTAGAACCCATCCAAATCCTTCATCTTGATAAAAAGTTATTTCTACCTCAATTTCTTTCAAATGATCATGTAATTTATGTATGTGATTGGTGCTGTAGAGCAACACAGGCATCAGTTTTCCTTTGAATATAAAGCATCTTTCACCCTAAACACTCCTTCATACTGTTTTCTATAATAAGGAAGGATTATTAATTAAATTGTCGAAACTTAGCATATAAGTATGATATTGAATGTAGAGGTATTCTTATGGTTCGTTCTACAGAAAACTATGAAATATTGTGTAACCATGTTGAAAAATATATCGGCCCAATTGAAGGTGTTTTTCGGGAAATCGTATCGGATTTGGTATCGATTGATGTTATAGTAGCGGCCCCTACTTCGAAACGGAATTATTATACACTGGTGACTTATGGGATGAGCGAATTGCCTATGACTGTTCCTGATGGGGCGGAGGAATTCCGTTATTCCGAGCTTATGATCTGCTTGCCGCCAACTTGGAAAATATCGGACGAAGCCTTTAAAGATGAACGCAATTTCTGGCCTATTCGCGCGCTCAAAACACTTGCAAAATTCCCGCATGAACATAACACTTGGCTATACTTGGGGCATACACTCACGAACGGTAATCCAACAAAACCATACAGCGAAGACTCGAAATTCCAAGGTATGCTGCTTGCAGTACCAGACGTTGAAGATAAACAAGGTTTTTTCAATTTGGATATATCCAATGAAAAAGTCGTACACTTCTTCACATTGATCCCAATCTACCAAGAGGAAATGGACTACAAGCTGAAACATGGCATGGAGGCTTTGTTTGGGAAGCTAATAAAAGCAGCTACGGACGATGTCGTTAATCTAAACCGCAAGAATACTTGTAAAAAAGTTTTTGGTCTCTTCTAGAACTCATTTAGACGATCCCCTTTATCACAACAGCGGTAGTCATGGACTAGTTAATAAATATCCCTGACCGCCGCTGCCTTCCCATTATATAAAAAACTTCATTTAACCTTCTTATAGAGTACGGTTATAGTCGTAACCGATCGCCTTTAGGAAAGCACGCGCGATCACAGCATGTCCCGCCATGTTCGGATGCACGCGATCCCAAGCAAGTGTTCCCGGATAAATATGGGTTAGCACTTGGTTAAATGCCGCCTGCGTATCGACGAAATGAGCATCATACTTATCTGCAATCTTTTTGACAACCTTACCGTACTGATCCATTGTGCTGCGCATCGCATCTGCCTCGTTCGGCTCGATGTAGAAAGGAGTCATTAATACAAGCCCTTGTAGTTGTGATCTCGTGCTAGAGACCAATTGTTCAAGCGTGTCTTCATATTCATCAATATAGACATGCTGCTCAGTCTGCGCAGGCAGATCGTATTGACGCCACACATCATTGATACCGATCATAATCGACAGCCAGTCCGGTTTTAAATCCAATACGTCCGTCTGCCAACGCTCATTCAAATCACGCACCGTATTGCCGCCCGTCCCCATATTCACAACACGGATCCCAAACTCCGGATAAGCCGCCGTCAGCAGCGCATCAACAAGTGATACATAGCCTTTCCCGATGGCTCCAAATAGCCCTTCCCCTCGCGGTCTAGCCCGGTCGCAATCCGTAATCGAATCTCCAATCATAACGAGCTTTGATTTTGGTTGTAATAACATCGTTATAAATGCCTCCTTTTGGTTTGCCGATAATTTTGCCCTATACATCCGTCAAGTCGCAACCTTACTTCAGGCCACTCTCTTTCCATGATACACATACGAATTAGTTGTAGGGATAAAAATTTATAAATAATTCATGCTTATCTTTCAAGAACTCTTCACCATGTACTCTTGTATAATAATTAATATGTTCTTTTAAAAAATCTTCCGAACTTATTTTGTATCGTTTGGTTATAAATCCAGGATAATTATGCACCGAACTTGCCATCGTTCTAGCCTTTTCATATTCATAAGCTTCTAGCTTTACTATCAATTTACTAATAATTTCAATTAATACAGGACAACTTGCTGAAACTCTGCTAATAGAAAACTTATTAGGAGAAAGAGAGAATTTCGTTAGTGCCTTAATAATAGCTGTTTTATTATAGCTTTGATCGAGACTTTCCAATTGCTGAATGAGATCTCGAATAAACTTTCTATTGAACTCAACTTTAGCAAGCATCACCGTTCTTATTGATGTGAGAATTCCTAAGTGTGACGGGTCTTCAGGATCTTTTCTAATATGAATAAAGAGAAGATAAAGAGTATTTAAGAATCGATTAGCATAATGTCTTTGGAAAATAATATATCACCATCCATGATGTTATCAGGAGTCTAACGTTTCACTAAATTACTCGATATCAATCTCCACTAATTCTTGTTTGTTTGAGTTCCTTTATAATCAAATCAAGACGCTCAATAATTCTTTCATCGTTATCCAGTTTTTTCTTTGTATTAATTTCAATTCTTACAAGCGTAAAAAGAAAAGCCAATACAATCAGGATTGGAAAGATATATTCCAGGGTACTCTCCTCCTAAGCTAAAAATAACCCTCTGCCAATAAGGTTTGCAGTAACTGGTTGCTTTCCGATTTCCCGTGACCATATAGATAATTGGCCGATGTGATGGATTTCGTGGGCGATCACATGCCGCATGACTTCGCCGTATTTATGGGCCTCACGTTCCCCTTCATCCGTGATATCAATCATAATTCGGTCTTCCATGCTGTCATTCCAAGCATAGACAAATGGAGCAACTTCCGCGTGGCAACGTTCAGAGAAATCTATAATATGCTGCACACTGGCCAATTTCTCGAACGGTGGAATTTCAATCCCTTTTTCTTGTATTCCACCGCAGATCCAGCCGTACTCGACCGCAACAATGTGATACAGTGTAGGAAGGATATATCCTATGCCGCCTGTACGTTTCTTCAGCAGTTCTTCTTCACTCACCGTTTCGCACCATTTGAACCAATCATGGCGGACTTGCCAGTTATACTCGAATAGCTTCAACATGCTGCAGCCTCCTTAACTATTCATTAAGAGTTATTTGGTTTATATAATATTGAATACCGGCTCGATCTATATCTGAAAATTGTAGAGGGTTATCTTCCAACATCTCTACTAAATCTCTTAGCTTGATCCACCTAATGCCTGCTGTTTCGTCTCCTGATTCCAGCAATTCTCCGGTTGCTTTACATCTGAAATAATAACCAAGTGAATCTACCGGACCTTTTACAGTTTGAAATGCTACAAAAGGTTTAACACATTCTACCTCAAAGTAATTTCCTTCAGTAACGATTCTTAATTCTTCGCCCTCAATTTCAGAAAGATCCAAGCCGGTTTCTTCTTTCACTTCTCTTCTCAAAGCTTGTATTAATGATTCGAATGGTTCAATTCGCCCACCTGGAAGTTCAATTGTTACTGGCTCATTCGGTTTTACTCTATTTTGAACTACTATTTCTATATGGCCATCAATATGTCGTTCAATGATTGCTCTTGTATTCACATAAAACATAATAATCAACCTCTCAGTTAATCTTTTATCTTATAATTTCCTTTGTCTACAAATTCTTCTTTATATTCATCTTGTGGATCCCATATCGACCAAGCAGCTTCTAATAGGTTGCCTTCATTATCTCTAAAATAAAAATATTTGGCTTCTCCAGCTCCAAGGGTATGTAAATCTTCAACGTTAATTCCTTTGTTCTTTAACAACTTATGGGTTCTTTCAATATCCGGGCAGTTTAGTGCCATTATCGGAAATGAGTTTCCATTCCTTTTTATTTCCATTGGTTGTTTATCTATGGTTTCAATTAGTAATAAAGCTATTGAATTCAAATGAGGATGATGTAAAACGGCTAAATAGGAACCTCGGTCCTGAAACTTCTGTATTAACTTAAAATCCAAATTCTCCGTGTACCATGCAATGGATTCATCGATTCTTGTTGTAGGTACATATACATATCCGATACGAGAAAAAGATAAATCACGATCCACTGAAATCACTCCTTGGTCTTATGGTTTAAATTTTTACTTACTTTATTAGTAAGATGCCAAATGAGGTTGTGATCTATCAAATCATTGTAGAAAAGTTATCTTAGAAATCGGGCTTCCCAATACTCAGCTCCTATACTTTTAATGATAGAACACCAGTTCTGCCAGACAATACAAATATACCACTACCTGTAAATGTTGGTAATGGTATTGTTCTATCTTTATTAATCTTTCCAGATCGGCTACCTTTATTGCTGTACGAAGATCTCCTCATGCTCTTAACTTATTTAAATTGTTCAATAATACTGGTATCGCATTATAAAAATAAAGAATTAGTTCTTTCATCTTATCCTCAAAATCTACGCTATCCGGAACTCCAATGTTTACAGGAGTATTTCGCCCATTATAAATTTCATTGAACAGATAAATTTCCTTGTTGTACTCTTCCCTTACATACTCCTTATGTAAATCGCTCATCCCGATGATGTACTCATAGTTAATAAATGAATCTTCGCTGAACTGAGTTCTCTTAAACTCTGATGTATCTATACCCATGTCCTTCATAATTTGAAAATGAAGATTTGAGTACTTACTGATATCACTGCTAGCTCTTATTCCTGAAGAAGCAATAAAAACATCAGTAATATTGTTCTGCTTCAAATAACTTTTAGCGCAAAACTCAGCTATCACACTGCGAGTAAAATTATCTGTGCATAAGAACAAAATTTTGACACGAATCAACCCTTTCACGTTTCTTGCTTCGATCTTCTTATAATGTCGTTGTGTGTTCAGGACTCCGAGAGGCTCTAGCCTTATAAAATATCCATGTCTTTAACAATGATTCTTTATCTTTATGTGTTGCTATTCTATTCCGATAATGGAAATCTCCCATTGAAACTTTCAGCTTACCGGCTGGCACAACTGGTTCATGACAGATCCATTCATCAAATTGAATTTTCCCATGGCCTGACGTTACGAATTTATCTTTTGGAAGGATGTATACCATCCCTTCTGTCCAAGGCTTGTTCTTCATGGTGGATTCATTTATGGAATAAAAATGATATTTCTTGCTTCGGCCAACAATACAGCCATTCCTAAAGCTTCCGATTAACCGGCTTCGATTGAATATTGCGTAAAAAATGGACCAAATCGGGTCTGTGGATGCAAAAACGGCATTCGTCATTTTACCGTTATATAGAGTTTGTTCGCGGGGTTCGAAGCATTCAATATTATGATTGTTAGAGCCATGAAAAACATAGTTACCTTTCAAAGATAAATACATTAAAAATCGAGACTTTTGAAATGGTAACTGATCATTAATCAAACGCCCCTCATTAATGGTTAAAGCTAATTCTTCGAATTGAGCAATCTCCTCATTGGAAAATACAGTTTTGGGAGATGAATATAACAAAATCGATAACAGAAATGAAATCATCTATTTGGACTCACCTTCTTATTCTGTTCTTGACTCATCGTCATACCGGATTGTTTTTGGTGTATTACGATGTACGAGTTCTTGCAAAAAGGCATCCAGGTTTTCCATACATCTTCTAAATCGCTAATCAGTATTTTTCGGTTGTAGTGCATTTCGTCGCAGTTTATAGTGTGTTTTAATGAGTCTGCCATATAAAAAAAATTATCGTCATAACCTACAACCGGAACAAAGTGTAAATACCTTTTATCAGGAAAAACCTTTATGAACACAATAACCGGTATACCTTGAGCTATTTGCTTCTTTAACGTATTTGCATTACCAGAATAATAAGACACATCAAAACCAAGTTTTTTGAAAAATACGGTGATGCCCCTAGGGCTGACTGTTCCATCAAGCAACTTTCGAGGATACTTCCTATAAAGCTCGTTACCATCTGCTTCATTCCCAAAATGTCTCAAAACAAATGCAGATGAAAATGCAGCACATTCATTGTTTTGCTGGATATCCATACTATTTACAGTTTGAATACAATATGAACTAGGTATATCGCTTAAATTTATCTTATCTCTCTTTGGTAATTTATAAAAATATGATAGCAGAACGAAAATAAATACGATGATTAGCAGCCAGTTAGGAACAATTCCCATTGTACCTCCTACGAAATCTTAATGACATGAATATCGACTAAGAGCAGCTACATCAAGCTTTTTTCATAAAACACAATCGTCATTTTGTCGTTAATTTGTTTTAGTTCTCCGGTCTTTTGATAACCTAACTTTTCATAGAGATAACAATTGCCCTGCTCTTGTAATATTGTATCCAGCTCCCAAAGCCTCGCATCGTTATAAGTTTCTTCGATAATCGAAAATACCTTTTGAGCAATTCCTTTCCCTTGATATTCAGGCAAAATAAAGATTGGGCTGACGCGGTAGGTTTGATTCTCTTTTCTTACGATCCTAATTGCACCTACGGATAGATTTGAGCTTTTTATAATGTAATAGTCCGTGAACGATTGCTTTAATCGATCAATAATTCGTTCCAAAGATTCATTAGCAGGACTGGTATCATAATCTTGATATTTATTTAATAAAGGTTTGAATGTCTTGATTTGCATTTCGTGAATTACCGACGCTTCCTTAAGACCTGATTTGAATAACGTAATATCCATTTGATTACCCCTTACGCTCAAATATTGTTATCGTCATGAAATTCAATACAAAACGGTTGCATTTCAGGTCTCAAACAGTATTCAATTCTTTGTCTAAAATCTTTCCAAGTAACCTTCTCCAGTGCTTCTTCTATTGGAAAAAAGCCTGAATCCAAGCTCTCTTCCGATCTTATTAGTTGTCCGCCTACAGGCCTCGCTAAAAACAGTGCGTTGCAAACTGAATTCCCTACGTTCTGAAAGATTCCGCAGAATTTAATAATCTCTATATCGATTCCGGACTCCTCTTTCGTTTCTCTTATGGCTGCATGGCTTAAGGATTCTCTTTCTTCAACCTGACCGCCAGGCATCTCCCAGCCTCTTCTTGGACCTTTAATAAGTAACAATTCGTTTTTTTCATTTATTACAATGGCTGCTGCAGAAACAATATGCTTAGGTGGGTTCATAAGAGTCTCTCCCTAATGTTCATATGTCACTAATATAACTTCAAATCCTTAATAACAATTCAGTTAAAATATCTTCTAGTTCTTCATACTCTTCATCAGGTGTTGGCGTGCTTTTCATTCTTTCCAAATCCGGCTTCAAAAGAATTAATACTTCAGCAGGGAGCCTTTTAATAAGTCCATGTAGTAAGAAGTATTTCCATGTTCCATCATTGGTTTGAAAAATTTCTCTCTCATAAGGAATTAATTCATGTTGAAAATTAATCACAATATCCTCAACACCCTGAGCAATTGGCCAATTGGCATCTTGCAGCCAAACAAGCAGATCGGGAAGAATCGGTTTAATTTCTCCTAACTCCAGAGTTCTAAGAATACTCACTCTTTCGTGATCGTGTTTGTGCTGAGGAATTAATTCACTTGGATTCATATCAAGATATCACCACTTTTTTTATGTAGTGTTTACCACTCATTGAGGTATGACTACTAAGTTATACCTACTTAATTACTTCGTAATTCTTCTAGAAAACTTTTCTGCGTTTCTAAACATAAAATACAAGAGAATTAAAAAGATAAAAGGAAGTAATATTCTTGAAGAATCTTCGATATCAAATGAATAACGAAGCCCTAAAATTACAAACATAGCAATCGCAACAAACATTGAGGCTAGAAATTGAATCATGATTATAGCAATAATAAACCTTAACAGAATTTCGACTATATTTGATAGCTCTTCAGCATTTATTGATATTTGTTTTTCTTTATTAATTATTAATAAAGTTATTTTAGTAGCATTAGAGAGCAGAACCAGTCCCATCAATAAAGTTGAAAGATCATATAATGCATCTTCGCCCGTACTCAATAAAAATATCGTATTATACTCAAATTCAGAAAAGATATTTGGTAATACTGCTAGACAACTAAGTAAACCTGTAATTAATAAATAAAGTCCATATAATCTAAAGCAGACTCTAAGTGCAGAATAATAAGTTATATTATTTTCCATGCCGTTCATTCCTTCGGTATGTTTTTGTTTTATGAAGTGCGAGCCATCTTTAGTTAGCATTCACTTAAACATTTTTTCAATGTTCTTTTGTTCATATGTCTTCATTCGTTCAACGATTTCCTGTCCCGATAGATAAATAACTTCATGATGGTCCTCACAAATAAGCCATTGATATTTCTTGGAGACCAAATAATATTCCCTTAGATGATATAGCTCAGGAATTACTAGGTCAAAGGTCTTCTACAATAAACCAGATATACTGATCTTCAATAATATCTTTAATATATTTATATGGCTGTTCGACAAACCTTACTGAATATTTAGGTTCTTTAAGTCTATTCCATCCCCAATGTAATCCATGTGTATAATGAGTCTTCACTAGGAACCGTTCTTCAATAATTTTCATAATACTTCTCCACTGGTCTTTCCTAACTTCAAATAGCTCTTCCCTGTCTGTTTGAAGTTTCTTTATTAATTCTTCAATTTCCAGTCGAACTGATAAAGAGTCCATATAAAACTCCTTCAATTGATTTCTTAAATTATCGATCTGCTCGTATTTCATATAACGTAATTGTGTTCACGTCGTCCCACCGATCGCCGGCCGCGATGCAGTTAGTCAGTGCGGCTGGATTCTGCTACTGCCAAATACATCTTCGAACCTAACTTCCCTAGGGGCGAATACCCCGAAGTATGTTAGACGAAGTCACCTTGCATTACTCAAAAATTCTACGGCCTTAAAAACTCCATATATGTATTCACTAGTAGTCTTAGTATTGATAGGTTCTCTTCAATGTTATTTGTCTCTAATCCATGATTTGCGTTTGCAATTTCAATCTTCTTTCTTGTATCAGTTAATTCAATTTGTTCAGCCATTTCCTTACTAAATACTTCATCTTTTCCTCCATAAATTACTATTGAATCTGTTGAATTAATAAAAGGCAATGTATCCTTCAGAGGAGTTAAGTAAATATGTTTGATTGTTTTTTTAAGGTTTTTATTGATTTCTCCAGCCACCACTGTTCCCAGGCTTTTGCTAATAAAGATAATTTGTTTATAGTTATGTATTATTTGATTAATTGACTCTTCACTTTCTTCAATTACTTTATGCAAATCACTTATTTCAAAACTCGTTCTTGCAGCTTGATATCCATACTCTAATGACAATAAATCATATCCGCTTTTCAACGCTGCAGATCCGGCATAATATAAAAGAGGTAACTCACAGGGGTAATTCTTGCCTGGAAATAAAACAACTAGTTTTGAATTATGCTCTTGAAATTGAATATATTTTTGTTTTAATTCGATTCCCCAATATGAAGGAATAGTTATTATACTTCTATTCATGGTTATTTATCCTTTCAAGCATCTGGTGATTTCGTCTAACGTTCTTACATTCTCGACGTCCGACAAATGTCGGATATGTCCGGCTGAAACTGCTTCCTTGCTTCTCATCTTCGGTCCGGATCGATGATCCGAACGGCCCGAAGCGTGAATGCGGTGTTATGTGATGTCGCATTCCTCTTCGATCAATCTCACAATATCTCTATTCATTCCACAGTCTTATTACTTCTTTTAATTCTAAATTTTCAAAACGTAATTTATAAATATCTGGTTTCTTTAATTGATTTAAAAAATCCAAACCATAACTTGAATCAAAATAATTCATCATCAAAGTCATTACAAGTCCATGTGTTCCAATAGCTACTTTTTGCCCAGAATGTTCTTTTAATATGTTTTTTATCACTGATATCGCTCTATTCTGGCAATCAGAATTAGACTCTCCACCCGGTAAAGAATAATCTAAATCATTAAATCCCTTTTTAATAACAGACATTAACTCAGCATTTTCAATAATTTCTCCAGCAAAATACCTTTCCCTGAGATCTTCAAATGTTTTGATTTCTAATCCTAAGTATTGTGCCAATCCCTCAATACTCAGGATTGCTCGGTTATACGGGCTAGATATAATAATATCTATTCCTTCTCCTTTAAGAATTTCTGTAACTTTTTCAACATCGCCCTTGCCCTTAGTGGTGAGTCCTCTTGTTCTTTCGGTTCCTTCATTGTATGGTGATTCAGCATGCCTAACCATATAGATAATGGTCTTCATATAATCCTCCTTGAAATACTAACTTATTATATTACTGTGATTTCATATATGGTATTAGTAGAAGGATTACACATCCTTGAAAATGCCATCAAAATATTCTCTCCAGTAATCCACAATCCAATCGTTATACTTCACATATAGAGGCTTTAAATGTTCCGTTGAAGTGGCGTGAGCGATGCAGCCTCTATCATCGTACATATGAAATAAAATGCTCTTCTCTTTGCTTAAAATGTAAACTCTCTGTCCAATGGATGGTTCTCTTCCTTGCTCATAATGAGAAATTCCTTCAAGAATTTTTTTATATGGAATTGAAGAAACCAAACCCTCAATGACTTTGAAGCGATATTCAATTTAAACTTCTATGCTATTTCCCTCTTCATCCTCATCTTCATCAATATCAAATAGTACTCCTTCTTCCCCTATCTTTCCTTGGAGTAATTCATAGAGATATTCGGGTGTTGTATTGCCAAACATGGGGTCCTCATAAGTTCCCCAGTCTTTGATTATTAGATATATTAAGTCTGTGGGTTTGAAAAGCTCTTCAAAAATTGTATTTACTCTTTTGTTTACTTGATTAATTCTACGCTTTGATCCATTTCGATATGGTTCACCTAACTCAAATCGAATGTTGATATCGTTCCAATATTCAGGAAACTTATCGTTTAAGTAATCTTGAATTTGCTTTAGCATCTGATCTCCTCATTTTGTCTTATTCAAGTGATCTTTCGTTTAACGTTGTTGTATTTACGAAGTCCTACCACCTTAAGCCGAAGGGCGACCGCGATGCGGTTAGGTGATGCGGATGTGTCCGACTGATTCTACTTCCCCAAAACTGAAAAACCTCTCCGATCCACTTCTAACTTCGCGCCGGACCGAGGGCGTACGCCCGAAGCGTGAATATGGTGTTAGTTGAAGTCATTTCCCTCTTGAATTTGCTTTCAATCAGCTCTCTTCTTTCACTTCTGCCAGTGCTTTTAATTGATGATTTCTATGGTCTAAGAAGCGCTTCATATATTGTTTCAGTATGATTCTTTCTGCAATCCATCCAAAGATCCCTAAAGGGGCTTCAAATGTTAGTTTGTCCCTCATTAATGTTTTACCGTTTTGTTCTTCAAATTTATGTTCATGTCTTAGACTCTTGAATGCTCCCTTTACCATTTCATCTACAAAATAATAGGGTTCTTTGTATTCTGTGATTTTGGACGTTAACTTCTGTTTAATTAGAAAATGTCTAGCTTGAAATGTTACATGTTCTCCTATACCTATCAAGCCTGCTGTCGTTCCCTCGATCGCTCTTTCATTTGTATGTTTCCATACAGTTTGTGTATGAATATCGATGTTTCTCGCCAAGTCAAAACAATGCTGTATTGGCGCATCAATGAGGACTTCTGTAGTAACAATGACCAAACGACGACACCTCGTTAAGTAACTTATGGTTTATATCTTTATTCGCAAAGCACTGATTTCGACTAACGTTCTTGTATTCACGACGCCCCACCACTTTAATGTCACGAAGTGACCGGCCGCGATGCGGTTAGGTGGTGCGGGTGTGTCCGGCTGACTCCGCTTCCACGAAACTGAAATGCTTCATCGAGATGCATCCTCTGCCGGACCGAGGGCGAATGCCCGATGCGTAAATATGATGTTAGATGAAGTCTTCGACCCTCAGTCAATCCTACAGATACTGTTTTATTACTTCTTCATCCCATACTTGAACTTCTATATATCTCTCCGGCCCTAGATCCCCATTTACGTTCCAGTTCTGCGGGAACCCAAATTGTTTTATAACTTCTATGATTTCATTCTTTGTATAGACTTGCTTTCGATACGACTTACTATCTTCATATCTCATCGTGGGGAATAGATCTCCATAGGTAAAACTAATTGATTCTTCTGAAAATTTTCCCAAAGGTATAACGACCACCCCAGGATTCCTATACCATAATGCAATCCATTCACATGCTTCCACCGTCATATAATGAGGATAGGTGTTTTGTGGTTTGCCCCCCTTTGTGATGAATTGTGCGTGAGCTTTATATTCCAATTCTCTTCTAATATGCATGTAATCTTTTGAGCGTTGGCTTGCAAACGTTTCTCCCTCAAGTCTGATCTTGTTTGAGACCTCTTCAGCTGCTTCATCTGTCAATTTCGATAAGTTCTTAAATGGTCCTATGTCTTTATCAAAATAATGATATAAATTTAGGGACATTCTGTATTTTCCTTTTTTGTTTTAGATTTAATAGCATTTGAAGATTTCATATAATGTTTGTATTGACGACGTCCTGGCCCCTTAGAGCCGCTGCTTATAGTTGTGAGGCTTGCCGAACACCTAATGCAGTGACGTACCGACCGGCATAGGGGGCTGGATGTGGTCACTAACTTCTCAGAGTGACCCCGAGCGTCAATATGGTGTTAGCCGAAGGAAGTTCTTGAAGCAGCCATTGTATTTAAGGCGTTCTCAAAATAGCTATATACTTCATCTGCAATTCCCAGAAACTCTTCAACGAGTACATTACTATCTAAGTAACATGCATACAGATAATCAACTAAAGCGGAGTCAATCTCACAATAGTTTAATATGGCATTCTTCATCTTAATAATGTCATCTTGCCATACACCTGTATCTTCTAAAACCAAAGAGTATAATGCACGAATTAATCTCTTAGAGTAACCTTTAATATATCTAGTTTTCATTGTGTTTTCACTAGCATTAGAAAGTAAACTATGTATACGATCTACTTCCTCCTTGGTCTCTGTATTTAAATCTAAAATGAACTCTGGAGAAATAATTATCGGTGGTACTTTTTCACCAACGTCATGGCCATATATGCAAACACAAATTATTTTAACCCAAAAACCCCACTCATTTGGTTTACTTAATACATCGTCAATCGAGCAAATTATCGTATCAATCTTAGTTACTACTGGATATTCTTCCAAAAGTCTGTCTTTAATATTTGACAATCTTTCGTAATCAATATCTTTGGGATTTACACATACAATAGTAAAGTCTGCATCTGACTTAAAAGGTTTAGCAGTTCCTTTTGGAATCGAGCCACACATATAAATGCTATGAATCTTACCTTTAAATTCGGTAAGAATATTATCTATATACTTATCAACAAAATCCTTATATTCACTTTGTATTACAATTCTATTTATAACTTTTTCTAATATCATATAGACTCCTCCTAAACCAAGAACTTCTTTCGACTAACATTTTTTGTATTCACGAACCTTCACCGCCTTAAACGACCGAAGGGAGTGGCCGCGACGCGGTTAGGCAGTACAAGGTTGTCCGGCTGAATAATCTTCCCTGCTACTGAATCCACTTCTACGTACCTCTTCTTCCTGCTTCGACTGAACCAAGAAGCGAAAGCGACGCAGCGTGGTTACGGTATTATCTGGTGAATACGCCTTCTATGAAACACTAACATCTCTCTTACTTAATTTCTTAAAAACCGAGTATTCCTTATTGGACTTAATAAAACTTAATATCTTTTCGGCACATTCTATTGGATTCATCTCTTCAGTATTTACTTCGAGGTCATATTCATCAAAGCAATATACTTTGCTAAACTGTGAAGCTGCGAGTCCAATTCTTCTATCTCCTCTTGCTTGCTCTCTTCTTATGAGTTCTTCTTTCGAGCATATTACACCTATAAATAACGTAGGCTGATCGAAAAATTGATCAAGAAACTCATTAAACCTCTTGTCATTGTCGATTACGGTATCTACTATTACATTAAAACCCACTTCTGATAACAATTTAATTGTCGAATGGTATACTGAGAATATGGAATCATCAAGTATTTGTGAGACAACTTGATGATCTATTTCTCTTGGAGGTTCATCTGGAAATTTATTATTAATAAAATCATTGTAATTATTAAAAAAATCATCAATTGATAAATGATAAAAAGGAATCTCTTTCTGATTTATCAGTTCAGTCGATATGGAGGTCTTTCCAGAACTTGACGTTCCATTTAAATAAACTAATATCCCTTGCTTCAATTTAATCATCCCTTCAAAAAATAATCATAGCGTATCTTTCAGATAACGTGTTGTATTCACGACGTCCCACCACCTTAAGCCCGAAGGACGGCCGCGATGCGGTTAGGTGGTGCGGATGTGTCCGGCTGATCATGCATCCCTGCTTCTGAAATGCCTCTTCGAATCCACTTCGGACTTCTGCCGGACCGACGAGCATATGCCCCGAAGCGTGAATATGGTGTTAGCTGAAGTAACTGTCCCCCTGTATAACTTACAAATTCCCTTCTACTATTGGTATATAGATATCTGCATTATTGAAGTGCTGTTCTTCTCCAAATCTAAATACTTCTAGTGCTAGTGACCTTGTGTTATTCTCAAGACCTTTTTCTTTCAAGTATTCCTTGCTTAGTGCATATGGGTCTTGATCTGCTGATCTTACCTTGACATATCGTTGACTCGGTACGTGGAATCCAATCATTCCATTCGGAATTCCCTTAATTTCTGTAACTTCCATACAATAAATATATGTAAACAATATATCGTTAGCAAAATGAGGACATACATATTCTTGCTCATTAATAGTTCCTATAATTTCATTCCTTCTTGCAAGAAAAAGCTGGTTTGTCTCTATCATTCTTTCTGAATCAAATCTTTGGAATGTATTTGTCACCGGAACTCCGATAAAATACTTTGTTTCTAAAGTAACGATTTCGATTTGATTAGTTTTCATCATCATCTCTCCCATTGATTATTTTTATTATAGTCTTGCAGTTATTTCAGCTAACGTTGTTGTATTCACGACGTCCCACCACCTTAAGCCCGAAGGGCGGCCGCGATGCGGTTAGGTGGTGCGAATGTGTCCGGCTGATATACTTCCTCGCTACTGATATGCCTCTCCGAATCCACTTCTAACTCCTGTCGGACCGAGGGCGAATGCCCGATGCGTGAATATGGTGTTATAAGATGTTCCCGCCTTCTTAGAATTCCTTACAGATCATTTATTCCTTTCATTCCACCATATTTCAAAGTTATTCCTTCTAGTTCTTCAAGTGTCTTTGCTATGTAACTCTGATCCGCTTCAAAATAAAATATTAATTCATTATCAATTGATGGAAATTCTTTATACTTTCCTTCAACTATTACTCTTCCCCGATTTTCTATTGTAACGGTCGCTTCTAAATCGTTGTTTGTTATTTTTGCTTCCCCACTGCACTTCTCATATATATCTTTTAGTTGATTCTTAAATGAATAGATTTCACCTGTAGAGATCCATACTGATCCTGAAGCGTAGTAACTACCGCTCTTAATTTTTATCGAACTCTCTG
This sequence comes from Paenibacillus sp. 05T425, assembly GCF_056396205.1. Lineage (NCBI taxonomy): Bacteria > Bacillati > Bacillota > Bacilli > Caryophanales > Paenibacillaceae > Paenibacillus > Paenibacillus sp. 05T425. The sequence continues at coordinate 387,667 of NZ_JBFTLA010000001.1, forward strand.
TCTCATAACCACCTGAATGACATGTAGCGTCTGGAAATCCATGTATCTTCTCCAATTGAATAATTAAGTACTGATTATTCTCACCATTGATTTGGAATTGGTTCATTTTCTGCCCTCATTTCTTTTGACCTTTGAGCTCTTGCGGGGATTTCCTATAACGTTGTTGTATTCTCGACGTCCCACCGACTTAAGGCGACGAATGTCGCCGGGCGCGATGCGCTTAGTCGGTGCGGATGTGTCCGGCTGATTCCGCTTCCCTGCTACTGATATGCCTCTCTGATTCCACTTCTATCTTCCCGCCGGACCGAGGGCGAATGCCCGATGCGTGAATATGGTGTTATCGGAAGTTCCCAACTCCCTGTGATTCTTACATTATCTCCATGTGCTCCATGAACTCTTCGTCTTTTAATCTCAATGTTTTTTCAATTGTTTTTACTTCAAATAAATCCCAATGAACTCTACCATTATCAGAATTATCCCTAATACAATAATATTCTGATCCTCCCACTACATTAAATGATTCGCTTTTACTTACGAGTATCTTTATATCTTTAATTTGCCTTGCCCTGAGGTATGTATTTTCCTGCAAAAGCTTTCTACTCTCATCAATCCATTCTTTATATCCCTCTTCTAAGATTTCAAAATATTCGAGCATTATACTATTTTTCATTCTATGATTTATGTGACTTTGATTACCCATTGGCTTGATAACATATGTCCATCCAATAATATCTACAACCTCACATATTTCATAATGAGGAATATGTACTTCATTCCAATTCAAATCTTTAATTAATTTAAGCTTTGCAGCTACTCCACAAAATAATGGTGGAAGATAGATTGCCATTGAAATGTATGCTCCTTAAGTGGTATTTGGGAATTTCCGATAACGTTGTTGTATTCACGACGTCCCACCGACTTAAGGCAGCGAAGCTGCCGGGCGCGATGCGCTTAGTCGGTGCGGATGTGTACGGCTGGATCTACTTCAATGCTGCTGAAATGCCTCTTCGATTCCACTTCTAACTTCGTGCCGGACCGAGGGCGAATGCCCGATGTGTGAATATGGTGTTAGCTGATGCACCACACTTCTTAGAGTTATCCTTCACAAATCATTTAATTTGAATATAAGAATCGAATTCACTTTCTGGGTCTTCACCTTTAAATCTTTCATCATAGACTTCAAAACATACAATGTCATGTTGCTCAAATTTATTTGATGCTAGCCACCCAATAAGAATATAAAATGTTTCACCAATCTTACTTAATGGACCTTTATGCGTCATTCCAATATACTGACCAGCTGGTATTACATAAGAAAACATACCTTCTGGAATTTAAATTAATTGTTCAACTTCTATCCCAGCTACATACCCAGGTTCATTTCTCTTAATAACTCCAAGAGTTTCAGGAGTATTCTTACGACCATTTATTTCTTGAATTCTGGAAAAGAAAATAGGCCAAACTTCTCCAGGGTTTATAGGACTTTCTATGTTTCCAATTCCAATTATTTTCTTCTCTTGAAATTCAAAAACCTCAGGTTTCATGTAATACCTCCGTCTTTTTGTTTTAATAAGTTTTTGTGGTGTTTCAGCTAACGCTGTTATAATCGTAGGTGTTTGCGTCTTTCGGATAGGGTGCTGAAGGAGGTGGGTTTGCGTATTTGTAGGCCTCACCTATTACAAATCCGCATCATCCAGCGGACTGCGAATGCGGCTGATGTCTTTGACGCTGACATGGGTATAGATTTCGGTCGTCTTAATGTTCGCATGACCCAATAATTGCTGAATATAACGCAGGTCGATTCCCTTCTCCAGCAGATGTGTCGCGAACGAATGCCTAAGTGAATGAATGCTGGCCTTCTTGGAGATGCCTGACATTCTCATCGCTTGCTCGAACATCTTTTGCGCCGACCGCTCCGCGAGGTGACGCCCAGACGCTTGTCCGGGGAATAGCCATCCTTCAGGTTTCTGTTCCCTCACATAAATCTTAACCATCTCATAGGCGCTATCGGACAGAAGGGAGTATCGATCCTTCTTCCCTTTCCCCTGCTTGATTCGAACCGTTCGGCGCTCGTTATCGATATCTTGCATTTTTAGACGCACGACTTCGCCGAAAAACGCAATCCGGAAGAATAAGCGAGATAAAGAATCGCCTTATGCTTGACGTTAGGAACGGCTTTAAATAGTTTCAGAATATCATTCAAGGTTAAGACGTCTGGCAGCTTCTTCTCTTTCTTCGGTCTGACATAGGAAGCTGGTTGGGAGATACGCACAACGTTACGGTAATAGAACGTCACCGCACTAATGGCCTGATTGATGTATGACGAAGAACATTTGCGGTCGAGCAGCGATAGCGTATAGTTGGACACTAGTTCATCATTGCTCATTGAAACATGATTGATAGAATAAGAAACGAACCGTTCGACTTGTCCGCAATAAGCCTTGATCGTCTTAGAACTATAATTTCGCAATTGAAGTTCACGCCGCAACTGCTGCTGCCAGCTGATATTCTGTAACTCAGCCTCTCGATCATGTCCTGTTGACAGTTCAGATGATGCGGCGATGCTCTGCCGAAACCGTTCATCCTCCTCCAACAACTTGTTGTCGATCCGCAAGACGTCTCTCGCAAATTTCGCTATTAATTGTTCTATTAATTCCTGCGTATACGGGATAACCCAAACCGCTTGCTCTGGTATCCACCTTCTCCCCTTCAATTGTCTTATTGTTGCAATATCGGATTCCGAATAAGAGCGAGTCTTCAATTGAAGCTCCTGCTCGTTCCTCTTCGATACATATAGTTCCATAGTCCTCCTCCTTCAGCATATCATATTTGAAATTGTTGGAAAATAAAAAAGAGGCTGCCAGGGCCATAACTGGCCCTGCAACCTCCGATGCTTTCGGAATTCTATACGTTTACTGTTTCCAAACTTACCCCTTCACCGAACCAATCATGACGCCTTGCTCAAAGTACTTCTGGATGAACGGATAGACGAACAGGATCGGCAGCGTCGACACGATAATCACGCCGTATTTGATCTGGTCCGCATACTTCTGCGCATAACCTCCCGATGCTCCGCCAGCGCCAGCCCCACCCGAGAATACTTGGTTAGATAGCAAGATGTCCCGAAGTACGATCTGAAGCGGCTGCAGCGTGTTGCTTCTGACGTAAATGAGCGCCGTGAAGAAATCATTCCAATGCGCCACCAAATAATAGAGTCCGATGACGGAGATGACCGCCTTGGAGAGAGGTAGCGCCACCTTCATGAAGAAGCCGAAGTGCGAGCAGCCATCCATCGCCGCCGCCTCGTACAGCTCCTTCGGAATGGAGCTCTCGAAGAACGTACGCGTAATGATCAGATTGTACACGTTGACGCAGAACGGGAAGATGAATACCCACATCGTATTCGTCATATGCAGGCCTTTCATTAGCAAGTAAGTAGGAATAAGTCCCCCGCTGAAAAACATCGTAATAACGAATACGAGCATCAGCACTCGTCGTGCGCGGAACTCCTTCCGTGACAGCACATAGGCCGCAGGCAGGGTGAACAATAAGTTCACGAACGTGCCTAGCGTCGTATACAAAATCGTATTTTTGTACCCTGTCCATACTCGCGAATCGCCCATAATCTCGTTATAGCCGAACGTGCTGAACCCCTTCGGGAACAACGTAACCTTTCCTGTAGCCACAAGCGTCGAATCGCTAACGGAGGCGATAATGACGAAGTATAGCGGATAAGCGACGATCAGGAAAACGAAAAGGCCTAACACGATGACGGCTGTATCGAACATTTTATCGCCTATGTTAATCTTGCGCGTGAATCCCATAGCGTTGCCCCCATTACCATAAGCTTATATTCGCGACTCGCCGCGAAATCGCATTGGCAGCGAATAAGAAGATAAAGTTAATTAGTGTATTAAACAAACCGATGGCCGAGGAGTAACTGATCTGGTTCGATATAATACCTATCTTGTAGACGTACGTTGCGATAACTTCCGATACCGGCAGGTTGAGCGCATTTTGCATCAGAAACACTTTCTCGAATCCCGTACCCAAAACGCTGCCCATGCTCAGCACGAGCAAAATAATAATCGTCGGCAGGATAGCCGGCAGATCGATATGGCGAATCGTTTGCCACCTGTTCGCGCCGTCAATCTTCGAGGAATCGTATAATTGCGGATCGACTGTCGATAACGCGGCCAAATAAATAATGCTGTTCCAGCCGCAATGCTGCCAAATATCGGACAAGACATAGACAGGCACGAACGTATTCGTTGAAGCAAGAACGTTCGTCTCCCCCATCCCCAGCGAGGACAGCAGATGGCCGATAATGCCCGAATTAGGCGAGAGCAGCACGTTCATAAGACCAACCATTACGACTATCGATATAAAATGGGGCAAATATACGGTCGTCTGCAGCGTCTTCTTCGCCCGCTTCCATCTGACCTGATTAATGAGCAGCGCGAGCAATATTGGCGCGGGGAAACCGAGTACAATCGTAGCTAAGCTGATAATTATCGTATTTCTCATCAAGTCGGTAAACATATAGCTGTCTATGAATTGCTTGAAGTAGAACAGCCCCCGCCATTCGCCGCCCGTGAGCCCCTTCGTAAAATCATAATCGCGAAAGGCAAGCTGAATGCCGTACATCGGAATGTAGTTGAAGAGGATAATGACGACGATAGCCGGCAGTATCATGAGCCATAGCTGATAGTCCCGAACGAACTCCAGGATGATCGACGGCTTCCTTCCGAGGCCGTTGCTTACGTTTTTGCGAGTCAGTACTTTCGTTTGAGCGGCCATCATTCCCTACTCCCTTTAACGCCTGAACCGAATGCCCCGACCGTTGCTTTAAAAATCGGTACGAAGCATTCGGCGACGCCATCGTTTGATTACTTGCTCATGTACTCGTCGTAATACTTCTGCATAATTTTAAGATTATCTTCGAGTCCGGTTTTCTTCACGTTGCTCAGGTAAGCATCCCACTCGGACTCGATACCGCCAGCCGTAATCCATTGCGCCCACTTGGCCAGCGCCAGATTCATAAGGTTCGTATTGTTAATGCCAAGCGTGCTGTTGTCCGCCGTGCTGTACTTGATGAACATGCTAGGCAATACGTCGTTCTCCTTGTCGACGGCATCAAGCGCGGCTTGCAGCGGCTCGGTCTGCTTGCCAACGGACTGCATGTCGGTGCCAAGCGTCAGGTTGAGAGAATCGGAGATGTACATCGGACCGTTATCGGCCCATGAGGACGTCCATTTCCAAGTGCCTGGATCCATTGCCGCATCGGCAGGAGGCAGGATCGCGTAGCTGCCGTCGCCCTTGTCTTCAATATTCGTGCCGAGCGAGCCGAACAATACTTGCATACTCACCTTCGGATCATACAGCTCATTGATGAATTTCATCGCTGCCTCTTTGTTCTTCGTGCTAGCCGACATCGTAACCATGTTCGTGCCATAGTTAAGCGCGTTGAAATCATAGTCCCATGATACTTGTTCCGATTGATTCGCTGTTGCCTTAAGCGGCGACATGAACGAATACTGCGGAGCAAGCGTATTGCCGACGCGGTCCGTTATTTCCCAGCCCCATGTGAAGCCGACCGCCGCCGAATCGCCATTGCCGCGAGCAACGGATTGATATTTCGTATAGTCTTGCGTGAATGCTTCCTTGCTAATAAGACCCGCGCTGTACAGCTTGTTCAGGAAGGTCACAACCTGCTTATAGCGGTCGTCGACGAGGAAGTTCTTCACTTTGCCGTCCTCGACGAAATACCCGAAGCCGCTCGCGTCCGTCAATGTAATGCCTAGACTTCCGAGCAGCACCGTCGGCATGAAGAAGCCGAAGGCTACCGTTCCCGTTGGCGCGAAGTCCATCGGAATCTCATCGTTCGGATCGCCGTTGCCGTTCGCGTCCTTCTCCTTGAAGGCAAGCAGAACGTCGTACAGCTCATCCCACGTCGTCGGCATTTGCAGACCGAGATTATCGAGCCACTTTTGGTTAATGAACTGTCTCGTTGCCGTTCCCGGCCAGAACCGTTGATACTTCGGAAGACCGTAGATTTTGCCGTCGAGCTGCGTTGCGATAACCTTCGTTTCCGGCTTCTCGGAGAACATCGTCTGCACGTTCGGCGCGTTTTTCTCCACGAGCTCCGTCAGATCCTGGAACAAGCCCGGGAACTGGGCGAAGTCCGCATCGGTAATCGCGTTCGGACCGACAATCAGATCCGGAACGTCGCCGCTTGCAAGCAGCGCGCCTTTCTTCTGATCCCAGTCGGCCGTAACCTCCTGCCATTCGATGTCGACGCCAGCTCTATCCTCTGCATCCTGGAGCCACTTCATCTTCGACAGCTCCTGCGTCAGCGGATGCTTCGTAATGATCGCCGTCAGCTTCACTTTACTGCCGGAAGCTCCGTCCGTGCCTGCATTCGTGCCTGTATTATTATCTGTATTGTTAGAACTACACCCCGCTATTATTGTCGTCGCTATGAGAGATAAGCTAAGCAAACCCGCAACTGCTTTTTTCATTAAAGTTCCTCCAGTTTTTCGGTTATAGGACCGCCTTCAGAAACGTGTCTTCACGCTGCAGCGAATGACAACCTTAGATTAGCAAACGCTTTCATTTACAACAATTCGGAAAATCATTGGATTAGGAGCTTTTTATTGGGTTCGGTTTCAAGGAGGGACGGGGACGGTGCTGGATGGAGCAGCACATAAGTTGGATAGCGTCGTTTGGGGAAACTATTTACGGGGAATGTGATTGGACGCTTCATTTCGTTCGATTTCAGGACTTTATTGGGGCGGTTTTGGCATGATGAAGGAAAATGCCTTGATTAGTTCGACGATATGCCGTTACACGCGCAATTCGGCTGAACATCCCGAATTAGTTCGACGAAATGCCGCTATTGAGCTTAGGATGCTGGTAATGCCCGGTATCGCTGATTGATGATCGAACACCAACAATTTCGGGTATAGTGTCGTTCTGAGAAACTAATTTGAGGTTTGCCGATAAAGGGCTGGGGAGGGACGGGTTAAAGGGGGGAACAGGGGAAGAAATGAGGCTATATTCACTCATATTGAGGCTGTCCTCATACAATTGAAGGCAAATCTAGCTGTTATACAAAAACAGTGAGGCAAACCTCACTTGCCATGAACCTAAGTTCACGAGCAGTGAGGTTTGCCTCATATCTTGCACGATCATGCCGAAATCGGCCACAAATAGTGAGGTTCTCCTCACTATTTAGTGAGCTCCCTCATAACGCAGAAGCAGCAGTTCCCTCCCCAACCTCCGATTTCCGATCCCACTATTCCATCTCCTCCCGTTCACGGATATGTCCCCTTAAACTCGGCGCTAATCTTCGGCATGATGCTCTCGAATGCTTCTTTGGCGCTTTTTTTGCCAAGAAAAATTTGATCCAGCGCGGGGTTTAATATGGCATTGATCTTCTCAATATTTTTCACATAGTAATCGTACGAGTTGACTCCGTTCTCCAGCGTCTGCCGCATGACGGCATCCTCATACCCTTCGGCATGGCCGGGAGTGACGGTCGCCCACTTGTCGATCAGCTCCTGCTTCGTATAATAATCCTTCGCGATCGGCATCCATAAGCCGCTTGCATGCATATCGAGGGCGCTTTCCGCGTCGAGCAGCCATTTGTAGAACAACCACGCCTCCTTCGGGTGCTTCGTCGATTGGGACATCACGACTGGTTCGCCGAATTGCACCGTCACGCTCTTCTTCAGCATCGGCAGCACGCCGACGCCGTAGTCGATCCCCGTTGCCGCAAGATCGAGCTGCACCCACTGGCCGTTCATATCCATCGCCACCTTCTTGCTCTGAAGCGCGATATCCGGCGTAGGCAGGCTTTTCTCCTGAATCGGGGACGGTGCTACATGATGGACGTAGATTAGATCCGCCAACCGCTGCACGGCCTCGATCACAGCTGGTTCATCGAGATTAAGACCGCTTCCATCCTCCTTGATGACGCTCGCCTCGTTGGACGGCACGAACAAATGCCATGCCCATGCGTTGAACCGCACGCCGTATTGCTTAATCTCACCCGGGTTGAAGCTTGGCGACAACGCATTGTTGCCGTCCTCGTCAAGCGTCAGCCGCTTGGCATAATGAACGAATTCGTCCCATGTCCATGCATCCGCCGCACGCGAAGGGGGCAGCTCTACGCCTGCTTCTTCGAACATTTGCTTATTGTAGTAGAGCGCGAACGATTCTTCCGTCGCCTTAATTCCCGCAACCTTGCCCGAAGCCCAGTACATGATTGCATTGGGGATTAACATATCTTCATTAATATCCTCGTCTTGCCCCAGAAACTCGTTCAGATTGTATATTTTCCCTTGTTCCGCCCATTGCAGCGCCGTGTGCTTGTACAGCACGAATACATCAGGAGCTTTGTTCGCGGCATACAGCGTCGTTAACCGCTTCACATAATCGCCCGGCACGAACAAATAATTGACCGTGATCCACGGGTACTTCTCCATAAACTTTGCGACGATCCGCTCCTGCACCTGCTTCTCGTTCGGCGATCCCCAAGACGCATACGTCAGGGTGACCCTTTCATGGCCGTCGAACGTGAACGGGTCGTTGCCTGCACCCGAATCCCCATCAGATGTGCCGCCGTTTCCGCCTTCCACGAAGCTGCAGCCCGACGCCCCAAGCATGGCGCAAATCATAAGCAACCATACGAATCTGAATCTCATCGTCTTCATCTCCGTTGTCCCCCCGTCCGCGAACCCATACGAATAACGACTCTGGTGCCTTTCCCTGCAAGAGAGTAGATGTCGATCCCCTGACTGTTCCCGTACAACAGCTTAATGCGCTTCTCTACATTGGGCATGCCCGTAGATCCGCTCTCGCCGGACTTCATCCGATCCATGGCATCTTTGCCAAAGCCAGCCCCGTTATCCTCCACGGAGAACATCACTTGATCGTCCTCGTACCAGCCTTTGACGGCAATGACACCGCCTTCCTCAATCTCCGCGAATCCGTGAATAATGGCGTTCTCGACGAACGGCTGCAGGAACAGCTTCGGCACCATCATCTCCTGCAAACTCTCATCCACCTCGAAGCTTACCTGGAACTGATTCTGGAATCGGCTCGCCATGATGAAAATATATTTCTCCAGCCAATCGAGGTCCGTTCGCAGCGGCCATGTCTCGTTTTTGTTACGCGTAGACGTTTGCAGCATCTCGGCCAAGTTGCGCATGATAGTGCTGATCTCCTCTTGCCCGTTCTCGACCGCTATCCAATACATCGTCGTCAGCGTGTTGTATAGAAAATGAGGATTAAGCTGCAGGTTGAGCGCCATCAACTCCGCTTCCTTTTCCCTAAGCCTTGAAGCATAGTTTTCCTCGATTAATGTCTGAATTCTTCCGTTCATATGATTGAACATCCGGGTCAGCTGACCGAGTTCATCGCGCCCCTTCTCGGGAATGCGAATATCGAAGTTGCCTCGCTCAACCATCTTCATCGCTTTTTTGATCCGAATGATCGGCTTCGTAATGAAGATCGACATCAGGTAAGCAAGCAGCGCCGATACAAGCAGCATAACCGCAAGGAACAGAACCGATACCGATTGCAGAGACTTTAGCCCGTACAGCGCGTCCTCGACCGGAATTTCGACGAAGGACATCCAGCCCGTGCTCTCCATCTTGTCGAAGTTAATGAGCATTTCCTTGCCGTCGATCACTTTCTCGAAGCTGCCGTCCCCGAGCCTGTATGCCTCCTCGAGCCACGGCGGCGCTTCACGGCTTGTCTCCTGCTCATGCACCGAATGAACGATCACGTCGCCCTTCGGGCTCACGATGCCGTAGGATAGATTGCGGTATTCATTCTTGCCCGCATAATCCGCGAACAGCTTGCCGAAGTCGTCCGTCGTAAAATTAATCATCAGCACCGGCCGCTCGATCCCCGGCGGGAGCGTATGGAAAATGCCTTCCTCGTCGATATAGGTGAGGTTGAGTTCCTTAACGGCAGATATGAGATGGCTGTACTCGAAGGAAACGGTCTCCATATGCCGGTCCTTGAACGTCTTGGCGAAGTCGTACGTCGGAATCCAGGCGAGATCGCCCTGAGCCCGCTCGGCGAGCAGATGCAGCTCCGAATTGAAGAAGCCCGCGGACGGCACGTACATCCTCGCTCCGTTCCCGAACGTATAGTCCCGCGTTACGATGAAGGTAGCATAGATGTCGTCATTGCCCCCGAAATATTGGAACAGCAGTTCCGTCAGGCGGCGGTCGGCCTTCAATAACGATTCGTTATCCGACATTTTCAGTCCGATCATGATCTGATAGAGCTCGCTATCGACAGGCAAGACGTCGCTCTTGCCCCGTATCGCCTCCAGCTTCTCGTCCAGCAGCTGGTTGTTGTTCAACACGACGTTGCCCAGACTGCTCCTCACGTTCATAAGCATGTTGCTGGCGCTGATCTGGTAGTACGTGAATCCTAGAATAAGAATAATGATGCTGACAAGCAAAAAATAAGAAACGATCAGCTTAATGCGGAACTTGGCATTGGCGACCAGAGCTGCAAGCTTTCGAATCAAGAGCATAGGCTGACCTCATTTGCGGGTTAAGTAGTGGCGAACATTCTGCGGAACTCCTCCGGCGAGTAGAGGAACGTTTTTTTGAATACTTTGTTGAAATATTTGATGTCCTTGTAACCGACCTGCTTGGCTATATCAGCCACTCGCTTATCCGATTCTAGCAGCAGGGAGCGCGCTTTCTGCATACGCAGCTTTACAAGGAAATCGGTGAACGAAATGCTGAAGTGATTTTTGAACAGGATGCTGAAATAAGAAGCGTTGTAAAAAAAATGCTGGGCGACGACCTCGAGTCCGAGATCCTCATGCAGATTGTCCTCGATATATTCGCGGCACTTCTGCATAATCAGCTCGCTTCGCGAGCCCCTGTCCTTCTTCATCTGATTAACGATGTCGCCGAGCAAGCTGGACGCCGTCGCCTTCGTTGCTGTAAGCGAATCCGTCGCAAGCAATTGCTCTTCGATCTCGCGGCCAAGCGAGGCATAATGGCGATCGTCCATAATCGTCTCAGCCTGCTTCAAGCAGGAGAGCAGCAATTGAATCGCATTGCATTTCATGCGGAACGGTGAAGGTCTGGAAGCCGCCAGCTTATCCAATATCGCCATGCACTCTTGAATCGTTTGCTCGACCTGACCTCCGGCTACCGCCTGCTCCAGCCGGCCGTTTTCCTTCACGCTGATGCTGCCCGTCGGGCAGCTTCCGATCTCGGCGCGCAGCTGCTCCGCGGACACCCATCTGCCATCGCGAAAATAATACAAATATTCAAGCGCCATCGCCGCGCTCTCGTAACAGCCCTTCACATCCATTTCAAGCTGGTGCGTTTCATGGCCGATACCCGCGCCGATCGATTTATCATGCACAGTCTCCAATCCTGCAAGAGCCTGCTGAAGCTGCTTCAGCCCATCCGCGGCTTGCGCGCCCGTCTTCCACTGGACAAGGATATACAGCTTGTTTCGCTCATGCTCGGGCGCTAGCATATACGTCATGGCCCATTTGCCAAGCGCCTGTGCTGCCGCCCGCTTCAGGATGCTCCGCCACTCCAGGCTTCCTTCCGAAGCCTGCGTGCAATGCGACTCCAAGATCAACACCGTTCCATGTCCTCGGATGTCGAAGTGCTGGTCGATCTCCTTTTTTTCCGCTGTCTCCAGCTCGCCCGTCATCCATTTGAATAGCAGATGCTCCAGATAGATCGGCTTTGTATGAGCCAGCTCCTCCGTCAACTGCCGCGTCTCCGCGATGGCCGAACTCTCTTGGAGGAGCTGATTCTCCAGCTCCAGCAATACGCCGTCAAGATTTTCCGCGCTCACGGGCTTCACCAAATAATCTTTTGCCCCAAGCCGGATCGCCTTCCGGGCATAATCGAATTCATGGTATACGCTTACAAAAACGATTTTAGGTTCTTTCGGGCATGACTTGCCCAGCTCTGCGGCGAATTCAAGGCCGTTCATAATCGGCATCTGAATATCGGTAAAGACGATGTCGAGCTGTCTGCCTTTCGCGTACTCGAGCGCTTCCTTGCCGTTCTTCGCTTCGCCGACTCTGTAGTCGGGACGCAAGGAGCGAAGCATGGCCGCAAGCCCGCGCCTCTGCCTAGGCTCGTCATCGACGATCAACACTTCCATCTTATCCGAAGGCATACGCATCCCCCTTTAATAGAATCCGATAAGGCTAGTACCTTCATTGTAAGTTGTCCGGCATCCTTTGAGAACGGCACATTCGGTGAAAATAATTGGAAAAGAGTATTATTATTTGCTTCTGAACACATTCGCAATGCTGCCTGCCAGAAGCAGTTGGGCCGTGAAGTACGACGCCATAATGAGAATGCCGGACATCGTTACTTCACCAATGAACTTATTCCAGGCCAAGATCGAGTCCGACGCGACAAAAAATAGCGAGCCAATCGCCGCATGCATGTTACGCGATAGAATGGCAACCACGAACATCGTGCCGATGACGAGAACGTAGACGAGCACCGGAATCCACAAGCCGCTTTGGGAGCTGTCCGCCATGATGCTCTCGTGCAGCTTCATGATCATAAATACTAAGTAGGCAGCAATAGGCAAGCCAGCAAGCAAGCCGAGAAGCGAATAACGCACACGCGGCAGCAGGGCCACAATATAGAACAAATGACCAATCAAGAAAGAGCCAAGCCCGAACATGAACGAAGTATCGCCTGACACCAAGAGGAACGCGTCGCCTGCAATGCCGAAGACGAGCCCAATCACAATGAGCGTTTTGTAAGCGCGAGCCGACTTTCCCTCAGGCGGGGAAGTGACCGCGAGCGCGATAATAAGCAGCATCGGAGTCAGCTTCAATACCCAGTGCAGCGGCGTGCTGTCGACCGACAGCGTTGCCAAGTGAATCAATCCAATTACGATAATGAGTGCTATGAGCCATTTGCGAGCCATAGATCATTTATACCTCCCAGAAATGTGTTGTATTGAAAAACAGGATTTCCATTTCTTGCAACGAATTCAAGAAACGAGCAAATCGCTATTTTGGAAAAAAAGTCTTATTTAAATGATAGCATTCCAGGTGCAGCGGCATCTATAGGATGGAGGTAATTATATGAACCAATACACACAAGCGGACGCCATGACTGCCGTCTTCCGCGCAGCATTGCAAACCTTCGTCGACAAAGCGAAACAAGACGACCAAGTGATCGCCGTCATCTTGCTTGGCAGCCTATCCTACGATCAGGTATGGGAGAAGTCGGACATCGACCTGAAGCTGATCGTGCACGATCAGAAGCTGAAGTACGGCTATCGGACCTTCGTCGAGAACGATGTGCCGATCAACGCAAGCATTACGACGAGGAACGACTTCAAGCGCGATATGGAACGCACCGTCCAAGGCTCGTTCGGTCATTCGATGCTCGTGCGCAGCACGCTGCTGTTCACGAAGGACTCGTCCATCGAGTCGTACTTCGAGCAGATTCGTTATGTTGGCGAACGCGACCGACAGCTTCGGCTGCTGCAGCTTAGCTGCTTCTCCCTCGCGCTGCTGGCGAAGGCCGAGAAGTGGCAATACGTGAAGCGCGACTTCACGTACAGCGCCTTTTGGATCATCAAGATGGTCGATACGCTGTCCCAGATCGAGGTACTGTTGAATGGCGATATTCCGATGCGCGAATGCGTGCAGCAGGCGCTGACGTACAACCCGGATTTTTTTCGGACGGTGTATTCGGAGCTCGTTGCGGCCAATGCCCACGAGGAGAAAGTGAACGATGCGCTTAAGAGCATTAACGTGTATTTGAGCGAGCGAGCCGAACGGCTATTCGCTCCCGTGCTTGCCTACTTGAAGGAGGAAGCCGACGTTCGTACCGCAATCGACATCATGCACAAGTTCAAACCGGTCATCGATCTCGATACGGGAGCGATTACGACGGGCTGTGACTGGCTGGCCGAACAGGGCTTGATCGCTAAGCTGGAATCAGACACGAAGGCGACTCCTGCTAGCCGGGTGAGCTTAAGCGAACCTGCCTATTTATTCGAAAATATGGACGAACCGCAATGGGGGATGTGATCGACGTATGAAGCAATTTATTGAAGTACGCGGAGCAAGGCAGAACAATTTGCAAAATATCGATGTTAACATTCCGCGCGACAAGCTGACGGTCATTACAGGTGTCAGCGGCTCCGGCAAGTCGTCGCTCGCGTTCGAAGTCATTTACGGCGAAGGACAACGGCGATTCCTCGAATCGCTGTCCACCTTCGCGAAGAGCCGAATGAATCAGCTTAAGAAACCGGATGTCGACTTCGTCTTCGGTCTATCTCCCGTCATTGCGATCGAGCAGAAAAAAGGGATCGTCAATCCGCGTTCGACAGTCGGTACGATGACCGACATCTACGACTTCCTGCGGCTGCTGTTCGCCTCGGCAAGCGATGCGGGCTGTCCGTTCTGCGATCATAAAGTTCCGGCTCGGACGCCCGGCCAAATGATCGATCGTATCCAGCAGCTGCCGATGGGCACGGAGCTGGAGGTGCTCGCGCCGATCTACAAAATTTACGGCGAGAACTATGAAACGACGTTCGACGAAATTCGCTCCAAAGGCTTCCGTACGGTTATCATCGATGGCTCGCGGTTCAGCTTGGGCGACCCGATTGCTCTAGACGAGGAAATCGAGCATCAGATCGAGGTCGTGATCGATAAAGTGGTCGTACAGTCAAACGTGTTCAAGCTGCTCACCAAAACGATCGAGAACAGCTTGAAGCTCGTGGGCGAAGGCTTCATCCGCTTCGAGATTACCGGCGTTCCTGAAGGCAAGCAAGTGAATACCGATGACTTCTACCGAGGCTTCGCCTGCCCGGAGCATCATCTGACGCTCGGCGAGCTGCAGCCGAACTACTTCTCCTTCAACGACCCGGACAGCGCCTGCCGCACCTGCGGCGGCATCGGAACGTTCATGCGCGCGGAAGCGAAGTTTCTGGTGAAGAACGCCGACAAAAGCATCAACAAAGGCGCGCTCGATCCGAAGATGCTCGGAACGAACAATACGACCTGGAACTGGGCGATGCTGAACAGCTTGGCGAAGCATTACGGCTTCAGCCTCGATACCCCGCTCAGGGAGCTGCCCGATTGGGCGCACAGCCTTATTTTCTACGGGTCGCGCGGAGAGAAATTCCCGTTCACGCCCGGTGATGAAATCAGCAAAACGCAAGCCCGCCATATCGGCAAGCCGATGAGCTACGGCGGACTCGTCCATATGATCAACTGGTGGTATAAGCTGTACCTGAAGCGCAAGGCAGTGAGTCCTGCTGAAGAAGAATTTTACAAGCGCGTCATGATCGAGCACACATGCCCGGACTGCGAAGGACGCAAGCTGAAGCCGCAGCGCTTCCATGTCAAAGTCGGCGGCGCGGATATACATGAGCTATGCCAAAAGTCGCTTCAAGAGCTGCATTCCTTCCTCGACGGGCTGACGTTCAAGGAAGAAACCGCAGTCATCGGCCGTCAGATTACGGCCGAGATTCAGTCGCGGCTCGTGCTGCTGCTCGATATTGGACTCGACTATCTGAGTCTTGGCAGACGCTCGGACTCGATCTCCGGCGGCGAAGCGCAGCGTATTCGCTTGTCGACGCAGATCAGCTCGGGTCTTATGGGCATGCTCTACGTGCTGGATGAGCCGAGCATCGGCCTTCATGCCCGCGACAGCATGCGCATCATCGATACGCTGAAGAAGCTGCGCGATATCGGCAATACGATCATCGTCGTCGAGCATGACATCGACACGATCTGCAGCGCCGACCATATTATCGAGGTCGGGCCTGGACCGGGCCGGCGCGGAGGCCGTATTATCGCCGAAGGCAAGGTCGAGCAGCTTCGCGCCGAGGCGAACTCCATTACGGGCGCATTCCTGACTGGCGCCCGAAGAATCGAGGTCCCTGCCCAGCGCAGACAGCCGCAAGGGATGAAGCTTACCATCCGCGGCGCGCGGGCGAATAATCTCCGGAACATTACCGTCGATATTCCGCTCGGCGTTATGGTGTGCATTACCGGCGTATCGGGCTCGGGCAAAAGTACGCTCATTAACGAAGTCATGTGCAAGCAGCTCTATGCAACCTTCCATGACGCCCGCATCGTGCCGGGCGAGCATGACGCGCTGGAAGGACATGAGCAGCTTAGCGGCATTATCACGATCGACCAATCGCCGATCGGCCGCAGCTCCCGCTCCAATCCGGCCACTTACGTCGGCTTCTTCGACCGCATTCGCGAGATGTATGCCGAGGCGGCAAGCGCGGAAGGCAGTCCGCTCACGAAGCATGACTTCAGCTTCAATCAGAAGAACGGCGGCCGCTGCGAGCATTGCCAAGGCGAAGGAACGGTCACGACGCAGCTGCAGTTCATGCCCGACGTCGAAGCGGTATGTCCGGTATGCAAGGGCGCCCGCTTCAACGAAAGCGTGCTCGATGTACGCATTAAGGAGAAGAACATCGCGGAGGTGCTCGATATGAGCATCGAGGATGCCGTTGCCTTCTTCGACGATCAGCCTTATATCGCGCGCAAGCTGGCGGTGCTGAACGATCTTGGTCTTGGCTATTTGCAGATCGGCCAATCATCGGCTACCTTGTCCGGCGGCGAAGCTCAGCGTATCAAGCTCGCCACCGAGCTGAGCAAGGTGAAGCGCGGCTCGCATAACCTGTACGTGCTCGACGAGCCGACAACGGGCCTCCACCTGCGCGACATTCAGCGGCTCATCGACTGCCTGAACCAGCTCGTGGATGCCGGCCACACCGTCGTTATCATCGAGCATCATCTCGATATGATCAAGATTGCCGACCATATTATCGATATGGGGCCGGACGGCGGACATAAAGGCGGTACGGTCGTCGCCTCCGGTACGCCGGAAGAGGTTGCGGCCAGCAGCGACTCCTTAACGGGCCGCTACTTGCGCGAGATGCTTGCCCCTCAGCATACTTATGCGCGTTAGGGTGCTAATCTTAATCTAGTAACCAAAGAAATCCGTCCTTTTCCAAGTAACCTCACTAGGTTTGCTTGGATCGGGTCGGATTTCTTTTTTAGGAAGCGTTATTCATCCTATTCTTACAATCTTGCTAATTCGGCATCTAATAGGATGGATTCTTCTGCTTATTCTGCATGAAGCATCTCTCTTGGAGCTTCTGACACCTCATAAGTTCAGCAATAGGCTGAGTATCCATCTTATCCTTTCTACTTTTACTAGACTGGCTGCTGTAAGATGGATTTCACCGCTTATTATTAACACTGCTCGCGGCTGCTTCTGCCGCTGACTCAGTAGCTCTACTATATGAACTGCTTCGCCCCGCCGCTCCCCTTCCTGATCTTAAGCGTGTCGAACAGCCTGCCTTCGATATCGATTGCTCGAAGATCCAGGCAGTCGCCTGCCGCCGTCACCTGTACAAAATGCGGTACGGCGAGCGACTGCGACGTATGCCATTCCCGCTTCGGGAGCTGCCAGCTCGGCATGGCGCCCGCTCCTCCGGCCACGACATAGACAATCCCGTTGTCGAAATCCAGCTTCCCTTCCCGCAGCGGATGGCTTCGCTCGTACACGATCGTATGCGAGCTGAATACGACATCGACGCCGTACTTCTCCATGACCGGCGCGAGCTTCCGCAACGCCTCCACCTCATAACCTCCCGATACGAAAGGCGAGTAATGGATGAACACGATCCGCCATTTCAAAGCCTTATTCTCTGCAGCTGCCTGCAAATCACGCTCCAAAAAATCGTATTGCGCATGGCCGGGGCCAATCGATCCATCACCATCCGGATAAAAGTCATCCTTAATGAAATCGGTGCTGTCCAGCGCTATGAAATGGGCATCTCCATAGTTGAAAGAGTAATAATTGCCCGGATGCGGATAAGCGGAATAATCGTAAAACCACGAGCTTTGATACTCATGATTGCCTAAGCAGCTATAGAACGGTGTCGCTGCAAGCAATTCCTTTCCCGGCCCGAACAAGTACGTATGCCAGTCCTCCTGCCTGCGTCCATCGTCCACCATATCGCCGACGAATAGAGCAAAGTCGGGCCGATACTTGCTCATTTGACTGAACAGCGACCTATTAATATCTCCACCGCTCTGGTCAAAATAATGATAACCTCCCGTCTCGCTCGTCACGACGAACGAGAAAGGAACGCCGCCCGGCGCAGCTATGCGGAACGGATGCGGCCCTTCCTCCACGCTCCTCCCCTCGGCACTATCCGCATACGCCTTATAGAAATAAGTCGTTCCCGGCGTCAAACCATCCACGGTAAGCCGCTGAATCCGTCGATGCGATCCTTCTTCGCTATGCACGGTCATCATAGGGTGATCATGGAGCACGTAATTGCCCCGCTCCCCGCTATGTATACGATTCGCGGCATAGATCTCAAGCTTTCCAGTCGCCGGCTGCGACGTCTCCCACATCATCGTCATGCCGCGCTCGGTCGGCCATTGCAAATAAGGACCGTTCACGAACGTCAGCTCCGAAGCCAAGGAGCTGGCACTACGCTGCGTCTCCGCCGCCGCCTGTGCCCGAAGTACGAGCTCTCGCGCGCTCGCCGGGCTGTCTTCGCCCTCTTTGTTTTTGACAGGCGCGAACTCCCCTTCCCTCCCTGCCTTCAACACCGTCATTCCGTCTGACATCGGGAAGAAATCGAATATAAACCGCTCCAGCTTATAAGCGTTAGGCTCGGTTGGCTCCACATAACGCCCTTCCGCATCGATATAGTCGATTTTCTTCTTCGCGACATGGTAGGGAAGGTCGGTATCGGCATGCTTCTCTATGAAATCTAGCCGGAACAAATGAATTGAAATGTTGCCTAAATGATACGTAAGACTGCCGTCCAGCTCTCGCAATTCGAGCATGGCATGCGGAATTTCGGTATACTCAACAACCGCAGGTCTGCCATTCCTCGTACATAGAATGCCGATCTTCTCGTCGGGATTCGTCCTCTCCACAACTTTGGTCGCGATCGGATGCCCGCCGGCAACCGCTACCCCGATGAAAGCCGGATCAGCGATCTGGATGAGCGCGTTATCGACGTTATAATAAAACACCCATTGAATGCCCCGCCGCTTCATATCTTCAAGCGCCCCCGAGCTTCGCAGGGAAGAGAAGCATTCCCCGTTGCCGCTCGGCGCGAAGTTCAGCTCGGACTCCGACGAAAACAGCAGCTTGCCGCTGTAATCAACCGCCGGCATCGTATGCTGCTGGAAGAAGCAGCAATCCTGCTTCGGATAACCAAAAAATCCCGCTTCTTCGAAAAAAGCTCTCGTCTCCGCATCATTATCGGGACTTGTCATGATATACCAGGGAATAGTGACGCCTGCCCTGCGCGAGAGTTCCGCCAGCCGATCCGCTTGTAACTCGAACAGCGACTTGCCTGAGGGCAGCCCGATGTCGATTGTTCCTTTCGGACCGTCATGGCCTAACCTGCTGCCATGTCCTCCCGCTACGACGAGAGCGGCTATTTTGCCATTCCGTAATTGGTCCAAGCCTAGCTGTATATAGTCATCGCGCTCCGCTTGGCCAAAGCTGTCCCATTCTTTATAGGCGATTGGAGCAATCATTCCCATGTCATCGTTATTGGAAGCGCGATGCTGGTTCACTATTTTTTTCAACCGATCCAAATCCGCGCGAAGCACTTGCTCGCACAATCGCTCACGCTCCGGCATGTCCAAACTTTTCATGACATGAAGCACATGCTCCTGCTTATGCTGAATAAGCACAGCCTCCGCCTGCTGCAACAAATGATCCATTTTATCACCTCTTCGGCATCGTTCCGCTAGGGTATGTAGATTAAACTTTATATTTAACTTTTACCTTGCGCCTTCCATTGGTCTCCCCCTACTATTAGAACATATATTGGATGAATTTGTCTTCTTTGGAGGAAATCGCGTTGAACATACCTATCAAACAATATTGGCGCTTGCTCAGCTCCTACTTGCGGCATGAACGCGGTAAGCTGGCAGCACTCGCGCTATTGCTTATAGCCGGAATCGGCCTGCAGCTCTGGAATCCCCAGATTATACGCCAATTCATCGACGAAGCGACGAAGCCGGGCGTCTCGCTCGGCAGCCTCATCGGCGGCGCGGTCCTATTCATCGTGCTTGCTCTTCTCTATCAGCTCGTTACTGTCTGCTCCGGATATGTGGGCGAACAGGTCGGCTGGACGGCGACGAACGCGCTGCGGGGCGATCTTGCCAAGCATTGCCTTCATCTCGACCAGTCGTTCCATAAAGAACGAACGAGCGGCGAAATGATTCAGCGGATAGACGGCGACGTGAACGAGCTGTCCAACTTTTTCTCCAGCTTCGTATTTTCTTTGTCTGTCAATGTACTGCTCATATCAGGCGTGCTAGTCATGATGTTCCTTGAAGATTGGATACTTGGGCTGGGCATGACGCTCTTCGTCATAGCCGCCGTTATCGTGCTGCAGCGAATCCGTTCCTCTTTCTCGTCCGCATGGGTCAAATCAAGCGAGGCCTATGCCGAAATGTACGGTTTCCTTGGCGAGCATATGGCAGGCACCGAGGACACCCGCGCGAACGGCGCAAGCTCTTTCGTCATGCGCCGCTTTCACGGCATTTTGCGCAAGCTGCTTCCAATCCATATGAAAGCAAGCTTCGGCGGCTACACGATGTGGGTATCGACCATTTTCGTATTCGCGCTTAGCCGTTCCCTTGCCCTTATTTACTGCGGTTATTTGTGGGCTACCGATGCCATGACGCTCGGAACGATTTATTTGGTGTTCACTTATACGGAGCTACTAAACCATCCGTTGGAGCAAATCCGGACGCAAATTCAGGATCTGCAGCGTGCGGACGCCAGCATTGTTAGGGTCAGCCAGTTGTTCGCGACGAAGTCTGCACTCGTGGAAAAGCACTCGCCATCGCAGATGGCAGACGGCGCGCTGGCCGTTAAGTTCGAGGACGTCAGCTTCAACTACAGAGGGCAAGACAGCAGCGAGACCAGCGCTGCATCCGTGCTGCGCAATGTCAGCTTCGAGCTTGCTCCAGGCCGAGTGCTCGGCCTGTTAGGGAGAACGGGAAGCGGCAAAAGCACGCTTGCCCGCCTGCTTGTACGATTCTACGACGCAACGGAAGGCACTGTGCGCATCGGCGGCGAGGACGTCAGAGAAGTAGCCCTGTCTCAGCTCCGCGGCAAGATCGCCATGGTCTCGCAAAATATTCAATTATTCCAAGCGACTGTCCGCGACAATCTCACTTTATATGACTCTTCCATCCCGGATGCTCGCCTCATCGAGGTGTTGACCGATCTAGGCTTAGCTTCATGGCTGGCATCCCTTGAGAACGGGCTCGATACGACGCTCGCTTCGGGCGGCAGCGGTCTCTCGGCCGGAGAAGCGCAGCTGCTTGCGTTCGCCCGCGCATTTCTAGCCGATCCAAGCCTCGTCATTCTGGATGAAGCTTCATCCAGGCTTGATCCCGCGACGGAATCGCATATGGAAAGAGCCATCGATAAGCTGCTCGCCGGACGAACGGCCATCATTATCGCCCACCGGCTCGCAACGATAAAGCGCGCTGACGACATCCTCATCCTGGATGCGGGAACGGTTGTTGAAGCCGGATCGCGTACCGAGCTCGCGGCAGACAACAGCTCGCGCCTCTATCAACTATTAAGAACGGGGACCGAGGAGGTGCTTGCATGAACATGAATAGAAGTATGAAAAAGAACGGCAACAACATCCAACCTTCGACGCTGCAGTCGATGTGGCGGCTCATTCGCTATCGCCCGGTTCTCTATACGGCAAACGCGGTTTTATGGATTGGCGTTCACTTATTCCCGCTATTTCCGGGGTTAATTATACAGCAGTTTTTCGATAAACTGACCGGCCAGTCTACATGGACCTTGAGCGCTTATGGCTTGGCAGCGCTGTTGATGGCCATATCCGTCGCCCGGATCGTCAATATATACGGCGGCGCTTGGACCGATTCGCTCCATCGCTTCCATATGGGGGCACTGCTCCGCACGAATATGCTGCGCCAGATTTTGAAGCAACCGGCAGCAGCGGCGATTCCCGGTTCGCCGGGCGAGGCGCTCTCCCAATTCCGCGACGACGCCGGGCAAGCCGAGGATGCCATTAGCTGGACGCTTGATCTCATCGGCAAAATCGTCTTTGCAGCAGCCGCTATTGTCCTTCTGCTCCGTGTCGATGCCATGATTACCTGCTACGTCTTCCTTCCGATCATTCTTATCGTCTCGGTCACTCAGATCGCAACGAAACGGGTGCAGGCTTACCGCGCGGAAAGCCGCGAGGCGACGAGCAGGGTATCGGGACATGTCGGCGAAATGTTCGGCTCCGTGCAGGCGATTCAGCTCGCGGGAGCAGAAGAGCGATTCATCGAACGTTTCCGCGACCTGAACCTGAAACGCAGGCAAGCTGCATTGAAAGACCGGCTGTTCAGCTCCTTGCTCGCTTCCGTCTTCTCCAACATCGTCAATGTTGGAACAGGACTCATCCTTCTGCTTGGAGCAGCTTCGTTACAGCGCTCCGAGCTGACGGTCGGCGACTTCGCCTTATTCATCTATTACTTGGCGTTCGTAACGGACTTTACGTCGTTCTTCGGCAACTTCCTGTCGCACCTGCAGCAGACAGGCGTATCGTTCAAACGAATGTACGCATTGCTGCAAGGCGCTTCTTCCGACTCACTGACGGAGCATCGTCCCCTGCTCTTAGGGGGGGAATGGTCGGAAGAGTCCGCCGTGCCAATCGACATTGCTAATGGTCGAATAGACGGCGATGCTCCATTCCAGTCATTAACGGTAAGCCATGTTAGCTACCGCTACCCGGATTCCGGCAGAGGCATCGACGACATTAGCTTGGAGCTGCGACGAGGCGGCATTACCGTCATTACAGGGCGCATCGGCTCTGGCAAAACAACGCTGCTCCGCTCCATACTCGGACTTCTGCCGCTTGAGGCTGGCGACATTCGCTGGAACGGACATATCATCACGGATCCCGCTTCCTTCTTCGTTCCGCCGCGAAGCGCCTATACGTCGCAGGTTCCGAATCTCTTCAGTGAGACGCTGCTCACGAATATATTGCTTGGATTGCCCGCCGCGAACGAGGATAAACGCGAGCGCGCTATCCATACGGCCGTGCTCGATCAGGATATTCCAAGCCTGGAGCACGGACTGGACACCATGATCGGCCAACGAGGCGTGAAGCTGTCCGGCGGTCAAGCGCAGCGCACGGCAGCGGCCCGCATGTTCATTCGCGAGCCGGAGCTGCTCATCTTCGACGACCTGTCGAGCGCGCTCGATGTGGCGACCGAGCAGCTGTTATGGGAGCGCGTTGCCCATACGCCGCATGCGGCCTGCCTCATCGTCTCCCACCGAAGAGCCGCACTTCAGCGCGCCGACCATATTATCGTCCTTAAGGACGGCCGCGTCGAGGCGGAAGGAACTTTGTCCGAGCTGCTCGCACACTCGCAGGAGATGCGCCTGTTATGGAATCAAGAACAAGAGCAAGAACATGAAGAAGCAGCCCATTCTCGCTGAGACCAGGCTGCTTCGTTTTTTATTTATAGTTGAAATCAAATCGTACTGCCTTCGTCGCTTCTGTATTCTAAAATATCCCCCGGCTGGCAATCCAAAGCTTTGCAAATCGCCTCTAAAGTAGAGATCCGAATTGCTTTTGCTTTTCCGTTTTTCAGTATAGAAAGGTTAGCCATCGTAATTCCAACCCGCTCGGCAAGCTCGGTCACGCTCATTTTCCGCTTAGCCAGCATCACGTCTATATTAATAATAATCCCCATATCATTCACCTCAGACCGTCAGGTCGTTTTCTGATTTGATATCGATAGCTTCTTTCAAGAGCCTTTGGAGAACAGCGGCAAATACGGCAATCACCATGGAGGCAAAGACCAGCACCATTCCAATTACGATGACACCCGGCGCGTCGTCCCTCTCCGCAAAAAGATAGAAGATCGGCAAACCTAACACGAAGATGCAGCTGATGATGATCGCGCAATATTTGATATTTTTTAATACGCGTACGGATAGTTCCGAGAAAGCATTGTTCTTGTCGATATAGTTCAAAAGCTTAAATGCTTGATACAGGGCAACGTAAAACGGGATCGCCGCTCCATAAAAAACGATATAAACAAGATATTTCAAATACGAATGATCCGGATACATCTCTACTAAATAGTTCGCTATCTCCGGCACTGCAAATATGCATAAAGCAAGTATTGGCAGACCAATAACGATAACAGCCGCTTTCAAAAATAGTGTCGTTCCCCGTTCCATAAAAAAGCCCCTCGCTTTTTGTAAATTTCAATTCATTCAGACCGTTAGGTCATTTTCTATTTTGATTCTTATGGCATCTCGCAAAACCTTCTGCAGAAGCGCAGCAAAGGACGCAATGACGCTTGAAGCAAAAATGAATACGACTCCCAGCGTAATAATGTGCGTGACTTCATCGTCTATGAACAGAATGACGAACAGTTCGCCGAGCGTTATAAAGATACTTATCGTAATGCCGCAATGCTTGATCGTCCTCAAAGCTCTAACCGATGATTCCGAGAAAGCATACCCCCGATCAATGCAGCTTAAAAGCTGCAACGTCTGAACCAATGCTGCAAAAAACGGGATAGACAATACATACGAACACACCAAAAAAGGATATTGCAAATAACTGTCCTCCGGATGGGCTTCCGCATCTCCGCTCGCAATCCACGGCAACAAGAAGATGCATACTGCAAGTGCCCCAAGGCCAAGTAGCACGACAACCCCCCTCAGGAACAAGGTAGAACCTCGTTTCATCAAACACACCTCCCTTCGATATCTCGATATTGAATTTAACACATTATTTATCGTTTTACAATATATTTTGATTGTTATTAGATACTTAATTATTGTTTTGAATGGTTACACAAAAAAAGAGCAGCGCAAAAAACCGCTACGCAAGGATTTCTCCTCAAGTAGCGGCTTTCACATTTATGCCCTGCCAAACCAAACTCGCTGTTTTGAGTGGAATTTGTCCAGCCAAACAGCTCCTTTCGACGAATCATTGACTTTTGACTGGAAAATCTCCAATCTAATCGACCCAAATTACTCATTTCCTCCAAAACGCCATCATTAGCCTGTACGAAATCCAATCAGACTGTTGATTTCGCGTTCTTTGGCCTGTTTGGTTGGATGAAATCCATTCTCTAACTTGCCTTTGGGACAGCCTACTTATGCGTTATAGAATTTAACCAGTTCACTTACAACGTCCGGCAGCGAGCCGTCGACCCGAGTCTGACGCTGCTCCTTCTCGAACAATGCCGAGATTTGCTCCGGATATTGCTGCTCGATGCCGCAGAGGCGGATCGCCTCATCGAACTTAGCGGGATGAGCAGTCGCCAGCGATATCGTCACTACGCCGTCGCCGCTGTATTTGTTAGCTGCTGCAACGCCGCATGCGGAGTGCGGATCAAGCAGGTAACCCGTATCCGTTTTGTACGCCGATATCGTGTCGAGGCATTCCTGTCCTTGCACGCCATGCGCGCCGAACTCCGATTGCACCTTCGCAAGCGCATCTCCGGAAATGACGATTTGCCCTTCCGACTTGAATTGGTTCATGAGCTCGCCGATCTTCGCCGAGTCTTCGCCCAGCACATAATACAAGTAACGCTCGAAGTTGCTTGCTACTTGAATGTCCATCGACGGGCTGTAGGTCATACGGAAGTCGCCCGGCTTGTACACGCCCTCCAGCACGAAACGCTCCAAAATATTGTTTTCGTTCGTCGCCAAGATCAGCTTGCCTACCGGCAGGCCCATCCGCTTCGCCACGTAACCTGCAAAAATATCGCCGAAGTTGCCTGTTGGCACGCCGAAGTTCACAACAGCTGCACCCGTCTCCTTCTTCACTTGGAAGTAAGCATAGAAGTAGTAAACAATCTGCGCCATGATCCGAATGAAATTGATCGAGTTAATCGCCGCCAAATGATTGTTCGCTTTGAAGTCCAGATCGGCGAACAGCTCCTTGATCATGCCTTGGCAATCGTCGAAGTTTCCTTCAACCGACAAGTTCAGCACGTTGCTGTCCAATACCGTCGTCATTTGCAGCTCTTGCACTTTGCTTACTTTGCCATGCGGGTGAAGGATACAAATTTTGATGCCTTCCTTGCCCTTCACGCCCTCGATCGCCGATGCTCCCGTATCGCCGGATGTCGCGCCGAGAATGTGAATCTTTTTGCCCTGCTTGCGGGACACGTACGTGTACAGCTGGCCCATGAATTGCAATGCAATATCCTTGAACGCGAATGTCGGACCGTGGAACAGCTCCAGCAAGTACAGCTCGTCCGACAGCTTGCGCACCGGCGTCACTTCCGGATCGCGGAACGTCGCGTAGCTGGCGTACACCATTTCCTTCAAGTCCTGCTCTGGAATTTCTTCATTCGTGTAATAAGAGAAAATAGCAAGTACCAGCTCTTGGTAGCTAAGCTTCTCCCATTGTTCAAGCGTGCTTGCGGGAACTACCGGGATCTCGCTAGGTACGAGCAAACCTCCGTCATCGGCAAGTCCCATCAGGAACGCGTCCAAAAAGCCGATTTTCCCAATCTTGCCCCTCGTGCTTACATATTCCATCTGTCTATATCCTCCTACATCATAGTGCAACGTCAACTTTATTAGCTTTAATCATTATATGTAAGACAGGCCCTTCACCTCAAGCATATTCGTAAATATCCTCGTCTTTTTCTTTGTATTGTAAGCTTTCTAGTCCTCATTCACAACTAAACCGAACATGGTCGCGAACGACGACGCTTGAAGCGGCGATATCATACACCCTTGCAAATCTTCTATATTCACGCTCAAGCTTGCAAAATCGCAATTGCTGAGATCAACGCCGCGAAGCTTCGTTTGGGCGAATTGCACGCCATCAATATTGCATTCGTGAAGTGAGGTTTGAGCATGCGTCATATTGGACAAGTCCGCTTTGGCAAGCGAGCACTTCTCAAACTTCACCTGCTTCGTATTCGAGAACCGCAGCACCGCGTAATCCCCGTAACACTCATCGAACAAGACGTTGCGCAGCGTCGCTTCGGTCAAATCCATACCGAGCAGCTTGCATTCATGGAAAGTCACTCTATGCATAATAGCCCCGTTCAAATCGATGTTCGACAAATCGCAATTATCGAACCGGACGTCCGTCCATTCCGACTTCGGCAGACTCGTTCCTCGGAACGCGACATTTTGAAATAGGATACGATCCAAACAGATCCGATATCCGGTCTGATTCTCCACTTCGCAATCCCGAACGACGCAATCGCTGATCGCATATTCATCGCATAGCTCATAAGCATCGATCGTTCTAGACTCCAGCGCTGCAGGCAATTTCGGCGCCTCTACCTTCACTTTTGACCCTGACATCTCTTATCCAGCTCCTCTCACAGCGGCATCCCTCTTGATTGCTGTGCCGACCCTTATTATATAATGGATGGAGAGACTAAGCACATATCCGAAAATCATTTTACGAGGAAGGGGCAACGAGGGCGATGAGCTATGAACTTACGATTGAGCAGCGCGATGTCATAATGGCCCAACTGACCGAAGAGCAGCGGCAATTCATCCACCACGAGCTCGTGAGGGGCAGAAGAACGTTGTTCGCCAGGCAATTAGCCCGTGTTAAAGTCCAATTCATTCCCGAGGATGCCGAATTCGAGGAAATTCAAGCCTTTATAGAAGAATGGGACTACCAAGGTTTCACCGACAGCGGCGAAGTATCGCCCGAGACCAAATGCGAATGCGGCAGATCGCTGCGCTATCAGCACAAAGTACTTCACGTGCCAACGAATACAATCCGTTACTTCGGCATCGAGCATCTGCAGCTCCATACGGGCATTGATGCCAAGGCGGTAAGCGCGATTCTAAAAGGGTTCGACGTGCTCGACGGCGAGATGAACGAGGTGCTCGGCAAATATCGGGACGGCTGGCGAATCGAGCATCAGGTCTATTTGCCCTTCCCGGAAGAGCTCGTCGTGCCGCCGGACATTGAGGCTCATATGCGGGTGAAGCTGCCGCTGCTAGGACGACAGCTGATTCGGCTGCGCGCCAAGCTGCGCGGGCTCGAGAAGCAGGACAGGCTGGAACGTATCGCTGCGCTGCCGCGAGAAACAAGCGCCGCATACAGACAACCGTTCGGCACTGACTACAACACATCCGCTGCTATGGAAGAGCCTGCTCCATTGCCTGATCCGGAGCCTGAAGATTCTAGCTTCATGGCGGATGAACAAGGTCAAGGCATGTTCTTGTTCGATCTGTTCGAGGATGAACCAACACCCGCGGCGCCGCCCGCGACTGCGCCTGCTGCTGCACCCGGCTACGTTCCTGTAACCGAGCCTTCTAACGCCAACCTCTTCCGGTTAGGCGCCTCCTCGCAGCGCATCATCGACGACGCGCTCCATCGGGGCCGAATAAGCGCCCGTTCCGTATCCGAATTTCTGATCGAGCAGAAGCTGGTGAGCGATAAGCGAATGTCTTCCGGCAAGCCGGATATCTACATTGCCGTTGCCGCTTATTTGGACAAGCTGACCTTCGAAGGCCGTTGCAAGCTCGTTGACTTCAGCGCGGAGGACCGGACATATAGCTCCGCGTAGCTGGTCTGTGGCAGGGTGGAAAGAGAATAACAGCAAAGCCCGCCTACAATTAGGCGGGCTTTGCTTATAATTATTTCGAGCCTGCGAGAATTAAATCAGCTCGGACTTTTGCAAAAGCTTTTGAACCATTATAGCAGCCTCTGCTCGTGTCAAAGTCCCCTGAGGAGCAAGCTTATTCCCTGTTCGCCCGGACACAATTCCTGCTTGCAAGCATTCGGAAATGCTCTCTTGTGCCCATTTGGCCACGTTATCCGCATCTGTAAATGCACGTAAAAGATCGGCTGCATCGACAGGTTTAAGCTTCTCCTTCAGTCCGCTGAGCGTCATCGCTTTCGCAATAATCGTCATCGCTTGCTCCCGTGTAATGTTGTCCATCGGATGGAATCGACCATCGTTATATCCGCTGATCAGACCGTACGAAACCGCGGTTTGTACGGCAGAACTATACCAATCCGAAGCGTGGACATCCGAGAACGAACGGTTTCCGTCCTCCAGCTTTAACCCCAGTCCGCGAACGAGAATAGCGACAAACTCAGCACGTGTAACATCTTGATCAGGATTAAACAGGCCGTTGCTCGTTCCCTGGGCGATCATACGCGAGCCCATATCGTTGATCGCTGCTTGGGCCCAATGCGCGGAGACGTCCGAGAATTCCACCGGATGCCAGACGATGGAATAAACGCTGTTCGTCATACTCTTGATTACGGCATAGTACATGCCGTCCATGAAAACAATTTTGGTCGGCACATGACGAACATTGCCATCCGGGTCAATGACGATACCGGTCGTAATTTTCTTCGGATCGACGCCTTCCGGAATTGCAATGGTACGTTCCACATAGCCGCTGAACTTGGAGATTTCCACGGTTTGGTTGCCATAAATGGCACGCACCAGAAACTCAAGCGGCGGCACGACAATGACAAATTTTCGTTCAACTGCCGAACGTTCCACGACTTTCAAAACGTCATCTGTCGGTATGCCGATTTCAATTTGAATTTTGATGTCTTGAAGATCTTTCTTCCCTCCGAGTTGACCGGCAATCGCATCCATGTTGATTTGTTTAGAATCGATCTCATAGCCGGCACGCTTGGTGACAATTTTTAAAATGCCTTGCTTCTGTTCTATTTTTTTGATCATCTGACCGTTAAGCTCTGCGATAATAACATCGGATTGTGAACTAATCATAATCGTAATAACTGCACGTGGCCCTTCCGCTTCCAGTCTGCTGTCAAGCGCTGACTGATCGACAACCAGGGTCGTTACGATCTTCCCATTCACAGTCGTTGTTGTAATCTTACCGGCGGCAATCGGCTTGCCGTTGACCAACACTTCCGCTCCTGTATCGGGTTCAGAAGTCCCTTCTCCGGATGAACCTCCTGAATGTCTGCGTGTCGGCAAGTTCACGGCGGAGCTGACGATCTCTGTCAGTCCGCTCGCATTAAAAGCGAGCTGCGCCCCGTTCACTGCAGCCGCATTAGCTGCGGCCAGATTCGTAAACGCAACGATACCTGCGCTAGCCGTTTTCGTTGCCGTTCCTGATAGCGACCAGCTGCCGCCGTCTTTCTTCGACGCCGTCACGCTCGTGCTGTGGTCGTTTACACTAATATTGCCATAGGCGTCGAACAGCTTCACGACCGGCTGCTGCGCAAACTTGCCGCCATTAGTCGAAGGCGCGACTATGTTCGTCGTCAGCATCATCGAGACTGCGCTTCCAGCAGCAGGCGTCACAGTCAACGTATTCGTCGCGGAAGTGTTCACGCCCGCCACGCTGAAGCCGATCGTCTGCGACGCCGCGTAGTTCAATTGCAAGTTCACCGTGGCAACGCCGTTCGTAAAAGTAACGCTTATCGCATTCGGCGATGCCGTCAGCGCCGTACCGTTAAAGCTGCCGTACGTGCCGTCAGGCGCTTCCGTGTAGCCGGACACCGTCACGTCGTGTACTCCCGTATAGCTCGTATCCGTATTGCCGAGCTCATCCTTCACCGTCAACGTAATCACATCATCAACACCGACATCCGGTGTTAATGTAGCGGCTGCCGCACTTGCCGTCCACGCTCCCGCCGGAGCAGGCAAATTCACCGTGCTGCTCAGCACTTGCGTAAGCCCGCTCGCGTCAAACGCAAGCTGTGCGCCTGTTACCGCCGCTGCGTTCGTTGCGCCAAGACCGCTAAACGTCACGACCCCAGCGACCGCTGTTTCGGTTTTTGTTCCCGTTAACGTCCACCTATTGGCATCAGCCTTCGATACCGTTACCGAAGTGGTATTGTCGTTCACGTCAACATTGCCGAATGCATCGCGAAACGTAATGACCGGCTGCTGCGCGAACATCCCGCCATTGCTGGATGGTGCAGCAACACCCGTCGTCAGCACCATCGAAGTTATCCCAATTGCTGGCACAATAGTCAGCGTATTCGCCGCAGGCGTATTTACGCCTGCTACGCTAAAGCCGATCGTCTGCGACGCCGCTTTGTTCAATTGCAAACTTACTGTTGCAACACCGTTCGTAAAGTTCACGCTTATCGTATTCGGAGATGCCATAAGCGCCGTACCGTTAAAGCTGCCGTACGTACCGTCTGGTGCTGCCAAGTAGCCGGATACAATTACGCTGTGTACTCCGGTAAAGCTCGTATCCGTGTTGCCGAGCTCATCTTTCACCGTTAACGTTATTACATCATCATCACCGACATTCGGTGTTAATGTAGCGGCTGCTGCACTTGCCGTCCACGCCCCCGCCGGAGCAGGCAAGTTCACCGTGCCGCTCAGCACTTGCGTCAGCCCGCTCGCGTCGAACGCAAGCTGCGCATCCGTTACCGCCGCCTCGTTCGTAGCGCCAAGGTCTGTGAACGTCACAACACCGGAATCTGCTGTACGAGACAGCGTTCCTGTCAGCGTCCATGTGCCTCCATCAGCTTTCACTGCCGATACAACAGTCGTGCTGTCGCCTACGCTCGTATTGCCGAACGCATCGATAAGCGTAATGACCGGCTGCTGAGCGAACGAGCCGCCATTGCTGGACGGTGCGTTGACGTTCGTCGTCACTGCCATCGAAGCTGCGTCGCCAGCTGCCGGCTCAATCGTCAGCGTATTCGTAGCAGGCGTATTTACGCCCGCTACGCTGAAGCCGATCGTCTGCGACGCCGCTTTATTCAATCGCAAGTTCACCGTTGCTGCGCCGTTCGTAAACGTAACGCTTATCGTGTTCGGAGATGCGGACAGCGCCGTACCGTTGAAGCTGCCGTATGAACCATCAGGTGCTGCCGTATAACCGGACACGGTCACATTATGCGCTCCAGCAAAGCTCGTATCCGTGTTGCCGAGCGAGTTTTTGACCGTCAGCGTTATCGCGTCGTCAGCGCCGACAACGGGTGTTAATGTAGCGGCTGCTGCACTAGCCGTCCATGCCCCTGCCGGAGCAGGCAAGTTCACCATGCCGCTCAGCACCTGCGTAAGCCCGCTCGCATCAAACGCAAGCTGCGCGCCTGTCACCGCCGCCGCGTTCGTAGCGCCAAGGTCGCTAAACGCCACTACACCAGCGACCGCCGACACTGTTTTGGTTCCCGTTAACGTCCACGTATTGGCATCAACTTTCGATACCGTTACAGAGGTGGTATTGTCGTTTACATCAATATTGCCGAACGCATCGCGAAGCGTAATGACCGGCTGCTGCGCGAACGAACCGCCATTGCTGGAGGGTGCAGTAACCCCCGTCGTCAACCCCATCGAAGTTATCCCGATTGCCGGCACAATAGTCAGCGTGTTAGCCGCAGGCGTATTTAATCCCGCTACGCTGAAGCCGATCGTCTGCGATGCCGCTTTGTTCAATCGCAAGTTCACCGTTGCTGCGCCGTTCGTAAACGTAACGCTTATCGTGTTCGGAGATGCCGTCAGCGCCGTACCGTTGAAGCTGCCGTATGATCCATCAGGTGCTGCCGTATAGCCGGACACGGTCACATTATGCGCTCCAGTAAAGCTCGTATCCGTGTTGCCGAGCGAGTTTTTGACCGTAAGCGTTATCGCGTCGTCAGCGCCGGCAACGGGTGTTAATGTAGCGGCTGCTGCACTAGCCGTCCAAGCTCCCGCCGGAGCAGGCAAGTTCACCGACCCGCTCGACACTTGCGTAAGACCAACCGTATTAAAGGCGAGCTGCGCACCGGTTACCGCCGCCACGTTCGTAGCGCCAAGATCGCTGAACGTTACAACGCCGGAAGTCGCTGTGCGCGTCAGCGTTCCTATCAGCGTCCACGTGCCTCCATCAAACTTCGATGCCGTTACAGCAGTCGTGCTGTCGCTTACGCTCGTGTTGCCGAACGCATCGCGAAGCGTAATGACCGGTTGCTGTGCGAACGTACCGCCATTGCTGGACGGCGCGGTGACGTTCGTCGTCACTGCCATCGAAGCCGCGCTTCCCGCTACAGGCGTTATGCTCACCGTATTCGCCGCAGGCGTATTTACGCCAGCCACGCTGAAGCCGATCGCCTGCGATGCCGCTTTGTTCAATCGCAAGTTCCCCATTGCTGCGCCGTTCGTAAAAGTAACGCTTATCGTATTCGGAGATGCCGTAAGTGCCGTACCGTTGAAGCTGCCGTATGAGCCGTCCGGCGCCGCCGTATAGCCTGACACGGTCACGTTATGCGCACCGCTAAAGCTTGTATCCGTGTTGCCCAGCGCATCTTTCACCGTCAACGTAACGGCATCATCAACTCCGACATCCGGTGTTAATGTGGCGGCTGCCGCGCTAACTGTCCATGCCCCTGCCGGAGCAGGTAAGTTCACCGTGCCGCTCAGTACTTGCGTCAGACCGCTCGCATCGAAAGCGAGCTGCGCGCCTGTTACCGCCGCCACGTTCGCAGCGCCAAGGCTGCTGAACGTCACAACGCCGTTGGCCGCCGTGCGCGTCGCCGTTCCAGTCAACGTCCACGCGCCTCCATCGGACTTCGATGTCGTTACAACAGTCGTGCTGTCGCCTACGCTCGTGTTGCCGAACGCATCGCGAAGCGTAATGACCGGCTGCTGCGCGAACGAACCCCCATTGCTAGGCGGCGCGGTGACGTTCGTCGTCACTTCCATCGAAGCCGCACTTCCCGCCGCAGGCGTTAGGCTGACCGTATTCGTCGCAGGCGTACTCACACCCGCTATGCTAAAACCGATCGTCTGTGACGACGCTTTGTTCAGTTGCAGGTTCGGCGTTGCTACGCCGTTCACAAAACTTACGCTTATCGTATTCGGCGATGCTGTAAGCGCCGTTCCGTTAAAGCTGCCGTACGAGCCATTCGGCGCCGCTGAGTAACCCGACACCGTCACGTTATGCGCTCCGGTAAAAGTCGTATCCGTGTTGCCGACCGAGTTTTTGACCGTCAGCGTTATCGCGTCGTTCGCGCCAACTGCAGGGGTACCCGTCGCTGCCGAAGAAGTAGCCGTCCACGCCCCTGTCGGAGCAGGCAGGTTCACTGCCGAACTCAGCACTTGCGTTAGCCCGCCCGCATTAAAGGCGAGCTGCGCACCGGTTACCGCCGCCGCATTCGTAGCGCCTAGACCGCTGAACGTCACGACGCCGGAAGCCGCCGTCCGCGTCGCCGTACCTGTCAGCGTCCACGAGCCTGCATCGGACTTCGATACCGTCACAGTGGTCGAGTTATCGCCCACGCTCGTGTTGCCGAACGTATCTCGAAGCGTAATTGCCGGCTGCTGCGCGAACGAACCGCCATTGCTGGCTGGCGCGGCGACGTTCGTCGTCACGGCCATCGAAGCCGCACTTCCCGCCACTGGCGTTATGCTCACCGTATTCGTCGCAGGCGTATTCACGCCCGCTATACTAAAGGCTACCGTCTGTGCCGAAGCTTTGTTCAGTCGCAAGTTCGACGTGGCAACGCCGTTCGCAAAACTTACGCTAACCGTAGTAGGAGATGCAGTAAGCGCCGTACCGTTATAACTTCCGTATGAGCCGTTCGGTGCTGCTGTATAGCCCGACACCGTTACATTGCGCGCTCCAGAAAAGCTCGTATCTGTACTGCCTGTCGAGTCTTTCACCGTCAGCGTAATCGCGTCATCTACGCCAACTGTAGGAGTCGCCGTCGCTGCAGAAGCTGTAGCCGTCCACGCCGGCGAAGCTGCCTGCACGTTAGAAATCGTAATATTTTCGATATTCAAATTGGAAGGTGCGCTAGTATTATTGAAGTGCCAGTTAAATGTCAATGACGCAACGTTCGCATCATTGTACGCACTGCCGCCATTCAGCAGCGATCCAAGCTGAACAACGCTAGTGGTCAGAGCTATGTTTTGCCCCAAGCCGCTTGAGATAGTCCTTATTACACCCCCGCTGCTGTTATACAAGGTTACGGAAATCGACTCCAGGCTTAGTCCAATGTTATCGTAAGCACTGATGCCGAGGTTTTGAAACGTAAACGTTTTGTTCAAGACCCCGCCTTCCGCCTTGATCGTCAAAGTTCCCGTTGTATTGGCAGTCTGCTGATTTTCCGACCATATCCTAGTTCCATCTTGCGCAAAGCCGTTGCTAACGACGAATAGCCCATTGCTAATCTTACTGAAGCCTGATCCTCCGCTATCCGTCCCGGAAATCCCGCTAAAATCATACGTCCCGTCTGCCGCCGCCGCATCGGCCGTGCGCGGTGCGACTTGATAAATCAGCGATAACGCCAACAAAAGCGATAAAAAAATGCGCGCGACAGCCATAGGCTGCCCGCGCAAAGGAACGGCGCTATCGCTATCACGAATTATGCTAGCGATTGGTTTCATAATTAGTCCTCTCTCCTATAACTTGCATCATTTTTATAGTTAAGTCCCTATTAAGGCCGCGGCGGAAAAATGCCGCTCAAACAAATGATGTAGTTCAAAACCAAATATGGCTGCATGTTGTTGTGCGGCCCTGAACCGCCTGTCACTCCTATAGCCTGCGGAGACATCGGCACATTAGACGCCGCATCATAAAGCGGCCTTGCTACTGGAGGCCTTCCTGCCGGAGAGAGCTCTCCCCAATAGTTGTTGGCTGGACTTTCTGAATTGCCTACATTGGTAACGGCCGTCGGTATGTGAATATGAGCAGGCATTTCCGTGCTAAGCAACGTCACGCTTGCATTTCCTACCGGTTCCCCGACATCGCGATGGGTTAATCCAGGACCGGTTCCTTGCCCCATCGGTGCGGTTCCTCCCAAGTTAGGCAAAGCAAACGTCCTCTGTCCGTCTCCGCCATATCTATTGCCTATAATGGAATATAGCGTTGTATTTTGAGCTATATTCATAATCTGTCCGTTACAGAACGCCCAGTCTTTCGGAGCAAAGCTCCCTGCAAACAAACGAATTTCACCAGTATACGGATCTGCCATCTCTTATCGCCCCTTTTAGCTTCGACTTGGGTAAATTCCCGTTGTTGCAATACAAAAAGACATGGCCAAATACGGCTGCATGTTGTTATGAGGCTGACTGCCGCCCGAGTTCGCAAGCGCCTCCCGATTCATCGCCACAGGTGCTCCCGTCCCGATTGTATAAGGGCTTGTTACTGCAGCCCACACGTTATCGGTAGGCGCATTTAATAAGTTTTTATCGTTCGAAGAGGCGCTCACCCCATGATTATGGGCTGGCATTTCATTAACAGTCAGCGTGTGTGCTGCCTCTCCCGCCGACTGGCCTTGCAAATAAACCGTACCTTTACCGGGATCAAGGTTGAAACCTATCGGTACGCGCCCCCGTAAATCGGGAAGATTGAACGTCGTTGTTCCATTTCCGCCATATGTCACTCCGAGCAACGAAAACAACGCCGAGTTGCTGGCGATCGAGTACGTTTGCCCTTCGCAATAGACCCAGCCTTTTGGAGCAAACCCGATCGGAAACAAGCGAATCTCGCCAAGAAATTGCTCTCCCATTATTAAATTCCTCCTTCATACGAAAAGTAGTTGATTAAAAGCTGCTAGTTCGGTTGCGGAAAAATGCCGTACAGCGCAATAATATAAGTAATCGTTAAGGACGGCATCATATTGTCGTGCGGCAAATTACCGCCCGCAACGCCAATCGCCCGGCCGCTCATCGGTACTTTATTGATAGGGGGTAATGGTGCCGGGGCAAGGCCGTCCGAATACGTTTTCAACGGAGAGGCGGCCCACACCGCATTCGCCGGCGATGAAGCTTCGCCTGTCGTTGAAGAGCCGATGACATCATGCGTATGTAACGGAAGCTGAGTCTGCGTCAACGTGACTTGTTCCGTTCCGCCAATGAGGCCAATAGGAGTCGTGTTGCTCTTATGAATCGGAACACGGCCTCTCAAGTCCGGCAAAGCAAACGTCATTTGACCGTCCCCGCCATATGTCGTGCCAAGAAGGGTATACAAAGCCTCATTGTCAGAAATTCTTATTAGAGAGCCATCACAAAGCGCCCACCCTACAGGAGCATAAGCACCCGCAAACATGCGAATTTCACCTAAATACGGTTCAGCCATTCCTTCATCTCCTCGTTAAAATTTTGACTGCTCCCACTGCATTTCAAGCTGAAAGCCGTTGTCACCTGTCGCGCGAAACCCTAATCTCTCATACAGTCGCCTAGCTGCACTTGTCGCCACGACATGAAGGACAATCGTTTTGCCCGATCTTCCGGCTTCCCGCTGCAGCTTCTCGATGAATGCCGTACCGATTCCGCCACCGCGAAAGTCCGGCAGCAGCGCGATATCGACCAATACCATCCGTTCTACCTGCTCCGCCACCAGCATGTGACCTACAGGTTGATCGTCAACCAGTATAATCTGATAACTCGACTCGGGATAATTCGTCTTATAAGACTGTTGCTGCATTTCGAACTGCATACGTAAAAAAGTTTCCAACTGTGATGTCTCCCAGTTCAAAGCAGAGAACTCCTCAAGTCTCGTACTCGCGTACACTTGAAATCGAAAAACTTCTTCCTGCGGAGCTGCCTCTTTGATGTGCAGAGAGCTTTGAGTATAATTTTGAACTGGACGCACCCTCCCAACATCTTCATAGAAAATCTTGGTATAAATTCTCCAAAAATATCTATTTTCCTGCTAAGGTTTTACAATTTTCATTCTTCGCTTAAGGCATAGCTCATACAATTCGGTCCGTGTATCAAATCGCAATAAACCCTTGCCGGGTATCGTTTCTCAACCCCTACGCCAAAATAATTGCATACCTTCCCAAAAATTTCATTGCAACAATTGTCGAACCTTGCTCGTTTGAGGCTATGAGATAAACCTCTATCGAGGTCTTTCGAAGATGAGCGACCGCGTTTAAAGGTTGGTTTATTCGCCAATAGGAAAGTTTAAGTTCGCTTTGACGCTTCAGCGAACTTAAACTTTCCTAAGTGGTAAGAAATTCAAAAAAAACAGACAACAAGGAGATTCCACACATGAAAAAAATGTACATGGCACTGCTGCTCACGATCGTATTAGGACTTATGCTTACTGCTTGCTCGGGCGGCAACGGAGGCAATAACAACGGCGCGAATGACGGATCGGGCAATAATACACAGCAAGAAGAGAAAGTCGTTGAACCGACGCAAACGACGAAAGAAATGATGGATGCATTGCTGGCGAAGGTCGAGC
This sequence comes from Paenibacillus sp. 05T425, assembly GCF_056396205.1. Lineage (NCBI taxonomy): Bacteria > Bacillati > Bacillota > Bacilli > Caryophanales > Paenibacillaceae > Paenibacillus > Paenibacillus sp. 05T425. Next base: position 425,850 of record NZ_JBFTLA010000001.1, read on the forward strand.
AACCGGCACTTATGGAGCTGCAAGGCGACATGCTGACGCAATTGTATTACCTCGACGCTGCATTGCTTGACCAATTCACGATAATGACGCCGATGATGAATGTGAAAACGAACGAAATTGCGATTATTAAAGTGAAGGATGCTAAGGATGTTGCAACGGTAGAGGAAGCAATCAAGAAACGTGCCGGCGACGTACAGAAGCAATTTGAGACTTATCTCCCAGACCAATACGAGAATGCCAAAAACTATAAGCTGATCACGAAAGGCAACTACATCTTCTTCGTGATTGCCGATAGCGCGGATGTAGATAAGCTAACAGCTGAATACGAAACCTTCTTCGCTCAAAAATAACCGTTATGGTATTTAGCAGCCTATTATTCCTATTTATCTTTCTGCCTGCGGTACTGCTGCTCTACTTCAGCTCGCCATGGCGCATCAAAAATTTAGTTCTGTTCGCCGCAAGCCTTATCTTCTACGCATGGGGCGAGCCGATCTACATTGCGATCATGCTGCTGTCGACGGTCACCGACTACTGCTTCGGCCTGCTGCTAAGCAGGCCGAATATGAGCGCAGGCAAGCGCAAAGGCATCGTCGTATTCTCGATCATTATCAACCTGGCGCTGCTCGGCTTTTTCAAATACGCCGACTTTCTGATTCATAATGTCAACGCATTGCTGGGTACGAGCATTCCGCCGACTGACCTGCCGCTGCCGATCGGCATTTCGTTCTATACGTTCCAATCGATGTCCTATATCATCGACATCTACCGAGGCACGGCGAAAGCGCAGCGCAACTGGCTCGACTTCGGCACATTCGTTGCTCTATTCCCGCAACTGGTGGCTGGCCCGATCGTTCATTACAAGACGGTCGCCGAGCAGTTGAAGCATCGTACCGTCACGATGGACATGTTCGCTGAAGGCGTTCAACGGTTCATCATCGGTCTTGCCAAGAAGGTGCTGCTGGCGAACAATATCGGCCTGCTCTGGGACGGCATCTCAAGCAGCAGTCCAGGCTCGCTGCCCGCCTTAACCGCTTGGATCGGCATTATCGCCTTTGCGTTCCAGATCTACTTCGACTTTAGCGGTTATTCCGATATGGCGATCGGACTCGGCCTTATGTTCGGCTTCCGCTTCAACGAGAACTTTAACAAGCCGTATACGGCGACAAGTATTACCGACTTTTGGCGGCGCTGGCATATCTCGCTCAGCACCTGGTTCCGCGATTACGTGTACATCCCGCTTGGCGGCAATCGCCACGGCATTTGGAAGCAGCTTCGCAACATCATGATCGTATGGCTGCTGACGGGTATCTGGCATGGCGCAAGCTGGAACTTCCTGCTGTGGGGTCTTTATTTCGGAGTCGTGCTTATTTTCGAAAAATGGATCGGACTGCGGTTATTGCAACGCGTACCTGCCTGGGTTCGGCATACGTACGCGCTTGTATTGATCCTAATCGGATGGGTGTTCTTCGCCTTCGAGGATTTAGGGGAGATGGGTGCTTATTTCGCCGCGATGGTCGGCGCGGGCGGGCAGCCGCTGTTGGATAACAACAGCTTGTACTTGTTGTACACGAATGCGATCTTATTAATACTGCTAGTCGTAGCATCGCTGCCTGCAAGAAAAAGAGAAAGCAGCAGCGGCGGTGGCGTTCGCCTCGTCTGGCACGGCATTTTATTTTTCTTGTCCGTCGCTTATTTGGTCGATGCAACGTTTAATCCGTTTTTATATTTCCGCTTCTAGGAGTTGTTACAGCAATGAAGAAGACAAATGCCGCATACGTATGGGGGTTCACCGGCAGCTTGCTCGTCATGTCGGTCCTGTTCTTCTCCCTGCCGATGCAAGCTTTCTCCGACATGGAGAATCGGAGTTTGCAGGGCAAGCCTGAGCTTACTTGGGACAATATTTGGAACAAGAAGTTTTCGGAGCAGACGGAGAGCTACATCACCGACCATTTTCCGTACAGGGATAATTGGGTATCCGTCAAATCTGCAATGGAGCAGCTTCGTCTGCAGCAGGAAAACAACGGCATATACAAAGGCAAGGACGGCTACTTATTCGAGAAGTTCGACAAACCTGACTTCGAGCAAATCAAGCAGTTGACCGATGCCGTAGCCGCTTTCGCCAAAGCTCATCCGGAAGCGGATATGTCCTTTCTGCTTGCTCCGGGCTCTGTTGGCATCTACGGAAAGAGACTGCCATGGCTCGCTGAAGCGTACCCGCAGACGATCGTTAACGGCTACATTGAGAAGCAGCTCGCTGACAGCTTACATTTCATGAACGGCTTTGACATTCTAAAGCCGCATGCTGCCGACGAGAAACCGATCTATTACCGGACTGATCACCACTGGACTTCATACGGTGCCTACTTGGCCTATGCGGCATATGCGGAACAGATGGGCTGGGCACCGCTGCCTGAATCCGAATTCCGCATCGAGACGGTTACGAGCGATTTTCTCGGAAGCTACCATACACGCAGCCAATTCAGTGGCCTGAAGCCGGACTCGATCCAAGTGTATAAACCGCTCAATGAGGCGTCTACGCAAATGTACGTCGCTGATTCAGAAGAGACGTTCGATAGCATGTACGACGCAAGTTACTTGGAGAAGAAGGACAAATATTCTTACTTCCAAGGCGGCGTCCACGCGCTTATGACGCTGACAACGAATATTGATCCAGCCTATGCAGATAAAGAGAAACTGCTCGTGATCAAAGATTCGTACGCGCACAGCATGCTGCCTTTCCTGACGCAGCATGTCTCCGAAATCCATGTCATCGACATCCGTTACTACAACGGCAGCATCGCCGACTACATGGAGCAGAACGGCATCGAGGATGTCCTGCTGCTGTTCAACACCTCAACCTTCATCACCGAGCGCAACATGCTGAAGTTGAAGTACTGATGCAGTCCGCTGAGACCGCACCTTGTCCAACTCACTTTCATGGGCGATAGGTATATTTTCTATACCTATTCCCCTCGAACACACTCGAATTTGTGATATACGTATACTTTCTATCCTTATGTAGGCGCGCGAGGCTGGGTTGGAGCACTTGGACGTTACTTTCATAGGAGGTAGGTATATTTTCTATACCTATTCTCCTCCAACACACTCGATTTTGCGATATACGTATACTTTCTATACTTATATCGGCGCGTGGTGACGGGCTCGAGGACATGGGCGACCGTCAACGCCACAATAGCGAAAAGTCTTTTCGCTATTTGCACCAATTGATGCCCTTTCTCAGAAATAGTGAAACAAGCTTTCTCTATTTCCCACCAATCGAGCTCCAACCACTATTCAAGCACTCTCCCGCGCCACCATAGCGAAAAAAACTTTCGCTATTTGCACCAATCGCCGCCTCTACTCTAAAATAGCGTAACAAATTTTCGCTATTTCCATGCAATAAAGGGCTGTGCCAGCTAATGGCACAGCCCTTGTTATGTTATTTGTAGAATAGCAGCTTAGATTCGGCTGCTTCCAGTGTAACGACGTGCTCGGCCGTGCCCGGCGTCAGACTGTATTCGTCGCCCGACCATAGGTCGCGGACGAATAAGCCGTTAGCGGCGTCAATGCCGACGCGAGCGAGATCGATTGTCTTCGACTGGCCGCTCTCGGCGTCGAAGTTGAATACGGCTACGTATACGCCGCCGTCGCCGGCCAGCGTGAACAGGTGCTCGCCCTTTGTACCGCTGCGGCCTTCCGCAGGACGGAATGTCTCGCCGCGGCGGGCGAGCGTCATGACCGCCGTGTTCGTCATCCATTCCTTCGCGCGGCGAGCGGCCTCCTCCATGCGGTAGTCGTCGCCAAGCAGCAGCGACGTGCCTGCGATGACGCCCGCATTCAAGCGGCTGCGACCCTCATGCTCCGAGGTGGCGCGCTGGTTGTCGCTCTTGTACAATACGATATGGTCGGGATCGTTGAAGCGATATAAGTTGTCGCTAATCCACCAGCCATACGTCAACGCGTTCAGCATATATTCCGTATCATCGATTGTTCCGAACGCATCGCAAGATACGCGTCTGCTATGCGCATAGCCATGAGGGAAGAGCGGAGCAATCGACAGGTTAATAAGGAACTCGCGGCCGATTCGATCTGGACTGAGCGCCTCTGCAATGGCAGCCATGCCAAAGTTGTACGCTTGAATGCCGGTCCGCACGGCCGAATCGTAATGAACGCCTTCCATCGCGCCATGCGCGAGGAAGTCCATTTTCAAGTAGTCGAAGCCCGCGGCAACAACCTCATCGAGCTTGCGCATAATCCGAGCGATCGCTTCCGGATGCGACGGATCGATGGGGAATGCGCCATCCAGCTTCGGCAGCGGGTTGCCGCCGGCGTCCTTAAGCAGTATTTCGCGGTACAGCACAGCGCCGTCCGTTCCTTCCACCGGCGTATCCGGGTTGCTTCCCCAGAACGCGAACGGCGTATAATACGTGCCCGGCTTCTGACCGTTCGCCTTCACCCGGCGCACCGCATCCGTAAGCTGCTCCGCCGGCAAATTGTCCGAGAAGGCGTCGAAGTTTACATACAAGCTGCCGCTGTCGTCGGCGAAGCCTTCGCCTTGAAGTGCCGATGCGAAGAAGTCCGACGTATGCGTGTATACGTCGTAATCGAGCTTCGCCATAACGGCCGACCAGCTGTTCCAGCCCATCGGCACGCCGCTGGACCAGCCCAGCGCCGGCTTCACGATAGCGTTCGCCTTGCCGTAGGCTTCCATGCCTTCGCGGTAATCGAGATACGCGCCAACGAATATCGTCGGCGAGACGATGCTCGTTCCGCGCAGCGAGCCGTGCGGAACGGTATCGCGAGTCTGCAGGTCCGCAGCACCGGCTTGCACACGCACCCTGCCAACCGTCGAAGTGAATGTACCCTCCACGTCGATCGCCGTTTTCCAAGTATCATGCGTCACCGAACCGAAGACGAAGCCGCGGCGCGATTCCGAACGGTAGACCGCCGTCACTTCATAGCTGCGTACGCTGTTCTGATTCGCATGCGAGGCGAAGCGCACCCACTTGTCGTTATCGTACGGAATGAACAACGCCCGAACTTCCGCCTCTCCGGCGTCATCGCCGAAGTCCAGCACGCCGCCGTCATTCAAATAGGCGGCAAGCGGAGTCAGCTCGTTCGTCTCCCACTCATGCTCACTCACCGCCTCCAGCTCGACAAGCGCATACGGCAGCCCTTCGTACAACCGAATATGCTGACGGAGCTGCGGTTTACCCAGATCCTCATGCACGAAGCTGAAGCGCACGCCTTCGCCGAAGCCGTCCGCAATCGGCTTCACCGATTCAGCAGGCACGTCATGCTTGCTATACAGCGAAGAACGCACCGTCTCCCAGCCATAACGTGCTTCAGCGTAAGTAGCGCTTAACGACTGTCCATCCTTCCATGCATACGAAAGCGTACCGTCCGCAACATTCGCCGTTACTTTTACGATGCCGTTATCCGCCACGTAAGCGTTGCCATCCTTCTCCAACTTAATTTGCCCAATAACCGTTGTCATGTGTAATCCTCTCCCCGTTGCCCGTATTCGTTAAGTTATGAAGTTTCATCACTGTAAGGAATCGTTGAAACCTTAATTGCTATTTCACGCTGTAATCCGTAGGTTAGCGAATCCAGAACACCTTATTTCACTCTTATACTTACATTTGGACGCTATTTCGATTAAATAAGATTACCTAAGTTCCTAAGAAAGCTCCCCGCTCCCGATAGTCACTAATAAGCGCTTCTTGATTTCTTTCGGAGGCAGGCGAAAGCAAGATATAATCTTCTAATAGAAAAGGCCAGCAATGCTGGCCTCCCATTCGTACGTTTGCTCCTTGCCGCTCGCTTCTTACTTCCACAGCTCCGAACGAGATGCGAAGTTCGTCGTATAGACCGCTTCTACTTTCTCGTCGCCGGCTGCTTTCATGTCGGACAACATTTTGTCGAAGATCGCTCCCGCTTCTTCAGCAGAAGGCGCCATGATCGCTTTCGTGATCGCCTGCTTCGTAATGTCGTTGATCTTCTGCTCGTTCAGCGCTTCCGGCGTGCCGCCTTGCGGGCTTAAGCCGTCATAAATCGCCGTGTCGAAAATCGAATCCGACAAGTTCTTGATCGCCATTTGGTCGATCGGGGAACGCTCGTAACGGCCAGGAAGATCGTACGGCGTACCGTCGGCGCCTGGTCCGTTCTTGATGAACCAAGTCCATTTGCGAATGCCTGTTTCTTTCGTATAAGCAGCCCAGTCGTCCTTGAAGCTTTGCAGCACTTCCGGACGCGGCGTATGCTTGCCGTCCTTCATATCCCAATGCGTGCCTTCAATGCCCCACATGAGCAAGTATTGGCCTGCTTCGCTGGCGAGGAAGTTGATGAACTGCATCGTGCGTTCCGGATTTTTGTTTTTCTTCGTAATCGCGATCGCGTCCCAGCCAAGGGAACTGCGGCCGCCGTACGTTGTTTTCGACGGGTCGAGACCGTCTGCAACGACTTTGTAAGCGAACAGCTGCGATTCCTCGCCGATGTCCTTTTTAATGATTGTATTGGAGTTGCCCAGATCCCAGTACGCGCCTGTCGAGGAGAAAATCGTGCCTGTCGCAATTTTTTGCTCCCATACTTGACGCTTGTTGATTGCCCATTCTTTATCCATCAAACCCGAGCGGTACAGATCGTTCATGTACAGAATCATGTCGCGATATTTCGGATTTTTCACGTCGTATTGCAGCTTGCCGTCCGTCTCATAGTAGTTGGTCAGACCGAACATGCCTTTGAACGTTCCCATCGTGCCGCCGAAGTTCTCGCCGTCCATCGTCAGGGCAATCGTATCCTTGCCTTCGATTTGCGGATATTTCGCTTTGAAGTCGCTCAGCAGCTGCTTGAATTCCGTCGCCGTAAACGGCACGCCGCCGTCGGCTTTGTCCGGAGCAAGCTCCTTCACGATATCTTTGCGCATATTGAAGCCGAATACCGGCTCATGCTCAAGGCCGTACCAGTTGGATAAGTAGTAGTTGTTGCCGTCCTTGTAACGCGTCTTGTTCAGCACATCGCCGTACATTTCGGATACGTCATGGCCGTAATCTTCGATTAGTTTATTAAGAGGAATGATAGCTCCTGCCTCGATATACTTTGCTACCAGATCGCTGGAGCGGTCGAACATGATCATATCCGGCAAGTCTTCGCTCGCCAGCATCAGGTTCAGCTTTTCTGTCGGGTTGCCGGTAGGCTGCTGAATTTCGATCGTCACACCAGTCTGTTTCGTAATCTCTTTGGCAATCAGGTTATCGAATTTGTCGCCCGTGTTTTTATCGAAGAACGTAATCGTGATCGGATCGGTACCCGGTTCCTTCGTTCCTTCGGCACCGTTCTCCGTGTTGTTGCCGTTGCTAGGTTTATTAGATGAGTTCGAAGCGCATGCGGACAATACGGATACCAACATTACAGCCGTAAGCATCGAGAGCAGCCATTTCTTTGCGTTCATGCAAAATCCCCCTTGTTCGTTGTCGTCATTTTAACAGATAAACGTTCCGTACTCCTAATACTAGTAGCCGCAACACCTCCCAAAAGAAATTCGCATTGATTAGCTCTTAACCGCGCCTAACGTCATGCCTTTGACAAAATATTTCTGCAGGAACGGGTACACCATAATGATAGGCAGCGTAGCGACCATCGTGGCCGCCATCCGGATCGTATCCGGCGATACGGCAAGCCGCTTAGCGGAGTTGGCCATCTGCTGCGCGTCTCCAACCATCGAACCCGTCTGATATTGGTTCAAAATCTTCACGAGCACGGCCTGCAGCGTCTTCAGCTCCGGATCGTAAGTAAAGACGTACGAGTCGAACCACGAGTTCCAGTGGCTGATAGCGGTGAACAGACCGATCGTTGCCAGTACAGGCGTCGTGAGCGGAAGGATGATGCGGAAAAAAATTTGCAAGTAGTTCGCGCCGTCGATTTTCGCCGATTCGTCCAACTCCTGCGGCAGTCCCTGCATGAACGTCCGAACGATGATCATATAGAACACGTTCATTAGCCCAGGTACGATGAAGACCATGAAGTTGTCGATAAGGCCATAGTTTTTGAGCACCATATAATAAGGGATCAGGCCGCCGCCAAAATACATCGTGAACACGAAGTACAGCGTCCAGAAGCGGTTCGCAACCAGCTCCCTCTTACTCAGCGCGAACGACAGCATGCTGATCGTCATGACAGCCAGCGGCGTACCGACTGCCGTCCGCAGCACCGTCACCTTGATCGCCGTCCATATTTCGCTGTCGGTCAGGATCTGCGCGTAGCTTGCCAAGCTGAATTCCCTCGGCCATAAGTACAAGTTGCCCCGCAGCGTATCCTCCGCGCTGTTCAGCGAAATAATGAATATATTCCAGAATGGATAGAAGGTCACGACGAACACCGAAACGATAAACGCATAAACGGCGGTCATAAAGAGAAAATCTTTTTTGTCTTTCACCATGGCGCGTTCTCCTCTTCGTTTTTGCTAGAACAGTGACTGTTCGTTCATTTTTTTGGCCATCTGATTCACGCTGATGACGAGTATGAAAGCGACGACTGATTTGAATAAGCCGACGGCCGCCCCGTAGGAGAACATGCCGTTCTGCAAGCCATACTTGTACGTGTACGTATCGATGACTTCGGAATATTGCAGTACCGTATTGTTTTGGAGCAAATATTGCTGATCGAACCCGGCATTCAGAATGCCGCCAACCGCTAGGATGGCCAGGATAATGATCGTCGGCCGGATCGACGGAAGCGTAATATGCAGCATCTGCTTCAGCCTGCTCGCTCCGTCCACCTTGGCTACCTCATACAGTTCGGGGTTGATCGCCGAGATCGCGGCCAAATACATAATCGCATTGAAGCCCATATCCTTCCACGTATTCGAGAAGGCGATGATCCACCAGAACAATGGCCCCTTCTGCATGAATTGAATCGGCTCGTCGACGATTCCCAGTCCCGTGAGCAGGTTGTTGATAACACCGCCGGAGGACAGCATCGTGACGATAATGTTCGCCGCGATGACCCATGAGATGAAGTGCGGCATGTAGGAGACGGTCTGGAACGTTCGCTTGAACCAGCCATTGCGCAATTCATTAATCATGAGCGCCAGTATGATCGGCATCGGGAATCCGAACAGCAGCGACAGGAAGCTCTGGGCGATCGTATTGCGCATGATTCGAACGAAGTCGCCGTTCGTGAAGAAATATTCGAACCATTGCAGCCCGACGAAGTCGGTTGTAAAAAATTGCTTGAAGAACGACCCGCCGCCCGGCTGATAATTAATGAATGCCATATACAGCCCGAACATCGGCACGTAGGAGAACATTAAGGTCAGAATGATCGCCGGCAGCATGAGCACGTACAGCAGCCGCTGCTCCTTCAGTCTGGCAAGCAGTCCGCCCCTTTCGGGCTTACGGACGGCAGGTGCGCTGCGCTGGTTAGGTTGCGCTTTCGATAGCATGTTCATCGTGTTGCCTCCCGTAAATTGATTGCGCTTTCTTTGCTTCGTGTCCTCATTATAGGTCCGGTACTAAAGCCGTTCTATATAAGGATTTAACAATTCGTGCTCCAAAAGCACACACTTCCTCTCCTTCCGTTGTTGAATAACGGCATTGCCGTTACACTGGAGGAAAGAGCATCATTTTCACAGAAAGGCGGTGGCTAGATGTACAGTGTGCTGCTGGTCGACGACGAAACAATCGAGCTGGAAACGATGGTTCAATACGTTCCTTGGGAGCAAGCGGGCATTCGAGTAGCCGGAACGGCACGCAACGGCAAGGAGGCGCTCGGCAAGCTCGCCGAGCTCAAGCCCGACATCATCGTTACCGATGTCCGCATGCCGATTATGGACGGTCTTGAATTCGGACGCCGGGCGAAGCAGATCGACAAAAGCGTCAAGCTTATCTACTTAAGCGGTCATAATGAATTTCAATATATTAAGTCGGCGCTTAACATTGAAGCGGCCGGCTACGTGCTGAAGCCGATCGATATGGAGGAGCTGCTAGCCCTCCTTGAGAAGGTGAAGAAGAAATGCGACGAGGAGCAGCTTGCCGGGCAAGGCGGCGGATGGCTGCTGGAGAAGCTGCTGCTTCGCATCGTGCGAGAGCCTTTGGAGGAGCGAAGAATCGAATGGACTCGCCAGTGGGAAAGCCAGGCAACGGGCTTCACGGCTCACCTGCCTTACGGCGCTGCCTATATAACGTTCGAGCCGCCAGCTTTCCCGGACGGCATGAGAGCCGCCGTCGCTGCCATTCGCGTGGCCGCTGGCGATACCGACACGGAATCAGCAAATGCAGCCTACGAGCTTGCTTACGATGCGGCTGAATATGCACGAACCGTACTTGGACCCCGCCTCGACGCCTCCATTGTGCTGGAGACCAGTCCGAATACGCTGTTCGTCCTCTTCCAAGGCAAGCCCCAGCAATGGGAGCACGCTTATTGGGAGCTTCTGCGAGAAGAGCTGTCGCGAGCAATAGGCGGCAAGGCAGACTTGTCGATCGGCTTGTCCAGTCCATACAGAGGCTTCAACCTGCTGAGGGAAGCTTACGAGGAGTCGAAGCGTTGCAACGACGAGAAGCTGTATCGGCAAGCAGGAGCCGTCATCAACCCGGGAACGGTGACGCCCGTGAAGCAATCGGAGGAGCTGAGCGCGGAGCATGCCGCCGCCGCTCTCATCGGAGCGATTCAAGCGTCCGACTCGGATCGGACCGGACAGGTGCTGGGCGACTGGTTCGCCGCCATGCGGCAAGAGCGAATCGAGCGCAACTACGCCGTCAGAGCTAATATTCAGCTGCTTACCGCTTTGGAGCAGCACTTCACGACGCTGATGGCCGGAACGTTCCGCGACCATCTGCTTGCCGACCATTGGAAGGAGCTGTCGCAGCTTCCGACGATCGCCCACTTCCATGCCTATACGCTGCGCTTCTGCGGAGAGCTTCTGAAGGCGGCCAGCGAACGCGATCTCGACCGCAATCAATCGGTCGCCGACCAGATCGCGAAGCTCATTGCCGATCGTTATCATCTGCCGATAACGGTCGAGGACATTGCGAAGGAGGTATTCTTGTCGCCGAACTATGTTCGCTCTATTTTCAAAGACAAGACAGGTGAAACGATCCTCGATTACCTGACCCGCATCCGCATGGGGCATGCCTCCGAGCTGCTCAAGGACCGGTCGCTCAAGGTACGCGAGATCGCTCATAAGGTCGGTTACGAGAACGTATCCTATTTCTGCTCTGTGTTCCAGAAGCATAAGGGCAGCACCCCAAACGAATATCGCAAAATGCATCTATAGGCTGGAGTGGAGTGAACGCGCATGAGAAAACTGTCCGGCTGGCTAATAAAGCCGTTATACAACTGGCGGCTCCGCGAGAAGCTGTTCGTCATGTTCCTGCTCGGCGGCATTCTGCCGCTGTTGTTCTTCGTCCTGTATTCCTATACGACGATTCGCGGCGAGCTGTCCGATCAGATGGTGACGAATAGCGCTTCTACCGTGGCACAGATTAACTCGAACCTTGAGAACAAGCTCGACACGTATACGAAGCTGTCCGCCACGTTTTATTTGGATAGCAATATGCGCGCCTATCTGACGAACGACTATTCGAAGGACGCGTCCTTGTTCGTCGATGCTTACAAATACATCAATAACTCGTTCGTTAATATGCTGACGACGAATCCGGATATTGATTCCATGACCATCTATATTAACAATGACACCTTGCCCGCGGACGACCTTTTTATCAAAAAAATGGACAAGACGTTTCGCGAATCGCTTGCCTACAAGTCGCTCAGCGGCAGCTTCGGCAACGTTCGCTTCGTGACGTCGCCCTCCGAGCCGGATAAGCCGCCTATATTCACGCTCTCGCGCATGCTGAATATCAACAGCATGAACAACGCGTACGGCGTACTGACGATTAATATTTTGGAATCGGATATTTTCCGGCTTATGGAGAAGGAATCGTCGGACAAGACGGTGCTCATCATTAACGAGCAAGGCATCATCATGTCCGCCAAGGACAAGAGCCTGCTGAATCAGCCGCTCGCCCTGCCGGACTCCTTCCCGGTAGATAGCGGAGGGAGATTCGACAGCACGTATAACGGAGAGAATGTGCTCGTCGTCTACAACACGACCAAGTACGGATGGAAGAGCGTATCGCTCATCCCTTACAGCAGCTTCCTGTCCAAAGCGAACTTGGCCGCCAAGCGGATCTTTATCTACGCGATCGCCAGCCTTGGCGTTATGGCGCTGCTGATCTATGTTACGGCGCGGCTGTTCACGAAACGGGTAGAAACGCTCGTCGGCATGATGAGGCGCATCGAGAAGGAAGAGTTCGAGCTCGCCGACATCCGGCCGCTCGGCCGCGACGAGATCGGCCAGATCGGCAATGCGCTGCGCAAGATGGGCCAGCGGCTAAGCTCGCTCATCTCCGACGTCTACAAGAAGGAGATCGACAAGCGGGAAGCGGAGCTGAACGTGCTGCAAGCGCAGATTAATCCGCATTTTCTGTACAACTCGCTCGCGTCGATCTCGTCTCTCGCCATCCGCAACGCAGACCCGCGCATGAACAAGATGGTGACCGATCTGGCGAAGTTTTACCGCATTTCATTGAACAAGGGCAAGAACACGTTATCCATTCACGAAGAGCTGCAGTTGACCCGTTATTATATTTCAATCCAGCAAGTGCGATTCGGCAACCTGCTTCGCGTTCACTTCGACGTCGATGAAGCGGTGCTGCCATGTCCGATCATTAAGCTCACCCTTCAGCCCTTCGTCGAAAATTGCATCAATCATGCGATATGGGATCATGAGCTTGGCGTGAACATTACGATCCGCGCCTGCCGCGACGGCAGCGATATCGTGCTCAAGGTGATCGACGACGGCATGGGCATGCGCCTTCGGGGCGATAGCGAGCTGCCGCAAAGCGGCGACAAACTGTCCGGCTACGGCATTCGCAACGTCGACAACCGGATCAAGCTGCTGTATGGCGAATCCTACGGCGTCTCGATCTACAGCAGGCTCGGCATCGGGACGACCGTGATGATTCGAATTCCGGGCAGATGAACAATAAGCTAAGAAGTTGTGCAAGTCCCATAGGCTCCCCTTACGGTAGACAGGTGAAATCAATGAACCTACTGCTGCAAGGGGAGCTTTTTCATGGTGAGAAATCCTCTATCGAGGCCTATTCAGGATGATCGACCGCGTTTAGAGGTAGGATTTATCGCCAAATAGAATTTCAGATTCCTGTACCTCGAAAACCTATAAATTCTATTGTGGGCAAACAACCATTTTTCAAGCAAAGTATTTTATTTAAAATACTACCTTGACAGTCATGGTAGTATGCCGTATTATACAGACATGGAGGTTGATTACATGAGCGAGAACAAAATAACATCCGACTTGCTGCGAGGACATACCGATACGATGATTTTACGACTCTTATCCGAAGCTGACCGCTACGGCTACGAGATTGTAAAGCTGATTGCGGAACGTTCGGACGGCGAGTATGAATTAAAGGAAGCCACCATGTACTCGAGCGTCCGGCGGCTTGAAGCCGACGGTGATATCGAGTGGTATTGGGGCGATGAATCACAGGGCGGCCGGCGTAAATATTTTCGGATTACCGAAAAAGGCAAAGGTGCTTACGTCCGCAACAAAAGCAATTGGGAGTACGCGAAGCGCGTGCTCGAAAACTTACTATAGGGGGATTGAATGTTATGAATGAAAAGTTGACTAGCTACTTGAACGGCGTTTTCGCACCATACGATGGGGTTAAAAGCGTCACCGAATTAAAGGCCGACCTGCACTCCGATTTACAGGAGCGCTTCCGCGATCTCAAAGCCGAGGGCAAGGACGATGAAACGGCTTTTGAGATGACCGTTGACAGCATAGGCGATATCGAGCAGACGGTACTGGAGGTCGCTAACCTCTCCCGCTCGCTGGAGCGGCAGCTCGTGACGAACTTTAACGCGAGCGACCTGTCAGAGAGCGATTTTGCCGGCGTTACGGCCCATAAAGGACAATTTAACGCTAGCGCGTTACGCGGTGCCTACTTTGCGGGCGCAGACTTGACTGGCAGCTCGTTCAAGGCCAGCGACGTACGCGAAGCCAATTTTGACGGCGCGAATCTGACGGACTGCACCCTATCCGTTGTTGACCTTGCGAATGCAAGCTTCAATAAATCGATCCTTGTACGCACCAACTTCAGCAAGTCGGGAATGGAAGGAACAACATTCACGGGCGTCAAACTGACCGACGTTACGCTAAGCATGATCGACCTTAGAAAAACGATCTTTGAAGGTTGTTCCTTTGACGGCGTAGACTTCGAAAAATCCGACCTTAGCGGGCTGTGTTTTGACGGTCAGACCTTTACTGGCGTTAAATTTGACAAGTCGGCAGTAAACGACGTCTCGTTTAGAGGCGCTACACTCAAGAATGTATCTTTTCAGGCGTATTTTTCGTTGACCAATAAGTATTACCGTACCATCAAAACGATCTGCTTTGACGGTGCATTGATGGATAAACTGACCTACGCCGGGCTTAAAGGCATGGGAGCCGATTTATCGAAGGTTACGATTATTAAATAAGGAGTGGTTCCTATGCAAACGAAGTCGATTCAAGTGACTGGACTGCAAAAGTCCTACAAACAGCTTCATGTGCTGAAGGGCGTAGATTTCGAGGTGGAAAAGGGCAGCATCTTCGCCCTGCTCGGCTCTAACGGAGCTGGCAAGACAACGGTTGTCAAAATCCTCTCCACGCTGCTCAAACAAGACGGCGGCACCGCCACCGTAGGCGGATTCGATGTTGCGTCAAAGCCCGACCATGTGAAGCAGGCGATCAGTCTGACCGGACAATTCGCCGCCGTAGACGAGATACTGACCGGTCGGGAAAATCTGATCATGATTGCCAAGCTGCGACACCTGGGCAATCCGCGTCAGATTGCAGACGATTTGCTTCAACGCTTCGGCTTGACCGAAGCCGCCGACCGCAGGGCTTCCACTTATTCGGGCGGCATGCGCCGCAGGCTCGACATCGCCTTGAGCCTTGTCGGCAAACCGCAGATCATTTTCCTAGACGAACCGACCACCGGGCTTGATCCCGAGGCGCGCATCGAGGTTTGGAAGGTAGTCAAGGAGCTCGCCGACGGCGGTACGACGGTACTTCTAACGACGCAGTATTTGGAGGAAGCCGAGCAGCTTGCCGACCGAATCGCCATTCTGCACGAGGGAAGAATTATCGCGAACGGCACGCTCTCGGATCTTAAAAAGTTGTTCCCGTCCGCAAAGGTGGAGTATGTCGAGAAACAGCCGACCTTGGAGGAAATATTCCTCGCGATCATCGGCAACAAGGAGGGAAAGTAAATGGAGCGGATAGAGAAACATTTTTTCAGTGATATGGGCGTTATGCTTGGACGTTCCATGCGTCATATTACCCGCAGTATGGACACCATCGTCACGGTCTGCATCACTCCGATTGCAATGATGCTGCTGTTCGTCTATGTATTCGGCGGCGCAATCCAAACCGGTACGGATAACTATGTGAACTACCTGTTGCCCGGCATTCTGCTGATTGCGATTGCTAGCGGTATATCCTATACGGCTTACCGCTTGTTTTTGGATAAGCAGCGAGGCATATTCGAACGGTTTCACACCATGCCGATTTCACGTTCCACCTTACTGTGGGGGCATGTGCTGACCTCTCTGGTATCCAACGCCATCTCGGTTGTCGTCATCATTCTCGTAGCGTTGATTATGGGCTTTCGTTCGCCGGCAGGGATATTGCCGTGGCTTGCAGTGGCCGGCATCCTCATGCTGTTTACGCTGGCATTAACTTGGGTCGCAGCAATTGCCGGACTGACGGCCAACACGGTGGAGGGCGCAAGCGCCTTTTCCTATCCGATCATCTTCCTGCCATTCATCAGCTCGGCGTTCGTGCCGACCGATTCGATGCCGTCAGTCGTTCGCGCCTTTGCCGAGAACCAGCCGGTAACCTCGATCGTGGAAGCCATCCGTGCCCTGCTGTCGGATCAGCCGGTAGGCA
Organism: Paenibacillus sp. 05T425; assembly: GCF_056396205.1. Taxonomy (NCBI): domain Bacteria; kingdom Bacillati; phylum Bacillota; class Bacilli; order Caryophanales; family Paenibacillaceae; genus Paenibacillus; species Paenibacillus sp. 05T425. The sequence goes on from NZ_JBFTLA010000001.1 coordinate 441,865, forward strand.
ATGATATTTGGATCGCTCTTGCGTGGTGCGTCGGCATATTGCTCGTAGCTTATTTCTTCGCAATGAGGGTGTATAAAAACCGGGTTTAATAAATATGGTTTATAGCTAACTATCGCAGCATCTCTATGCAATATGACAAAGGAACCGCCTACAGCGGTTCCTTGTCAGTCCCAACATTATTTAAGCAACTCGTCAACTTTGGCTCTCATTGAGGATATTGTCGTTTTTTTATATTGGAGTCCCAATCGGAGAACTTTGATTTGCTGCGACCGGGTTAAGTTTTTGAAACGAGGATCTTGTTTGAGAAATCTTTTTATAATCGACCAGCTGCTTCCAACGAACCGTTCAGGTTTAATGTGGGGAACTTGATCAAGCAGCTTTTGCTTCCGGAAGTGTTGCATAAACGGGAATAGCCTTGAGGATACCTTGCTTTCATCAACCAGACATGCCGCGGTCATTTTTTTCGTATGCTTTTTGAGGTAATCCAGGTTACTGTGCCCGCTTACTACAATATACCCGCCTTCTGATTTGCTTTTGCGAACAATGAGCATGTGCACGCAATCCTGGGCTGTTTTACGCAATTCCTTGATCCGCCGAGTAAGCTTGGACGAGATGCCGCCTTCTTTTATTGTGTTGAGAGGTATATACCTTACTGTATATCTCATAGGGTAAATTCGCCTCCTTTTTAACATTTATGTAGCTTATGCCGATCCTTCGCTTTCGAACACTCTATCTTACACTCCCCTTTACTCAGCATCAGACTTAATCCGGCTTATTCAACCATTGGAATTGTCCGATCTTACGGACTGTATGGACCTTAGCAGTGAAATATACCTCTTGTTTGTTCCGTTACGGACTCCAGAGTGTTTATACGTATGTTTTTGGCATTCTGAAGACTAGTATGGCGCGGTAAAGGTCTCCTCGGTCCGTTAAATTTGTCACAAAAGCATTTTAAGCCTAATAGTGTCGCCTAAGTCCGTAACCAGGTTTCGCATACTAAAATAGGCCAACCAGTATTAACTGGTTGACCCATTCTAACCACGGATCTCATCTCGATACTTTGTACAACTTCGATTGCGCGCCTTCTAGGCTGACTTCAAGTGTTCCCTTCGCTTCCAGTTTCGCTCCTGTCCACGCATCCGTCAACTGCAGCTTCGCCGCCAACTTTACGCCGAGCGCGCGCGTCAGATCAATGGACTTCACTGCCGCTTCGTTCGTGTAGTTGAAGACTGCGATATAGAATTCGTCTTTATCCTTCATGACGAATACGTCGGCTGCTGCCGAACCCGTATTGCCTTCGACCGGCTGGAATGCCTTGCCTATTGTCGCAATGTCGATCACGCGCTTGTTCGTAAGCAGCGAATTCATAAGCTGCTGCGCGTTCGGATCATTAACGTCGTCCGAGCTCATGAAGACCGTTCCCGAGATCGCCGCGGCGTTTACTCTCGTCTGCGCGGCGTTATACGAACCGCCTTTCACAAGCGTCATATAATCCGGATCGGTGTAGCGGTAGATCGTATCGTTCTGCCACCAGCCGTACGTCAGGTTGTTCAACTGATATTCGGTGCGGCCAAGCGAGCCGTCGATGTCGCAGGATATGCGTCTCGCATGAGCGTATTGGCTTGGGAACAGAGGCGCGATTGACGCGCTGATGAACATGCGGCCTCCGAGCACTTTGTTGATGTGCGCCATGCCTTGATTGTACGCTTGAATACCGGTCTGCGCCTTCGGATCGTAATGCTGCCCTTCGAACGAGCCATGGCTCAGGAAGTCGATCTTAATGTATTCGAAGCCGTAATCGATGAACTTTTTGAAAATATATTCGACGCGCAGCTTCGAGCCCGGATGCGTCGGATCGATGGCATAAGCGCCGTCAACCTTCGGCAGCGGATTGCCGTTCGCATCCCGGAGGATGATGTCGCCATACGTATACTTGCCGTCCGTTCCTTCGACCGGCTGCGCCATATTGTCGCCCCAATAAACGAACGGCCCATAATAGATGCCGGCCTTCTGACCGTTCTTGCGGATCACCTTAACCGCGTCGCGCAGCTGTTGCTCGGTCAAGTTGTCCCAATACGAATCCATGTTAATATAGACTGTTCCTTTGTTCGAGAACGACTTCTGCAGATTGGCCTTGAAGAAGTTCGATACGCTGACGACCTTATCGTAGCTCAGCGAGCTCTCATACGCGCCCCAGCTATTCCAGCCGACAGGTACGCCCGATGGAACGCCGCGGTCGAACTTCAGCGGTGGCGCTACTGCAGCATTCGCCTGCCCATAGCTCGTCAGTCCGCTGCGATAATCTTTGTAATAACCGACCGCGATCTGCGGCGACGTTATCGTCTTACCCGACACTTGGCCATGCGGCAGCGTGTCGTGGGTAGAAGTCTGCGAAGTAAATCCGCCGTATACCTTCAGCTTGTTCAAACGATCATTCGACCCGCTCCAGTAAATGCCGGTCTTCCACGTATCATGCGTCACAGAGCCGATCACTAGACCGCCGCGGCTGACGTTGTCATAGATCGCCGTCATCTCCGAGCTTACGTAATTGTTGTTATTCAACGGCGTATTGATCGTCCGCGCTTGGTAACGGGACCACATATCGTTGTCGAAAGGCGTGATGAGTACGCGGTTGTCGCCATAGCTGCCGATGTCCACGCCGCCCTTCGCGTTAACAACGATTGGCGCTATATCGCTAGCGCTTACCGTCGTACCGCTGACAATCTGCTGCGATACGAGGAAATAAGGCTGATCCTCGTACAGCTGATACGTCTGCTTCATCGTCGGCAGTCCTTCGCTGCGGTTCTCTACCGTGATGCGAACGCCTTTGCCGTGTCCATCCTTAATCTTCGCGACCTCGCTAAGCTTGAAGCGATGCTCGCCGTACTTGCGGCTGTCGAGCAGTTGTTCATTCAATTGCGCGGTTGCATAAGCGCCCTTAACGAGCGTCTTGCCTCCCCATGCATAAGCGGATAAGCCCGATTCCGTATTGTACGTAATGCTGTACGACTTGGTCGAGAACACGGCTCCTTTCTCATGCGCGCTCACTTTAATCGATCCATGCTTTGCCGAACCGATAACAGCACCGATGAGTCCGATATCGTCGATCGGTCCTGGATCCTCTCCCGAACCGCCCGTCTTCGCGAGCTCGATCTTGTCGATGTCCGGCGACCAGCCGCCGTCGTCATCGAACGTGATCGTATTCATGCCGGCCTGCAGCTCCACTTCGACGGTAAATACGCCAAGCGTGTCCCAATCCGCCGTCTTCGGCAGCGCATAGTTCTCGGACTGTCCTTCGTTCACCTTGATGGACACCGGACGAGGATCGCCCGATACGTACGAGACGCTGAGCGTATAGATGCCGGCTTCCTCTGCGGCTATATCTCGGAACTGCAACGTCGATCCGCCCCATAGATTGCCTACCTTAAGGCCTCCCGAACAGCCGGTAGCAGGTTGACAGCCGGATACTGCGGCGTTGCCCGTCCGCACGTTCACGGCAGCTTCCGCTTCGTAACCGGTGGCCGGTCCACCAGGCTCGCCCGTGCCGGATTCGCTGAGTACGATTCGATCGATATCCGGCGAGTAACCGCCCTCGTCATCGAAACGAATCGTATTGCTGCCCGCCTGAAGCTCAATCTCGATCGCATACGTGCCAAGCGTCTCCCAATCCGCCGTGCGCGGAAGATCGTAATGATCGCCTGCACCGCCGTTCACGCTGACGGCGAACGACCTCGGATCGCCCGAGATGTAATGCACCGTCATCGTATAGATACCTGCTTCCTCCACCGTAATGCCGTTCATCGTTACCGACGAGCTGTCCCATAGCCCTCCAACGACCCCGGCGCCCGAACATCCGGTAGCTTCCGCGCATGTTTTGCGCTCCGCTCTCCCTGACAGCACATTGCCTTCCGCCTCTGCTTCGAACGAGTAACCGTCAGTAGCCAGCGCAGCCGACAAGTCTTGCGTTTCCTCGGCAATCGGAGCAGCAGCTTCAACGTTCGAATCGGCACTCTTCCACGGAGACAAATACACGGTCTGCATAAGCAATACAGCCGCGAGTAGTACGAGCCAGCCTCGCGCGAAACGCACCCTATCGTTCTTAACCATTCATCATTTCCTCCTATTCGCCGCGTCAATTGGTAAAGCGCTTTCAATCGCACTTCCAATGTAAAACAGCGGACAGGCCCGAACAATCCCAATATTTAACGATCAATAGCTCAAACCGCCGTATTTGGGGGCAATGCTTCATATGCCCCCAGATTCAGCGCACCATCCATTTAGTCGATCTTTGCTGCCATATCCATTACGACGTTAAGTCCGCCATCCACTCTGCGTCTTATTCCAGCTTCAAGCGTCAGCTTAACGACTTGGCCGCCGTATCTTACGCTCACCTCGCATGCTTGGTTTGCCGTAAGGGCAGCCTCCGTTAGCCTGCCGTTCTCCCAAGCCGCATTCACCTCTATACCGCCCTTCGCGCGAAGACCGCGATAGGAGCCGATAGCCCAGTCTTGAGGAAGCGCCGGCAGCAGATGAACCTCGCCCGTATGGCTTTGCAGCAGCATATCGGCGATTGCGGCCGTACCGCCGAAGTTGCCGTCGATGACGAAGATGTTCGTCTCCGCCCCGGCCACGCCCGGCTTGGAGTACGAGAGCAGATTGTCGAAGCACAGCTCGCCGATCAGATGGCGGACATGACTCGCGGCGCGATCGCCGTCATGCAGACGCGAGAAGCCCGACGCGAACAAAGCTGCCGTGAACTCGATATCCTCCAGCTCGCCTTGCTGCATACGCCCGATCAGCGTGTTGCGAGTAGCGTCAGCAAGCTCCGGCGTCTGAAGCGGATCGATCTGGCTTCCCGGATACAAGCCGTACAGATGAGATAAGTGACGATGCTCCGGTTGCGCTTCCTCGTAGTCTTCCAGCCATTCCTGCAGTTGTCCCCGCTTGCCGATCATAAGAGGCGGCAGCAGGCGGATTGCTTCCCGCAGCTGCGTACGAAGCTCAGCATCGACTTGCAGAAGCTCTGCTGATTCCAGACAGAAGACGAACAGGTCATGCACCAGCATTTGATCCATTGTGCTGCCCATCGACAGCTGCTGCGCTCCGTTCTCCTGCGCGCCCGGGTAGAAGCTGTTCTCCGGCGAATTCGAAGGCCCGGTAACGAGCCAGCCATACTCGGGATGCACGATCATATAGTCGAGGAAGAATAGAGCCGCCTGCTTCATGACCGGATAAGCCTGCCGAGCGAGAAAATTTCGATCCTGCCCGTATTCGTAATGCTCTTTCATATGCATTGCAATCCAGAGGCCGCCGGTTACGTTAAGCCCCCACGACGTTTCCCAGCCTGGAGACGCGAAGCCCCATGCATTCGAGAACACATGCGCGACCCAGCCCTCGGCGCCATAGAAATCTTCTGCCGCTGCCCGTCCCGCCACCGACAGGCGTTCGATATAATTCATCAACGGAACATGGCATTCGGCCAGGTTGCTTATTTCTGTCGGATAATAGTTCATCTGCGTATTTACGTCGAGGTGATAGTCGCAGCTCCAGGCCATCCGATTCGCTTCCCCGTCGTTCCAAATGCCTTGAAGATTAAGCGGCAGCCGCGAATCTTCGCGTGATCCAGCGATCGTCAAGTAACGCCCGTATTGATAAAACAGTGCAATAAGCGCCAGGTCGTCCGTCTGTCCGTTCCGCAGTCGGTGAACCCGCTCGTCGGTATGCAGCTCGGCTGCCTCTTTCGATCCGCCAAGCTCCAAGCTCACGCGTCCGTATAGCGCCTGATAGTCGGCAATATGTCTCTCCTTCAGCTTATCGAAGCCTAAATGTATCGCGGCATCGACCTTCTCCTCACTCTCCTTGAGCCAGTCTTCATCGCCTTCTCGTCCATAATCCGTTGCAACCGCAAAATAAATGACTGCCGCATCGGCTCCCTCCACCGTCAATTGCCCGTCTTCGCTGTGCAGCCTTCCGCCTTCGATGACAACTCTCACCAACCCTTGAGCCAATACGCCGCATGTTCCGTCGCTATGAATATTTTCCGTCGCTTGGGACCGAAAGCCGATACTCTCTCCGTCTTCGCCGCTCCACACCGTGAACGTATCCGACCGTCCCTGCAATCGCAAGGTAAAGGATACGCTTCCGTTCCGTTCGCCCGCGATACGGGCAGCTACGAGGCCATCGGCATGGGAAGCGATATATTCGCGCCTCATCGGCTTCGCATCCTGATCACGATACGTAACGGCTGCTACCGCCGTATCGAGATCCAGCTCGCGTACCAAGTCTTCGCCCTCATTCCCATAAGCAAGGAGGACGTCGCAAAGCGACAAGTTCGTTCCGAAGTTTCCTTTCTTCGGCTGCAGCGTCTCCTTGGCCAGCTTGTCTCCTTCGGCATAATCGCCGCGAAAGAAAGCTTCCCGCATCTGAGACAGCTTCTCTTTGGCGTCCGGCGTTCCGCCGAAACGCTCGCTTTTGCCCGACCAGAACGTGATCTCCGTCATATTCCACGTTTCGCTGCCAATTCCGCCGTGCAAAACAGCTCCTAGTTGTCCATTGCCAAGCGGCAGCCCTTGCGACCAGCCTGTTGCCGGTCCGTTGTATCGTAATTTCATATCTCGTATCCCCTCACTTATTTGATTGATCGTCCTTTTCCATGAATCAGCCACTATCACAAAATTCGCCATTATTGTACCATTGAAGAGCGATTGCGTATTTGACCCCACATCCTATAAGTTGACGAATAATCCGCTATCATAAGGAGAAGTTTGATGAAGACATTGAACGAATTGAAGCCTTTTCTCGGGGATTCCATGCGCTATCTGTATGACGGGAGCTGGAACGAGAAGCTGCGCGTATGCAGCGTTTACGCCTTTCATCTCTTCGAAGACGGCCCCGGCGAGATGGAAGTGAACGGCAAGCTGTACCCGATCGAGCGTAAAACGCTTATTTTTTTGCGGCCCGGAGAGCCCCATGCCTTTCATGTAAAAGCAGGACAGCCGCTCTCTTCTTATAATTTGTATTGCGATATGTGGACAACGGACGCGGCGAGCCCCGTCTCGCTTAACCGGCATTTCATTCATGCGCCCGAGCCGTTCTCGTTCGAGACCGTCTCCACCGAGGAGGATTGCCCCGAGCTTGCCATGCTGCCAAGCCGTTTCTCGCTGCAGCCGTTCCCATGGCTATTCGATTCGTTCGTCACGCTTGCCAAGCTATTCGAAGAGACACGTTACTACCGCGCCGAACTGGCGAACAGTTTGCTATACGCCTGGATGCTCAGCTGGTATAACGCCGTTCATACCCGTCAGCCGAGCGATTACCGGATCGTCAAGCTGCTCGCCCATCTGGACGCGCATCCTGAAGAACGCTCATCGGTTGATGCATGGGCGGCCATGTGCGGACTGAAGCGCTCGTATTTCCACGCTCTGTTCCAACGCGAGACCGGCTACTCACCAAGCGTCTACCGGCATCGCCTGCTCATGAAGAGGGCGGCTCATCTGCTCATCGAGACAAGCCTCTCCGTAACCGACATCGCGGACAAGCTCGGTTACACATCTATCCATCCGTTCACTCGCCAGTTCGGCGCCTTCCACGGCATCAGCCCGCGCGCTTACAGACTTCAGTCGGGAGCGGATCGGTAGCCAATAGCTGTCGTGGCGCGATTAGCGTCCTTTTGGGCAACTATTTGTCTGACCATGACAAAAAAGCTTTGAATAGCTCCATTTCGGGAAGCTATTCAAAGCTTTTTTCGCACAATGCTATTTTAAGCCGATTTAGTTGCCTGAAAGAACACTATTCGGCCTCATTACGCATACAACGTCCGATTAGTTGCCCAAAAAGACACTACGGCTTCCGCCATCACGAATTATTCAAGTCGAATAAATCTAATTGCTCTAGAGCAGGCAACTCCCGCTCCTTCGGTTCGAGCGGATCGCCGCCGTCGGGACGGCGCTGGCCCAGCATCGCCATGAGCTGCTTGGCGTTGTCGGCGGCATCCCCGCCGGAATTGTTGTTGAAGATAACGCTAACGTGACGGCTGCCCTGCTCTAACAGAAGAAGTCGCTCCGCCCACTCCGTAAGCTCGGCCTCGTTATAGCAATACAAATATCTCACGTCCCGCCAATTCGGCGCGTTGCTCTGCTTCCAGCCGGACGCGTTGCGCCCGTGCATCCGCACAATCGTCACTTCTTCATCCGTCGTCTCAAGGACGGTCGGCACCGAGCCCGGATGCACCTGCGGCTCATCGCAAACGCTGTGAATCCATTGCTCCTTCTGCATGAATTCAATCGTCTTAGCACGCATCTCCGGCGCGAACCAGCTTTGATGGCGGAACTCAAGCGCGCAAGGAATGCCCTCCATCCGACGCTTCGCTTCACGAAGCAGCTGTACGTTCTCGCGCGTGCAATCGAACCACGGCGGATACTGGAACAGCGCTGCCCTTAATCGCCCAGCCTCAATCGCCGGCTCCAGCATATGGCGGAACGCGCCGAACATGCCGTCCTGCAGCGCCCCGTTCTTGGCGACGGCTGCTGCCGCACCCGCTCCGCGCAGATGCCCCGTCATCCCTTGATACGCCTTCACCACGAAGCGAAGCGTCTCCGGAGTATCGGTCACCCACTTGGCGAACCGCTCCCTAGGCTGAATCGCGTAGAAGGTACTATCCACCTCGACGACCGAAAAATGCTTCGCATACACGCCCAGCTTCTCATTGACTCTCGTGCCGGACTTGTACAGCCGATCCTGATCGCCCCAGCCGGCCAGTCCGATTTCAATCGGCATTCCCTTCACCTCAACCGTTTTTTCTTTTCCCTTTACTATAAATGGAAATAAGGACGCAATCAAATTTCTAATTCCCCACTTTACAGGTAGGAATTATTATGATATTTTATTTTTACATCAAAATAAATTTGGAAACAGGAACGCCTACTGGACCACCAATGGCTTCCGAACAGATATCGGTATGAGGCTTGCTTGCGCACAAAGCGCTGCTTCCTATACCCGATGCGTTCGGAAGCCTTTTTTGTTGGGCTTTTCTGGAGGAGGGACAATGACCGCTAAGCTACCGTTGGACATAGAACTGGACGAGACATTCCGCAAAATGATCCGAAAATTCGTTGTCGAGCGCGATAAGGTACTCATTAACGACGAAATATCGCCGCCTCAGCTTGTCGTACTATCGAAGCTGTACATGGAAGGACCGCAAAAGGCGGGGGCACTATCCGAAGCGCTCGACTTCTCGCCGGGAGCGACGACCGCGCTATGCGACAAGCTCGTAGACGGCGGATACGTCTTCCGAACCCGGCCCGACAGCGATCGTCGCGTTATGATGCTGCAGTTAACCGATCGAGGAATACAGTTCATTGAGCGATTGCATGGCAGCAAATCAGACTCGAGAGGCATCTTGTTCCAAACCTTCTCGGAAGACGAGAAACTACTGATGCTCGATTTTTGCAAAAGGGTCGTCGGGCAGCTGCATGGCTATTCCGATGTGCTCATGAAGGAATTCAATGAAATTTTTAAGGAAGAGACCGTCCATGAGTGAGCAGCTTCAGCCATCTTGTTGCTCGGCTAAGCGGGACGTTGTCACCCCCTTGCCCAAGAAACTGTCCGTATCCGCCGCAGCGACGATTGCCTCACCTGCCCGCAAGCCTGAAACGTCGCAATCGATGATTTATTTGGCAGGCGGCAGCTTCCTGATGGGAACGGACAGCAAGGAAGGTTTTCCCGCCGATGCCGAAGGACCTGTCCGCGAAGTGACGGTTAAACCGTTCTACATCGATGCAATGACAGTAACGAACGAGCAATACGCGGCGTTCACGGACACCACAGGGTATGTCACGGAAGCAGAGCAATACGGCTGGTCGTTCGTCTTCCATCTATTCGTATCGAAGACAACGGCAGCGAAGGTAGACGCGGCCGTGCCAGGAGCGACTTGGTGGTGGAAGGTCGACGGGGCCGATTGGCGCCATCCGGAGGGACCCGATTCGGATATCGAATCGCGGCAAGACCATCCCGCCGTTCATCTTTCTTGGAATGACGCGGCTGCCTATTGCGAATGGGCTGGCAAACGCCTTCCCACCGAAGAAGAATGGGAATACGCCGCCCGCGGCGGGCTGGAGCAGAAGCGGTACCCATGGGGCGACGAGCTTACCCCTGGAGGCGAACATCGCTGCAACATTTGGCAGGGGCAATTCCCGGTCAACAATACGGCCGAGGATGGTTATGGGAGCACTGCACCTGCCAGCTCCTACATGCCGAACGGTTACGGCCTCTACAATATGTCGGGCAACGTCTGGGAATGGTGCTCGAATTGGTTCGATGCAGGCAAGCAGCAGAAAGCGGTTCGCGGTGGTTCCTATCTCTGCCACGAATCGTATTGCAACCGGTACAGAGTCGCGGCGAGAACGTCTAATACGCCTGACAGCTCGACGGGGCATATGGGCTTCCGCTGCGTGCGGGATAGCTAATTTTTATATAACAAATAAACGGAGTGATCGATGATGAAACCATTTAACCGATTCAAATGGAAACAAACGGCCGCAGCCATCCTATTGGCTTCCATAACGCTCTTAGCAGCAGCTTGCGGCAATAATGCCAATTCGGCAAGCGGCGATGCCGCGGACGGCAAACCGGTCAAAGTGCGCTTCGCGCTTGACACGGCGGCAGGCGGCTCGCTGCAATTCCGGGTTGCCGAGGAGCAAGGCCTCTTCGACAAATACGGCATCGACGCCGAAATAGCCAACTTCGCTTACGGCATCGATACAATCAACGCCATGCTCGTAGAACGATCGGACACGGGAACGGCCGCCGATTACGCCCTCCTCAACTCGCTCAGCAAAGGCGACTTCAAGGTCGTAAGCACGCTGACCCGCGAGACCGAGAATCAAGCTGCAGCTACCGTGCTAATCGCCAAGGGCGACGATATTAACGAGCCGAAGGACTTGGTCGGCAAGAAGCTCGGCGTGGCCAAAGGTACGGTATACGAGTACATTTGGTACAAATTTCTAGAAAACGAAGGGATCAATCCCGATGATATCAAGTTCGTTCCGTACAGCACGCCGGACGAAGCGCTTATCGGGGTACAGAAAGGACAGATCGACGCCGTATGGGCAGCAAGCATCTTCATCGACAAGTTCCTTGCGCTCGACGGTGCCAAGAAGATCGCAGACCTCTCTTCAGCCGAAGCGAACATCTCGTCCTACTTCGTTCTTCAAACCAAATTTATCGAGGAGCATCCGGAAGCGGTCGAAAACATTTTAAAAGCGGTATCCGAAGCTATTGGTTACGTTGAAGGCCACAAAGAAGAAACGGCCGAGCTCGCATTTAAGGAGCTAAAGCTGCCTAAGGAAGGCGTCTTGAAAGATTTGGAGCAGCTCACCTATACGATCGGATTTACGCAGGAGGATTTCGCCCATTTGGAGGAAATGAAGCAGTTCATCAAAGACAAAGGCATCCTACAGCAGGATTTCGACCTAAAAACAAAGTTGTCCCTGGAGCCGCTTAAGCAAGCATTCCCTGACTCCGTTACCTACAAACCGTGAGAGGATGATCACCGTGCAGCCATTAAGACAGTCAGAAGCGATTCATATCGAGAACCTGCGCAAATCGTTCCATGCTCCCGTCGCCAACAAGGAGCCGCATTATATTATCAAAGACATCAATCTGACGATCAAGGGCGGCGAGTTCTTCATTCTGCTCGGCCCGAGCGGCTGCGGCAAGTCGACGCTGCTTAATCTGATTGCCGGCTTCATCGGCAAGACGGAAGGAAAGATCGCGCTGGGCGGCAAGGAAATCCAACGCCCCGGCAGCGAGCGGGCGATGGTGTTCCAGCAAGCCGACGCCTCGCTTTTCCCTTGGCTTACGGTGCGCGAGAACGTCGAGTTCGGCCTGAAAATGAAAAAGATCAAGAAGGCTGAACGCCATGAAATCTCGAGCCGGTATATCGAGCTCGTCGGACTCGGCGGCCATGCCGACAAATTCCCGAAGGAGCTCTCCGGCGGCATGAAGCAGCGCGTGCAGCTCGCAAGGGTGCTGGCGAATGATCCCGCGATCCTGCTCATGGACGAACCGTTCGGCGCTCTCGATGCGATGACGCGGCGCACGATGCAGAAGGAATTAATCCGCATCTGGAGACAGACGAACAAGACGGTTATTTTCGTCACGCACGACATTCAGGAGGCGATTCTGCTCGGCCAGCGAGTCGGCGTCATGTCCGTCGGTCCTTCCTCCCAGATTACCGACCTGCACGATATCCCGCTTGAATACCCGAGAGATCTGTCCGACCCGAAGGTGCTGGAGCTGCTCGGCACGATTCAAAATCATTTTGACGAATAACGTTCTTCCCCAAGGAGCTGCATGAAGATGACAATATTCAAACAACTGCTGAAGCTGGGCATTCTGCCATGGCTCGGAGCGCTGCTTATTTGGCAGCTGGCGGCGATGGCCTCCAATCCTGATTTTTTACCCGGGCCGTATCGTACGCTGAAGGCGGCCGTCGAGCTTTCACAAGACGGCTCGCTGTTCACTTATATCGCCTACAGCTTCTACCGCGTGCTCGTTGGATGGCTGCTCGGCAGTCTGATCGCGATTCCGATCGGCTTGCTGATGGGACGAATTCGAGGCATTCGCGCCGTTACCGAACCGATCTTGAACTTCATCCGATTCATACCGCCGCTCGCGTTCATTACGCTGTTCATGCTTTGGTTCGGCATCGGCGAGCAGTCCAAAATCATTCTGATCATGTACGGCACGATATTTACCGTTATCCTGAACACCTTGACCGGCGTGATGGCGATTGAAGAGGATAAAATCCGCTCCGCCCGAAGCATGGGCGCATCGGAGACGCAGATCATGTTCCATGTCGTCATTCCAGCAACTATCCCTTATATCTTCACGGGCGTCCGCCTCGCGATGAGCACTTCCTACATGGCTATTATTGGCGCCGAAATGGTTGCGGCGAACGAAGGCGTCGGCTTCCTTATCTGGAATTCGCGCCTGTACTTCAAGACCGACTGGATCTTCGTCGGCTTGATCATCCTTGGCCTAATGGGCTTCCTGACCGACCGTTTGCTCGGCTTGACCGGCCGGAAACTTCTCGGCCGCTACGGCATCGTGAATACGGGCGGCTCCCGCGTTCGCCAATTCTAATCCATACGTAAATACGCTCGTACTATCCTTTAGGAGGAATCTATTATGTCTAACTGGAAAAAAGAAAAATTCCAAGGCCGCATCAGCGCAGCCGTCGAAGACTCCGTCCCCCATTGGCCGCAGCCCGCGAAGCCGCAAGACGGAGCTCCCAATATCGTCGTCATCTTGCTTGACGATCTTGGCTTCGCCCATCTTGGCTCATACGGCTCCGACATTGCGACGCCGCACATCGACGCGTTGGCTCAAGGCGGCCTCCGATACAACAACTTCCATACGACAGCTGTCTGCTCCCCGACGAGAGCGGCGTTGCTGACCGGGCGTAACCCGCACGCGACCGGCGTCTCCTTCGTATCCGGCTTCGACAGCGGCTTCCCGAACACGCGCGGCAAAGTAAGCAAAGAAACGGCGCTTCTGAGCGAAATATTAGTTGAAGAAGGCTACAATACGTTCGCCGTGGGCAAATGGCATCTCGTTCCGGCAGCCGAGCATTCCGCCGCCGGACCGTTCGACAATTGGCCGCTCGGACGCGGCTTCGAGCGCTACTACGGTTTCCTGGAAGGCGCTACGAGCCAATGGAACCCGGATCTGGTCGAGGATAACCGTCCCGTCCAGCAGCCGAAGACCGTCGAAGAAGGTTATCATTTGACCGAGGATTTAACCGATCGCGCGATTCAGTACATCCGGGACCAGAAGTCGGCCGCTCCGGATAAACCGTTCTTCGCTTACGTCGCGTACGGCGCGACTCACGCCCCACATCATGCGCCTAAGGCGTATGTCGACAAGTACAAAGGCAAATACGACAAGGGCTGGGACGTTGCCCGTACGGAATGGTTCGAGCGCCAGAAGTCGCTTGGCATTATTCCGCAGGATGCGGTATTGCCGCCGCGCAATCCAGGCGTGAAGGCATGGGCCGATCTAACGGCCGACGAACAGAAGCTGTTCGCGCGTCAACAAGAAGCGTTCGCCGGCTTCCTCGAGCATACGGATGAGCATATCGGCCGGCTTGTCGATTTCTTGAAGGAAATCGAACAGCTCGACAATACGCTGCTCGTGCTGCTCTCCGACAACGGCGCATGCGCCATGGGCGGCGACGAAGGAACCGTTCATAGTTGGGCGGAAGGATTCGGACTAAAGGAATCGTTCGAGGAGAAGCTCCAGCGGATCGACGAGATCGGCACCCATCTCGCTAACAACCACTACCCGGCAGGCTGGGCGCAAGTAGGCAACACGCCGCTGAAATGGTACAAATCATTCGTCCATGCCGGCGGCGTGCAGGACCCGCTCATCATCCATTATCCGAACGTCATCAAGAAAGGCGGCACGGTTCGCAGCCAATTCCACTTCGTGACGGACATCGTGCCTACCGTGCTGGAACTGCTCGGCATCGAAGCGCCGGATACGTACAAAGGCGTAAGCCAGCAGCCGATTCACGGCACCAGTCTAGCTTACACGTTCGAGGATGCGGACGGCCCGTCGCGCAAGCCTGCCCAATATTTCGAAATGATCGGCAACCGCGGCATTTGGAAGGATGGCTGGAAGGCTGTCGCTATCCATAAGCCGAATACGCCATTTGCCCAAGATGAATGGGAGCTGTACCATGTCGCCGAGGATTTCACCGAATCGCGCAATTTAGCTGCCGAGCAGCCGGAAAGACTGCGCGAGCTTGTCGACCTATGGTGGGCGGAAGCCGGCCGCAACGGCGTGCTGCCGCTTGACGGCCGCTCGATTATCGCGAAGGTAAGAAGCATCGAGTCCGCTCGTCCGGCTAAGCAAGATGTCGTATCGCGCACGTTCTATCCAACATCATTCGGATTGCCGTTCGCCAAGGCGCCTGATATTCGCAATAAGCCTTTCGAAATCAACGCCAGCTTGGATCGTTCCAGCACCCGGGACGAGGGCGTAATCGTCGCCCAAGGCGGCCGCTTCGGAGGTTACTCGCTATATGTGCAGCATAATCGGCTAACGTTCTTCTACAATCATTCCTACGGTGTCCAGTATGTCGTTACTTCGGACTCCGAGCTGCCTGCCGGCGCCGTTACTGTGACGTTCCGGTTCGCCAAAACTGGCGACAATGTAGGTGTCGCGACACTGTATGCGAATGGCACCAAAATCGGCGAAGGCCATGTTGGACATACGGGCTATCTCGGCTTCTCGAACGAGCAATTCCACGTCGGCGAGAACAACCCGACACCGGTCAGCCCGACCTATGCGTCGCCGTTCCGCTTCAGCGGTAAGCTGAACAACGTCGTATATACGCTTGGCGGCTATTCCGCCGACCTGGAATCGCTTCTTGCCGTAGAGCTCGCTACAGAATAATAACTAGGTTCGGCCCCATGAATAGTTTCCATATTTATACACATACTAGAGATGCTCTGCTTAATCAAGCAGTTGCAAATCATGATCCATATGTGGAGGGAAAAGATTCACGATGAAAATTTTCGCGATTACGACGGCACTGCTGCTCCTGCTTCAAACGCAAACGTTCGGAGCCGTATCTGCACATGAAGGCAATGAGGCGCACGGCGCTTCGATAACGATCGTAAATGCCGACAATCAGGCGATCGGCAAAGCGACGCTGACTCAGAAAGACGATAAGGTGCTCATCCACCTTGAAGCAGAGAAGCTTTCGCCGGGCAAGCATGGCATCCACATTCATGCGGTCGGCAAATGCGATGCTCCGGACTTCAAGACGGCGGGCGACCATTTCAACCCGACGCAAAAGCAGCATGGCTTCAATAATCCGAAGGGCTTCCATGGAGGCGACCTACCGAATATCGAAGTCGGCGCGGACGGCAAAGTGACCGCCGATCTAGAGACTGCCGTTGTCACCCTCAAGCAGGGACAACCGAATTCGATCATTAAGGCCGACGGCGCAGCGCTTGTTATCCATGAGAAAGCGGATGACTATGTAACCGATCCATCTGGCAATTCCGGCGCTCGGATTGCTTGCGGCGTCGTGAAGTAATTGTAGGTTTACAGCAAAAAAAAGCATATCCCCCTGCCGCCACGGCTAGGGGGATATGCTTTTTATATGCCTTTAAAGCCTATTGAATCGGAGCCAGATGCGCACCATCAATGACCGAGTACGTGGAGCTGCCCGGCGTTTTCCAGCCTACCGCCACATGGTCGCCGCCGCTCTCTTCCTTATGCAGCACTTCTACATAGTAGCGTTGCCCTGCCGTTAGCGTATTTTGGCCGGATTGCTGGTTCGTGTAGGATGTAAAGCTCAGCTCGCCCACCCAATCTACGACTTCGCCGATCTGTACTTTATTGCCCGCCGTATTGTCGGTGCTTAAGTAAAGCACGCTGTTGTTGTCGCCCGCGATCGAGAACTGATAGGTTCCCGTTACTGTCGGCACGATATAGCCGCGGATACGCGTACCGTAATTGTCGCCCCAGTTCGAAGGCGCCTGGAAGCTCGTTAGCGAGGACGTGCCAGATGGCGTTGTCGATACCGGAATGCTGCCGATCGTCGGTCCCGTTATATTCGTCCAGTATTCTCGCGTTATCGATCCTGTCGACGTCTGACCGCCCGATGCGCTAGTCGTTACGTTAACGGAACTGCTTGCAGCCGATACGTTGCCCGCCGCATCCTTCGCTTTTACCGTGAAGCTATAGGCTGTGCTTGCCGACAGCCCTGTTACCGTGTAAGTCGTAGCTCCTGTCGTCGTACCTGCAAGCGAAGATCCATTGTAAATCTCGTAACCTGTCACACCTACATTATCCGTCGATGCCGTCCACGAAAGGCTTACACTCGATGCCGTTGTTGACGTCGATGTTAAACCTGTCGGTGCTGTAGGAGCCTGCGTGTCGCCTGCAGGCGCATTCGTCGTCACGTTAAGCGCGGAGCTTGCCGCCGATACGTTGCCCGCCGCATCCTTCGCTTTCACTGTAAAGTTGTATGCCGTGCTAGGCGAGAGCCCTGTTGCCGAAAAGGTCGTAGCCCCCGTCGTTGTGCCGGCCAATGTCGTACCTCTATAAATCTCGTAACCCGTTACGCCTACGTTATCCGTGGATGCCGTCCACGATAAGTCTGCGCTTGTCGAGGTCTTAGCCGGTGAAGTTAATCCGGTTGGAGCCGTCGGTGCCTGCGTATCTCCGCCGCCACCGCCGCTTGATGCCGTGTTCACGAAGCATGATTTATATTGCCCCGGTGCCGGGTCGCCGAACGTATTGTTGGAGCACATAACGCCGTTCGTGTACGTGCCGTAATTGAAGCTGCTGCCCGCTCCGTAGCGGACTTCCTTCGTGCCGGTGAAGCTGCACATATTGTTCTCGCCCGCGCACAGCTCCCAATTTGCAACCGGCGTCTGGTCTGTTGTAACGCTTAGCGCGCTGCTCGCTGATGACATATTGCCGGATGTATCCTTCGCCTTCACGGTGAAGCTGTATGCCGTGTTCGGAGTCAGACCCGTCACGGTATACGAAGTAGAGCTGCCGCCGATCGTCGTACCGGCAAGACCGCCGTTCGCGTAAACCTCATAACCTGCGATGCCGACATTATCAGTAGAAGCGTTCCACGTAAGCGTTACGCTAGTGTTCGTCTTCGCAGGCGATGTCAGATTAGCAGGAGTGGATGGTGCCGTCGTATCCGGCGGCCCGGCTACAACCGTAATCGTCTGCTCCTTCACATGCGCTCTGCCGCCGTTATCCCAAACGCCGAGAATAACTTGATACGTACCCGGCTTCTGATACGTGTATGTCGGGCTGACCGTCGTAACCGGCAGACCCTCGCCCAGATCCCATAAATGCTCGACGATCGTACCATTGTCCGTGGACGTGTTCGTGAACGTCACCGACTGACCGAGTTGAACCGTCATTGGCGCCGTGAAGTTCGCTACCGGCTTCGGATCGCTGAAGCCGCGGCTCGTAAGCTGCGTATTCGTGCCATTGCCGCTGACCGTATTGCCGCTCCACTCGAGATCCGCCGCCGAGGACGGATATTGATCGATGGAAGGACCGCCGTTGCCCGTAATCGTATTGTTCACGAAGCTGAGACGATCCGTTCCGCCTGCCGTCGTAATCTCAATCGCTTTTCGCCCATTGTTAATGATTTGGTTGCTGTCGAATGTAATGTTCTTCGTATTGCCGTGGATACGAACCGCATTCCCGTCATAGCCCTGATAGGCTGCCGAAGGATGCCCGATCGGTCCGTTCTCCCATACGTTTTTATAAAAATATTGGAACTGCTCCGTTTGTCCCGTTCCTTCGCCCTGCAGCTGCATCCCCCACATGACGATGTTTTTGACGGTGTTGTAGTTCCAGAGCTGATAGCCCGTGCCCGGCGATTGCTGCATGCCGACCTGCTGACCGCCGTCGACGAGGTTGTTGCTCGTTACGCCGTGGTCAACCATGACTTCCAGCCCCATGTTGCCTACCGTTCCGTCCGTTGCCTTCACGATATTGTTGCGTACCGCGATATAAGAGGAACGTACCGCGCTGATCCAGTGATCGACGTTATTGTTCTCGATTATGGAGTTGTCTACGTTCGTATGAAGCTCGATGCCGAGACCTTCCATCTTTTTGCCTGTACCGGTAACGGTGTTGCCGCGGACGATCGCCCCCGGACTATTGTCGTTTACGAAAATACCGCCGCGACCTGTAAGATGAATAACGTTGTTCTCGATCAACGCATTGTCCGATCCCCAGCCGACGCGAACTCCGCCGCCCCAGTCGGAGTTGACGCCGATATTCGTGACGATATTGCCCGAAATGGTCAGATTATCCGTATTGACGCCGTATAGGGCGAATGGACCGAAGCCCGATGACGTGCCTATATCCTTCACTTTGAGATTCAACATTTTGTTGCCGCTGCCGTTTTCCGAAACGACTACGGACTGCGGGACCGTGCTATTGTTCGCGTCCAGCGTCATGTTGGACACTTCCGCGCCGGTCAGATTGTACATGGAGAAGAAGGTTAGCGCCGAAGACGAATTGAATTTAATGATCGACGTATCGCGGTTCGCACCCGTTATTTTCACGCCAGACTTGCCGTTAACCGTACTCGTTAAGTAAAACGTGCCTGCAGGAATAAGGACGGTATCGCCGCTCGATGCAGCGTCGACGGCGGCTTGTATGGCGGCGCTGTCGGACACCGTGTCGTTGCCGGCGGCTCCATAAGAAGTGATATCGAGCGTTGCGGCGAATACGGCCGGTACTGGCAAGATCGGCAGCAGCATAGACAATGCGCACAAGGCGCTGAATATGCGCGTCTTCATCCTCGGTCGCTTGCTTAATTTGGTCATTAGTAATCCCTCGCTTCAATTAAATTGGATTTGTTACAGAATGGTTTCTGTCTTTATCCCCGTCATGATGCGATTACCCCTTGGTATATCTGCATGACATGTCCGTAAGCCTCACCTCCTCAACTTATATCCCACCGATTATCCGGCAAACGTCAGGCCGCTCGATCAACGGGCGGCCCGTTCGCTTCAAGTAACTGATTCCTGCTTACTCCGCTTGAAATAGGATCCGGGCATCGCCCCAATCCGCGTGATCCCAATCCGTTCCGTTGCCGCCGTTCGTGACGACGAGCTTCAACTGCTGCGCACCGCTAATATCGACATCGATATCGATCGTATCCGAATTCGCATCCATGACGCCGCTGTCGTAAGCAAGTACCCCGTCCAACCATACCTCGAAGGAGACAGAACCGTTGCCGTACGTCTCGTCGTCGACCCCGACGCTTGCTTGGAACTTCTCATACGCACCGCCTACCGTGTATACAATCTCAGAAGCGGCATGCGTTCCAAAACCTTTCGCATAGACTACGCCGTTCAACGTTATCGGCCGGCCATCCGAAGACTTATCGAGCTGGATGTTGCCCCAGCCTGCCGTACCGGAATCCCAAGCATAATCGCTCAAATTAACAGCCGATGTCGGCGCGTTCATTGTGACCGATGCCGGTGCGCTCGAATCCGAGCGATTGCCGGCTGCGTCCCTCGCCTTCACGGTGAAGCTGCTCGTCGTGCCCGGCAGCAGCCCTTTAGCCGTATACGAAGTTGCAGCTGCTCCTGAGGTTGTACCGATTAGGCTGTCATTACGGTATATTTCATAGCCCGTTACAACCTTGTTATCGGAGGATGCCGACCAAGAGAGAACAGCACTTGTTTCGCTCGCTGCAGCGGCCGTCAGGTTCTCAGGCGCTGTAGGCGGTGACGAGTCAGGTGCCTCCGTCGTAATGGAAAGCGCCGAGCTTGCTCCCGATACATTACCCGCCGCATCTCTAGAACGTACAGTCACGCTATACGTCGTTAATGGCGCTAGACCTGTCACCGTGTACGATGTTTCACCCGGTTCCGTCGTACCTTGCAATACTCCATCCACGTATACGTCATAACCGACGACACCCACATTATCGGATGCCGCTTGCCAGCTCAGCTCTGCCGTCTCATCGGTCTGCGACGGTGATGCCAGGCCTGTCGGCACGGCCGGTGCTTGGCGATCCGGCATTCCCGGCCTAACGAGCAAGCTCTTCTCCTTCAGGTGGGAGCGCCCTTCGTTATCCCATACGACCAGCGTTACGCGGTAAATACCCGCTTTATCATACACATAGGTCGGCGAGACGGCTGTGCTTGGCAGACCGTCGCCGAAGTCCCATAGACGGTGGGCGATCGTACCGTCGCTGTCGAACGAGCTGTCAGTGAACTTTACGGGTTCTCCTACGCGGATGAGAACCGGAGCAGAGAAGTCGGCCGCCGGCTTCTTATTTTGGAAGCCGCGCGACTGCAGCTGCACATTGCTGCCGTTGCGGAGCACGATATTGCCGGACCATTCCAGATGCTCGGCCGCAGCAGGATACGGATCCATCGTTATCCCTTTATTTCCCGTAATGAGGTTATTCGTGAAGCTCAGCCGATCAACGCCTGCGGCACCGGTTATTTCAATCGCTTTGCGGCCGTTACCCGCAATCAGATTGCTGTCGAACGTTAAGTTCTGCGAGCTTCCGTGAATCCGGACGCCGTTGCCGTCATAACCGGGATAATTCGCTTTCGGATTGCCCTCTTGCGTATTAATGAAGCTGTTCTTATAGAAGTATTGGAACTGCTCGTTCTGTCCGGAGCCTTCTCCTTGGAGCTGCATGCCCCACATGACCATGTCCTTCACGATGTTGTAGCCCCAATATTGATGCCCCGTTCCCGGCGACTGCTGAATCCCGACCTGCTGCCCGCCGTTCACGAGGTTATCGGTCGTAATCGCATCGTCCGCCATAATCTCCAGGCCGATGTTGCCGACTCGGCCGTCCTTCGGCTGAATGATATTGCGCCTAACCGCAATCTTGCTGGAGCGGACCGCGCTGATCCAGAAGTCGACTTGGTTGTCTTCAATAATGGAATTGTCCACGTTTGTATGCAATTCAATGGCGAGACCATGCTCCTTCAGCCCGGAACCCGTAATCTTATTGCTGCGCACGACGGCCCACGGACTGTTGTCGTTCACGAGAATACCGCCGCGTCCCGTATCGGCAATGACATTACCTTCAATCGTGGCATGCGAAGAGCCCCATCCGGCACGTATGCCAGCGCCCCAAATGGAAGCGATTCCAATATTGGTGATGTGATTGCCTGAAATCGTTACGTACGGCGAGTTATCAACGAACAGCGCATGCGGGCCGAATCCTTCGGTGGCGGTAAAGTCCTTCACCCGAAGGTTCTTCATGCTGTTGTCGCTGCCGCCCGACACCGCGACGGCCGACATCGCAATTAAGCTGCTATTGCCGTCGAGCGTCAAATCCGATACGGAAGCGTTCGTTACATTTTGCAAATAGATCATGTATGTATCCGACTCTGAGGTGAACTTCACAATCGACTGATTCTGCTTCGCGCCCTTAATAGCAACCCCTGACTTGCCATATACCGTGCCTGACAAATAATAGGTACCTTTAGGAATGAGAACCGTGTCTCCTGGCGATGCGGCATCGACGGCTGCTTGTATGGCTGCCTTGTCGTCCAACGTATCCGTGCCGTTCGCGCCGTACTCGGCGATGGACCTTGCCGTTCCCGCAGAGCCTGGCGATGCTTGTACTCCCGGCAGCGGTCCTGCCGCCAACAGCAGCGACAGCGACAACAATAGGCTGACCCGCGCTCGTTTGGATTTCATCACTACTATCTCTCCCTTGCCAATAGAATAGGGCGGGAACGCGGTACCCTGTCCGGGTACTTTGCTTCCGCCCTTCTATCTTGCACTATGGATTAACGCTTCGAAACTGTTCAATTCTCGATTTACTTTACTTGCAGGCTGTACATATGGCTAATAGCTGTATTATTTCAATTCCCGCTGTCGAGGCTTGTCGAGCAATTAACGGGGAAACTCCAGCTCTGCCTCATTCAGTATACGCACGAATTCCAAATCAATGGATCCATTGTTCCAGCCTCCGCTAACGTTATGGGCGAAAGGCGTCGCCTTCTCCCCCGATAAGGCGGGTATATATCCGATATAATACGAAGAAATCCGAGGATTAACTTCGAACATGAACGGTCTCCGCAGCTTAGCGCTTTGCATACGCCCATCCGTCTCAAGCATAGCTGCCCATTCCTTTGGGATTTTTACGGCGCCATACGACCGTTCCGCAAGAATAGCTTTCCATTCCATCTGAATGCGCGGGTTATAGTAGTCCATTCCGTTCGTCCGTCCGCCGTTCCTATCCCGAATAAAATAAAAGGTTAGGTCTTGAATCGTCGATCCCGGACTCATGTTCCATACGATGTATCGGCTGGACGGATCGTTCGCCCGAAGCCCCCATATATGCGGATAAACATTAATCTGAATCGCGCCGATCTCCCACTTGAATCCGTCCCAGACCCAGAAGCTCATGCCATGCTCGCTTTGATCGGTTACGAAGGGAACGAAAGCATGTCGAGCGTCCAGCTTGACGATGTCTTGTATGTTCTTCACGCCAGCTTCTGGATATTGTTTGATAATGGCTGCCGCAGCCTGCTCGGCATTAGGTAGTTCCTTCGGTTTTACTCCAATCTGTAAAAACAGTACAACCCCGGCAATAACGGCCAACAGAATCGTCATTACGATTTTCTTATTCATCGGTACGACCACCTATCTCAAGAAGCGACTCCTCAGAGACGTAGTAATAATACTGATCTCCCCTGGAGACTAATAAACCTTTGCCGTCAGACTGGATAAAGATTTCAGCATGAATGCCGCTGCCCCATCTCGGTTCCACGCCTATTAATGCGTATGGAAACCGCTCATGCCCACTGTCCCTGGATTCATAAAACCAGTCCATGCTTAGATTCATTTCCTCCGGCCGCAAGGAACTAAGCTTCGACTGGAATAATGACCGATCGAAGACAGCTTCCGGGGCTGACGGGTGGACGGATACAATACCAGCGGAATCCACGTTCGCAATATAGGTAGCAACCTCGCGTTTCGGATAAATAACCTCATGACTATAATAAGCAGCCAAGTGCGATGCCATAAAAATATAATTTGCCAAAAAACCAATCCAAGCTATCGCACGATACTGCTTCCAAGTCGTCTTTGCCGTAACGAGATAGACTACCCATACACCGAGCGGCAAGACAGCGAACTTCGCCGTCGTTCCGCCTATTGTCATCTGAATACTGAAAGCAATGATGCTTATGAAAAAAACGATCAAAGCCCGCCATAAACGAGGTTTCTCGACCGCTCGCCGATACTTTTGCCAGACTAGCGCCAATAAGATCAACCATCCAAGCAATAATCCGATAACCGCTACAACGTTCTCAAACCCTTCCAATCGAAACAACAGCACTTGATCTCCCCTTCCTGGCAGTCGCTAAAACCCCCTCTTTTTACTCTAACACGCCTGATTTGGGAATGTAATCCTTTTTATACGAAGGGGGTCATAGCCTAAAGCAAAAAAAAGGCCGTACCGTCGGCAACTTTCGTCACCCTCGGTACAGCCTATCTCCTCTTGCCCCATCTTACTCGATGTAACTATAGTCCGTGAACGTCGCGGCTTGTCCTCTGTACACACCTGCTGCGTCGATCAGATTCCAGACGGTAGCTTGCTTCATATAGAAGCGCCGCCCCGAGCTGGAAATGCGCACGCCGGTGTAATCATCAACATAACCGTTTGCCGTCACCATGGTGAAGAATCGGTCGCGTTCCTCCCGCTCCAGCGACTCCGCAGTCAAGCGCGAAGGTATGCTCGTCAGCTTGTCCCACTCCATCTCCCACAGCTTAAGCGCAAGCGCATTGCCGAAGTTTAATACAGGGTCAGCCTCCGTGCCATGCGACAAAATAACTCTTGGGGCTTGAAACAACAAGTCCGCAGCTGACGTCACATTGCTTAACGACTCTCGGTCGACGAGCTCCCTGCCTGTCCAGCGCAAGTAGCTGTCCATTATCAACAGCGCATGTGCCTCCGTTGCTCCAACGCCTGATCTTAACGAGTCCGTCATCGCTTACGCCTCCTCGTGCGCTGTCAAAGCGTCACTTGCAGGCTTTTCTCCGCGGAAAGCATTGTTATAGCAGCGTCTGCATACCGGCTTATAATCCTCGTTGCCGCCAACTTGAATCTGCTCGCCCGCATTGACCGGCTGGCCGTCTCGGAAGCGAATGACCATCGTCGCCTTGCGGTCGCAATACCAGCAGATCGTCTTGATCTCCTCAATCTTGTCCGCTTGCACGAGCAAATAGTAGCTTCCCTCGAACAACTGATTCTGAAAGTCGTTCTTCAGCCCGAAAGCCATGACGGGTATGTTCAGCTCGTCTACAACCCGCGTCAGCTCCAATATATGATGTTTCTTCAGAAATTGAGCTTCGTCAATAAGAACGCAATAAATTTGCTTATGCTGCGCTCCTGGATTAAGGAACGACTTCACGCTTTCGAACAGATCCGTTTCGTCGTGAACCGGTATCGCATCACGCTCGAAGCCTACGCGCGAGCCGACTCGGTCTACCTCGCCTCTGGCGCTGACCGATGGCGAGAATATAAGGACCGGCTTTCCTTGCTCTTCGTAGTTGTGGGCGACCTTAATAATCTCGAACGACTTGCCGCTGTTCATCGTTCCGTATTTGTAATAAAGCTGTGCCACCTGTATCTCCTCCACCTAACGTATCAGTACAACTATTATACAGGAAGATAACGGCGCAACGGACAACAACTTTACTCGTTTACTCATTTGAATCTGTTTCTGCTACTCATTAAGCAGTTGCTTTGGATTTGCCTTCTTCTTCTTCCTTGTCGCTCGACAAGAACCAGCCAAGTGCCGCGATGATGATGAGTACGATGTAGAACGTCAGCTTCCAGCCCGTCGAATGCGCGAAGTGCTCGGAAACAACGCCAATGGACGGATGTGCAAGTGTAATAACAGCCAGCTTAACGCCTACCCAGCCTACGATGAAGAACGCCGCAAGCTCAAGACCCGGTTTACGCTCCAGCAGCTTGACGAATGCGGATGCCGCGAAACGCATAATAAGCAAGCCGATAAATCCGCCAAGGAATATAACGGTGAATTGTCCAACATCCATACCGCCAAAAGTACCCAAGCCTGTTGCCGGAAGCGCTACTGCAAGCGCTACTGCTGCAAGAATCGAGTCAACGGCGAAAGCGATGTCGGCAATCTCGACCTTAACGACCGTCATCCAGAAGCTGCTACCTTTCTTCTCCTTGGCAGGTTTTCCTGCCGCCTCGTCAGCTTCGTCCTCGGCTTTCTTAATGAGAAGCTTTCGGAATATGTGGTTACATGCAATGAATAACAGGTAAAGCGCTCCAATTGCTTGAACTTGCCATACGTCCACCAAGAACGAGATGGCGAACAAGGAACCGAAACGAAGCACGAATGCTCCGACCAAACCGTAGAACAATGCTTTTTTGCGCTGCTCTTCAGGCAAATGTTTAACCATAATCGCCAAGACAAGCGCGTTATCCGCCGCAAGCAAACCTTCCAGTACGATCAATACTAGCAATACCCAACCGTACTCCAACAACAGTGATAAATCCATGCTGATCCCTCCATTTAATTTGTAGTATCTCCCGAGGCATAAAAAAAACCTCTGCCTAAATAGGCAAAGGTCTGGCTAACAACGTTGACGTTGCCAATAAAGCCGGAGAAGGTCATTCTCGTAATGACGACTTTACTGTAAAAGCTACTCCCCTTTGGAGTGTTCAGTACGCTATGCAATTGTGTAGCATTCTGATTACCGTATAGTTACGAAGCCCATATTATTTAGGTTTCAGTTTTTTTAAATTTTTTTTCCTTATATAACGGAATGCGGATAAGGACGGTTGTGCCTGCGCCAAATCGACTGCCGATCTCGACGCCATATTGCGGACCGAACTGCAGCTTGATTCGCTCATCGACGTTGCGAATGCCGTAACCTGCTTGATCTCCGCCGCTGCGCTGATTGATCGCCAGAACATGCTGCGGCTTCATGCCGACGCCGTCATCAATTATTTTAAATACAATGGCGTCCTTCTCCCGATATGCACATAATTTGATCGTTATGCAGCTTTGGAACAGCGCGTGCTCCAATATATTTTCGATAAAAGGCTGCAAAACAAGCTTAACCGTATCATACCCGTAGACATCTGCTTCTATGTCATACATAACCTCAACACGGCTGCCGTATTTGATCTTCTGAATTTCGATGTACGTCTTTGCCTGCTCGATTTCCTTCTCCACCGGAATAATGAACTTCCCATGATTGAGCGTCAGCCGGTAAAACTTAGCGAGGCCGGTTACCATCTGATCGAGCTTGTCGATCTCGCCGAACTTGCCTAGGCGACTAATTGACGACAGCGTGTTGTAAAGAAAATGAGGATTGATCTGCGCTTGAAGCGCTTCAAGCTCCGCCTCCTTCTTCTCCAGCCTTGCTTCGTACACTTCCTTGATGAGCGAGTTGATATGCCGCCCCATATCGTTGAACGCTTCAGCGATTTGGAAGAACTCGTCATTGCCCGAATATTGAATTCGCTTATCGAAGCGGCCTTCGCGGAAGGCGTTAAGCGAGCGAATGATCTTCGTTACGCGAACGGAGAAGAAACGCGAGATGAACAGGCTGATGCTGGAGAGAACGATGAAACTGCCTAAGCATATTAAAACGGTCAGCCATTTCACCTTATCGGCTTCCTTCGACAGATCCTTATGCGGAATTAAAGCAATAATCGTCCAATCGACATTCGGAAGCTTCTCCACGACAGTCAGATGCCCTCGTGACAGATCCTCCGTCCACGTTGCGTATGCCGGATAGGAGGTTTCCTTGGAGGAGGCATGAATGATCCGATCGTTTTCGTTCAAAATAATAACGCTGCTCTTGTCGCCGAATTTCCGATAATCCGCGCTGCCGGCAATATCCTTCATCCGAGCGATAATACGCATGAAGCCGATCTGTTTTTGCTTCTTGTAGTCGAACATCGGCCGAAGCAAGGAGATATTATCGTATCTCGCATCCTCCTCGATCTGGCGCCAGAAGGATCGGCTCTCAATTTTTTCCGCGTCGACTTCGCTCGACTGAAATGATTTAAACCAGTATGTATTCATGATCCGATCCATATGGAACAGCTCGAAGGAATCGACCAATAGCAATGGGTCGCTCCCCTTCGTTGGTACAGCGTATATTTCCGGATACGTCTTATTCGTAATATAAAACTTAAGCAGCGCCCGATTCGGCGTTAAGTTAATGGCGTTCTGCAGCTTCGGCACGATCGATTTCATTGTCTTGTCGTAAATGGTCCAGCTGTATTCATTCAGCCGAAGGTCATCCTGCAGCGCATAGTCCCAGTACAACTGATCGGACGTTCGCTGAAGCTGATCGATCTGATACATCATATTTTCCTTCGTCTGCGTGAGCGTGCCTTGAATGGTCGACTTCGCATGCTCCGTAATCGCTTTCACGGAAGTCGTATAGGCAAAGTAACCGATCAGAATAACGGGTATAAGTACAATAACGAGATACGATGCCATAAGCTTGTAACCAAAAGGAATCATTCGTCTCTGTCTCTTGCTGGCTGCTGCCATTGCTTCGTCTCCTCGTCCCCTCTGCGGACTGATCGCCTTTAGTTAGCTTCGTTTGCGATAATCGCCCGGCGTCATGCCGGTTGCATCCTTGAACAGCTTGCTGAAGTAGGCAAGACTGCCGCAGCCGATCTGATCGGCAACCTCGTACACCTTGAGACTCGTATCCTTAAGCAGAAGCTTCGCCTTCTCCACGCGCTTGCGCGTCATGAAGTCGCTGAAATGCTCATCCGTCTCTTCCTTAAACAACTGGCCCAGATAATTTGGAGAAAAGCTGAATGCGGTTGCCAGCTCCTTCAATGTCACGTTCTGATGCAATCTAGTATCTATATATAACTCGATTTCTCGGATTAGTTTCATATTTTTGCGCTGCTGCTTGCTTTGCAGCTTGTTGGCTAGAAGGCTTACCGTCGTCGTCAGCCAACCATGGAAGGCGTGAATGTCGTCATATTGAAACAGCTGATCCACCTGCATAGCGTCACGTTCCAGAATTACGCTCAAATCCTCGTTCAAATCGTTCAAGAACGTATCGAGCTTCGATACGATATATGTCACATAACCTTGCAATGCAGCCTTGTCGTTGCCAATCTGCTTCACATTAAAGAACAATTCATCAAGAAAATCCTTCATCCGCTCCAGTTCATGGTTGGCCATCGCAACAAGCAGGCTCTCTACGATGGCATCCAAATTAGCGGGGCTTGCTTGCGCTATATCGAACGTCGGAGCGAAGCCTGTACCGCTGTTCTTGCCTCTGAATAGGAAATACGACATCGATTGCTTAAGCGATTGCTCCCACTGCTGCTGATTGCGCTCGCGGATAAGCGTGCTGCGCACGCCGGATAACGCTTCGAATATTTCCGCATCGCCGACCGGCTTGAGCACATAGCTGCTTGCATTGACCGCAATGGCCCCTTTTGCGTAATTGAAATCCTCGTGCCCGCTTACGAATACAATCTTAAGGCCAGGACGTATCGTCTGCGCCTTGCCTGCCAGCTCGATGCCGGTCATGATCGGCATCCGAATATCGGATACGAGCACATCGACCTCGTTCTCATTAAGAAATTGAAGCGCCGAGAATCCGTCGTTGCATGCGCCGACAACCTCCATCTGCAGCTCGTTCCATGGGACGAGCATTCGTATGCCTTTCAACTCTAGCTCCTCGTCGTCCACTAGCAACACTTTGTACATGATCCCGCCTCCTTAAGCGCCGTTAAGCCCAAAGAAGAGGACATACGCCTGGCGGCGTACACCCTCTTGACCTTGAAGCCTACATGAATATATTACTTGCCGTTGATTTTCGCAACGTTTTCTTGCCATTTCGTCGTACGGTAATCAAGAACCTTTTGGAAGCCGAGACCGTCCGTCTCTTTTTTCGCTTGCTCGATCAAGCTAAGCACTTCATCGTCGCTCTTCGCGAACAGCATTTTACCGAAGTATTCAGCCGCAAGCTCAGTTACTTGCTGGTTAATGATGCCTTCCTCTGTTTCCGGAGCCGGATCGATATTATTGTACTCCGTGTTGTTGTGCGACGTCTTCCAAGCGACATTGAATTGCGCGATCGCACCCCAGTTTTGTTGTTCCTTAGGAAGCATCATTTCAATCTTCGTTTTCGAAGTATCTACATAAGTCGCGTTGCCTGCCCATACGTAGGCCTCGAGCTTCTCTTTATCCTTCTGCTCTTGCGGCGTGCTGTACCACTTGTCGTTCGGAATCGGAGCGCCGTCTGCATCGAACTCATCCCAATACAAGCCTTGCGGACCGAAGAACATAATCCGTTGACCCTCTTCGCCCGCCATCCAGTCCAGGTATGCGAAGATCGCCTCAGGGTTTTTCGCGTTCGTTGTAATAACGTTGACATTCCAGCCGAGCGCATTGTAACCATTCGGGAATACATTGTTTTTGTCTACGCCTGGCTTAACGATTGGCCAGATGAATTCATAGCCGCCGCTTGGGTCGGCGTTTTTCCACGTATTGTGGCCTTCTCTGCCGACGTTCGTTGCATTGCCGCCTACATAAACCGCTACGCGGCCTGTAGCCAGCTTCTCTTTCACTTGATCTTCCTTCTGCGTCATCGCGTCTTGCGTAATAAGTCCTTCTCTGAACAGCTTGCTTGCGTATACCATATTTTCTTTCCAAGCTTCATTATCATAGATCGTGCGGAATTTGTCTCCGTCCGGATAAGATTTCATATGGCTGTAAGCCGTCGTATTGCCTTCGCCGAAGCCTGGGAACATGACTTCCACGCCTTCTGCCGTTCTTCCGACTTCGAGAGGCACAACGTCCGGATAGCTAGCTTTCACTTGCTTCAAGTAGCTGTAAAGGTCGTCCGTCGTTTCAAGCTTCGGAGAACCAAGCTCTTTGTAAATTTTCGAGTTGACGAACCAGCCGCCATTGCCCGTAGGAGCAGCCGTGAACCAGTTCGGGAATTGATAGATTTTGCCGTCGCTTGAGCGAAGCATGTTCAGCGTCTCTTCGCCTGCCCACTTCTTCAGGTTCGGATATTTATCGATGAAGTCATCTAAAGGAACGAGCACGCCTGCTGATCTCAGACGCTCAACGTCCGGACCGCGGTCCATCATCATCGCGTCG
Source organism: Paenibacillus sp. 05T425 (assembly GCF_056396205.1). NCBI lineage: Bacteria > Bacillati > Bacillota > Bacilli > Caryophanales > Paenibacillaceae > Paenibacillus > Paenibacillus sp. 05T425. Next base: position 472,554 of record NZ_JBFTLA010000001.1, read on the forward strand.
GGAAGCTCTTTGGATGCGATCATCGTGCTTAGCTTCTGTGCAGCTGCGCCGCCGGATTGAATCGGCTCAACGGTTACTTTCTTATTCTCTTGAACCCATTTACTGTTCGGGTTAGCCCCCCATGGCTCGGTTGTCCACCAATCGTAGTTAACATAATAGGTGAAAGTGAATGGCTGTTCGCCGAATACAAAACCATTTTCTTCCTTCTTGTCGCCTTCCTTGTTGCCGCCGTTGTTGCTGCCTTGCGCAGGCTTCTGGTCGTTAGCAGGCTTGTCGTTGTTCGACGAGCATCCAGCCAAGGTCATGCTTGCGGTAACAGTTAGCGCCGTAAGTAGAACGAGCAGCTGTTTTCCTTTCATCTTTTAAACCCTCCCGTTATGTTTGTACTCTTAACTTTCATTTATCTATTCATAACCCGCCGGTAGCTAGGCGGCAGGATCGAATACTCCCATTCCAGCGCCTATTCCTTCAGCGAGCCGACGAGCACGCCTTTCACAAAATATTTCTGTACGAACGGATATACCATAATAATCGGGATTGTTGCAACCATCATTGTCGCCATCGTCAGCGATTTGGTCGTTACGCTCTGCATCCGGCTGAGCGCGTCGGCAGCGGAAGCGTTGCCCTTGGTTGCAATGGAAAGCTGCTCCGACATGATGTTCGAGTTCAGAATTTGCTGCAGCATCGTCTGTACCGGGAACAGCTCCGTCTTCGTAATGAAGATCGTCGGCGTGAACCAATCGTTCCAGTGATAGACGGCTGTGAATAATGACAGCGTAGCCAAAACAGGTCCGGACAATGGCAGTACAATCTTAAAGAAGATGCCGAACGTGCTGGCCCCGTCGATTCGCGCCGATTCCTCAAGGCCTGAAGGCAAGCCCATGAAGAATGTGCGGAATATAATCATATTGAAGACGCTGACGGCAGTCGGTATAACCATAACCATGAACTTGTTCATAAGACCAAGCTCGACGTTAAGCAGGTAGTAAGGGATGAGGCCGCCGCTGAAATACATCGTAATGACGGCGAACACCATGTAGAACTTCTTGCCCATGACGCCTTTGACCGACATGCCGTAAGCGAATATCGCCGTCATAAAAATCGATAGAATCGTGCCGGAGATCGTCCGCAGCACCGAGATATAGAAGGCAGTTACGATTCTGCCGTCTTGGAATACGATTCGATAGTTGTCCAGCGTGAACGCCCTAGGCCAGAACGTGACGCCCCCTCTTGAGGTATCCATACCGACGTTGAAGGAAATGACTGCCGCGTTCCAGAACGGATACAGCGTTGCGATTCCAAGCAGGACGAGGAATATATAGATGAAGGTATGCAAGGTTTTGTCTCCGCTGCTTAGCTTCACAAGGATTCACCACTTTTCTGAAAATAAATGACACAGCTAACGGCTACCATAGGCTCGACCCTGCTCTTCTTGCGATATAGTTCGCGCCCGTAAGAAGGCCGACGCTTATAATAGCCTTGAACAATCCGACTGCGGCTGCATAGCTGAATCGGTTGTTAATAATGCCGGTTCGATACGCATAGGTGTCGATTACATCCGCGACGTCGCGCAGCATCGGGCTTGAGCCGAGCAGGAGCAGATCGTCGAAGCCCGCGTTAAGCAGGTTGCCGATGCTAAGAATCAAGAAGATGATAATGACTGGCGTAATCGACGGCAGCGTAATGAGAAAAATTTGTTTGAACTTATTCGCGCCGTCTATAGAAGCCGCTTCATACATGCTCTGATCGACCCCTGCAATCGCAGCCAAGTAAACGATCGTCACGAATCCGACTTCCTTCCACAAGTTCGTCGTGATAATGATGGCCCAGAAGTTCTCCGGCATCGACAAGAAGTTGATCGGCTTATCGATAATGCCGAGCGCTTGGAGCAAAATGTTCAAGCTGCCGTTATCGACGGACAGCATCGAAATCGTAAAGCCCGATACGATTACCCATGACAGGAAGTGCGGCAAGTAGCTGATCGTCTGAACGATCCGCTTGAATGCCATGTTCTTCACTTCGTTCAGCATGAGCGCAAGAACGATCGGAGCCGGGAAGTTGATGACCAGCTTCAGGGCGCTGATTACGATCGTGTTGCGGATAACCCGGAAAAAGTCAGGGGAGTTGAAGAACATGTCGAAATGCTTGAACCCTGCCCAGGGACTATTCAGGAAGCCTTTGTACAAGTTGTAATCCTGGAACGCCATCAGCACGCCGTACATCGGAATGTAGTTGAAAACGAGTATGAACAGAAGCGCCGGAAAGATCATGACTTGAACTTGCCATTGCATCAGAAACCGCTTCCAAGCCGGCTTTTCCGTTCTGGCTGCCTTAACAGGCGTGTTAACGGAGACAGGTGACTGCAAGGATGATTACCCCCCATTTCTATTTGATACTGTAATTCTAATATTGTAAGCGCCCTCATTCTACTCGACAAAACAACGGAATGTATCGAAATACAACGCTTTCATTTTCCATATTGCGGACAGCAGGACATACAAAAAAAACGGCGGCGCAGGGACAAGTGCCTGCACGGCCGTTTCTCTATTTGTTAACCTTTGACCGCTCCCGCCGTAATCCCGCGCGACATTTGCTCCGTGAACAGCAGATACGTAATGACCGTAGGCAGCGCGATCATCGTCATAACAGCGAACTGGGCGCCGTAATTAGACGAGTATTGCCCGGCGAACTTCATGATCGAGAACGGCAGCGTCTTGAAGCTCTCTGACGTCAGGAACGTATTCGCCATAATGAATTCATTCCACCAGCTGATGAAATTCATAATGCACACGGTAGCAATCGCCGGCTTCGTCATCGGCAATATAATGCGGAAGATAACACCGAACACCGAGCAGCCGTCCATGACGGCGGACTCTTCGATGCTCCTCGGAATCGTTTCCAGGAAGCCCGATATGATAAGCGTGCTGATCGGCAAAGAGAAGGCGATATACGGCAAAATAAGCGACAATGGATTATCGATGAGACTAAGCTGATCGAACAGGATAAAGTTGGGCAGCAGCGTCGCATGGATCGGGACGATCATGCCCAGCATGATGAAGGAAAGCGTCGTGCCGCGCAGCTTCCATTCCATTCGCGAGAAGGCATAGCTTAGCATGAGCGATAGCACGGCGGCTACGAGTATCGTAATCGTTGTAATGATCAAGCTGTTCAGCAGAAAGCGCGGCACGCTGCCGTAAGTAAACGCATTGTGATAGTTCTGCCACTCGAGCGACTTCGGCCACTTCAGCAGACTGCTGCCGAAGAAATCGCCGCTCTTTAGGAACGAATAGTTGATGAGCCATACGAGGGGAAAAATCTGAATCAGCGCGACGATCCACAATGCGGTATGAAGGGTCGTTCGACCGAGCAGCGCACCTACGGTCAGCCGCTGCCTCAACTTCTTAGGCTGCCGCGGAGTCGCCGTGATTGGTTTGATAGCTTCCATAGACATACTCACTCCTTAGGCTAGTCTAGTTAGAATTCGCCGACATCCTTCTTGAACGCTTTGTTCATCGCGACGGTTATTAATAAACAAATGATGACGAATACGACGGATATGGCATTGCCGTAGCCGTACAAAGATGACGTGAAGGCGGACTTATACAAATAGTTTCCGATGAACTGGGTCGTATTGGCCGGTCCGCCGTTCGTCATAAGGAAGACCGTCTCCATCTGCTTGAGACAAGCGGTTACCGCAATAACGACCGCGACACGGACCATTGGCGTCAGCAGCGGAATGACCACCTTCGTGTACAGCTTCACCGGTCCTGCTCCATCCAGCTCTGCCGCCTCGAATAAATCCTTCGGTATGCCTTGCAAGCCTGCATAATAGAGCAGCAGCGCATAACCGAATCCTTGCCACATGACGACAACGATAATGCACCAGATAGCTAGCTGAGGGTCGCCGAGCCAATCCTGCTTCCAGGCAGAGAGCCCTACCCCGTCGAGTGCTTTATTTAACATCCCGTAGTTTGGATGGAATACGCTAACCCACATTTTCGAAGTAACAACAACGGAAATAACGGCCGGAATGAAAAATACGGTCAGGAACAGCTTCTCCAGCCTCCCGGCATGCGTAACGAGAATGGAGAACAGCAGCGCGATCGGATGCTGAATAAGCAGTGTCGCGGCGAGCAGCAGCAAAGCGTTCCGCAATGAACGCCAGAAGACGGGATCATGGAACAATATATTGGAATAGTTCTTGAAGCCGACGAATTCGTAATCGCCTAGCCCGGTCCAATTGGTCGTACCGTAATAAGCGCTCATGGCGATCGGAAAACAAACCATGAACAGAAACAACAATAATCCAGGCGCTACAAGCCATAATATCGTCAATCGATTGCTCAGCAGCTTATGCATGGCCACTCCTACTCCCTTACCTTGCTTAGTGAGAAAATGTAGTGAAGACAAGGAGCAGCCCAAGCGTAAACGGCTGTCGCCGTCCTATGGCGGCAACAGCTATCGTTTCGCGGTGACATATAAGCACAGTAATAAGCAGCAAATTTCATACTGTCTTATATGTGAACCTGAATTCGCCTGCTCCTTATCCGGCTTGCTATTTCAATACGGCTACCGCCGCGTCCATCTGATCAAGGAACTGCTCAGGCGTTATTTGCTTGCCGAACAGCTGCTGGTGCGCCTCAATCACCTTCGTCTTGAACTCCTCCGTTCCTTTATCGAGCACCGGGGTGCCGCTGGAGGAAGAGATCGAGCTGAATATCGAGACCAGTTCCTTCTGAAGCGATGTCTCCGTGCCGGTGAGGAACGCTTCGAATTGCTGCGCCGGCGTACCTGCGCCTGTCTGCCATACTTGCTTCGCCCAGTTCTCGGGCTTGAAGAAATATTTCAGGAAAGCGACTGCCGCTTCCGGATGCTTGGATGCGCTCGATACGGAATAACCGCCGCCGAACCACGCCGCTACATCGGATGCTTTGCCTTTGTCGGATGCCGGGTAAGGAATAGCGCCCACGTTATTGCGGAAATCTTCCGGGAAGTTCTCGTCAAGCGCGAGGCCCGCTTCCCAGTTGCCCATGATGTACATCGCGGCTTGGCCTTGGCCGAACAGGTTGCGGGACGTGCCGTAGTCTGCCGTCAGGAAGCCGTCGGCAAGCGCCTTATTCTCCGCCAGCGCAAGCAAATCTTGTGCCGCGGTCAGGAAGTCTGCATCGCCTGCGAACTTGCCAGTGCCTTCAAGAACTTGGTCGATCTTGTTGAAATCGCCCGTTGCGCGCTGAGCCGCATATTCGAACCAGATCGGCAGCGACCAGCCCTCCATCGCGTTCGTCGTGATCGGATTGATGCCTTTCGCCTTGAATTGCTTCGATACTTCGATCAGCTCTTCTTTCGTTGTCGGCGGGTTAAGGCCGTTATCCGCGAACAGCTTCTTATTGTAGTAGATGACCAGGAAGTCCGTGCTTCTTGGCAATCCGTACAGCTTGCCGCCTTGCGAGAAGCCGTCGGTAGCGCCCGCTACAAAGTTGTTTTCCGTAAAATCGCCAGGGTTCAGCTCAAGCAGCATGTTGCTGTCGATGAGCGGCTTGATGAAGGAGGACTGACCCCAAGATTGAATAATATCTGGCAACGCATCCGTCGAAGCGTACACTTTCACCTTCGCTTTGTAGGGCTCATCTTGCAGCGCCTCTACTTCGATCTTCACGTTCGGGTTTTCTTTCATATAGGCATCGATAATGTCTTGTTCGATCTTGCCTGAACCGCTTGCGCGATCGGCAAGCGCCGTGAAGAACTTCAGCGTAATTTGTTCCGGCTCCGGCTCTTTGGCCTCTTCGGTAGCCGCCGGCTTGTCGGTCGCTTTCGGAACGTTCGTGCTCTTGTCATTGCCTTCGTTGTTTTCTTTGCCTGAGCTGCAAGCCGCCATCGTGAACACGAGAATAACGGCTGCGAATACGAGCAGTAATCTTTTCATCCAAACCCCACCTTCATTTGTTTGACCAGGCATGCCCTGTTCTGCACTCATTATATCGTGTTAAGTTTCGGCAAAATATGCTTCATAATTTAGAAGAGATGCTTCATTTTTTGGATGATTGGAAAAAACCGCCGCATGAAGGAAAATTGTTGCTATACTGATTTTACTCTTACATTTCTATTAAAAAAGGTGAAGCGTATGAAGCTACTATCTCCCTCCCTGCGAAATATGCCGCTGCAGCGCAAGCTGCTGGCGCTCGTCATCCCGCTGCTGATCGTTACCGTCGGCATTACAGGCTTCTACTCGTATACGATCGCCTCCGGCGAGGTTGTCGATAAGATTCGACAAGCCCAGATGAGTATGGCACTCAAGACGAAGGACCAGCTCGATTTCGTAGCCAACAACACGCTAAGCTTCGCGAACTACCTGTTCCTCAATCCGACCGTGCAGGGCATGGTCATGAACGGCGACACGCCGCAACGGCGCGACCTGGTCTACAAGAGCCTGCTGCCGCTTATGGTAACGGGCGAGACGATACAATCGCTCATCTTGTACCCCGTACCCGGCGACGATTCCAATGGACAGCCGTTCACCATTACGCAGACCGGCATTGCAAGCGCCATTAGCTTGCCATCCTTCCAGCTGACCTCCTACTACGAACGACTGAACGCATCGAAGAGCAAAGTGATATGGGATATGCTGATCCCCTCCGACAATATATTAACGGGCGACAACCATTACAAGCTTGTCCTCATAAAGAACTTCAAGAGCTTCTACGACTATAAGCAAAACGGCGTGCTCATCCTCGGCCTCGACGCCGATAAGCTCAGCCGAAGTCTGTTCCACGACAAAGGTTACGGCCAAAACGATGGCGATGGCGCGCAGTTCATCGTGAACGAGCGGGGGATCGTGCTCGCCGCCACCGATATATCGTGGATCGGCAAGCCGATTACGAGTCTGCCTCTCGTCAAGCAGGAGCTTAGCGTCGATATCGAGGCGGGCTTGGCGCTGGACGCGCTGAAGCGGAATGACAGCTTCATCGTATCGGACTCTTATTCCGAGGTGACCGGCTGGCATACGGTCGTCATACAGGACCGCAGCACGCTCGTCGCCGAGCTGAACCATATCGGATCGGCCACTGTAACGATCATGGCGATCGTGAGCATCATCGCGATATTGCTTTCCTGGGTGATCGCCCGCGTTGTAACGAATCCGATGAAGAAGCTGATGCATTCGATGAAAGCGCTGCAAATCGGCGACTTCTCTCAGCGAGTCAGCTTCACCGGCAATGATGAGATCGGCCGGCTCGGCTACTTGTATAATTCAATGGTCAGCCAGATCAAGATGCTTATCGACGATGTATACGCATCAAGCCTTAAGCAGCGGGAAGCGGAGCTGAAGGCGCTGCAATCGCAGATCAACCCGCATTTTCTATACAACACTTTGAATCTAATTAACTGGAGCGCCGTTCAGAAGGGCGATAACGAAATTTCGGAGATGGTCGTATCGCTGTCGCAGGTGTTCCGGCTAAGCCTTAACAGCGGCAACGAATACGCCCTGCTGGAGCAGGAGATGGAGCTTGTCCGCCATTATTTGTTCCTGCAGAAAAAAAGGTATACGAGCCGCTTCAGCTTCGAAATCGAGATGGATCCTATTGTCGCCAAACTGCAAATGCCCAAGCTGCTGCTGCAGCCGCTCGTCGAGAATGCCATTATTCATGGCATTGAGCCTTCGGAAGGCAACGGCATCATCTATGTTCGGGCGTATGCCGAGCAAGAATGGGCTGTTCTTGAGGTGACGGACAACGGGCCCGGCATGCCGGAGGAGCAAGTGAAGATGCTGCTTGGCAAAGGGGGCATGCCGCTCCGCAACAGCAACACGGTCGTCTCGCATTCGGGGATGGCGTTGTCCAATATTAAGGAGCGGCTTGCATTGTTCTATGAGCAGTCGGTATTCGATATCGAGAGCAGAGAAGGCATCGGCACGAGAGTACAAGTTCGAATTAAACAGGGGGTCGACGGACATGTCGCTTAAAATGATCGTGGCGGAGGATGAACAGTCGTTCCGCGAAGGAATCGTTCGTTTAATTGATTGGCAGCTCTACGGCATCGAGATTTCGGGCGAAGCGGCGAATGGCCGCGAAGCGCTGGATATGATTATTTCCGATCCGCCCGACCTCCTGCTGACCGATATACGGATGCCATATTTGAATGGGCTTGATCTTATTCGCGAGGCGCGGGCGACCGGCGCCCAGTTCCATACGGTGCTGCTTACCGGCTACAACGAATTCGAATACGCGAAGGAAGCGATCAAGCTTGGCGTTTCCGACTACTTGCTCAAGCCTTGCATGCCGGCAGATATTATACGCGTAATTCTTGATGTGAAGGGCAAGATCGAGGCGATGGAATCGAGCGGCAACGAGGTGAAGGCGCTCAACCGGACGTGGAAACGGAATGTTCATCTGCTCAAAAATCAAATTCTGTCCCAATGGGTTCAACAGCCGCTAATGCCGCTTGAGAACCGCTCCATTGCTATGCAAGAGGTATCCCTTTCTCTCGACAATGGACCCATCCAGATCGGCATGCTCCAAATCGATTCGGGCGGCAGCTCGCGAGCGTTCGAGACGATGCAGGATCTGGAGCTCATTCGTTACGCCATGCTGAATATTGCCGGCGAATCGTTAGCTCCTCTATATGGCGGCAAGATTGAAGTATTCCGCCATGACGATGAGATGTTATGGATCGGCAGCTGCGGCCCTGACATGCCTGCGTGGCAGGTTGAGCAGTCGTTGCGCACGCTGCAAGCGAATCTGGAAGCTTTCTTGAAGCTGTCCATCTCTTTGTCGCTTAGCTCTATCCAAGCTTCTGCCGACTATGCGCACACCGGCTATCAACAAGCGTTGTCTGCGATGGAGGGACGGTTCTACCAAGGCAAGGGCGGCATCTATCTGTATAACGAATCGCCGGAACAGTCGACGTCGCGGACGTCCATTCTCGACGATGCTTACTTGCACCGAATGGAGAAGGAGCTGCTCACCCTCCTGCAGAACGAACAATACGGCGCTGCGGTCGACGTAATCGAAGCCATTTTCGGCTACATTAGGGACAATACGCGCTATACGAAAGCAGATGTGGTGTTGCGGGCGACAGGCCTCATACTGGAGCTGCAGAAGTTCGCCCAAGAGCGAAGCGCCCCGTCGATCGAATGGCAAGATAGTGTGGTAAATGGCGTAGACAGCATTCCGAGGATGGAGACTTTGGAGGAGTGCGCGGCGATTCTGCAGAAGATCGTCCAAAGCATCGTCGAAGCCGTCTCCAAGCAGAAGACGGTTCATCGCACCGTGCAAGCGACGATTGAGCTTATAAAAGCGAGGTACAATACGAACTTGACACTGGAGCTCGCCGCGAAGGAGACGTTCGTCAGCAACAGCTACTTAAGCTCGCTGTTCAAGCAAGAGCTCGGGGTCGGCTTCCTCGATTACTTGCATCAGTTCCGCGTCGAGAAATCGAAGGAGCTGCTCCGCGAGAGCTACAAAATATACGCCGTCGCCAAGCTCGTCGGCTATCAGGAGGAGCGCCACTTCAGCTCCACCTTCAAGAAGTGGACCGGGCTGACGCCACGGCAGTATCAGAAAAACTACGCCTCGAAGCAGGCGTAGAATCGGTCCGCCCGTACGCCTGCCGTTAGGAATTCCAGCATCGCTATTTTGCCGAATCCCCTCAATCTGGATCAGTTGCGAATCTAGGACACCTTATTTCCATCAATTCAACGAAAAAAGCGCTATTTTGCACAAATAGCGCTCCTACGATTCCCAACTAATTTAACTTTTTAATAACAATAGAGGCATTTACGTTTATTTGCGTACCTCCGGCTAGAGGCTGAAGAGTAACTCCGGCAGTTGAAGTGTGATTTCGCAGCGTAATAAAATCACCGGCCGACATAGCGACTATCACCTGACCGCTGCTTAGCTGAGTGCCGGCACCCGAACCATATACGGTTCCAGCAACGGGCGCGTTATTTAAAAATATCGTAAATTGGTTTGGTTGTTGACCCGACGCGGAAAAAGTAACCTCATAGTGGCCCGTCTCACTAACCGAAATCTGAGTCGTTCCTGGGGTATGCGTGATGCCTGGCGTAAGAATACCATTAGTATCAAAAATAATATCCTCTTCTAACGCAACGACTCGAGAAGTTAGGTTATAAATATACCCGTACTGTGAAACTCCACCTGCCGCACCGGTGGCACCAGTCGCACCGGTAGCTCCAGTAGCTCCAGTGCCGCCTACAGCACCTGCAGCGCCTACCGCGCCTGCTGAACCTACTGCGCCCGCAGTCCCTACACTGCCCGCCGATCCAACTTCTCCAGCTGGGCCGACCGACCCTGCAGAACCTACACTGCCTGCCGATCCTACCGAGCCTGCCGAGCCTACACTACCAGCACTATTAATATTCCGTATTACACGAATAATTCTCTTTCTGATGATGATTTTTTTGCAACAATCTTTTCTTTTCCGCTTGCACTTTTTCTTTGTCCCTTTAGGTTCCATAGATGGCCAGACAAGCGTATCCACTTTTATACAACTACTTTTTCTCTTAGGCTTATTACATCCCAATGCACACACCTCCACTTTGATTTACTGTATAGTACTCTAATGGTGTGCTGGAGGCATGGACATTTATCTCAAATCGGATAGACGGCTATCTATTTATTCGAAAAATAGGTATATACTAGCATCAGAAAGGTATATATATCGTTCTTGAATTATGGTCAGATATAGATTAATAGAATTTACCTACTAACTATTAGACCTTGGAGCAGAAACCGCCACTATAATTAATACTGTCTGTTCCTCAGATCTTTGTCGTCGAACCAAATTTGGATGAGCTCTACTTTATCAGCGCCGCTCAGTGAAATGACGTATTCGCCATTGTGATATAATCCCTCCGTCAAATGCTTATAGCCTTGCGACAACAGCATCTCGATCGCAGCCTTCCTATCATCTCCAATGTTGATGCCGTACACGGCATAGGCTGGTTCCCAAAAGGCAATGGAGCTCACTTGGCCATAAAGATCATTGTCCTTGTCTCCGGAAAAACCGATGCGAATGCCTTTGTCCTCATAGGTCCGAAGATATCCGCCGAAGCCTTCCACAAAATCGCCTTCACCGAACAAAGCGATTATTTTCTCCTCGGTTTGAGCTAATTGCACACTCGCAGCGGATAGGTTCTCATTTAGATGAGTGAGAGTTTCAACCTGCCTCCCCTTTTGCAGCAACAGCCACGTGAGAAGAGCTGCGCATAGTACCGCCGCAATGATGCCAATCCATACGAATTTCCGAGTTCGGGATACCACGATTTCATCACCTCATCTAATCATTTTCGAGAACCGCTGCGGTTCACTTCACATTCCATTCATGTCCCTATTCTAAGTATCCTATAACATCAAGGCCCTGTGCCTGCGCTAGCTACGTACCAGAAGATGCCCGTTTTTTTCAAATAAACCGCTCCAAGCTCGTCGCCTGTTGCCCTGTTCATGTAGCCGTCCACACTATATAAATACCCATACTGCGGATCCACCCTGCTCGTCGTCGAAATATCCGCCTTCAAGCTATTAATCGGCTGCAAACTCTCCAAAATATGTCTTCTAATCGTCCATTCCGGCGATAAGAAGCTTGCCGCCCATAATAGAACGATAACAGCAGCAATAACGATCCCGACCGTTCTTTTCCTCATAATCATGAAGCACTACTCCCCTTTTCATGGCGCGGATAGATTGAATATCTGAATAAAATATAGTAAATTACAAGTAATAAGTGAAGTAAGAGGTGCGTAAACATGGCTATCCAAGAGCTCGAAGAAGCAACTTTATTAGATCGAATCCAACAAAACGGCGGCCAGACTGGCGTCTTTTTATTCACGCCGTTATGCGGCACCTGTATGGTCGGAGAGCGAATGCTCGAAATTGCCGAAGCGACAGGCGTCAAGACCCCGCTCTACAAAATAAACATTAACTATGCGCCTAAGCTGCGCGACCAATGGCAAATCGCAAGCGTCCCTTGCCTCGTCGTGCTAGAGGGCGGCTCCCCTGTACGCAAGGAATATGCGATGCAATCCGCTCAGCATCTGTATTCGATTCTTCGCTAACATGCCTTAATCATAACCCCCTTTAACCTCCGGCAGCGCCTTGTACTCATCCTTCCCTTCTACGATCGCGATAACCTTCTGCACCATCTTCGTCATCGCCTCGTTATCTTCGCCGCTGTTGCATTCCGACCATTCATAATGCCTCTCGCCGCCATTAATACGAACGGTTAAGTTGTAGCTGGCATGAGGCTTCACGTCGCATGCGGCCGACAGCTTCTTCTCTTCCAAATAATTAGCAAGAACCATTTCCTTGTAGATGAGACCGCGTTCTTCACTCGTAAGCGTGAAGTCGGATAGCTCCGCTACCTCTCCATTCTGAAGATCCTTGACGAGCTTATGCTCTGCCGTATGGATCTCGTTCTTCTCCGTTATGCCGTGCAGTAACGTGAATTCGAACAAATCCTGCTCCGAGACGTTATAGTCTAGCGTCAGCACGTCAATTTCGTCGCTTTCACCCTTGCAGCCGGTTAATGTATATCGAAGATCGACTTCCGACTCGCGCTTCTCGAAGCCTTTGCAATCGTATACCTTCACGAGCGGAGAGCCGAACTTGTCTTCGCTCGTATCGTAACGAAGCTGGAAGCCGCTTTTGCTATATTTCAAATCATAAAAGATAGGGTCTCCTTCGATCGTGTAATGCACGATCCGCTGCATGCCCTCATTCCCATCCGTGAACGAATCAAGCTTCTCCCAATTGCTGACTCTGTTATGCATCGCAATAACATCATTCGATTCATTGATATCGTAATCTTCTCTCCACTCTGAGCTAGTATTCGTACCGGGGACCTGCTTCTGATCGTTACTGCCGCATGCTGCAAGCAGCATACACATCATAAGCGCTACAATCACCGTTTTCCATTTCCCCATATCTGGTTCTCCCCCATCTTTCATTATTAGGCTAGACGAGGCTAGGCGGATAATTGTTACATAAAGTTACGTGCGACAGAAGTGACTATTTGCAAAAAGAAAAGAGACAACCTGTATTTTCACTTTATTTGGCAGGTTGCCTCTAATGCGTATTTTGGATTTAAGGTTTCTTCGTTGCGGTTGGTTTTCTCGTTGTACCTTGATTGGCGTCCGGAATAAGCTTCTTTGTTGACTTCGAATCCGGTTTATTGGTAACCGAGGGCTTCACGGCAGGTTTTTTGGTAGCGCTAGGCTTGGCAGTTGGTTTAATCTTCTTCTTTGGATCATCATTATCATCATCATCATTATTATTATCGTCATTAGTGCCGTTATCATTCTCATTGCTAGTTACTTGGGTTGGCGCTTCAGTAGACATAGGATTATTCGTTGAATCCGTTCCCGCCAAACCGTTTTTTGTATTTAGCAATGGTACGGCAGTCGTGGCAGCAGGGCTAGCGTTCGGCGCATTCTCGCTTAATTGGCTTCTAATCTTTTGCTCTACTTCATCGGGCATATTTCCCGTACAGCCGATCAATGAAATAAGAAAAATGAACATACTAATTAAAAAATACTTTTTGTATCGCCTATCCTTACTGCGCTCGAAATTATTAAACGAGACACTTAAACCAAGCACCAAAAAGATAATAAATGAAATCGTTGTAACCGCTAAGAATACAATAAAGCCAACCAAACTAGATCCCCCTCTTGAATAATGAATTGCTGCAGCTCTCATTTAAACGTCACCGATTCGGTTGTGTTTCATATTTTTGGAATTTTTTTGCGAATGAGCCAATACTCGTTCTTGGCATACTGCTTAGCTTACTGTTACTCTTAACAAGTATTCGCAACTATTTTCACGATTTCTGAATATTGGTCATATAAAATTAACTCCAAATAACAAACAAAAGGGGAGCCCCGACTATGTCTGAAACATACGCAACACAGCTTGACCGCTCCTATATCGTTAACCAGCTGGAGGCGCTGCTGCGCATTCCGAGTCCGAGCGGCTTCTGCATGGACATTATGAAATACGTACAAGAAGAGATCGGAAGGCTCGGTTATGCGCTCGAAATGACGCCAAAAGGCAATGCAATCATTACACTGCCTGGACCGGGCAACGAACGAGTCATCGGCTTATCCGCCCATGTCGATACGCTTGGGGCTATGGTTCGCTCCATCAAGCCGAACGGCATGATCCGCTTCACGCCTGTTGGAGGATACAACATGCATACCGTTGAGGGCGAGTACTGTCTGGTTCACACCCGTGACGGCCGTACATACGAAGGAACGGTATTGTCTTCCAAAACTTCCGTTCATGTGTACACCGATGCGCGCGATTGGAAACGCGAGGAAGCGAATATGGAGATTCGGATCGACGAAGCCGTGAAATCCAAGGAAGATACCGATAAGCTGGGCATCGCCGCCGGCGATTTCATTTCGTGGGATCCTCGAACGCGCGTATTGCCTAACGGCTGGATTAAGTCGCGCCATCTCGATGATAAAGCTAGCGTAGCTGCGTTATTCGGCTTGCTGGAATGGCTGAAACGGACCGGCCAGACTCCGGCTCATACGCTCAAGCTCATCCTGTCCACCTATGAGGAGGTTGGGCACGGCAGCTCCCACATTCCGAGCGACATTACGGAAATGATCGCCGTCGATATGGGGGCGATCGGCGACGATCTAACCACGACGGAGCTGGATGTATCAATCTGCGCCAAAGACTCCTCCGGCCCATACGATTATAATATGACGAGCCGTCTGATTGAGCTGGCGAAGCGCGAGCAGATTCCGTACGCCGTCGACATCTATCCGCACTACGGCTCGGACGCTTCCGCTGCGCTGCGCGGAGGAAGCAATATCCGTGCCGCTCTCATCGGTCCAGGCGTTCATGCCTCGCACGGCATGGAACGGACACATGCCGAAGCGGTCGTTAATACGGCAGCGCTGCTGCTTGCTTATGTGATGGAATCGGAATAGAAGATATAACACCGCTGACAGCAACATACGCTCTGCATCATTCGTTTATAAATGGAATAAATTATGCGATCGAATGAGGGAGTGGCTATCATGGAGCTGCGCAGGCGGCGAATCATTTGGACCGTATGTATCGGTATTCCGGTGCTTACGGTCATCCTTTATCTTTATATGGCAGCCGATGCTAAGCCCGAGCGCGAGGCGGTCATACCTGCAGTAACACCTCTTGTCTCGGCACAACCAATTGCTGACGCAGCACCGGACTGGTCTCCTCCCTCAGAACCGTTTGATCCCGATACGGCAGAGCCGCTTGTGCTCTGGAAGAAGGATCATAGCAGCATTTACGTACAGAACTCGCACCTCAATTACTCATCGGACGGAGTAGACGAGCGAGTCCTCTATACATGGGAACATTCTCTCCCCACACAAGCATGGGTTAGCGGTAATGCCCTGCTAATTGGCACTCAGCTTATCGACAGCAGTTCCGAGCAAGAAGGACATCGCGGTGCATGGATCTCGGTGCAAACGCAGCCTACGCCCGCTGTTACCGAGCTGGACAACATTTATTTTGGACCGCAACAGGTGCTAGCCATCACAGCCGCCAATGAACCCAGCCTATTTCTCGTCATGGCGCGCAATGGCATATCCAACTTTTCCGAGTACATCGTCGCCCCCTCACATAAAGAATGGATCCCCAACAACAGCCCGAGAACGTTCACTCCGGATCCGAAAGAGCCCGGATCTGATAATCAACTGCGCTATTTCAAAAACGAGCATACCTTTCATTTACCTGGAGGTCCTGACGTTTACACCTTTTCCGACGAGTACAGCAGCCTGCTTTATATCCAACCTTATCTCTTTGTGTGGCGCTTTACGGACTATAGCTTAATCGACGTAAAGCAAATGTTGTCTTCAGAAGGACAAACAAGTCGGTTAGTCGGCCGGTTCAACAATGAGGCTGGCGATGAGGCCATATCCATTCTCAACGAATCATTCGCCTATATGCCTTATGAACCGAGGCTATGGGAAGGAGAGTGGCAGGATCTGAACAGCTACGCGTTCACCCGAATTACTCCCGAGCAGATTGAAGTGATTGCTTACAAAGAAGATGCGCCTTTCGACACTAACATACCGACGTATAGTCATTTTCCAACGACAGAAGGACGATTGACAGCTGTGAAAGGAACGCTTGCGGAGTACGACGTGCAAGGAGTAACCAAATATATTTCCTTATATGATCTCGTTAATACGAAGGATACGTCTGCCAGTCATCTATGGTCTTCTCCCTTGAAAGGTTTCGTCGTCAAGAAGGAAGAGCGTCCCGCTTATATTCCCCCATACTTCAGCTACGAGATTCCCGAATGGAGCTATCAGGATTACAATACGAATGATTCAATTCCTCAAGAGCTGCTTAACGAAATTGGCGAAGTAAGAATAGAAGGAGATTATGGTTATGCGAAAGTATTCCGCAAGTATGGATCCCAGTGGTTTGCGTTATACGATCGTTATTTCTATGAATATACGGACGGGCAGCTGTACGAGCTTGGAGAGCTTCCAATCACGGTTAAAGTTATGATCGGGGAGGCGGCAGGCGGGCTAGGAGCGATGGACTTCGTTCGTTGGAGGGACGCTTGGTTTATCGCGGATACGGAAGGCTCACGCGTCATCAAGCTGAATGACAAGCTGGAGGTAGAAGCCGAGTTCGCCGTTCATAACCCTTACCAGCTAACCGCTGACGGCGATCAATTGCATATTGCATCGGTCGCGGGTCAATTAACGGTTGACTCGCAGTTTAAGCTTCTGAATACGAAACAGCTGCCATTCGAATCCACGGCAAACAAGAAAAAAGCGATGTTCGAAGGGTTCATGCCGCAACAATTGTACGTGGATACGACATCTGGACTTACTTGGTATTACTTGGGAGGTTTCCTCTATCAATACGATGCCAAGAAACAGAGGTCACGTTCCCTTTATACAGGCTACACGGTCAACATGCGAGCACATGTTAAGATCATCCCTTACAAGGACGAGATGGTTGTTCTGCTTGACCATCGGCTGGAGCGGTTCGATCGACAGGGCAATTGGCTAAGCACGCTGGCCTATCCTCGTTCCACTCCCGACGGCATTTATGATACGACGACACAGGGGGAAAGCACCTTGATCGTCGATGAATCGTCGGAACTGTATTATCTCGTTCAAGGCTATCGGATATTGGCGATCGATTTGGCTCGTAATGAGGTGAATACGGTGTTCCGCCAAAACTATGCGGATATAGGGTCGCTCATCAGGCACGGAAACAGTATCTACTTCCTCCTATACGGCGACTTGCTTGATATTTATAACCAACGCACGCAACAGTTTCCGAATGAGATGCCTTACACCGAAATCGTAAAGATTGATATGCCAACCCAGACAATCAGCCGTTCGGTCGTTGATGGCTACTATAGCACCTTCGATATGGAGGGCAACGCCGGCGACGAGCCTTCTTTCGTTTTAACAAGCTATAATTAATCAAACGGAGCCCTAAAAACAAAGAAACCCAACGCTCGAAAGAACGTTGGGTTTCTTGACAATCTGATAAGAACTGACGCAGGTCTTATTATTGTTCCGATTGTTTCACAACCGCTCTAATTCGAAGCAGCGCGACCAAGATGATGATGAACGCTGTTAGCGCAAGCATCGGTATCGTAATAAAGCCGAACCAGTTGAGATAGTCGCCCTTGCACGAAACCGGACCGCATGCACTAAGCGCCGAATCATGCGGCAGTTTCTGCAAAATCATGTGGTACAATGAGAAACCTCCGCCGATCGCGACGAGAGGCAGTGCATACGACACGATGCCTTTATCCCCCTTGGCATACGCCACTATGAACAGCAGCGTCAGCGGATACATGAATATGCGTTGGAACCAGCATAAGCTGCAAGGTACAAAATGTTGAACCTCGCTGAAATACAAGCTTCCCGACGTAGCTAATACGGCAACTGCCCAAGCGGTAAACAGCCAAAACGATACCTTCTTCTCCTGCTCTTCCGTCAAGCCAAGCCCTCCTTGCTCTTTAAACGAACTCTCTCTTATTTTCGCTTAAAAAGCCGCTTCCGCACATGACTCGATCGAGCTATCCGCAGCAGTAGAAGACATCGTTCCGCCTCATCTTGGCTTCTCTTTTATTTTGAGACGACGGGGAGCGTAAATTCCAGATCCTTCAAGTATTGCTTCTCCCTTGTGTTCTCCTGCTTGTAAGGCTTTACGATAAGCGTCTTCGGCAATTCCTTGAACGGCTCGAACATTAGAACGTTCAGATACGTGTTCTCGGCTGCCCCAGGGGTAGAAGTTCCGCCTAGCAGTGTTGCGACCTCTCCTCTTTCATTCACGATGTCGTAGTTCATGTAATCGCCGATCGGCTCCATCTCTTGGCCTGCCTTGAAGTGCAGCAAAACCTCAAGCTGCATCGTGGCTTCCGTCATTTCCAGCTTACTTATGCTCATATCATAATCGCCTTGCGTCTTCGCTTCCTCAGAGGCAAGCACGATATATTGATTCGTCGTCCTCTCAACAGGGAAGGTCAGCTTGAATTCTTGATTAATCGTCGCATCCTGAATCTTAACCTCGAATTCGAAACGCTCTGGCAAATCGAATGCCGATGACCCGGTTGCTCCTACGTCCGGCTGTATCGTTAGAATGGAGGAATGATGATACGCAATATCAGAGGCCAGGTGACGCGAGACGGCCAGTTTTACACCATTCGCGCGAACCTCGATGACATCGCTTGGCGTTTCGTCTTTTTTCAAAGCAGCAATATACACATCCCTCGATTTGTCCACCCACTTCTTAAGCGGCGGGTTCTTGCCGTCACTCGTCTCTCTCGTCAGCACCATCGAAATTCGAGTACCGTCGTACATCATATCCGATATCGTGAACGTCACACCCTCATGGGTTACGCTCGTATTCACATTCTGAATCATCCCTTGCTCGGCCACCGTCTTCAGCCCGGCATCGCCTGCCTGACCGAACAATCCGCCGATAAGCGGCAGCTGGTTAAGCGCGCTCGCCATCATCGGCGACACGAATCCTGAACCTATGAGGCAAATAATAACCGCCGCCGCGGCTGCAATAGCAATACTTCCTCTGCCTATGCGGCTTCTCTTTTGAACCGGGGCTGTCTCCCGCTGCAGCATTTTGTCCAATATGGCCGCTTCCGCTTGGTCACTATTAGCGCGGAGATAAGCCGGTTTTGCCTGACGAATACGACTCTCCAAATTCACCGCTATCACCTCTTCTTAATCGATTCTCTAATTGTTTCCGTCCTCTTGCCAGCCGCGTCTTCGCCGCTCCCTCACCGATTGCAAGAGCATAGGCAATTTCTTTGACAGACATCTCCTCAAAATAATACAAAATAATCGGTATCCGGAATTTGTCTGCCAAGCCCATAATGCCTGCGTACACTTCCTTATCTCTGCTGCGCTGCATGTACACGTCCTCCGTGCTGGCGATACTTATCTCCGGAACATGCTCAGCCAGCTTCTCCCGCTTCTGATTCCGGATCGTGTTCAGACATTGATTAATGACGATTCGAACGAGCCATGGGTACGGCCGATCCATATCCTTCAATTGCCGTACTTTGAGATAAGCATTTACGAATGCCTCCTGCACGACATCCTCCGCTCTGCTCCGATCCCGCACATACGTATAGGCTACATAGCAGAGCCGATCGTAATATTGCTCCATCCATTCCTTTAATTGCTTATCAATCTCCAACTGTCTCTCACCCTCTTCCCTACTACAATGACACATGAGAACGGAAATGGTTTCATCAAAAAAATTAGGGTAACGCACCAGTACCATAAAAAGTTGGAACTATCCGTTACTAGCCCCTTAAGCGATTATGGGATATATACCATATCCTTCAGGAGGTGTACAGGATGAATCACGTCTATGTAACGAGCATGGGAAAATTTCTGCCGGGAGAGCCTATCGGCAATGAAGAGATGGAAGACTATCTTGGCCGAATTAACGGCAAGAGCTCCAAGTCCAAACGCCGCATCCTCGAGCAAAATAAAATACGCTACCGTCACTATGCGATCGACAAGCAGCAACGGAGCTTATACAGCAACGCCGAGATGGCGGCTTTAGCGATTCAAGATGCGCTCGCGCGCAATTCTAACGCGCTGGATGAAGGGATCGATTTCCTCGCCGTCGGCACAACGCAATGCGATTTGCTCGTTCCAGGCTTCGCAAGTATGGTTCATGCCGAGACCGGCTTGCCCGTCATGGAAAGCGCGACGCATCACGGCGTCTGCGCCAGCGGTATGCAGGCGATGAAAAACGCCTATCTGCAAGTGCTGTCAGGCGAGAGCCGCATTGCCATATCATGCGCAAGCGAATTTCCGAGCCGCGTCTTCAAGCATACACGGTTCGAGGCGCAGCAAGCGTATGGCGATAGCGCCGTACCGTTCGATACCGACTTCCTGCGCTTCATGCTGTCGGACGGCGCGGGAGCAGCCGTCTTACAGAACGCGCCGGCGGTAAGCGGTCTGTCGCTTCGCATTGAGTGGATCGACAACAAGTCGTATGCGAACAGCTATGACGTATGCATGTACGCAGGGTTTAATAAAGATAACAACGAGAATGCCTGCTGGCATGATTATCAGTCCATACATGACGCAGCCGACGACGGGGCGATGAATCTGAAGCAAGACATTCGGCTTGTGAATGAAATGCCGAAAGTTGGTGTCGATCGTTTCTTCGAGCTTGTGGAGGAGGGCGCCGTCGATCCTTCCGCGATTGATTGGATGGTATGCCACTATTCCTCGCACTTCTTCCGCGACGAAATATTCCGGCTGCTGAAGCTGGGCGGCTTAACGATTCCCGAGGAGAAATGGTTCACGAATCTATATACGAGGGGCAATACGGGAGCGGCATCGATCTACATTATGCTGGAGGAGCTGCTTGGCAGCGGCAAGCTGTCACCAGGCGAAAGGGTGCTGTGCATGGTGCCGGAGAGCGGCCGATTCCAAACATCGTATATGCTGATGACGGTTGTCGGTTCGAAGGACTCGGCAAGTAAAGCTCCGTTCGAGGAGCGCGTACCCGAAGCCCCGCAGCTTGCGTATGACGCGTCCAATGATGTGCAGGCGCAGCTCGTTCGCCAGCTTGTACGCGTATGGATCGATTTCGAGCAGAAGCTGGCCCGCGTACCCGTTATCCGCAAGCTGTATGAGGGCAAGTTCACGATGAACGACTACAAAGCATTAATGGAAAATATTCGACAGCAGGTCATCGACGGCTCGCAATGGATCGCGCGGGCAGCCTCCTACATCCCGATCGAGCATATCGATCTTCGCTCGACGTTCATTGCCCATGCGCGCGACGAGCACCGCGATTTTCAAATACTGGAGCGCAATTATGTAGCTGTGGGTGGAGACTTGGAGGCTATTCAAACAGGGGAGAAAAATATCGGCAGCGAGGCATTGTCGGCCTACCTGTTCCAGCGTGCGAGCCGCGACAATCCGGTCGATCTTATCGGCGCGATGTGGATTATCGAGGGACTCGGCTGCCGGATGGCGCGTTATTGGGGCGAAATGATTCGCGACCAGCTTGGGCTAGACGACGAGCAAGTGTCTTTCTTGCTGTATCATAGCGATTCCGACGAACTGCACTTTGAGCGCCTGGAGACGGTCGTGCAGCATCCGCTGCTCACGGCGGATATTGCGGCGCGCATCGTGAAGACGGCAAAGACGACGGCACGGTTATATTTGCTGCAGTTAGAGGAGCTGAATAACGTATGAGCGAGGCTGACTTTTTCCGCAATATGAAGCATGACCGGAACGATCCGAATCCTTTTCTCGCGATCTATCTCGATCAGAGCATTCCGTTCAATGAAGAGGCGAAGGCCGCCTATTTGATGGACTGCTCCAGCAGGTCGCGGCAGTTTCTGCTTCCGCTGCTTCGCCCGCTTGCCCGTTTATTAATCATTTTGCTGCAAATCTACAAAATCATCGTACCGAAGGCGCTCACGTCTTCCCGTTTGCTGCACCGGGTGCTGCATTGGGGCATGAAAACATTCGTCAGCCCGAGCGCCAACTATATGATCCTTCGCCACTTCTACCTCGGATCGGAAGTACTGCAGTTTATTCGCGACAACGTGCCGGGCGTGAACATCACAATGAATCCGCTCAAGCCAACGAATTTGGAGCCGGTGAAGGATGATCTGTTCCTCATCCATGACCTCAACTTATATAACTTCGTCATCAATTTGAACAAGGAATTGCGTGACAACAAGCTAGAAGTGACGAAGCAGGATCGGCTTAACTTCGCGGCCATTACGTCAAGCCCGCTGCCTATCGAGCCGATGCCGAGGCGGTGGACGAACTTCATGGATTTGACGACGGCGATTGAGTGCTTCACACCCGTGTATCAGCTATTCCTGACCGACAACGACTTCTGGCGGGCTACGAATTCATTGCAATTGGATGAAACGATCGGCATTCTCGCTTCGAAAATTATCGGCAGCAACGATCGGCTTGCGCTCATTAATAACAAGCATCCGATGGTGCCGCTGACGACGCTAAGAGCCGGTTTCCGGCTCGTCCTGCATGGCCTCGCGACGGAGCAGCTGCACGCGCTGCTTGTCGAGCTGAAGCATAAACAGGAGCAAGAGCCGGGGCTTCCAGCTTAACGCGGGGCGCGATTATTCCAAATCAGGCGGGAAGCGGCGTTTCGTCGCTTGCTCGAAGCTGTAGGCGAGCCGAATTAAGGTCGGCTCGCTAGATGCCGTTCCAGCGAAGGCAATGCCGAACGGTCCTCTCGTCGAGAAGTCGTTCGGATGGCGATAGCCTTTCTCGGACCAGCCTGCAGGAACGGTTATGAGCGGATAACCTGCTATAGCAGCAGGATCTTGCTCGTCATGCATCGCCGGCAGCAGCAGCGCATCCAGCTGATGCTCATTCAGCGCATAATCGATCCCTTGCCCGCGAGCCCTCTCTTTCGTGAGGGCTGCTCTTGCCAAATAAGCAGGGTCATCCGTCGTTAAGGTCATCGTTTCCGACCATTCAAGCACGCCTTGTCCGTACTTCAATGCGGCTTCCGCATGCTCCTTATTGAAGGCGATTACGTCGCGCAAACTGCTAACGGACGCATCTGGCGTTATCGGCAATGCAGACAAATAAGCATTCACGCCTTGCTTGAATTCAATCGCGAGCAGCTCATGATCCCATTCTGCGTCCTCGCAGGGCAGCTTCACATCGTCGATGATTGTCGCTCCCTGCTCCTTCAAGATTGCGATCGCTTCCTCCATAATCGCAAGTCTTTCTTTATGCAGACGACGATAGTAGAAACGCGGAATACCGATGCGCGCTTGCTTCAAGTACATCGCATCCAAGTATCGCGTATAGTCAATTTCGGTTAATGTCCCTAGTAATATCGCCGCATCCGTAACCGTCCGTGCAATGGGTCCTGCCGTATCTTGTCTATGAGAGATCGGAATGATACCGCTGCGGCTAATAAGGCCGACCGTCGGCTTGATGCCGACGACCATGTTCTGACTAGCCGGCTCAATGATCGAGCCGTCCGTTTCCGTGCCGATTGCAGCCGCTGCTAAATTAGCCGCCACAGCTACAGCCGATCCGGAGCTTGATCCGCCGACGAACAGTTCACCCGGCCCGTACGGATGCAGCGTCTGCCCGCCTCTTGCGCTGTACCCCGACCACATTCCGTTAGCCATAAAGTTTGCCCATTCCGTCATATTCGTCTTCCCGAGTAAGACAGCGCCTGCAAGCCGCAATTGTTCGACCAGTGCGGCATCCGCAGCGGCAATCGATTCGGCTAACGCCAGCGATCCTGCGCTTGTATGCATCCGATCCTTCGTTGCAATATTGTCCTTGAGCAGAATCGGTATGCCATGCAGTGATCCTCTGCTGCCTTTCACTATCCTCTCCCGGTCCAGCTCTCTAGCAATCTCTATCGCATCCGGGTTCACTTCCAGCACCGACCTAAGCTTTCCGTCGAACTTCTTAATCCGGTTCAAATAAGCCCCCGTCAACCGCTCCGAGCTTAAGTCTCCCTTTTCCATAGCGAGCTTCATGCTCCCTATATCCGCTTCTATTATCCATTGTTCCAACTCGACGTTCAAACTCATAGGACTCATCCTCCCTCGACCCCGTTTCTATTATTTTAGGAAATGTAGCGATCGAGAGGAAAGATAATTTTTGATTTTAATCAAGATGTACTCATAAAAAAAACAACACGACTAGAAAAAGCGTCATAAGAACGGACATAACACCGGAATACGGCCATAATCGACAGGCGTGATACGCGTAGTTGGAAACTCCATAGTAGATGCATGCACCAACCATCCCAAACAATCCGGCAAAAACAGCGAATCCATTAAAACCGCCTAGTACAATAAAGGGCAGCATACCGCCCAAAAAATAAAGCGGAAGCTTGTACAATATTTTATCTTCAGGAATCGTCTTGCGTATTAAAAAATCGATGAGGACGGAAATGAATATGGCATACCCGTAGTAGACCATCCAAAAGTACGGTACTTTGGCCGTCTCCGCCCAATTATCAAAATGGAAGCCTTCGATGATAAGAATCGTCACCAAATACAGCACTCCCGATCCGATCAGCTTTGATGCCGCATATTGCGATACTTGATTCCAATTCCATGTTCGAAACATATTTAATCTCCTCTCAGGGCTGCGATTCTTCCTTATGCTTAGCATAGTTCTTCTGAGAAGAATGCAGCAGTTCTAAGTTTTGTAGAACCGTCCTCCACATAGACAACAAGAAGCCCGATGCTAATTTTCAGCATTGGGCTTCCCGCTTGCACACATTATTTAGTTCGAGACATAATTCGTATTGAACCATTTTGCCGCTTCGAGCACTTCACCGCGCGTCAGTTGATGTCCGTAGCTTTCCCAGTGCAGTGTCACCTCACCGGATGCGCCCTGCAACAAGGCAGCCAAGTCCGTCGTCTCGCTCGGCGGGCAGATCGGATCGTTGTCACCTGCTCCGATAAAGATTGCGGTTCCGCCTAGATCGGGCAGTGTGATGCCTCTTCGCGGCACCATCGGATGGAATAGAATCGCGCCGTTCAGCACGTCTTTATAGTGGAATAACAAGCTGCCTGCAATATTTGCGCCATTCGAATAGCCGATAGCGATAACGTTGTTCCTGTCGAACTTGTATTGCTCCGCGCTCTCGTCGACGAACGTCTTCAGCTCCTCCGTACGGAAGATCAGGTCCTCTTCATCGAAGATGCCTTCTGCCAGCCGGCGGAAGAAACGCGCAGCGCCATTCTCGGATACATTGCCCTTCACGCCTAGCATCGATGAGCCCGGAGAGATCATTCGCCCGATTCCAAGCAAATCCTGTTCGCTGCCTCCCGTTCCATGCAGCAGCAGCAGCGTCGGCGCATTCGGATTGTCGCCTTGCTCAAATATATGTTTCATACTCCTCACACCTTTCTATATTTTCCACTTTTATTGCTATTCTAATCGTTATCCAATAGGCGTGCTGAGCGGCTGCAAGCCCGCTTCGATCTGTGCTCTTCTGCCTTCTAAGAATGGAGGCAAGGAAAGCGCTTCGCCGAGATGATGGATATCCTCGTCCGTATCGAAGCCAGGTCCGTCAGTTGCAAGCTCGAACAAGATGCCGTTTGGCTCGCGGAAATACAACGAACGGAAGTAGAAGCGATCCACGAAACCCGAGTTTGGAATTCTTACGCCGCGGATGTGCTCAATCCACTCGCGCAGCTCATCGTCATTATCGACGCGGAAGGCAACATGATGGACACCGCCGACGCCCTGCACCTCGCGAGGCAGATCGTTCCGCTCCTCGATATGGATCTCCGCGCCGCTGCCGCCTTCTCCGGTCTCATAGACGACAATATCCTTTTGTCCTGCGACAGTCGATGCGTATTGGCCTTTCTGGCGGAAGCCCATAAGCTGGGTCAACACGAGAGCGGTCTGTTCCGCGTTGTGAACCGTCAGTTGTACCGGGCCTAAGCCGGTAATGCCATACTGCGCTGGAACCGGGCTTTTCTCCCACGGTATGCCGCCTGCGACGCCCACGTTGTTCTCGTCGGAGACAAGCACGAGACGCTGGCGCTCGAAGTCGCGGAAAGCTAATGTCTGACGGCCGGCGCGTTCGATAATGTCGTCATGCTCGACGCCAAACTCGGCAAAACGCTCTTTCCAGTACGAAAGCGCCGCATCGCTTGGAACACGCAAGGAAGTTGTCGAGATACTGCTCACGCCTGCGCGGTTCTGCGGTACACCGGGAAATTCGAAGAACGTCAATTCCGTTCCCGGATTGCCTTTCTCATCCCCGTAGAACAAGTGATACACCGAAGTGTCATCCTGGTTGACGGTTTTCTTTACAAGGCGAAGGCCTAATATTCTTGTATAAAAATCAAAGTTCGCAGACCCTTTGCCGGTAATCGCGGATACGTGATGGATACCTTTTAATTGCATAGTATGGACCTCCCAATATGGATGTATTTTTTTACTTCTGAATTTTTCTCAACAGTCGTACGAGCTGCTTCTTCTCATCTCGCGTCAAAGCATCGAATTGCGACACTTGGAACCGCTCCTGCTTAGGGACGACTTCAGCATATAGCGCTTTTCCTTTGTCGGTTAGCGATACGAGCTTGATCTTCCATTGCTGCTCGCGAGTAATGAGCCCTTGCTCCTCCAGCTTCACTAACAGCTGCGTAATATTCCCCTTAGTGACGAACAGTTTATCCGCAAGCTGCTGCTGAGTAAGCTTTCCTTGTTCGCCAATCTGTGCGATCACATCGAATTGAGCAACCGACAAATCCCATTTTTTCAAATGCTGCTGTGTCTCGCGAACGTTATGACCGTATACCCGGGACAAGCGGTACCAGATCAACAACCCTAATCTTTCGTCTTGCTTGCTGTAATCAGACGCTGTATCGTTTGGCTCCAACTTATCACCTCGTTTCTTCTTCATGTACTCAGTTTAGATCTAAACTGATAATTTGTCAACCACTTAACTTTTCATTATCATTTCTTACTTTAGACTTAAGACTAGGGCGCAAATATAGCTCGTATGATAATATTAGCGGATAACTTATCCCACTTTTGCAGAATACTTATACAGCCATAATACCGATATCTATCGGCAATATTTGAAGGAGAACACGAATGATTGAACGCACTTCCTTTACGCCCGGCACGATGCCTCAGCCCCCGCTTCCCTCTAGTCGGAAGTCGGCAAGCAGGCGCAGACGCAATCAGTTCCTTATATTCATCATTACTTTCCTTATAGCAGTTACAGCTTGGAAGTTGCTTCAACGATCAGGCGCAGAGCTGCCTTTCACACCTGAAATTAATGTGCCTCCCGTAACAGAATTACATCCGATTGTTGCAGCCAAACAGCAAGAGCTAATCACGCAGACTGCCGCAGCTGGCATTACGATATTGATTACGGACGGCTTCCGTTCCACTGAGGAGCAAAATGCGCTGTATGAGCAAGGAAGAACATTAGATGGACTTGTCGTGACGCAAGTTCGCGGCGGTCATTCGTACCATAATTACGGCCTTGCGATCGACTTCGCGCTTCGAACGAAGGAAGGCGATGTCGTGTGGGATATGAAATATGATGGAAACGGGAATAGTAAACCCGATTGGATGGAGGTTGTCGCGATCGCGAAGAAGCTTGGCTTCACTTGGGGCGGAGATTGGGACAACTTCAAGGACTATCCCCATCTACAAATGGACTTCGGCTACTCCATTCGCGAGCTGCTGCGGGGCAAGCGTCCTCAGGTGGAATAGAACAACCGGTTTGGCATGAGTGGCACGTTGAGGCGCTATAACGGCATTTTGGGCAACTAATATTCGGGTTACGCTTAACAAGCCTCATTTAGTTTGATTTTGGGACACTAATGTGGCAGTTTTGACTTTCCTATTATAAATGAGCCAATTAGTTTGACGAAATGACATTACACGCTGCCTTTTCTCATATCACCTCATTTAGTGCGACGAAATGACATTACACGCTGCTGTGACACCTACCTTCTATTGCATCACAAAAGAAACCTCCAAGCGACTGCGCAGCTGCAGTCACCTGGAGGTTTCTTACTCGCTTATTGGTATAAGCTCGATACGATTTCGTACGAACGCAATCGGGCTTGATGATCGTAAATATGTGCCGCTATCATGATTTCATCCGCGCCGGTCGCGGCAATGAAGTCATCCAGCTTTCGCTTAACCGTATCGGGACTGCCGATGATTGACGATCCAAGCTGCTGCTGTATCGCAGCCTTCTCTTGCTCGCTCCATACTTCATCCATATTGTCGACCGGCGGTTTCAGCGGGCCTGGACGGTTGCGGACGAAGGACAGGAATAGCTGCTGCATGGACGTCGATAGTCGAATCGCTTCCTCATCCGTATCGGCGGCAATTACGTTGACCGCCACCATGCCATGAGGCTTCTCCAGCACTTCTGAAGGCTGGAAGATGCTGCGATACAGATTCATCGCCGGTACCGTGAAACCTGGGGAGAAATGTCCTGCGAAAGCGAAAGGCAAACCGAGTTGTCCGGCTAGATTCGCACTAAAGTCGCTGGAACCTAGCAGCCAGATCGGGATGTCTTGACCTTCGCCGGGAATCGCTCTTACTCCGCGATTAACCGCGGAGCCTCCCGGCTCTAAGAAAGCGCGCAGCTCTTCCAACTGATCAGGGAAGTCGAGCCCATTGCTGCGCCGACCGCCGCGAAGCGCTGCCGCAGTCAGTTGGTCAGTGCCTGGCGCTCGACCTAAGCCAAGGTCGATGCGCCCTGGAAATAACGCCTCAAGCGTACCGAATTGCTCGGCAATAACGAGCGGGGCATGATTGGGCAGCATGATGCCGCCTGCACCGACGCGAATCGTAGATGTGCCGGCAGCTACATGGCCGATTACGACAGAGGTTGCCGAGCTTGCGATGCTTGGCGAATTATGATGCTCCGCAAGCCAAAAGCGGTTATAGCCCCATTGCTCCGCATGGCGGGCAAGATCCAGCGTATTATGCAGCGAATTCGCCACTGTGCCGCCCTCTATAATGGGGGAGACGTCCAATACCGACAACGGAATCGATCTGTGTTGCATTTGTTCATTACCTATGGAGGACATACGTTCACCTGCTTTATCGTATTGGTTGTGAATACAGTAACTGTATGAAATAAAAATACATTATAACTAGGAGTAGACCATAACCGGCTGCGGTTGTGCCCGCTCCGTTATGCCTGCTCCAGTTACGATTGCTGCGGCTGCTCGGATAACTTCTTCTGACTCTGCTGACAGAGCCTAATTCGTTCAAGCACCGTTTGGATCGTATTTTGTTCCAAATACGATACGTAATGTTGCTCCGCTTCATGGAAGAAATGATCCATTACGCCTTCGATATTAGCGGACACGAGACATTCCTCGTCCGGATTGCCCGAGCACCAGTGCGGCTTAAGCGCACCGCCGCCGAAAGCTCTGTATACTTCCGCAAGCGTGACCTGCTGCGGCTCGCCATTCAGAATATATCCGCCGCCAATGCCTTCCTTCGTGCTCACAAATCCATGCTTGCGCAATATGCTCATAATCTTGCGAATACGAGTCGGATTCGTCGATACATTCCGCGCAATCGTCTCGCTGCTCGCCATATGCTCCGGCAAGTAAGCCAGCAGCACAAGGCTGTGAACAGCGACTGTGAATTCACTATTCATCGATGCAACGCCTCCTATGAAGGATACTGTAATTCTATTTCATACAGTTAATGAAGTCAATCTTCTTGTCTTATAGCGGAGCAGACCGCAGTCGCCAATCGCCTAAAGTTCATCAGCGATCATTGGCGACCACTCGTCTTGTTCCGCTCACTACCGCTTGCCTTCCGATTACTCCGGCTGCTGCCACACCTGATACTTGTTCCCATCCGGGTCCTTGAAGTTAAGCTGATGCCCGCAGGTACCTTCATCACGAACCTCAGCTTCGAGCCATAAGCCAGCTTGCCGCAGCGATTCATACAGCTTCTGAATATTGTCCGTCTCGAAGCAGATCGGGAACATTTCGAACGACTCGCCCACTTCCGTCCAGCCTGTTGTCGCAAAAGTAAGCGGCGTCATATTCGGGCTTGGCTGCAGAAACAACCATCCGCCGTCACCCATAATCATAATCGCCCCTCTGCCTGGCTGGATCGCTGACCGAAGCTTCATGCCGAGCACTTCTTCATACCATTTGGCCGATTTCTCCACATCCGAGACTGGGACATAAGCGCATTCAATCCGTTTAATCATGTTATTCTCTCCTCATATCTTAGGCGAATCAGTTCACCCAAGTCTCCGAATGATATTCTTTCATAAAATGAAGCAGACGTTCCAATAAAGCAACACCTCGCGTCTCGGCTTCTTGCGCCTGCTTCAGCCATGCGATAGCCTTCTCTGCTGTCTCTTCGTCGTTCGGACTACCTCCCTCAGGAAAAGGAAACAGCTCTCTCATATTCCCTAACGACTCTGCGACCGCACTATAGCATAACGCCGCTTCACCTGCCAGCTTGCGCACATTCCTCTCCACCACGTTGCCGCCATCCCATCGAAAAGCTAAGTCTTGCAGAAACCGTGCCGCATGCTCCCTTGCGTCGGCGATAACCTCCGTATTGTACGAATGGCCATAAGCATCCGCGCTCCTGCGTTCAAGGACGGATATCCACGCCTCGTAACCGGCAAGGCCTTGCACGAACTTGCCTTCGAAAACATGCATCCACTCTCGCCCTCTTGCATGATCTACAATCATATCGAGTGCCATTCTTAACATCTCATATTTGGAATGCGGCAAGCTCTCGCTTATGGTCGTCACAAACAACAGATCAATCTTGGGGTCGGCGAACTGGGCATACGTAATCGTTCCATCCTTGGATACATCCTTCGCATAGAATAGCTGTTGATCGTCGTCATAACCATAGATCAAGCCGAACTCAGGAATGAACAGATCAAATGCTATCGCTGGCACACCGCGATCAATCGATTGTTGGACTAGCGCTATCGTCCTTTCCACCTTATCAGGGGTCAAAGGTGCATCGGGATCGGCCAGGCAGCTTGTAAAACCAAGATTGCACAAATTCCGCCGCAGTATGTAGCCCCCGGGAAAGGAAGTCGGAGCTGCAATATGCATCGTCTCCTTATCGATGTTCATCCGGAACGCATGCCCGGTAAAGCCCATGACATCGGACAACGTCAAATGCTTCTTATCCGTGTAGCTGACGGCTCCGTGTACCGCGATTGCTGCAGATGTCCATGTCTTCGCCCAATCCTTCTCCTTCATCATCCTTCTTCCATCTCCGTTCTATATCCATCCTCATAGTATAGGGGGAGTGAGCAGTTTCCTTCTTGGCAAGCCTAGCGCAGATCTCCGCTGAACGTACAGACTGATGGAATGGCGAATGCGCTCCTTCTGCAGCTTGACGCGTGAACGGGACAGCAGATTATATACATTAGCCGTCGTCATGTCGAACAGCTCGGCTATCTCCGATGGGGGCAGCTCGCCGAAAAACCTCGCCTCGAAGATGTTTCTTTCCCGTTTGCTCAAGCAGTGAATAAGACTATGAATACCTTGCAGCGTCTCTTGTCGCATCATATGCTGCTCGGGATTATGGCCGCTCTGTGCCTCCTCGGCATGGCTCGCTAAGTGAAACAAGATACTGTTGATATCACCCCAATCCACTGCTCCATTATTCGAGCCATTGTCCGGCAGGCCCGATTGACTTAAGAATCCGATGAACGGCTTCTCCTTCGCATATGGACCGCCGCGCCGAAGCTTCATATAAGCTTGGTTGCGAATAATACGATGCAGCCATGGCATGAAACGGCTCGCATCTGTAAGCGTCCCCAAATGCAGAAACGCCCGAATAAGCGCTTCCTGCACGATGTCCTCCGCCATATAGGCATCCTTCGTCAGCGCCCCTGCCAAGCCAAGAGCCTTCGCCCGATGACGGCGAACGAGCTCTCCGAACGCCTCGCTCTCCCCGGCTCGCGCACGCTCAACCAGCTCTTCCTCATTCGTCTCGGCAGCTGCCCCTAAGCCTGCAATCTCGATCATCAACCTGATCTCACTCCTCCTACCTAACTGATGCCGAGTGGAAGTCAAATCTGTCATCGGAATTCAAAATTATTTTAAAGCCAGCCTATTCTCAGCTGATTGTAAGTATTGGAAAAGATAACCACAAACTCATATTAACGCAGAACATTTGTTCTGTAAACAACAAAAATAGAGCAAATCTCTTTAGCGAGATTTGCCCATTTTCCTGCCTAGAAGCCTTGCCATTTAACGATGTTGCTCATAACGATTAGCGCGCGAGATGCTACGAATCGCTTCAAGCTCGGAATCCGATAGCGGCGCAGCGTTGCCAGCCTCCACATTAAGCCGCAGTTGTTCGAACGAGCTTGCGCCCGGTATAGCGATAGCGACCGCCGTAGATGACAGCGCATAGCGAATCGCTGCCTGCGACAGGCTGCGCCCCTGCAAATCCAGCTTGAGAAGCTGTTCCCGAACGTGAATCGCCTCATCCTTGCTGTAGTCCAAATAACCTTTGTCCGCCTTGGCGCTTCCATTGCCGGTCAATATCCCTTTCGCGACCGGCCCTCTTGCGATCAGACTAATCCCCTTCTCGGCAAGCAGCGGCAGTACCTCTTCCTCAGGACGTCTATCTAAAATGCTGTACTGGCTCATCACGCTCACCATATTCGAACGCTTCGCATACTCTCGAATAACATTCGGACGGATCGACGATATGCCGTAATAACGGATGAGTCCTTCCTGCTTCAGCTCTTCGAACGCCTCAATCGTCTCATCAATCGGGTCGTCCAATGTCCCGCCATGCAACTGATACAAATCGATATAGTCCGTTTGAAGCCTCCGCAAGCTCCCCTTCACCGAATCCTTGATGTATGCCTTGGAAGGATCCCATACCCAGCCTTCCTGCCCCGGCACGCGCCGATTGCCAACCTTCGTAGCCAGAACGACGTCCTGACGCCTGCTGCGAATGGCCTCGCCTACGATCGTTTCGTTCAAGCCGTCATCGTACAGGTCTGCCGTATCGAAGAAATTGACGCCATGTTCAAGCGCCTGGTTGACCAGCTTCATTGCCGCTTCCTTGTCCGTTCCAAGCAACATGCAGCCGAGACCGATCTCGCTAACAAACAGATCCGAACTTCCTAATTGATTTTTTCTCACCCGTAATTCCCTCCTCTTATAGCTTCTTATAGAAGCCTAAATGACATCCCGTATATACCAAGCGATAGAACTCAATTTTAGACGGTTGACCGCTTAAATTCCATTTCTATTTCGCTTGACGAATCTCCTGCCCGTCCTGTATATTGGTGGAAATTAACCAAATACCGACCCGCTTACGATGGAAGCACCCGTAAGAGAAGGCGCGCTCGCGCCCTTTCTTGCCGGTGCTTTTTTTGCGTTCTGCCGCGGGTCAAATTCCGAGGAGGTTAACATTAATGATTATGAATTCAAGATGGCCGATTCTGCTTGCCACGATGCTGCTTGCGATTGTCGTCGCAGTAACCACAGCTGTACCAACTGCCTTCGCCGCCCCGTTCGAGCTCACCGTCACGTACAAAACCGCCTTCGACAAAATGACCGCAAACGCCGACAAGACAACGGCTGCCAAGCTTAAGCAGCAATATACCGATCTACTGGCTGCTCAGAAGCAAGAGGTGTCGTGGGACAAGCTTATAACCGGGCTTCATGACCGTAACACGGCATCCGAAACAGCCGTGAAGGAGAAGATCAAGCAGGTAGACGCCTCCAAGCTTGCGAAGCTGAAGGCCGAAGCAGACCAAACACGCGACAAGTACGCTGACTTATTCGCGCTGTACGAGAAGAAGAACAGCCAGATGCGACTGGCGAAGTCCATCGACAGCAAGACGGCTGTCGCGCTGCTGAAGCCCCAAGTGGACAGTCTTAAGATTGCCGTCGCCATCGCTCGCGAGGAGATTCGCGGCAAGGACGCCGCCTATAAGACAGCGAAAGCGGCTGCCGCGAAGAAGATCGCAGCGTACAAGAAGCTTCTTTCGGGTATCGAGCCTTATGAAGCGAAGATCAAGGCAGCCAAAAGCACGAACAGCAGCACCAAGAAGCTGTTCGATGCGGAGACTCGAATAGTAAAGGACGCGATTAAGAGAGGGGAATTGAAGTGGACGCTTGATTCGTTCGCGAAGCTGCTGAACTACGCGAAGCAAATCAATGACAACAAAACGAAAATCTATGGCTACGAGGGACAAATAGCCGCAATTATCGCGGCAACAAGCAAGCAAATCGTTTGAGTTTAATTTCCAGATGTCGTTATGTAGGTTATAATAGGTTAGCCTAACTTAACGATAGGAGAAATGATATGGATATTATACAAATAGCTACGGATTTAATTGACGAGGATAAAGATCAGCCTAGATACCAATTCGACGATGAAGCGTTGCAGGAGCTCATGAAGAGCATCGGGGAGATCGGTCTATTGTCTCCTATTAAAGTGAGAACGACCGGCGACGGACGTTACAAAATTATTTACGGAAATAGAAGATACAAAGCTTGCAAGATGCTTGGACTGCCTACTATGCCGTGTATCGTGTCCACCGTGACGGACGAGCTGGAAATTTATTTGGAACAAATCGCGGAGAACTTAACACGGGAAGGGTTCTCTCCCATCGAAGAGGCAGAAGCGTTTAACAAGCTGCTGAACGACCCGAAATTCCGCAGCTCGACCAAATATTTGTCCGGCAAGCTGGGCAAGCCGGAATCGTACATTAAGAACAAGTGTGAGCTGCTGAAGTTCAGCAATGCCGTGAAGAAACTGATCGTCAGCGGAACAGAGATTCGGAAAGACAAGCTGACCGAAGATCAGCTCCTGCCGCTTAAGGACTTGCCGATGGAGCATCGCGATCCGATCGCGCTCATCGCGGCGCGGGATGAGCTGCCGGTCAGCGATGTGAAAAAGATCGCAAAGCTGTTCAAGGACAAGACGATCTCGGAAAGCACGAAAGCGAAGCTTCTGTTCAAGACAGGCAGCGGCTTGCTCGAAACTTGGGCGACCCATGAGCAGAACAAGGCGGAGCGCGCTAAGCCCGCCGAGCCGAAGCCTGCCCCTGCTGCGGCCGGGGCTGCTGATAGCACCGTCCATGAAGGCAGCGCACAGACCGCCACCGCTGCTGCCGCTCCAATTGAAGCGAAGCTTTACAAGCTTATTTCGTCCATACCGAGCCATAGCCCGCTTAGCAGCTCGTTGCTAGCCTCCGTGCAGAACATCGATGCCGCGGATCAGCTTGGCTTCTCGCATATGCTCGATCAGTTGATCGACACGCTGGAGAAGCATCTCGCCGAATGGAACGCCGTGAAGCAGCTTATATCGGCTGCGAATGAAGTTCAAACCTAACATTACAGTACATTAGCAATAATTTGTAATCGTATTGAAATATTTCTTTCATCCCTCTTTAATAATAGAGGGCTATAATAAGTCTCAACCCCCTTTTGAAATATAGAAATACTTTAAGCCCCGCAGCCCGTTGCTGCGGGGCTCTTTTTGCCCTTTTCCACCTATCGTATCAGCTCAACCATAATAATTTCCGGACGATTGAAGAGCCTTTGGGGAAAGGTGCTGTTTCCTAATCCGCGGCTAACGATCATCGTCGATGGTCCGCTTACGAACTTGCCCGCATCGTAACGGGGAAATAAACCTTGGTTGGGAGCAAGCACTCCGCCGAGGAACGGCAATCTGATCTGACCGCCATGCGCGTGGCCGGAGAATGTCAGATCGATTCGGTTGTTGGAGTAGACATCGAACATCTCGGGCCTGTGGGACAGCAGAACCGTGAAAGGTCCCTCCTGCGTGTTGTTTGTCTTTTCATCGAATGAATCCAGCACCTTCCGTATTCTCTCGTCAGCGCCTATACTCCCCCGATATGTTCTGCCGTCGAACGTCGGATCATCGATGCCGATTAAGCGGAAGCTTCCATCTCCCAGCTTCATGGTTTCACCGGCATTTCGCATCACATGTACGCCGAGCTCAATTAGTCCATCCTCGAGCTCGCCATAGCGTCCCGAACCCCATTCATGGTTGCCGGTCACGTAATATACGGGCGCGAGCTTTAGCATCTCGCGCATCGCCGTCAAGCTAGTCTCCGCGTTATACCGCCTAGCATCCACCAAGTCGCCGGTCACGACAATGAGATCAGGCTTCAGCTTGGCCACCTTGCGGACTAATTGGCTTTGATTATCGCCGAACATTTTGCTATGCAAATCTGATAACTGTACGATGCGGTAACGATCGAAGCCGCTGGGCAACTTATCCGATTGCATACGGAACGTCGTCGTCGTAATCGCGTTATTTTCGAAATATAGGAACGGAATTCCTAATGCAATGACGACAATAACTGCAATCAACCATTTCTTCTTCGTCATTCGCAGCCTTGCAAAACGCATAGCTCCCCCTCTCCTTTCTTAACCAACTCTTATTTAGCCCTCTGTATCGCCACGCTCCATGACCGCCACTTGCCATGCGAGCTTGCCTCGCGTCTCCAATTCAATACAGCCACGTCTATGCCTTCCAGCTCAGGATGCTGCTTCTCCAATCGATAGATCGCAGGAGCTGCGTCCATGGAAAGCGTGCTTAGATACGTCATATCAATAATGCCTGATTGATGGAATCGTTCGATGTTTTTGTCGGCGATTCTCGCATCGATATTCAAATAGTTCATGAGTACATACGCCGCGATCGATACGCCGATGTAGGCTTTGGCGAGTGAGAAACGTTCCTTCCAAATTCGGAACACAGCTATGACACATAGCACTGTCAAATAAATCATGAAGCCGTGTACGAGCAGCCTAACCTGCGTATATCCGTATGCTTCTTCATATAAAGAAAGCCGGCTGTAAGCAGAGATGAGCATAACGAGCGTGCAGACGATAAGCGACGTCAACGACAGCTTCCGCACTAGCTCCGCGCCTCGGCCAGCTCGGCGTATTCGATGAAGACCTCCCAGAAGCAGGCATACATTAATAACAGACACGATAACAAGCTCGACAAAGCCTTTGCGGGCGTACTCGGCATAAGCCGAACCATCGGGAAGCATCCCGCCTGCCGCGCCGAACAAATAAGAGAATTGGATGCTCACAAACAATAAGTATACCGCATTAATACTTAGAAGAAATGTACCTGCGGTCACGGGATCGAGCATGATTTTCCCCCGATCGCTTGTGCCTGCAGCTTGCAATGGAGCTTCCTTCGACTCTCCGCCGGATTTACGGAACAGCAGCACCCATATGTAACAAAAAGCGTAGAGCGCGACAACTACGCCATAAAGACCACGGCCAATTAATTCGTCTACGGCGCTTACCTGGAACAGCCTGGGAATCTTGTTCAGCCACGACTGAAAGATCGAATCTGCCGACGCCAGCAGCGTAATGACGACAATAAGCAGCGGTGCGACGAGCAGCAGGCCGATGATGACTTTTTTGAACGCGGCATGCTTCGCATCACCCTTCTCCTGATCCTTCAGCCGGCTGACGATCAAGCCGAAAGGCACTGTCACATAGGAGAATGGCTTTATGAGGCTCAAGAACAGCAGCTCCCTGTAAAACCTCCCGCGATACCAAGGGAGGGCGCTGCTCTTCGTCAGCAGCACCGTCTGCGAGATAATGAGCGCGAATAGAACAAATCGATTCAATACACGGAATACGTCATTTGCGAACAAGCTGTAGGTCAATGTCAGTAAGCCAATCGGCACAAATAAAATCCACGCCGAGCTGAATTGCCCCCTCCACTTCTCGAAGCCGCCAATTCGTCCTTTCACTGCATAGAAAAACAGTCCATAAAAGGCGGCCACAAACAGCAGCATGGACAGACCAGCTCTCGTATCTATGAACAAATATTGACACAGAAGTCCGAAAACACAGGCTAGTACGACCATTCTATCGTATTTTTTCTGCCAAGGCGCCGGATCTCTCATTGGTTACACCTCTACTTTTGCGCAATTTGTGATGAAGCTCCTTTTATTGTAACCTAGAAAACAAGAACAAAAAGTGCAAGTTCCGAACTGGAAATTTCATATTTTAAGAACGGGAGTGTTTCACTGGTGAAAATACGCCGTCATTACATCACGTTAAGACGCGCTTACGCTCATGTGCAGGAGGGCTCAGCAGTAGAAGCCACTACGCAGGAACTCGCCGAATTGCTGGAATGCACGCACCGCAATATGGTTATGCTGCTGCAGCGGATGCAGCAGGAGAATTGGCTGCAATGGCAGCCGAAGCGCGGTCGGGGCAACCGCTCTCTGCTCACCTTCCTAGCGGGCGCTGATGCCCTGCTGCTCCAAGAGGCGCAAGAGCTTGTCCATAAGCAGGATCTGCAAGGCGCTCTTGCGATCGTGCAGTCGGCGCAGCAGTCCACGAGCGTACAAGGCCGCTTCCAGCAATGGCTTACTGGGCAGTTCGGCTTTCACTCCGAGGTGCAGGGCAACCGTCGTACCGACATCCTACGCTTCCCGCTTCCGCAGCGTATCCATTCCCTTGACCCTGCGGCTATTCATTACACGAGTGAATCCCATCTCGTTAATCAGCTGTTCGACGGACTTGTCCGCATGGATGCGAAAGGCGAGTCGATTTTGCCGCATCTCGCTCATGCGTGGGACGTCGATGAGAGTCGAACGCTGTGGACCTTCTACTTGCGGAAGGGTGTATTGTTCCATAATGGAAGAGAGTTGTCATCATCCGATGTGAAGTATTCGTTGGAGCGGCTCCGTGCACTTGCCCCAAGCGGGCTTCACGGATGGGTCTACGCCGGGATTGCTTCGATGGAGACGCCGGATGATACGACAATTCGCATTCGGTTAGCCGAACGGAACGAAGCATTTTTGGCATTCCTCGCTACGAATCGCGCCGCTATCGTACCGCAAAACGGATGCGACCCGGAAAGCGGGCAATTCCTTGGCAGCCCTATAGGCACCGGACCTTTCAAGCTGGCTGGTCAAGAACAAGGCGTATGGGTACTGGAGGCGTTCGCTCCCTATTTCCAAGGGAGAGCCTTTCTCGATCGGGTAGAAATATGGACGGTAGAGGTGACCACAG
Organism: Paenibacillus sp. 05T425; assembly: GCF_056396205.1. Lineage (NCBI taxonomy): Bacteria > Bacillati > Bacillota > Bacilli > Caryophanales > Paenibacillaceae > Paenibacillus > Paenibacillus sp. 05T425. The sequence continues at coordinate 511,608 of NZ_JBFTLA010000001.1, forward strand.
AGCGCGGATTGATGGAGCCGGGGCTGGAGAGCTTCCAGCTCATGCATAATGTGCGAATGAGCGAAGCGGCGAGCGAGCAGTGGCAGCAGGTTCGCCAATCCGGCATGACCTGCAAGTTCATAACGGTCAATGAACTCAAGCATGGTCCGCTTGCGAATCCCGCCATTCGCGAAACAATCGATGAGGCCATCAGCCGGGAGCGATTGCTCACGCTGCTCTCCGGCGATGTCATTGAAGAAGGGGACAGCTTCTGGCCGCAGCAGTCTGCAACTGCTTCGAATGTCGAACTCAAACCCGCCTTGACTGCTGGAAATATTCGCGTACGGCTAGCCGAGGCCGGTTATAACGGGGATACGCTTGTGCTCGCGACGATCCCGCAGTATGCAGCGGATGCCGCGCTTATCCAGCAAGTCTGCGCGGAAGCAGGTGTCTCCATTGAAATAACGCTTATCGCTGCCGAACAGTTCAAGGGAAAGGCAAGGCTCGAAGCCGATCTGCTCTTGTTCGCCGTCATGCTGGACGAGCACAGGGAGCTTCGGCTCATTGACCTGTACAAGAGCATTCAGCAGCATATGCTGCCGGGCATGTACGCAACGCTCGGCGAGCAGCTTCAGTCGATACTGTCCGAGGCCGACCCGCAAAAGCGGAAAGCGTTGTTTCTGGCGATTGAGGATGAGCTAAAGCATTCGCACAGCCTTATGTTTCTATACCGAAAGCATTTGAAAACCGCTTTCCATCCGTCCATACGCGGAATTTCGCTCGAGTCGCTCGGCTGGGTTCGTTTTCGCGACATTTGGTTTACGTGACCGTTAGTAACCAAAAAAAGAAGCTGCAGAGGGCGACTATACTTGCCCTTGAACAGCTTCTTCGTCATTCCCAAATTTGCTAAGCCACCGTCAAAATAATCGGAGCTTCCTTCGTAATAATGATCGTATGCTCGTGCTGGGCCGCAACGCTGTTGTCCGGTGTACATAATGTCCAGCCGTCCGCCTGTTGCACGACATAATCCGCGCCGGTGGAAAGGAACGGCTCAATCGTTATGACAAGCCCTTCTCGAAGCACCCGCTTATCTCTCTTATTATAGAGAGGCGAGATTTGCGGCCATTCATGCACCGCTCGGCCCACACCGTGGCTGCACAGATCGCCGATGATCTGATAGCCGCCAAGCTTCGCCTGCTGCTCGAACATTTTGCCAATCTGATTCACCTTTACCCCGTGCTTGAGCGAGGAAATGACTTTCATCATCGTTTCATGCGTGAAGCTGCAGAGCCGCTGAATCTCCTCCGTATAAGGAGCTATTTGAAAAGACGTGCCTGTATCGGCTACATATCCGTCCTTCTCCGCACATACATCGACATTGACCAGATCGCCAGGCTCGATTCTACGGCTGCCCGGTATGCCATGCGCCACTTCATTATTGATGCTGATACACGTATGCCCTGGGAATTGGAAAGCCTTCTTCGGCGCAGAGAAAGCACCGTGGCTCTTAAGCAGCTGTCCGCCAAGCTCATCCAGCTCTCTCGTCGTCATTCCCGCTTCGGCTTGCCGCTTCATCTCATTCAAAGTAATCGCAACAATGCGTCCGATCTCCTTAAGTCCATCTATATCCTTCTGTGTGTCTGCAGTCATAATTCCGTCCGCTCCCATCTCTAGTTGTTGGTTTCATCTTTCTTTTTCTTATCTAATCGTATCACTGATTACAGCTGCTTACTACCTGATCTAACCGTAAAATAACGGAAATACGGCATTTTAACATAGCGCTAGCTCGATAACAAGAAAAAAAATATTCATACATTCTCATTCTCATTGAACATAACGCGTCAAACCTGCGCCAACGCTCGTTTTGCACCAAGGCAACAGGAATAGAGCAGGTTTCCATGCCAATTTTTGCAGGGTGTTCGCGACTTATTTTTTAAATTTATAATACGTGAGACACTACTGAAGAGGAGCGATACCCTAATGAAACAAGGATTCAAAACAAAACTTGCGGTACTCATGATGGCGGTTAGCATTCCTGCTGCGGCATTGTTACACGATGTGAGCTTCGCAGCATCTGCATCCGTGGAGGCAAAACGAAACAAGGTTGTCCAAACAGCTATCTCCCTTAAAAACAAAGTGGATTACGTACACTGGAATCAGCGTCAAGAGAGCAAACCTCCATACAAAACGGACTGTTCCGGTTTCACATACTTGGCATACAGACTTGCGAATGTCGGCGTAACACTCGTTAATCGAGACGATGACGCTCAAGCAAAGGTTGGTACGAAGGTCTCATGGGGCAAATTCGAGAAAGGCGATCTGATCTTCACATGGAATAGCGGCTCGAAAAACAAAAGCGACGTTGGTCATGTAGGCATCTACATCGGCGACGGCAAAATGATTCACAACGCAAGCGTCAGCCAAGACGTTGTCATCTCCAACATTTACAGCGGCAGCTACTATAAAGACAGATTCGTCGTTGCGAGACGCGTCATTAAGTAAACGTTCTCCGAAAACGCAATCATAGCCATTAAAGGCGACAAAACGATATTACCCTATTAAGCGCGGCAGACAAGACGATGCGTTAATAGGGTAATATTATTTTCAAATAACCTTCAGTTCTGGCGCGTCGGAGCTGCGCTTCAGATGCCGCTTCACATGCTCATGCATCTTCTTCATCCGGATCAGCTCGCTGCTGCCTCCCGACTGCGCTTTGATCGTCTCCGCCAGCGGCAATATGCGGAACTTGCTTCTCGCCCCATTTCGCGTAATGCGCGTCCACGTCGGTATGAACTCTACGTCCCTGATCTCGATTTTACCGTTGTCGTTCTTGCGAACTTGAATGTGCGTAATAAGCCCGGTCAGCGTATGGTCATTATAATACAGCCTCGTCGAAATGAAGTTTCCTAGGGAATAGATGGCGAATCTGCGCTTGTTCGCGCCCCATATATCTCGTGATTCATAAAATAACGCCGGTTGAATAACATGCGAATGCGCGCCAAGAATAATATCGGCTCCGTTCTTGAATAATAACGGAACGAGCGTTTTCTGCTGGTCAATCGGATACATGCCGTATTCTTTGCCGAAATGCATACATACAATAATAAGCTCCGCGCCTGCCGCTCTCAGCTTCTTCAGATCGGCTACGATCTTCGAGTTGTCAATAAGATTGACTGCCCAGCTGTGATCGGCTGGAACGGGAATTTGATTCGTTGTTTTCGTATAAGCGAGTACGCCAATCTTAATACCCTTGACCTCATGAATAAGCATTTCTTGCGACTCACTCTGTGAACGGAACGTTCCCGTATGAGCGATGCCTACCTTATCCAAAACGTTCAATGTGCGCTTAAGACCGCTTATTCCGCAATCCATGCAATGGTTGTTGGCCGTCGTTAGCACATCGAAGCCAAGGTTCTTAAGCGTATCGGCGAACGGATCGGGACAATTGAACATCGGCCAATTCGTCTTCGGATGCCGCTTAACAATGGAATAGTCGCTGGCCTTCGGCCCGCCGAAGTTCGTCTCCAGGTTGCCGATCGTAAAGTCCGCGCTCCACAGATGGGAAGCGACAGGCTCGAATATCGGATCGAACGAATATCCCTTATCGCCTGACACCTTCGCTGAATTAATAATTCTCGTCTTCATTAGAAAATCGCCGACCGCGGCAATCGTAATGTCCGTGCTCATGATTCATCTCCGTTCTATGACCTTTGCCAAAAGTGAAAGCGAGCGGTCTCCCTCGGGGTCTTAGACCGCAGCACAACACAGTATATGAATAGGCGAATGACTCCGTATGGATAAGTGCCTAGATCATAATTTGTCCGTCAAAAAAAAATGAGGAAGGGATGAAGCTCCGCTCGTATCGGCGGAACTTCATCCCTTCCTGTTGTTTCTCTACTCGTTGATTACTTTCGTATACGTAGCGCTTGTCGTAATATAGACGCTCTTGCCGTCCACTTTGACCTCATACCAATAGCTGTTCGTTTTCTTTACTAGCTCCGCTTTCTGTCCCAACTCCAGACGGCCGACCGTTGCCGAGCTCGAGCTTGCCGACGCTTTCAGGGAAACCCACCCTTTGACGGTCGTCACATAATCCTTCTTCTGCGCTTGCGGCGTTGTGGAACCGGATGATGACCCGCCGATGACGTCCGTGTACGTGCTGCTCGTCGTTATATAGACTGTTTTCCCGTCCACTTTGACCTGATACCAGTAGCTGTTCACCTTTTTCACAAGCTCAGCCTTTTGTCCTAGTTCCAGTCGCCCTACCGTTGCCGAGCTCGAGCTTGCCGACGCTTTCAACGAAACCCAGCCCTTCTTCGTTACCACATACTGCTTGTCCGACTGCTCTTCCCCTGGATTGACAATTTCCGGCTGTTGCGGTGTCGGGTCCGGTTGTTGTACGATAGGGCTATCCCACTTCGGGATCGATTTTTGGGGCGGAAGTATGTAGGACTTCGGTATTACTGGCGCCTGCTCTGTCTTGCCTGCCATGCCTGTGAAGGCGGAGTCTGGCAGAACGCGTCTTGCCGAGTGGAAGTTCTCTCCCCACCAATAGGACCAGCTGTCTACCGTTCCGAGCGCGGTTGGGTTGCCATCGCTTCGCGTACCGATTACGACAGGTTGTCCATCACGATTCGTTCCCATATAAATCGCTACGTGCATAATATGGTCGGTTGTTTGCCATGTCAGCAAATCGCCAATTCGTAAGTTCTCAATTCCGGTCAGCTGCCATTTGCCGTTCACTTTTTTCTTGCCTACGCCTGCTACTTTGGTGCCGACGCTGTCATAATTTTTGGACGTTTCGGTAATGCTATAGCCGAAGTCGCCGTATACGAGACTTGTGAATCCAGAGCAATCCTCGTAGCCGTATTTGGCATATGCCTTGCTTCCATGACCATAAACAAAATAGCCGTTTTCCATGTACCATATTGCCCGCTCTACAAGCTTATATGCTAGCGTCTCCGATTGTCCGGCGTATTTGGCTCGGAAGTCTGCTACGTTATACAATTCATCTTTTACATAACTGTCAGCATTAATATACTTATTGTATTTGGCTACTGCATCTGCCTTGGTAGAACTTGCGGCACCGAATGCAACACCCGTCGCGCTTAGTGATAGTGCCAGCGATAATACGATAATCTTCTTCTTCATCCATCTATCAGCTCCCTCGTTGAGATGTATCCCTATAATAGCAAGATTTACACCCCCTTTTCCTTGGTATATCTAACCAATGGCTTTATTTCTGTCAGCCTATTCCATATGTAAGCCGTCCATCGTCTCCTAATGAAAGCGATTTCGGGCGAAAATTTTCTTATTTTTCTAATAATTGACGAGCATATTGATAGCCGATATGCAGGCTTTGCTCCCATGCCTTCTGCCCGTAAACCCGCTTCATAATCATCTTCCCGGGCTTTATGTTAACCTCGATCAGCCACGGCTTGCCGCTCCTGTCGACAGCAAGGTCGATCCCTAATTCTGACAGTCTTGATTTGTACGATTTTTCCAAGAACGAAGGGATGTATTCTGCGATCTCCGTCACCGTTTCCGTAAGCTTTTCCCCCATCTCGGCACCAAATTCATTTGTGAGATACTGGGAAACGTCGTAGGCGTCGCCGCCGCTTTTGATGTTCGATGTAATCTTGCCTCTTTTCCCTTCACGTACCGCCATTCCGCTCGTCTGCCAATCCCCCGATCCATTCTTCTGCAAAAGAGCGCGAATATCAAATACGCTTCCCTTCGTATTGCGAATATCAATCCACTTCTGCATCAGATGCCTGCCGCTCCCGAGCACGCCTCGAACATATTTCGCTAGCTCCGCGCGCGGAAGCTGCTGATTGTCCTTGCCGTCCCGCTGTACGATGAAATGATCTTTATGAAGCGTGACTCGAATGATCCCTTTTCCTCCCCAGCCGTTGATCGGCTTCAGCATGACGCTCTCATGCTTCTTCACGAAGGAGACGAATGCCTCGGCCGTCTTCACCTGTTCTGTTGGAAGCAAGTAGGGCTTCAAATAGGTGGACTGCACCAGATGGCTCTGAATTTTGCACTTGTTGCCGAGACCATAGCCCGTGAAAGGCAGTTGACTGCTCTTCTTTACGATCGTTGCTCTGTGCATATCCTCGGGCGAGTAGAAGCCGATGTCGAGATTTATTGGCGGAAAAGGGATTGTCGCTTTCGACCAACTGCCGTTCTTATATAGATTGCCGCTAATCTGCCGTTTCTTCATATTCACGTCTCGCGGTGTGTACATCAGCAAGCCGTCGAACTTCTCCGCGATTGCCGACTTCGCATGGCGGCTGAACGCTTGCGGACGGGACACCCGATGCGTCATTATGCCTAATATTTTTGTCATGATGGATTCGCTCTCCTGTCTCAATCTGCTCTTCTGCTTGGAAGCCAGTGGCTTGCAGCTTGGAGCCGTACATTATCCTATGACATTCGCCCGCAGGCGGGCCTTAGGCGATAACCCAATTCATGAATGCGACAGGGGACAGGTACGCATTGGGAGCTGTGCGAATAACATAAAGGACGTCGATCGAAGCCTATTGCACGCTCGTACAGTCGCTTTTACGTGAAGCACGGAGGAGATTTCACCATGAAGGCCAAACAGATCAGGTATCCCGGAAGAAAGTGGCTAAAGCATGAGTCGCTTTGGAGTGAACCGCTGCTTAGGGAATATTTGCCCGACACGATGCTGTTCACGCCGAAAAATTTTATCCAAATGATCGATAAATATACCGTCCTCTTCCTCAAGCCGGATCTAGGGATGAAAGGGCAAGGCGTAATGAAGGTCTCGCGCGAAGAAGAAGACTATATTATCCGAACCGCTTACTACACACATAAATATCCAAGCAAGAAGCTGGCTGCGCTGAAGCTAAAGCATCTGATCGGCGATAAGCGCTATATCGTCCAGCAAGGCATAGATCTAATTAAGATTGAAGACAAACCAATCGACTTTCGCGCACTGATGCATCTTAAGCCAGAAGGCGATTGGCGTTTCTTCGGCATTATGGGCAAAGTTGCCGCGCCGAACAGCTTCGTGACGAACCATAGCAACGGCGGCAAAGCCATTCGGCTATACGACGCGCTTGGCGTATCGAATGAAGAAGGCAAGGAGTGGTATTTGAAAATTAAGGATATATCGCTGTTGATCGCATCTGCGATGAAGGAGCATTTTCCGAAGATTGCCGAGCTTGGGCTAGATATCGCTATCGACACGGAACGCAAAATATGGCTGGTAGAAGCCAATACGAAGCCTCAATTCCAGCTGTTCCGCTATCATTCAAACCCGCGTTTGTACGGTCAGATCGCGGCGTCCGTTCGCGCTATCCGATCTACATCCGCCTAACAGCGCCTGCTTGCTGCTTTATCGGCCTTTCGCGACTCCGCTGTCTTGCAGAGGAATCGTTTGAACAAGTCGGTGCTGGGAAGGAGTATTCATGAATAGTACAAAGGTAACGCTGCGCATCACTCAGGAAGAATTCGCTGCAGGCGAGCCCCTACTGATGCTCAGCGAAGCACATGCCAAGAAATGGAGCATTCCCTTTCGCACGCCCCTGACAATATCGTTCGGCTCGGCCAGGCAAGAGATAATGGCTGAGCCATCGCCTGACGGCAGCTTCTTGCAAATCGATGCAGCGCTAGCCGCCAGATGGGGCGTCGTACATGACCAGGTGCTAAGCTTCAACTATAAAAGCTCCTCCAAGACGGTGCAGCTTGGTCCGCTGATCGGGGTCATTGTCAGCCGTTTTAACCGGCACTCTACCCTACTGCCGTTCGGTCCCAATACGACTTTCTGCCAAGAGCTATCCGAGCTTTGCAAAAGCTACGGAGCTTCCATCTTCTTTTTCACAGGGGAAGATATCGTCAGCACGGGCGACGCAGTCAAAGGTTGGCATTATACGGATAAATGGATGCGCGGGCGCTTCCCCGTTCCCCATGTCATCTATAACCGAATCACGTCCCGCAAGAAGGAGAAGCTGCCGGACGTGCAGAGGTTCGTGAGAAATGCGAAGAAACGGCATAATGCCGTATTTTTCAATGAGAAATATTTGAATAAGACGGAAGTATTCGGAGCTCTTATCAAGGAGCCTTCGCTGCGCGTCTACCTGCCTGAGTCTTATCCGCTTAAGGGCGCTAAGTTGCTGAAGTCGATGTGCAGCAAATACGATGTTGTCTTCATTAAGCCGAATAACGGAAGCCTGGGCAAAGGCATCGTGAAGGTGTACCGGAGCGATTTTCCCGAGACTGGTTATACGAGCCATATGAACAATGTGACCGGTATTCGAGCGCAAACCTTCGCAACGTTGGATCAGCTGTACGGCTCGCTTGCCGCCAAGCTGAAGAAAAGCGAGCATCAGATCCAGCGCGGACTGAAGCTGCTGTCGGTGGGCGGCCGGCCGCTCGACTTCCGGTCGCTCGTCCAGCGTGGCGAGACCGGGCAATGGACCGTTACTTCGATCGTAGCGCGGATTGCCGACAATAATCAGTTCGTCTCGAACGTAGCGCGGGGCGGTACGATCAGCACCGTTAAAGCCGCTTTGGCGCGAACGGGCTCCTCCGCGGCGGCTGGCGGCTTGACGAAGCTGCGGCGCGCCTCGCTGCTGATCGCCAAAGGAATTGAATCGCAGATCGCCGGCCACTATGCCGAGCTCGGTATCGATTTGGCGATCGACACGCAGGGGCGGGTATGGCTAATCGAGGTCAACGCGAAGCCGTCCAAGGAGGACACCTCCCCTCTCGATCCAGACGGAAGCAAAGCCCGTCCCTCTGTGAAGAAGTTCGTCCAGTACGCCTTCTTCGTCTCCGGCTTCAAGGGGTAAAGTGGGTGGGAGCGTGCCGATGTGGGCACGCTCCTCTTTATTGCGTTCGAAGGTGCCCCCATGTGCTAATGCACACTTTCGCCGCCAACCTTGGAGGATAGAGATACTTTCTATCTCTATCGGTCTCCAACACACCTCGATTTGTGGAATAGAGCTGGTTTCTAGCTCTATTCTGCTCAGTCTCCCCGCTGTATGCTCACTTTCGCCGCTCATCCTTGCCAATAGAGATACTTTCTATCTCTATCTGTCTCCAACACACCTCAGTTTGCTGAATAGAGCTGTTTTCTAGCTCAATTCTGTACAGCACCCCCGCCGTATGCTCACTTTCGTCGCTCTCCCTTGCCGATAGAGATACTTTCTATCTCTATCTGTCTCTAACACACCTCGATTTGTGGAATAGAGCTGTTTTCTAGCTCTATTCCGCTCAGTAACCCCACCGTATGCTCACTTTCGCCGCTCTACCTTGCCAATAGAGATACTTTCTATCTCTATCTGTCTCCAACACACCTCAGTTTGTTGAATAGAGCTGTTTTCTAGCTCTATTCCGTTCAGCACCCCCACCATTTGCTCACTTTCGCCGCTCGTCCTTGCCAATAGAGATACTTTCTATCTCTATCTGTCTCCAACACACCTCGATTTGTTGAATAAAGCTGTTTTCTAGCTCTATTCTGCTCAGTAACCCCGCTGTATGCTCACTTTCGCCGCCCACCTTGTAAGATAGAGATACTTTCTATCTCTATCTGTCTCAAACACACATCCATTTGTTGAATAGAGCTGTTTTTTAGCTCTATTCCGTTCAGCATCCCCACCGTATGCTCACTTTCGCCGCTCGTCCTTGCCAATAGATATACTTTCTATCTCTATCTGTCTCAAACACACATCCATTTGTTGAATAGAGCTGTTTTCTAGCTCTATTCCGCTCAATAACCCCGCTGTATGCTCACTTTCGCCGCTCTCCCTTGTAGATAGAGATACTTTCTATCTCTATCTGTCTCAAACACACATCCATTTGTTGAATAGAGCTGTTTTCTAGCTCTATTCCGCTCAGCAGCCCCGTCGTATGCTCACTTTCGCCGCTCTCCCTTGTAGATAGAGATACTTTCTATCTCTATCTGTCTCCAACACACCTCGATTTGTGGAATAGAGCTATTTTCTAGCTCTATTCTATTCAGCACCCTGTCACAACCGAAGCTTTACCGCCTTCTCCGTCAGGCGATAAGCACGAATCCGCTGACTACCCGAGACCGGTTCAATAAGTTGTAGGTTTCTGAGTTGTTTTAGGTATTTTTGAATAGATGCGTGACATACACCTCCCCTCAAGCTCGCCTCCTTCGGACTAAACACAAATCCTGGCCCCTGCTTGATCGCCCATCTGAGCAATTCGCATGTGCTAGCCGGCAGATCTAGCTCTTCAACTGTCTGGCGACCGACGCCATAGAGCTTCCCTAGCAGTTGTTGAATGAATTGCTGGCACTGCCTGGGCTTATCAACAATGTCGTCGTAAGAGAATCGAATTACCTTCCACTCATCCAACACTAGCTGGTTCTGTCTGAACCGATCGTCTCCGAACGTTCTGCGCGACGCATGCCTTTGATGCGTGTTGTAGCCATCTATTTCGATAGAGATACGATAATCGCCGCGAATATAAGCAAAATCAAGAAAACGGCTTCCGTCGCGATAATCATTCACCTCATATTCGGGATGTAGCTCATCCAAGTTGCCTACAACCGGCCACCAAACACTCTTAATAAAGGAATTCTCCCCATGGTCATTCCGTTCAACTAATCTACGTCTTCGCTCACTATTAACATCACGTCTCCCAAGATGCAGCTCAATCCACTTGCTGTATGCCTGATCAACTGCACTTACACTTACATTTATTTTCCCGCCGCTATTCAACAACCTAACACTCTCCACTTGCTCCATATTCCTCCACACTCCCTATTAGCTAGTTTATTTACAAAAAAACACCGTTCTTCCCGGACGAATAGTCCAAGGATGAACGGTGTGCTTCACCAGATATGTCTATGTTATTCTACTTTCTTCGCTAAAAACTATCATTCCTAATCCCTATCATTATATATCATTGCTGTAGCGCAGTCAGTAACGCAATTAGCCGCAACCTACATCAGCAGCCTTAAGCCCGGAACAACCCGTACCCGTTCAGAGGAACAATCGGTTTCGTATCCTGCAGCAAGCCTTTCGAGCGTGCACCGTAAGCGACATCAACGAGCCAGCGGGTGAATCCTGCTACGTTCATCGTCTCCATCTCCTGCAAGGAGAAGAAGCCCGCGGCATCGACCTCCACGCCGTCCGGCGTCGGATCTCCGCTTACATAGTCCATATCAAAGGCGATGTAGATATTATGAATGCCCCTTGGCTGATCGCGAAGCGCGACTACGCTCTTCACAGCTGCATCGATGCCGCATTCCTCCTGCACCTCCCGCCGAATAGTCTCCTCGATCGGTTCAAACTGCTCGATATAGCCTCCCGGATTCGTCCAGTAGCCTTTGCCGGGCTCCTGCGCCCTGCGAACAAGGAGGAGCTTATCTCCCTTCATGACAAGCGCCCCGACGCCGATGCTGTAGTTGCCCCAATGCACGTAGCTGCAAGCCGTACACGCTCTTCTGACCGTGCCGTCAACATCTCGCGACTCCATTTTGCTTCCGCAAGTTATGCAAAAATTAACTTCCACCTCTGTCACCTCTACCCTCAAGTAAGTCTTCTCTTCTATTTACCGTTTCGCGCCGCCCGTGCCCCTTACCTATTTCTTCGGCAGCCGATAGACGGCCAGCGGCTTGCCATTGCGGAACGGGCTGCTGATCTCATCCAGCTCATTCATAAGCCCCGCATCGAGCTGCAGCTCGGCGCTCAGCAGATTGTCCTCCAGCTGCTGCTCGCGCGTAGCGCCGACGATTACCGTCGAAACAGCTGGTCGGTTCATTAGCCACGCGAGTGACATAATGCCTGGGCTGATGCCAGCCTGCTCGCCAAGCGCTGCGACTTGATCGCTAAGCGCAAGCGTCTGCTCGGTTATGAAGCGGCCGAAGCTCGGATCAGTCTGACCGCGCGACCCTTCGGGCGCCTTATCCGCTGCACTGTATTTCCCGGTCAATATCCCACCCGCAAGCGGAAAATAGGGAATAATGCCGACGCCTTGATCCAGGCACATCGGGACAAGCTCCTTCTCCGGCGTACGGTCTGCAAGCGAATAGCTCGTCTGCGTCGAGACGAACCGATTCAGGCCCAGCCGGTCGCTGATACCAAGCGCCTTCATCAGCTCCCATGCATAATAATTGGAAGCTCCAATATATCGAACCTTGCCCGATCGAATCATATCCTCAAGCGCGCGCAGCGTTTCCTCCAGCGGCGTTTCCGGATCGAACGTATGTATTTGATACAGATCGACATAATCCGTCTTAAGCCGCTTCAAGCTTTGCTCCAGCTCCGTCTGCAAATGATACCTTGACGAACCTCGCTCATTGTCTCCAGGTCCCCTGACAAGTCCTGCTTTCGTCGCCAATACGACCTGCTGCCGCTTGCCCGCAAGCGCCTCGCCAATAAGCCGTTCGGATTCAGTACCTGCATAAATGTTAGCCGTATCAATAAAATTAATGCCCCGCTCTATTGCTAGGTCTATGATTCTCTTCGACGTATCGCCGTCGGCCCGCTTGCCGAAAGCGTTCGTACCGAGGCCAAGCGCGGAAACCTTCAAGCCGCTGTTACCCAATCTGCGATATTGCATATTCTGCACCGCTCCCTCTGTCTATGAAATAACTTTATTATACTGCAATCTGCCGCCGATTCCACACTTGTCCATGCGCGCACGTCTAAGCTCGCCCCCTCTGCTTAAAGAACTACTCTCCATGATGTGTTAATATATAAAAATAAAAGTTCACCACAAAAGGACTGAACAAAAGGCTATGAGCTTTCGATTAACGAAGCGCATTATCAAATTATTATGCGGAGAGACAGCTTACGAGAGAGGCGAGGCCCTTCAACAGGAAGGAAAGGTGGCGTTGACCAAGGAAGACGCCGCTGACCCAGGCTTCAATCACAGCTACAAGGCTGTCGTTCACGGCAACAACCGCTATCATATAACCGTTCATATTGACGGCAACGGAGACGTTGACGCCGAATGCTCCTGTCTTGCCTTCTATTCGTCCGATAAGCTGTGCAAGCATGTTGCAGCCGTGCTGCTGCATATCCACGAGGAGCAATACGGCGATGACGCGCCGATCCATTCCCATTCCTTTCTAGATGGACAAGACAGCCGCCCTTCTTTCACCGACAGAGCTAATAAACGTACAGCTCATGCTCGGCGTTCCTCCGACACGCATGCCCAAGAAGAAGATAGCCAGAGAATCGTAAGCGGCTTGTTAGGCTTATTCGGAGACAAGCCCGTCAGGCCGACCGGTGCCGGAGCGCTCTTCGATTCCAGAACGCGGCTGGAGACGGAGTTCACCTTGAAGCTGCACGAGTACGGCCAGCGCAAGCTGATGTTCGGCATTGAGCTGAAGGCAGGGCCTGCTCGTCGACCTTACATCGTTCAGCGAATCAGAGACTTTCTTCATTCCATAGAGCGAAGGAAGCCTTACCCGTTCTCGAAACATTTCATCTATGATCCAGCCATCCATAGCTTCCGCGCGGAGGATGATGCGGTGCTGCAGCTGCTTATCCGTATTTACCGGAATGAAGCTTTGATACGGGAGACCGCACTCGGTTACTCCGGCAATAACCGCGGCGCGGGCGGAGACCGCATGTTGCTCCTGCCCCCTGCTTATTGGGAGGAGCTGCTTCCGGTGCTTCGACAAGCGGGAACAGCAAGGCTAGAGCAGGACGGCCGCCTCTACGAAGGCATCGATGTCTCCGATGAAGCCATTCCGCTGCAGTTCCGCTTCGACCAAGCGGAAGCAACTTCAGCCGATGCTGATAGCTGCCGTCTTGAGGTGCAAGGGATCGATCAGATCGCCGTTATGGCAGACTATGGGCTCGTCTTATCGGAGGGCAAGCTGCTGCAGACAACAGCGGACCTATGCAGCCGTTTGGCTGAACTGAAGCTGATGCTGGATCAGACGGACAATCAGCATATTACGATTGCATCGGCTCAGATAGAGCCTTTCATGGAGAAGGTCATACCGGGGTTAATGAAGCTCGGCACAGTCCATATCTCCGAGGCGGTATCCGAGCGAATCATGCAGGTGCCGCTTAAGGCTAAGCTCTATCTCGACCGCATCAAGGATCGGCTGCTGATCGGCATGGAATTCCATTACGGCCGCTTCGTCATTAATCCGCTGAACAGCGAATCGGCGAAGCGCGCTTCGGATCGCATTATTATGCGCGACGGCGAGCAGGAACGGCGCATCATGGCGCTTATGGAGCAAGAGAGCTTCGGCAAAACAGAAGGCGGCTTCTTCATCGACGACGAGGACGCGCAATACGATTTTCTATATCATATTGTTCCTGAGCTGGAGAAGCTTGCCGAGATTCATGCGACCGGCGCCGTCAAGCTTAGACTGTTCAACGAGCATCCACCGCCTCGCGTCCGAATAGATGTCGACGAGCGAACGGATTGGCTCGCCTTTACCTTCAATATTGACGGCATTCCTGAAAGCGAGATAAAAGGTATTCTCAAGTCGCTCAGCGAGAAACGCAAATATTACCGGATGCCGGGCGGCGGCCTCATGCCGCTCGAAACCGAGCAGTTTCAAGAAATCATTAAGCTCATCAATGAGCTTGGTTTCGTAAGCGACGAGCTTCTCGGCAAATATGGATCGCATCTGCGCGTGCCTGCCGTTCGCGCCCTTCGCCTGCTCGATCGGCAGACGCGAGGCGATACGGTCAAGCTCGGCAAGTCGCTGCGTCAACTGCTCGACGACATGCGCAATCCGGATAATCTCGAATTTGCCGTTCCCGATTCACTCGTCCCCATCCTGCGCGACTATCAAATCTATGGCTACCAATGGATGCGTACCATCGCCCATTATCGATTCGGCGGCATCCTGGCTGACGATATGGGTCTTGGCAAAACGATCCAGAGCATCGCGTTCATCATTTCCATGCTGCCCGAAATCCGAAGCGCGGGGCTTCCGGCTATCGTCGTCTCACCGGCTTCGCTGACGTACAATTGGCTTAACGAGTTCCATCGTTTCGCTCCGGATGTGCGCGTCGTCATCGCCGATGGCACGAAGGAGGAGCGCAACGACATTGTGAGCCACGCCGCAACCGCCGCGCGAACGGACGTCATCATTACGTCATACCCGCTGCTGCGCAGAGATATCCTGCACTATGCGGATCAAGCGTTCCATACGCTCATCCTAGATGAAGCGCAAGCGTTCAAGAACTACGCGACCCAGACGGCTGGGGCCGTCAAGGCGCTGCAAGCGCGGCATCGCTTCGCGCTTACAGGCACGCCCGTCGAGAACGGCTTGGAGGAGCTATGGTCGATATTCGACGCCGTATTTCCCGGGCTGTTCCCCGGCCGCCGGCAGTTCGGCGAGATGCAGCGCGAGACGATCGCAAGGCGAATCCGGCCTTTCCTGCTGCGCCGCCTGAAGCGCGACGTACTTGGCGAGCTGCCGGAGAAGATCGAAACGATCCAGACGTCCGAGCTGTTGCCGGAACAGAAGAAGCTCTACGTCGCCTACTTGGCCGAGCTGCGACAGGACACGGTGCAGCATCTTAACAAGGACAGCTTCAATAAACACCGCATCCGCATCCTGGCAGGCATTACGAGGCTTCGCCAGCTATGCGATCATCCCGCATTGTTCGTGGAGGGCTACCAAGGAAGTTCTGCCAAGCTGGAGCAGTTGCTGGAAATCATCGAGGAATGCCGGAGCGCCGGCAAGCGGCTGCTCATCTTCTCGCAGTTCACTCAGATGCTCGGCCTGATCGCACAGCAGCTTGGTTACCAAGGCATCTCCCACTTCTATCTCGATGGCAGTACACCTGCTGCCGAGCGCGTCGAGCTGTGCAGCCGGTTCAATGCCGGAGAGCGCGAGCTGTTCCTGCTCTCCCTTAAGGCCGGCGGGACCGGGCTTAACCTGACCGGCGCCGATACCGTCATTCTGTACGACCTATGGTGGAATCCAGCCGTCGAGCAGCAAGCGGCCGATCGCGCGCATCGGATCGGACAGCGCAACGTCGTACAGATTATTCGCCTCGTGACGCAAGGCACGATCGAAGACAAGATGTACGATCTGCAGCAGCGCAAGCTGAACCTCATCGATGAAGTGGTGCAATCTGGCGGCGAAGAGGCATTCACCTCCTTAACCGAACAGGACGTGCGCGAGCTGCTCATGCTGGAAGGTTAGAGCGTTGAACGCCGCTTCGCTACGGAGTATAATGCGTGTAACCGCAACTAATGAAGGAGTGAGACGATGCGTTTCATAAGCAATAACAACATAACTGATCCGGCGCTTAACCTGGCTTTGGAGGAATATATTCTTCGCTCGTTGCCTGACAACGACGATTATTTGCTTTTCTATATTAATGAGCCTTCGATCATCATCGGCAAAAATCAAAATACGGTCGAAGAGGTCAACGCCGAATATGTCGAAGCGAACAAGCTGCACGTCGTTCGGCGTCTGTCGGGGGGCGGGGCTGTCTATCACGATCTCGGCAACCTCAATTTTAGCTTCATCATGAAGGATGACGGACAATCGTTCCACAACTTCAAGAAATTCACGGAGCCTGTCGTCCGTGCGCTTCGCAAGCTTGGCGTTGATGCCGAGATGACGGGACGCAACGATCTTCAGGTCGGCGAGCGCAAAATCTCGGGCAATGCGCAGTTTTCCACCAAAGGCAAAATGTTCAGTCATGGCACGCTGCTATTCGATTCGGAGATGGAGAACGTCGTATCCGCGCTGAAAGCAAATGCCGAGAAATATGTGTCGAAATCGACAAAATCGATACGCAGCCGCGTAGCGAACATTACGGAGTTTCTGGCTGAACCGATGACAATCGACCAATTCCGTCAGCATATTCTGGCATCGATCTTCGAGGATCAGAGCGAAATTCCATTCTATGACCTGACTGAGCAGGACTGGGCGAATGTGCAAAAATTAGCGGACGAGCGCTACCGCAGCTGGGAATGGAACTACGGACGCTCGCCTGCCTTCAACATGCGTCAGGCGAAGCGGATCGAGGGCGCCGGAACCTTCGACGTGCGCCTGCAGGTCGAGGAAGGCGTCATCGTAGATGCAGCCATCTTCGGCGACTTCTTCGGCAGAGGCGACAGCGGCGAAGTCGCGCAACGCCTCATCGGCACGCGGTATGACGCGGCTGCGCTGAAGGAGCTCGTGAGCGGCATCGATCTGCCGTACTATTTCGGGCCCGTCACCCAAGAGCAGTGGCTTGAGCTCCTATAAGTGAAGAAAGCAAAAGTCCTGCTCCCATTCATGGCAGCAGGGCTTTGCTATATTATTGCGTAATCGGACGGACCTGCTTCTTCCGCAGCGACAACGATAACGCCGCTGCAGCGAGCCCCAGCAAAGCCGCTCCGCTTGCGAACCAAGGATGGTAAAGCACGGTATCAGCAGCGTTAACAGCCGCTCCACCCACTCCTGCCCCAAGCGAAATGCCTAGATGGATGACGGACAAGTTGATACTGAGCACGAAGTTGGAAGACTGCGGCGATTGCTGAATGAAATACATATTTAGCGCCGGCGCCGTCATAAAGACCGAGCTCATCCATAACGCCAGCAGCGCCAGCTCAACGATGAGAACGATCGTGAAGACTGGCACGAGTGCAAGCGACAGCGAAGTAATAATCAAGCTGCCCACGAGCATTTGTCCTGCGCCCCATTTATCCGCTCCGTAACCTCCGATCCGCGAACCTATGGCGCCGAACACCCCAAGCATTAGCATAACTGCGCCAAGCGCCACATTGTTCATATGAAGAATATCCGTCAAGAAAGGCGCAATATACGTTAACAGCACCGCATGGCTTACGCATACCATAAGCGAGATGAGAAGCCCCGTGCTAATGGCAGGCTTGCGTAATACGGTAAGCTGCGACCGGAATGAAGCATGCGCATCCCCTTCGATTTGCGGCAGCAAGCGTAGCAGGATAAACAATATGACCAGGCTAAGCGCACCGAGCACGATGAAGATCGCCCTCCAGCCCCACCAATCGGCAATCGCTACCCCAAAAGGGACGCCAAGAGCCATCGCGGTGCTGAAGCCGAAAGCAATCGTTCCGATAGCAGCGCCGATTCGGTTCGGGGGAACAAGCTTCGCTACCGAGCTAATGGCAACAACCGAGTACACCCCCGCACTGGCTCCAAGAATAATACGCGATACAATTAACGTCTCATAATTAAAACTAAACAGCGCAACGAGGCTGCCGAAGACAAATACGGCAATGGCTCCAGCCAGCACTTTTTTACGAGCCCAGCGTGCCGTTAAAGCAATAAGGATTGGCGTGCCAATAGCGAACGAAAGCGAGAAAGCCGTCACCAGCTGCCCCGCCAAGGCTAACGAAATATCCATATCGCTAGCGATCGTACTCACCACTCCAGATACGACAAGCTCAGCAGACCCGGCTAGAAACGCGCCAAGCGCGATCACGTAAACAATAAATCGGTTCATTGTAACTCCACCCTTCCACCTCTACAAAATAATCGAATTTGCACTTGCATTTACTCGATTAATTGTCATTATAATAAGGTAACGATATTAATGTAAGAAGGCAAAGTATTTGGACATTGTCCTGTTAAATGGATCTACTTACAATAAGTAAGTTAAAAAGGAAGGGTGAAGCTTTTATGAGTGAGCAGACGGGGAATAGCGCGGAAGATGTTCAAGAACTGTCTTCCATTTGCGAGGTGTTGCAAATTCTTGGAGCAAAATGGTCTTTTCTCGTCATTGCCGAGCTCAATAAAGGACCGCAAAGATTCAAGCAGCTTCAACGAAACATAGTGGTCGTGAAGACGCAATCGCTAACGGACACGCTGCGGCATCTGGAGAAAACGGGTATCGTGAACCGCGAAGTATTTCCGACTGTGCCCGTAACCGTTGAATATTCTCTTACGGACAAAGGAAAAGACTTTCGTTATGCGCTTAATGAAATGGATATATGGATGCAAAAATGGGGCAAAAAAAGCCTTACGGATGACGTTGCCACTAGCGGCTAACAACCATGCAACCATACAAAAAAGCTGAGTCGGCCGTCATTTGGCGCCATTCTCAGCTTTTTTTTCATTCCTAACGTCAACCCATTTAGAGCGTCTGTCCGCAATCCGCGGTTACGATCTGCCCGGTCATCGAATCCTGCTCCAAAAGCGAGCAAATGAGCATCGCGATTTCATCCGGCGAGGATACCCGTTCCAGCAGCACGTTACCGCTTAACTTCTTCATTTGCTCCTCGCGGCCTTCCCACCATCTCGTCGCTACGGCGCCAGGCGCTACGCTGTTCACTCGAATGGCTGGTGCAAGAGCACGAGCAAGCGATTTAGTTAATCCATGCACGGCCGCTTTCGACACCGCATAAGGCAGCGAAGAGCCTAATCCCGTCAGGCCGGCAATGCTTCCTACATTGACAATGGCTCCTTGCTTGTTCTGCTTCATCAGAGGCGCAACCGCCCTGGCGCAAAAGAACATCCCCTTCACGTTGACATCGTAGAGCTCGTCCCATACTTCCTCGGTTGCGGCATCCAGATCGTCAAGCGGTATATGCCTGGTGATGCTCGCATTGTTGACGAGAAAATCGATTGTCCCGAATGCTTGTGATGCCAGCTCCACCATCCCCCGAACTTCCTTGTCCTTGGAGACATCGGCTTTGACTGCAACGGCCCGACCTCCTGCTTCTTGGATAATACGGACCGTCTCCTCCGCTTCGCATTCTGAATGCGCATAATTGATCACAACGCTTGCGCCCCGCCTTGCCAATTCAATCGAGACTGCTCTTCCTATTCCCGTTCCTCCTCCGGTTATTAGTGCGACTTTGTTCTGTACATCCATATAAGCTCCCCCTCGATTAAACGAATTGTATGCATATTCTTATTTTATTACGCGGCCTCGATTACGTATAATTGAATTATCTGAATTGTCAATTCAATATTATTGAACTCTTAAAAGGAGGCATGCAGCTGCCATGGACCTTAAAGCGATCAAATCGTTCCAGCTCATCGTCGCTTACGGGAGCTTCAAACGTGCTGCCGAAGAACTCAATTACGCGCAGTCGACCGTCACGATGCAAATTCAGCGATTAGAGAACGATCTCGGCGTTCAACTCATAGAACGGGGAACGAAATTCAAGCTGACCGAGGCCGGCAGACTGTTCTATGAACAGAGTCTCCCTATTGCCCAAGACTTGGAGCGGCTTCAAGCCGCTATAACTGATGCGCGCTCGGGCGAGGCGGGCCATATCCGCTTAGGCGTCACCGAACCAACGGCCAGCTACCGTCTTCCGCCTTTACTGTCTAGATTCATGGCCGACTTTCCTCGCATTCATATATCCATTGAGATAGCGAGTACGCCGACACTTTGCGATCGGCTGCAACAGAATGAGCTTGATATTGTAATAGGCTCCGCGCCCGAGCTGGGAACGCGGCTTTATTTTGAACCGCTCTTTACCGAACCCTTCGCCTTATTGCTGCCTGAGGAGCACCCGCTTGCAGGTGCAGCAAATATTGCGCTAAGAGATATTCAGGGACATCGTCTCCTGATCACATCAGCCAATTGCCCTTACCGCAAGCAGCTTTCTTTCCTGCTCCATCAACAGGGTTCTGCCGCCTCTGACACAATCGAAATTGGCAGCATGGCCGCTCTACCGCATTATGTCGCTTACGGACTGGGCATTGCGCTCGTTCCCATGGTTATCCTGCAGCCGCCGCCAGCCGGCACCGTCATTCGTACGATCAATATTGACGGCATTCATATGACGAGCGGAATTACATGCCATACTTCCTTTCATCCGATGAAGCCTGCCGTCTCGAAGCTATATCAGTACTTGAAGCATGAGCTTCAACATATGAAGCAAGCTCTGGGCATACAGTTGTAAGTAGAAGCATTTCGCTATGCGACACGGACCAGCTCGATGGAAAGGGGCTTCCACGAATGGATAAAGACGCAACCAAATACGGCAGTTTCTATGGCGATATTCCGCAGCCGATTAGAGGCAATGAAGGGGCAACGGACAACGGGCCGCGCGATATTATGAGAGATCGGGAGAATCCCGATATGCTCGTTCCTCCGGCAACGGATGCCGGCTTAATACCGAACTTGAAGTTCGCGTTCTCGGATACGCATATGCAGCTGAACGAGGGCGGCTGGTCGCGGGAAATAACGGTGCGGGACCTGCCGATCGCTACTACGCTGGCAGGCGTGAACATGCGTCTCACCGCAGGAGGCGTGCGCGAGATGCATTGGCATCAGCAAGCCGAATGGGCTTATATGCTGCTTGGCAGCGCGCGCATCACATCCGTTGACGCACAAGGACGGAACTTCATCGCCGATATCGAGGAAGGCGATCTATGGTATTTTCCCGCCGGCTTGCCCCACTCCATACAAGGGCTCGCCGAAGGTTGCGAATTTCTGCTCGTCTTCGATGACGGCAGCTTCTCCGACCTTAACACGCTATCGATCTCCGATTGGTTCGCGCATACGCCGCCCGACGTGCTATCGGCGAACTTCGGCGTGCCGGTCAGCGACTTTAGCCGCATTCCAAGCGAACAGGTATATATTTATCAGACCGATGTTCCAGGGCCAATCCAATCAGAAGCCATCGCTTCGCCTTACGGCACCATTCCGCTCAGCTTCAAGCATCGGCTGCTGGCGCAGCCGCCGATCAAGACGTCAGGCGGAAGCGTAAGAATCGTGGACTCGACCAATTTTCCGATTGCCAAGACCATAGCGGCAGCGCTAGTGGAGATCAAGCCCGGCGGCATGCGCGAGCTTCACTGGCATCCGAATCAAGACGAGTGGCAATATTACTTGAGCGGTCAAGGCAGGATGACCGTATTCGCCGGCAACGGCGTCGCGCGCACGTTCAATTACCGAGCCGGCGACGTCGGATACGTGCCTTTTGCCTACGGCCACTATATCCAAAATACAGGCGAGCAGTCGTTATGGTTTCTCGAAATGTTCAAGAGCGACCGCTTCCTCGACATTTCACTGAATCAATGGATGGCGCTCACGCCTAAGCCGCTCGTCGAGAGCAACCTGAACGTCGATGAAGCGTTCACGAACAAGCTGCATAAGGTTAAGTCGCCCGTTGTCCGCTTTCCCGGCTTCACCTATTATCCTTAGAAGTGCTAGAATCGGCAAAAGGCCGCTCCTGCAATGCCGTAGGCTTCTCGCCTAAAGCATGCAGGAGCGGCCTTTTGCACAGCAGCACCATTATCGATTTAATTTTACCAACCAAAGTCGAGCGTCTTGCCTGTCTCGACATAACTCTTCACATTGCTCAATATCATCGGCCAGCTCTTCTTCGTATTCGCATAGGAGGGATGGTTGTCCGGCCACTGATCATTAACGAGAGTCAGCTTCGTTGTGCTGCCGACTGGCTCCAGCGTAAGCGTAATCCTCGTCTCCAGCTCCGCATGATTAGCCCGATACGACGGGCCTGCATGTTCCGTATAGCTCATTCTTTTATTCACATCGAATTCCAATATTTCGCCGTACACATGCACCGTTTCTTCGCCTTCGCTGCCCGGACCTATGTATTCGTATCGAGCTCCCACCTCGAAAGTCGACCTCAGCACGCTTCCGAAGAAGATCGCCCGCGTCCCTTCAGGCGACAAAAAGACGTTCCAAACCGTTTCGGGCGCTGCCCCGACGTAAATCTCGTAGCTTAATGGCTCCATGCGATTTGCTCCATTTCTTTATATGTATGTAATCTCTCACAAAAACATATCAAACAACATGTCAGAGCGGCTTGTATGCGAAGGATCTGCACCTGCCCCTCCAGCAAAGTTTTCGTAACACTCGTACCTCGATACCGTCTCCAGCATTTTCAAAGGCATTTTATAATAAAAACCCCGTTCATCCGGAAATTGGCTTCTGTATATATCAAGGACGGTAAGCTTCATAAGATGCTCTTCCTTGGATAAGGCGACGATGGCGGATACCTCGCTGTCATTGATCGTAATTTGATCCATGATCGGCGGAGGAAGCTTCAGCAACGTATGGGCCTCCGAGAAGCTTTTTGGAAACAGCGTACTGAAATAGAGTATGTAATCGTTCTTAGGCAGCCCGCCGAACGCCTGCACCGTCATCTGGTGCATGCCGACATGGTCTGGATGACGATTGCCGCCGTCACTATTGAACGTAACAATAACCGAGGAGCCAATGCTTAACAGAATTGCTTCCAGCTCCGCAGCCGACTCTTCGATATTCCATGATTCAGCCCCATGATCCGGCAAGCCGAGATTGTGATAGCTGTCTATATTCAAGAGAAGGCAGGACACGCCGAATTCCTTCTGCCTGATCGTACTCAGCTCCTCGTCCCTATTGCCGCGAAAATGCTGCCCTTTGATACGGCCTGCCTCTCCTTGCGTGCCGCAAATCAAATGCGTACTGTATCCAAGCGATTTGGCCCGTATGAGCAAGCCTGCTGCCATAAATTCATCATCGGGATGGGCAATTACAGCAACTAAATGTTGTTGCATTAGAAGCACCTCCTGTATTCAATCTTCTAACGCAACGGTTATTCCAAATGTTACAAGCTTATAGAAAAAAATATACTAGCCTGTCCGCATTGAATTGCCGTAACAAGCTTTTGATGAAAGGATCTCTTTATGCTGCTTCTTGCCGTGGCAAGCCTTGCTGTGATCTTATTTTTTGGAAAGCGGTAGAATGCGAGGAATATTGGGCAGTGCGTATGCTTCTCGAGGCTGGCGCCGATCCGCATGCCGTACATGGCGATATTTGGATCACCGTCTTCATAGTTGCCGAGGAAGCTAGATTAGCCAGTAAAGCAGCGAATGCGTTCCATTAGAGGTGCTCTATCCTGCAGAAATCCAATATAGCAGCCTATTTACTACTAAGCTACCTCAATTTAGCAGCTCTTCGATTTGATCCAAGCTGTTCTTGGCTCTTAGATTGAGCGCACGCTTGTCTCTCAATTGAAACGACTGCAACGAATGGCCTTCATCCACAATGAGCGGCTGCGATATAAGGTCTCGAAGCGTCCGATCTGTTGCTTTGCATGCGCTATGCAATAGATCGGGCGTTATTGTTTTTTTCATCAACTTGATGAGCTGAATCATTTTCTCCGCATAGACAAGCTTGACCAAGCTATCCGCGCCAGAGATATGCCGCGAGGCGAACATCACTACCCGCTCCAATATTGCAGGAGATGGGTAATATTTAGCCATCGTCTCCAGCTCGGTCACCGCTTCCCCGTTCATAATCGACAGCTGGCTGGCAAGCGACTCAATTATTTCCGAGTACCAATGCGCCTCTATCTCCACACTTATGCCATGCGCTTTATACGGTACTAATACACCTGCTTTGTGCATGGCTACAAGACTGCCTCTATATTGCTCGAACATCGCTTTTGCTTCTGCCTCTGCTTCTGTCGAAGGCGATGCATGTGTATGGTCTTCCATGGAATCACCTGCTTTATTGCGGCTTCTTAGCCGCCGTCGTTTTCGCTGCTGCGTCTGCGCCCTTTGCATCTGCGCCTTTAGCGCCTTGCGGCTTGCCGAATATTTTTTTCGCAGCTTTCTTCTTAGCGCTGGCCTGCCATCGATTCCAGCCTTTCTTATCCGTGCCTCTACCTGTTCCGCCTTTTGCTTTTACCATGCTTGCTTCACCACTCCAACATCGTCATTATCGTTCCATTCTTGTCGATAGCATCCATTATACCATTAATTCGCCTTGTAAAATCTTGCTGCCCTCTTTATTTATATCCGCACGCCAAATTTCAATTCTTCACCCTTAATTCGTAACTTGAAAATAATGGTTGATTTTAATTGAACATCGGTCAATAATGGAGCTACATCTTGCTTATGACGAACATAATCAATTCACCATATAAGGAGGGAAGTTAATGAGCCCTAGACCTACCGCAGCCAATGAACTGGGGCGAGATCAAATATTAGAGGCTGCCCGCGAGCGATTCATTGAATTCGGCTATCGCGCGGTATCGATGCGCGCGCTGGCGTTAAGCCTAGGCTGCAGTCACGGAGCGATCTACTATCACTTTAAAGATAAAGCCGAGTTGTACGCCCGAGTTGTCGAACAAGATTTTGACCGCCTTCGCGATGTTCTTGAGCAGACGATTGCCGGAAAGACTCCATGCATAACGCTGCTTCATGAAGTGCTGACCGGCTACATCAAGTTTGGCCTCGATCGTCCGCAATCGTATGAAATGATGTTCATGATGAACGATCCTGAGCTTGATTGCAATGTCGCCGCCGACCAGATGCGCTGCTTTAATCGTTTCTCCGAAACAGTGCAAGTGTGCATTGATCGAATAGGGGAGGAAGGCAATGCTACAGCTTGGATGCTGTTTCTTGGACTTCACGGCTTCGTATCCCGTCACATTGCGATGAAACGCGCTTATGCCGATGTTCTATCGTCTGCCGAGCAATATGCAACCTTCCTTCTAGGCGGCATTTAGGCAGTAGATTAATGCTTGCCTTGCTGCGAGTCCATCACGCCGCAGAGGGTAAAGTTATTCCCTTAACTGACCATAGGTCAATAAAGAATAAGGAGGGCTAGCGATGAAGAAGAAAAGCAGTGTAGGCATCTGGGTTACAGCTATATTTGCAATTGCAATCGCCTTATACGGATTTGTATTATACGGCGTTCTTGACGGCAGGGAAACTCCGTTCGTTCAGCAAAAAGAAGAGATGGAGCTGAGCGGAAGCTGGATGACGTGGCTCACCGTGCATGCCATGTCGGCGGCATTCGCCTTGCTCATCGGCTGGTTGCAGTTTGTGAAAAGGCTGCGCCTGACGCATCTGGGCTTACATCGGGCCATTGGCATGCTCTATACGCTTGCAATAGCAGTTGGCGGAGTAACAGGCCTCTACTTGTCGTTCTATGCATCCGGAGGTATCTCCGGCATGTTAGGTTTCGGTCTACTTGCGATCGTATGGCTTATCTCAACGGGCATCGGCATAGCGGCGATTATCGTTCGCCGCGATCCCGCTGCGCATGGCAAGTGGATGCTGCGGAGCTACGCGCTTGCTTTCGCCGGCGTAACGCTTCGCGCTTATTTGCCGCTGTCCATGGTTTTATTCGGGCAAGAAGTCTTTGATATCTATTATGCCGTGATCGCCTGGATCTGCTGGATTCCGAATCTGTTTGTGGCGGAATGGCTGATCCGCAGGAAGAAGCGCCCGACGACGCGAAATACATTGAGCGCTTGAGCAGGCACACGCAAAAAGGCGTCCAGCATCGATCCTTCGATCGAAGCGGACGCCTTTCATCTGTGGAAGCTGCGGCTAGCCTTCTATATATTCCATGCCTTTCATATAAGGCCGCAGCGCTTTCGGAATGTAGATGCTGCCATCCTCACGCTGATGATTCTCAAGCAGAGGAATTAAAATTCTAGGCGTTGCCACAGCCGTATTGTTAAGCGTGTGACAATAACGCAGCTTCCCGTCAGCCGCACGGTAACGAATGTTGGCGCGGCGAGCCTGGAAGTCGAGCAAGTTCGACGACGAGTGCGTCTCCCCGTACGCTTGCCTACTCGGCATCCAGGTCTCGACATCGTATTGTTTATACGTCTTCTGCGACATATCGCCGATACATACGGCCACGACCCGGTAAGGGAGCTCCAGCAGTTGCAGAATTCGCTCCGCATTCGCAGTCATCTCTTGAAGCATACGCTCCGATAGCGCCGGGTCATTCTCGCAGATAACAACCTGCTCGACCTTCGCGAACTGATGCACGCGGTACAATCCATGCACATCCCGTCCCGCCGAGCCTATCTCTTGGCGGAAGCAGGCCGACATTGCCGCTAGTCGGATCGGTTCGCGAGCATTCACGATCTCGTCGCTGAAGCCCGATATGAGGCTTACCTCCGAGGTGCCGACGAGGTATTTATTGTCCTCCTCAAGGCGGAAAAGCTGCTCCTGTCCGAGCGGCAGGAACCCCGAATGGCGGAACGACTCGCCCCGAGCCATCATCGGCACATCCATTGGCGTGAAGCCGTCTGCTTCGAGCACATCCATCGCCAGGCGTTGAACGGCGTGATGCAAATGGAAGCCAGCTCCCTTCAGCACATAGTTGCGGCTGCCGCCGATCTTGACACCGCGCGCGATGTCGAGCATGCCGAGTTGCTCGGCCAGCTCCACATGATTTTTCGGCTCGAATTCAAATCCAGGAGGCTCGCCGTTTTTCCTAATCTCCACATTGTCTGCATCCGATGCCCCGTCGGGTGTATCGGGCGATACGAGATTAGGCACAAGCAGCAGCAAACGCTCATGCTTAATATTCAATTCACCAAGCTCGGCCTCCAATTCCGTTAAAGCCGCATTCGTCTGCCTTACCTCTTGCTTCATCCTCTCCGCATCCTGCTGCTCGCCCTTCGACAGCTTCATGCCGATTTGCTCCGAGAGTTCATTGCGCGTATGCCGCAGACCATCGATCATTTGCTGCAAGCCGCGCTTCTTATCATCAAGCTCGAGCAGCTCGGGGATGGAGACTTCGATACCTTTCTTAGCCGCAATCTGCTCAAGCACCGCTTGCTGTTCGCGAATAAATGCCATGTTCAGCATGTGCATTCCTCCCTATCCGCGAGTCCGCTTGAATTCGGTCATCAAGTCGGCAAGCGCCTCGCACGCCTCAAGCGAAACTGCGTTATAGATCGACGCACGCAAGCCGCCGACGCTGCGATGTCCGGCCAGTCCTTCGATGCCGCGCTCCTCTGCTGCACCGATCAAGTCCCGTTCCAGCGCCTCGTCCTTCATGCGCCAAGTTACGTTCATGCTCGAACGATAAGGCTTCTCTATAACGCCTTGATAGAAGCCGTCGCTTGCATCGATAACGCCGTAGAGCATAGCTGCTTTCTGCTGACTCAGCCGCTCCATTGCCGCAACGCCGCCAAGGCGTTCGGTCCATTCCAATACGAGCTTCGTCATATAGAGCGAATGAACCGGAGGCGTATTGTACAGCGAGTCGTTGTCCGCGTACGTGCTGTACTTCATAATCGTCGGAATACGATCCGAGCAGTCGGCAAGCAAGCTTTCATGAATCGCGGCTACCGTCACTCCCGCCGGTCCTAGATTCTTTTGCGCTCCCGCATAGAACATTGCGAATCGGCTGAAGTCGAGCTTACGGCTCATGATGTCGCTCGTCATATCGCCGATCAGCGGCACTCCTTTCGTTTCCGGAATATAGCCGAACTGCGAGCCTTCAATCGTATTGTTCGTCGTTATATGGACGTAAGCGACATCCTCCCCGATCGGCAGATCAGCGGTATCCGGCAGCACGCGCCACTTCGCATCCTTGCTGCTCGCCGCCACGACCGCCTTGCCGACAGCGCGAGCCTCCGAATAGGCTTTATCCGAGAAGCTGCCCGACAGTATATAATGCGCCGCCCGTCCCTCCTTCAGAAAGTTCATCGGGATGAGACCGAATTGCATGCTTGCTCCGCCGCCCATGAACAAGATCCGGTACGTATCGGGAAGTCCAAGCAATTTCTTGAACAGCTCCTCCGTCTCCGCAACCATCCGCTCCACCGCCGCACTCCGGTGCGACATCTCCATAATCGACATGCCGCCTCCGCCGTAGGCAACGAATTGCCGCTGCGCCTCCTCCAATACTTCCAGCGGCAGCGCCGCCGGTCCCGGGTTGAAATTGTAATTCCGCTTCATGTTCTGCATGTTGCACCGTCCGTTTCCTCGTTTTTTGGAAAACAAAAAGACGCCCTCGTCTTATTGGGACGAGGAGCGTCTGCTCGCGGTGCCACCCAACTTGACCGAAGCAGCGACAAGCGCTGTCTCGATCCTCTTGGTTCCGCGGTAACGGGCGGGCCGGTTAACTTAGGACGTATTCCGCTAGGGAACACTCTTGACGAGAACGCCTCCGAGTTGGAATCTCTTCATAGGCATGATCCGAATGTTTGATATTGCACACATTATATACACGCAGCGAAAGGAATGTCAACACAACTATTTAATTCGGTACACTACTATTGAAATGACCTCACTAGTAGTGTCTATATTGGATATTTGCATTAACTTTTGCCGATATGGGGTAGAGGTTCTCTACACTGCAGAAATCCAATATAGCCTTCTTAACCCGAATATCTAGCCAGCAGCCCGCGACTAGCGACACGCTAAGCGATCTTGATTACATGAAACATCAATTTTTAAAACCATTTTATACCGATAGCTCCATAACAGCCACATGTTAAAGTAAAGAGTAATACCAGCACCAGCCCCGACAAACAAAATCAATTTTTAGAACGGAGAACAATCATCCCCTATGAATCCAATATTTACGATCGACTGCAAAGATATCTACTTGCGGGAATACCAGCTTGAAGACTTGGATGAACTGCATGCGCTGACGATGCAACCGGAGATTCATACGTTTCTGCCGGACTGGAACGTGCCGAAGGAGCAGCGCGCCGACTGGATAGCAAACTATGAAATTCCGGAAAACAAACAATTTCTGAAGACCGTAGAGGAAGGACGTCCCATTCACGATATAAGACTTCGCTTAGGCATTATTCATAAGGAAACCGGCGCTTTTATCGGTTGGTGCTGCACGGGTCCGAAGGAAGAGCTGCCAGAGCCGAATCGCGAGATTATGTACGCCGTGTCCAAAGATTATAGAGGCAAAGGTTATGCGACGCAAGCGGCATCAGGGCTAATTCATTATTTATTCACTCAGGCCCAAGTTACGGAGCTTCACGCGCTTGCCCTTACGCATAATACGGGCTCTATTGGGGTCATTCTGCGCTGCGGCTTCACACCTGCCGGGCAGATCGAGATCGACGGTGAGAGATTCCTACATTATACGCTTAAGAGGCATTGAACCCGCAAAACACGACAATGATGTTATTTCCTATAGCCCAACTTGTCTTTGACGCTTACCTATCATTACTGTAATGTAATAAATATATATACAGTAATGTCAGTGAATTGGGGACAAGGAGTACATCGTTATGCGAACACAGCACAGAGGACTTACCCTTAATAATTTAGTTAATATACTCATCGTTTTCTCGGTTCTCGTCACGCTTGTCGTCTGCGCTATTGTCGGTTACAACAGTGACAAACAATCACTCATCTCCAGCACGCTCGAATTCAATCGAATCAACGCGGAGAAGCTTGCCCAGACGACTAACGATCTATTAACCTCTGCCAAAAAAACATTAACCGAATCTGCCGATTACATATCTCATCAAGATTTAAAGAACGCTCAATTAACGCTCAACTTCATTAAACGAAGCAATAATATGTTCAACTCCTTGTTCGTCGTGAACGAAGCAGGTCTTGTCCTGCTCACCTCTCCGGAGTCTCTCGGCGTCGTGAACAAAACGTTGACCAGCGATGCTGCGATACAAGCGCTTGCGCTTAAGAAACCGTTAATTTCAGAGCCCTATATCGCCATTACGGGACGCTTCATTATTCTTGTATCCGTCCCAATCTTCGATCAGTCAGGCGATTACAAAGGTTTTTTGGCTGGCTCCATCTATTTGCATGAATCAAATATATTAGAAAGCGTACTAGGCACGCATACCACTAGTGACAGCGGCTCCTATGTGTATGTCGTTTCCAACAAAGGCGAGCTGCTATACCACCCCGACAAAACGAGAATAGGCGATGTCGTGATGGAAAACCCTGCTGTTCAGCAAGTCGTAAGCGGCCATATCGGCACAAAAGTGGTAACGAACACGGTTGGCGAAAAGATGAACGCCGGATATGCTCCCGTTCCGGAAGCCAGCTGGGGGATTGTATCCCAAACTCCTGCTTCTACCGTAACGGTTTCCGCTAGAAATTTGATTTGGAACATTTGCCTGTATTCCGTTCCATTAATTTTATTGCTAATCGCTTTGGCCTTCGTCTTGATCCGATACATTTCCCGGCCTTTATATAAGCTCGCTCATTTCGCAGAAAATTTGAATGAAAGCAATCAAGCGATGCCGTTTCCAAAAACTCAGAGCTGGTACTATGAAGCCAAGCAGCTTCAAAAAGCAATGACAAGAGCGATCAGCATGATGCAGGAACAAATTCATACGCTCTCGACCGAAGCCCAAAAGGATACGTTGACGGGGTTAAACAACAGGCGAACAATGGATAAGGTGCTGCAGAGCTGGATTAATTCGAATACGCCGTTCTGTTATATGATTCTCGATATTGACCACTTCAAATGTGTGAACGATACGTATGGACACCCAATGGGCGATGAGGTATTGAAGTTTCTTGCTCAAAAAATGTTAGAGCTGACAAGCTATGACGATGATGTGGTTTGTTGCCGATACGGCGGGGAAGAATTTGTTATCCTTGTGCCAAATATGAATCTAGACGGATCCTATCTGCTTGCAGAGCATATTAGAACAACCATCGAACAATCCGATAGTCCAATTGGGAAACCTATTACCGTATCGATTGGGGTCGCTTCCATCGATGACAGTCAGGGCGAGCTGGAGGTCATGATGCAGACGGCAGATGACGCATTATACCGCTCCAAACAATCGGGAAGAAACAAAGTAAACGTAGGTTAAGACGCTAACATAACCAAAGAAGAGACGGGGCCGCAG
Source organism: Paenibacillus sp. 05T425 (assembly GCF_056396205.1). Classification (NCBI taxonomy): domain Bacteria; kingdom Bacillati; phylum Bacillota; class Bacilli; order Caryophanales; family Paenibacillaceae; genus Paenibacillus; species Paenibacillus sp. 05T425. Next base: position 543,081 of record NZ_JBFTLA010000001.1, read on the forward strand.
CCCCGTCTCTTCTTCTAGCTTCTAAGCTCTACTCTTCCAGCTCGACGTTGTGGTACACTTGCTGCACGTCTTCGAGATTCTCGATGACATCAAGCATTTTCTCGAACTGCGCTTGCGCGTCTGCAGGCAGCGTCAGATCGTTCTGAGCAAGCATCGTCAGCTCGGCAATCGAGAATTCGGTTACGCCGGCGTTCTTAAGCGCTTCCTGTACGGCATGGAATTGCTCGGGATCGGCATAGACGATAACCGTGTCTTCTTCCTCCATGACGTCGCGAACGTCTACTTCCGCTTCCACCAAAATCTCAAATACTTCGTCGGCGCTTTTGCCGCTAAGACCGATAACCGCTGTTGCATCGAACATATAGGCAACGGAGCCGCTTACGCCCAGACTGCCGCCGTTCTTCGTAAAGGCAGCGCGCACCTCGGACGCGGTACGGTTCACGTTATTCGTAAGCGCATCGACGATGACCATCGCGCCGTTAGGCCCGAAGCCTTCATAACGAAGCTCGTCGTAATTCTCTTCCGCACCGCCTTTTGCTTTCTCAACCGCACGGTCAATGATCGCTTTCGGCACGTTGTACGTCTTTGCACGCTCAAGCACAACCTTCAGCGCGCGGTTCGATTCCGGATCCGGCTCGCCGGATTTCGCCGCTACATAGATCTCGCGTCCGAACCTAGCGTAGATACGGCTTGTTTGCCCGTCCTTCGAAGCTTTTTTCTCTTTAATATTATTCCACTTACGTCCCATACTGTTCCCGCTCTCTTTCGCTCATAAATTAAGTACGTGAATGATGCTTGTACGTGATTACTAATATTTTATAGGTTATCCGCAGGGGAATGCAACCCCGCCGCAGAGGGATTGTCGATTATTAGAGTAAACTGCCCCACCACGCCTTAAGCTCATAGACACATAATCCTTCATGCTCGCCGAACATTTGCATATCCTGCTTCTCTTCGTCCGTCCAAGCCGCAACCTCGCTTACCGATGCTACGGAGTATCTTTTGCCCGTTAGACCGGATACGAACACAATGCTTCCATCATAACCTTCGGACTGCTCCAGCATCTCGGCCGGCACGCCCGTTACCGCGACAACCGCCGCTTTCTCTGCTTCCAATGCCATCTGTCTTGCCCTCCCAAAAAAATCGAGCCACCGGTCACGTACCCGGCGACTCGATTATAAATTCAGCTGTGCCTATTAGACTTGCTCGTCCGCCGGGTAGCGCAAGCCCCATTGCGAACGGATCGTATCCAATGTCTGCATAATCGCAAGCGTCTCGTCCAGCGGCATCGTTGCGCTCTCCAGCTTGCCTTCGCGCAAGCAATTCATCGCTTCCTCGGCCTCGAAGTTATAGCCGCTCTGTTCGCGGCCGTCCTCGAACCGAACCGGTTCCGAGCCGGATACATGCAGCGTAGCCGACTTTCCGAACAAGAAGTTCGGCGCATGAATGTAACCTTTCGTACCGTAAATATAAGCGTCGCTCACCATACCAAGCTGAACCGCGCCGTTCAGCGCTGCTGTCCTGCCGCCCTCGTATTCGAACAAGAGGGAGAACTGCTCGTCCACGCCAGTCTGTCCAATCCGAGCGCTGCTCATAATGTTCGTAGGCTGCTCGCCAAATACCATTGAAGCGAAGGATATCGGGTAGATGCCTGCATCCAGAAGCGCTCCGCCGCCAAGCTTCGGATCAAGCAGGCGGCTTTCCGGCGCCCAACCGATATTGAAGCCGAAGTCGGCCTTAACCATGCGCACTTCGCCAATGTGACCCTCTGCCAGCCACTCTCTTACCTTGCGAATCGGCGGCAAGTAACGGGTCCACATCGCTTCCATCAAGAACACGCCGCTTTGGCGCGCCAATTGAATCATTTCCTCCGCTTCCGCCGCATTCATCGTGAACGGCTTCTCGCATAAAACCGCTTTGCCTGCACGCAGCAGCATAAGCGCGTTCTCTTTATGTGCAGGATGCAGCGTCCCGATATAAACAATATCTACTTCCTCGTCAGCGGCAAGCTCTTCCAAGCTGCCGTAGGCGCGAGGAATATTGAATTTACTAGCGAAGCTTTCTGCCTTCACTAGGTTTCTTCCCCCAACGGCTACTAGCTTGGCGCCTTCAGCATGAGCCAAGTCAGTAGCGAATTTTGAAGCAATCCCGCCAGGACCTGCGATACCCCAATTAATCGTCTTTACTGTCACGTTCTCGTCCACCCCTTAATGAATAATAATAGCTAACCTTATTATAAAGTTATTTCTTCATAATCGAAAGCTCGTGCTTCAACGTTCCCTCCCCAGACCTGCGACGGCTGGGTTTGCACTATCGGTTGTGTCGGTCGCGAGAGTAGATTTTGTCCATTCAAAATACTCCTCTGCGCGACAACTAGACTTTTGAGCGGAAAACGGAGACTGTCGATTTACTTGTTATACCGAAATCTTATACATAACTACGATCCTTTAAAAGATCTCGTCACCATGTTGTCACTCATTTGGCTCTATCAGAGTTGTACTTGCCTTTTAATTGGATTTCATCCAATCAAAAGGCAAGGAACGAGCTGATTTCAGAGTTTGATTGGATTTGATACAGTCAAATAGGCGTTGGCGGGCCGCTGAGGGCAAGAATGCCGGATTTGACTGTATGTTTTCCAATCAAGTGTCACTTTATCGGTGAAAGAGCCGATTAGACTGTATGAAATATAGGCAAAACGCACATCCTAATCCGCCGATATGTCTACTTTCCGCTCGAACACCCACTTTAGCCTGTACAAATTCCAATCAAACCGAAGATTCGGAGCCAATCGCTCCCTTTCGTTGGATGAAGTCCAATGACCTATAAGCCGCCCTGTGCCTAGAAGACAGGGCGGCTATTGTTATTCGTTCGGGTAAGAAGGATTAAGGACAGCTTCTCCGCGATGCGACTGCCTTTCAACCGCCGCATTCGGGTCCAAGACCGCGCGCAGCTGCTCGAAGCTTAACTCCTCGGACGGCTTGAAGTCCGCGGAAGCCGCATATTCCAGCAAGCTATGCAGCAGTTGGCGCGCTTCCGGCTTATCTTGCTGCCCGATCAGATCGCTTGCGCATACGAGCAAGCTTCCTTTGCCAACCCTAGCTTCGACAATTAGGCCCAGCTTATGATTGCGCTCGAAATTGTCGATGACCTGTACGACTGGACGGAATGTATCCGGCCATTCGTCTAAGATGAGCGAATGCGAGTTCATGACAATCGGCCACCATTGCCAATTGCTATGGAACTCGGTCGGAAACGCCTTGAACGCAGGATGCTCCTCGTCGCATAACAGGCCGAGCGTTCCCGGTGCAGGCGCCGCATTATTCCCTTCGCAAATGGAGCGAAACATCGGATAACACCAGAAGTCCGATGCAAAAAATCCTTGAATGTGCGAGGTGAGCTGCTCCTGATCAGGTATAAGCAGCACCCTTCCGCCGCCCGCAAGCAAATCACATGTCGCTTCGTCAAGCGACCTCCGGATATGAACGGAATCGGCCGGATTCGTATCAACGTCCGCAGGATAGACCCAAATCGGATAATGATTCGTGACCTCGCTGCCCTTCCATCTCAGCTCCAGCTCCAACTTGCCCGGCGCCTCTATCTCCGCGTGAGACAGATCTATTCGAATCGTTCCCATAAACTCCAAAACGCCTTGGCCGACATCCTTCGCCGCAGTCACTCCATTTCCGATGAACCGCTCGCCTTGCTTAAGCGACCACACCAGCTGAACGTCCTCAAGCGCGATGCCGCCGTAATTCGCCATTTCCAGTTGCGCTTCGAAATGTTCGCCTACGGTATAAGTATATCGCGGGAATCTCGCAAGCAATACGATGTCCGAGCAGAACTCGCGCCAACGCTCCGGCTCGATGAACCCTTTGGATTCCATGAACGCATCGAGTACGCCGACTAATGCCGTTCCTTGGCCGGGAAAGTCTTGCAGATCGAGCAGCTGAAATCCTCCGAAGCCCGGCGTGCGTAAAGCGGCTTCGATTTCTTCGCGATAGCATATAACCGCAAGCTGCCCCGATGCCTTAAAGAAATCATCGGCTTGACTTAACATGCCGGCATGCTGCAGCCGTTCGCGGAATACTTCAAAATTGCGCGCCTCTAAGACGCCTGTATATTTGTCGATCTCGTCAAAATTCGGAAACGATTGAAATTGACCGATCTCATGACCGACGATTGGAATCGGAGCGTCCGGCAAATTGTCTCTATAGTCCACGACCGTTGAAGGGTAGCTTGCTTGCACATGGCCAAGCGGCAGATCCGCGTGAGAGAATGAAGCCCGTACGATCGAGCCGCCAACCCCCGTTCGCATCGTCACCCAGAAATCCGATTCCTCCGAAAACGATGGCGCCCAGAAATAGTTGTTCGCTCCCTCGGCGTACAAGCGTCTGTTGTCATGCTCCCGATATTCCTTCAGGAGCGCCGACATCGCCGGGCGGCTTCCATGCAGTTCGTTGCCAAGCGTGAATAAGGCAAAGGAAGGATGGTTGCCGTAAGCATCTAGAATACGCAAGCCTTCACTCCGCAAATATTCCGCTCTCGCTTCGTCGTAATCCTCGTCCCCCGGTTCTTGAAACGCCCCCCAATACGGGAGCTCCGGCTCGAAGTAGACGCCGAGCATATCGGCAGCCATAAAACCCGCTTCCGGCGGGCAGCATGTATGGAATCGATAATGATTGATACCGTAGGATTTGGCGATAGACAGCACCCGCACCCACTCTTCGACGGTCATCGGCGCGTAACCCGTCAATGGGAAAGCAAGCGCATCATGCTTGCCGCGCAAAAAGACTTTGCTGCCGTTATTCGTAAACTGTGTTCCTTCCGTTGCGAATTGACGCATACCGAAGGTTACACTTTGCTCATCACGGTAAGATTCCCCTATTACAGCAGCCTCAAGAACGATGTTCAAACGATATAGGACTGGATTGAATTCATTCCATAACGCTATCTCTTTTCCAAGGTCATAACTTACTTCCATCGTCTGCTTTCCAGGAACCGCTTGAAGCAAAGTTGTCTTTTCCTTTGGTCTATCGCAGCTTGCTCGTTCGCCTATCATGTCCGACAGCGCAATCGAAATATGGGCATCTGCCGCAAAGCCAGTATCGTTATGCACATCAAACTTCAGTCGAACGGACCTATTCGCTACATCCGGGAACGCTTGGATATTGTCCAGACGAATCTGTTCCATCGCCTGAATCTCGAGCCTGCCCAGCAGCCCGTTCCAGTTCGTCTGCGTATCAGGCGACGTCATATGCCCGCCCTTAATCGGCAAGCCGCTATTGTCGACAAGCACCGTTAATGTATACGTTCCGGGCTTCATAGCACTAAATTCATAGATATGCGGCGCACTTACGCTGTTCTGCGTACCATGGCATTGCTCCCCGATCCATACCTGAGAGACTCTCGTTCGCTCCATATACAGACGAATCGGCTTGCCCGCCCATTCATCCTTAATTACGATATCGCGTTGATACCAGGCATACCCGATTAAAGGATACACTTCCGTAAGATGAGCAATTTCCTTGGCGTTGTTGTATTCGCCTTTCTTATTCTCCGAGGTCGTCCCCGGCAACTGAATGTCATCCTGCAGCTTCTCATTAAAATATTGACGCTCAATGCCCTGTTTCGAGTCATCTAAGCAAAATCTCCACGTACCTGCCAATGATTCTATGATCATATGAATCCTGCCTCCAGCCCTAGTCTATCTCAATGGTAATCCCTATATTCCTGCGGCGTATAGCCCGTTGTCTTCTTGAACAAATAAGCGAAATACGCCGACGTCTGAAATCCGACCTGCTCCGATACCTCGTAGATCTTAATGTTTGGATCGCGAAGCAACTCCTTCGCTTTGTTCATGCGTGTTTCCTGCAGAAAGTCGGATATCGTCTTGCCCATCTCTTTTTTGAACAGAACGCTTAAGTAGCTCGCATTCAAATGATGGAGCTCGGCGAGCTGCTTCACCGTAATATGATCTTGGAAATGCGCCTCCAAATACTCCGTCACCTTGCCGATCAGGTTATGTCTTTGGTTCGCTTCGCCCTTCGTTTCGATCACCATATAGCGCTGCACGTAATCAAGCACGACTTCTCGGATCTGCACCTCGCTCCTGCAATCGATCAGCTTCTGCCACATCTCCAAATTCATTTCCCCGCCCAGCTCTTTGTTCCACTTCTGCTTGCGGGCAAGCTCGCTGAGAAGCGCCATGCCGAATGCCTGCATATACGTAAACATCATCGAAGGCTGAGAAAGCAGCATATCGAACACATTGTTCACGTAGTCGACCACCTTGCTCGCATCCGCGGCCGTTTCCGTAAGCCCGATAATTTCGGGGATCATCTCTTCACGCAGCCTGAATTGTTGAAAATCGGATTCGTCCAAACGGTCATAATGCAAAATTTGTCCGCCTTCCATCAAGCGGGATCTCGCCATCATGAATTTCACTTCCTTGTAAAGCGACGGCACCTCTTCCCATGTCGTGCACACTCTGCTCGTGCCGATCGTGACCGTTGAGCCGTATTGCTCCTGCATGACGTTTTGGATGAACAGAAGCTGTTTCTCTATCGATGCCCGTTCGATGGGAGTCAAATTAATATGCATCGCGACAATCTCATCCGTGCCGGTCTTCGCAACATATACATGCTGGTAATCGGAAAGCCCGACATGAACCGCTTTCAAAAATCCGGTGCCGATCACGACCCGCTCTCTCGCGTCCTGTCCCGAAGAGTGGAACTGATCATAACCGAAGACGATTAACCCGATTTCTTGCTGGCTTGCGGGAAGCTCCAGCAACCGCCCCCATGAATGCAGCATGTCAAGATCGATGCCTGCCTCCACGATTACATCCGCCACGAACCGTTCTCTGACGATGTCCAGGCTGCCGGATACTTTCTCTTGCAGCTCCTGCGCCTGTTCCTCGATTTGCAGCAGCTTCGTCAACGTCTTCCGAAACCCGCCTAGCTTGCTCTCGACCTCTTCCACCTTAATCGGTTTAAGAACATAGGCTTGCGCCCCGACGTTCATCGCTTCCTGCACGAATTCGAATTCGTTATACCCGCTGATCATTAGCACTTGAAGCTGCGGATGGATGGCTTTGGCCTTCGCGACAAGCTCGATCCCCGTCATAACAGGCATGGAAACATCCGATATGAGCACATCCACAGGAGCATTCCGCATTATTTCGAGCGCTTCGTGACCGGACTCTGCGGTAAAGGGAATATCGAAGCCAAGCTCATTCCACTTAATATAACGAACCAGTCCTTGAATATGGGTAGGCTCGTCATCGACAATCAACGCTTTTAACAACATCACATCACCTTCCTGATCTGCGGCCTATTGGCGCATGCAGGTATAATAATCGTTACCGCCGTCCACTCGTTCTCTTTGCTGTCTATCGTAAATTCATGCTTATTCTCAAAATAAAGCTGTAGCCGCTCTCGAATGTTGGCCGTGCCGAAGCCGTTGCCGTTCCCCGCCTGCTTCCCTAACCGGATTTGTTCCAGCATATCGCCCGGGATGCCTCTGCCGTTGTCGAACACCTCGAATCGGACGTTATCCTGCTCTAGCAGTGCCGAGATGCGGATGATGGCGCCTTTCTTCCCCGTAACGTTGCCGTGCAAATAACAGTTCTCCACGATAGGCTGCAACAACAGCTTGATCGTATACAGGTCGAGCAGCTCCTGATCGATATTCCATTCGATCGTTACCCTGCCCGGATAACGCATCTCTTGGATTTCCAAATAAGCTCTCACATGGTCAAGCTCGCCTTTTATTTGCGTCACATTGATTTTATTGTCCAGCGCCAGCCGGTAAAAGGCAGTCAGTGCGTCGATCGTGCGCAGCTGCGTATCGTCCTGCAAATCCATCGCCCGCCATCTCAGCAGGCTTAACGAATTGTATATAAAATGCGGATTGATCTGGGCCTGCAACGCCTTGAATGATTGCTCCCGCTCCTTGAGCTTCGCTTGCGTAATGTCTTCTACCAGCCCGCCTAGACGTCCGGACATCGAGTTGAATAATACCTCAAGCTCGCCAAGCTCGTCCTTCTCCGTATTCCGAATGCTGACGTCGAATTGGCCTTGGCTGACATCATACATGCGGGTACCAAGCTTGCGGATGCGCCAAACGACATTTTTCAATACGGTCATTATTAAGAAGGTGGAGCATAACAAAAAAATGAGTATAGCGGCAATAATGCCGTATAGGATCGTCTTCGATTGGCTCTCAAGCTCATCCATCTGAATCAGCGCGGCCACCTGCCAGTTCGAATCGATTGGTCTGACCATAAGCAAATTGCCGTCGACCATCAAGCCCTCGGAGAGGCTCGCTTCCTCCCAGTGATCATTCAGCGATGTCGCTTGAAGCTTTAAGCCAATCTTCCGGGGATCGGAGGAGACGATGATCGTGCTGTTGTCGTCGATAATCGACAGCTCACCCGAACCGCTGAACGGCCGGTCGAACAGCTTGCCGAATACCGTTTTGTAATCTAGCAGCATATAGATGAGACCGAGCAAATTGCCGGACGGACTCATAATTTTATGCGAAATGACGAGTTTGTCTTTGTTGACGTTGCTCCAGGTTAAAACGTTTGGATCCCCGCTAGCGCTCGCGAACCAATCGGTTTCGGTAAAGCCCGGCCGCAAAATGCGCCCCTCCGGTTTCCACAGCAGACGTCCGTCCTGGACTAACATCGTGTTCGTATGATAGATTCGGAAGTCATCGATTCCCGGCAAATATTGACTCGTAAAGACGAAGGAGCGATCGACGTACTCAACCGTATTGAGCTGCTCGAACATATTCGAATAATCGCGGCTTAAGCGCGCTACAAGCTCCCCGTCCGTTCCCGTACGCGTGGCAAGCACGTCGTAGCTTTGCTTGCGAACCTCGATATTTTGAACCGTTTGGCGCATCGCCTCTTTAATGGTAACCATATAATTATCTCTAAAGCTTTGCAGTGCTAAATAACCCGCGACAATCCCCAGCAATATTGTAGGGACGAATATAATAGCTCCGTAGAGAAAAAATATTTTTCCGCGAAGATTCATCTTGCTCGTGATTCGGATAACGATTCTTTCCAGGCTGCGGCGCAATGTCATTGGAATTCCCCCTCTCCATAGTTTAATGGCAAAATAGCGATCGCAACAATGGAAAAGGGAGCAAGCTCCCGAGGGAACTGCTCCTTCCGTGACTATAACTAGCCTTGCTCTTTAGCTAAGATGTCATATTGCTCCTGCCATTCCTGCTTCACTTCCGACCAGTGGCCGCGTTTCTCGAGGGCATCGCGGAAAGCGTTCCAAGTCGACTCGAATTGCTCGTCGCTGGTCGCCATAATGAATTTGGCTCTGTATTCCTTGCGGATATTTTCGAGCTCAGGCAAATACTTCTCGATCAGTCCGCCTTCCTTCGCCTTAACAAGGTCATGCGTTTGAATGCTGCGAACGGCGCCCATCTGTCCTACCGCCGCTGTGAACTCTGCCGTTTTTTTGCTGCCGGCCTTGTCGCTTGAACCATAGTTCCACCATGGATACCAGTCGTTATTGTAGGAAGAAAGCATATACAGCTCAGGTGTGACTTTTGCCTTCTGAGCAGGCTCGCCGGAATTGCGCGCCTTCTCATATTCAGCATCGATATATTCCCACAGACCAAGCGGTTGGTCGACCCAGTCCCAGAACTTGCCTACCGGCCCTTCATTAATAACGTTTTGCTGCTCGGCCTTCGGCTGCAGCGAATACTCAAGGAACTTAAGAATCGCATCAATGTTTTTGCTGTCTTTGCTAATGTAGACATCATAGCCTGGATACGGATTGATGACCGTATTCGCACCAAGCTTCTCGACGCCGGCTACTTTCGGGAATGGAACGACTTGATAGAACCAGCCCGGCTCCGTCGGCCCATCTAGCGTCTCCCATATATCAGGGTCTATGTTAAAGAAGGTACCCACATTCATCGCTACGCGTCCGGCTTTGTTTTTCTCTTTATAACGTTCCTTCTTGTCGGTTACGACTTCCGGATCGATCAGATTGGAACGGTACATTTTGTTCATCCACTGATAAGCCGCTTTATACTGCGGATCGTCATACATAAGGACGAATTGGTCGCCTTTCTTCTCTACCGGAATAATGCCGCCGCTCGTCGTGACGCCGAATGTGCTCAGTACCGCATTCTCGTCGTTCCATCCGGCCGTATCGTTAGGATCCATCAGGAAGCTAAGCGGCAGAAGAGACTTGCCCGACTCGTCCTTTTGCTCGGACGCTTTGGCCAGGAACGCTTCTACTCCTTCAATAGTAGCCAAATCAGCTACGGTCATTCCCGCTTTCTCCAGCACATCCGTGCGAACGGTCCATGATTGCGAAGCCCAGCCCGGCCAAGGATTGTCGGGATTCTGATCGAACCAGGTCGGAATCGACCAGATATGGCCTTCGGCATCCTTCATTTGATCCAAATATACTTTCGGAATCGCCGCGAGGTTCGGATATTTGTCAGGCATATCGAAATATTGCTCGACCGAAAGCACTTTATTCGAGCGAATCATCGCCGCTTTGACGATATCGCTGCGGCCGAATATGGCTGCGTCTTTGAAGCCGCCCGTGTTCAGCTTCAGGTTAAGCGCGGTTACCGCGTCCCCCTGCGTCGCCTCAAGCTCCACTTCTACGCCCGGCTCTTCTTCCTTCCAGTATTTTTGCACGAGGCTGTCATTGTTGATCGTCGTCGACCAGCCCAGCCAAAGATTGAACTTTTGCGGACCCGTCGCGCTTCCGCCGCCGCTTTGTTCCGTGTTTGCGCCGCTTAGTTCCTTGTTCGCATTATTCGAACCGGAGCAGCCCGCAATAACCGAAACCAATAAAACCGCCGCAATCGCAAGAAGGCTGTTTTTCTGTACCCATTTGCCCTTCAACATGTTCGTTTTTCTCCCCTTTTCAATATCGATATTACTGGTATATGGTTAGTCATTATACCCATTAGCAGCTTGCTGTTACCCTTTGACGGAGCCGATCAATACGCCCTTCACGAAATATTTCTGAAGGAACGGATATACGCACAGAATCGGAATCGCGCTTACCATTACGGTAGCCATCTTCACCGACATGAGCGTCACGTTCTGCATTTGCGAACCTCTGGCTAAAGCTTCTTGATTCGAGTTCGATCCTAAGATGGCCGACATATCCTGGGCCTGCAGCAGCTGCTGCAAGAACGTCTGTACCGGAATCAGATCTTGTTCGGTCACGAAGAACGCGCCGGCGAACCAATCATTCCAATGCCCGACGGCGGTGAACAATCCGATTGCCGCGAGCATCGGCTTCGACAGCGGCACAATGATTTGGAACAAGATACGGAACGGCCCTGCGCCGTCCAACTCCGCCGATTCGATGAGCGCCTCGGGAATGCCTTGAATGAATTTCAGCATGACGAACATATTCCAAGCCGAGAACATGCCCGGGATGATGTAGACCATGAAGTTGTTGATCAGCCCTAGGTTATACAATTGAATGTAGAGCGGAACAAGACCGCCGCTGAACAGCATCGTGAGCAAAATGTAGCTCAGAATCGATTTCCGGAACGGAACCTGGTGATACGATAAACCGAATGCGACCATGAGCGTAACGAGAAGCCCGGCGATTGTGCCTGCAACTGTACGAGCAATCGTAATGAGATAAGCATGCTGGATCACTTCATTTCCAAGCACGATTTCATAGTTGATCAGCGTAAACGCTCTCGGCCATAAGTAAACTCCGCCCTTCGCCGCATCCGTCCCCTCATTCAGCGATATCGCCAGCATATAAGCGAACGGATAAAGCACGGATAAGCATAACAGGAGCATGAGAGCGATAACGATGCCTTGCGATATTTTTTCACCCGTTGTACGTTTCATTACTTACCATAACCCCTCACCGTTCAATTTTCTGGATAGCTGATTCGTGAGTACGACTAGGATAAGGCTAATAACGGACGATAGCAGGCCAATTGCGGTAGCCATCCCGAAATACCCTTGCTGAAGGCCGGTTCGCAGCACATACGTATCCAGCACATCCGCCACCTGCATATTCGCCGGGTTCATGAGCGGATAAATCTGATCCATGCCAACGGCGATCAAGCTCGGAATGCTCAAGATAAGGACGATCGATACGGTTGGCATAATGCCCGGAATGGTGACATGCTTGATTTGCGACCACTTCCCTGCTCCTTCGACCTTAGCCGCTTCGTACAGCTGCGGATCGATTGCCGATATAGCCGCAAGATACAGGATCGTATTCCAGCCTACCTCTTTCCACAATCCACTGGAGATAATCATAGGTCGGAACCATTGCTCCGATCCGAGGAAGAAGATAGGTTCTCCGCCCATCCTCGCAATCAGATCGTTAGCTAATCCCCCGTCCAGCGTCAGAAACGACTGCAGAATATAAGCAACGACAATCCATGAGAAGAAATGGGGCAAATAGCTAACGGACTGAACGAACCTCTTGAAGCCGTTATGCATTAATTCATTGATCATTAAGGCAAGGATGATCGGAGCCGGAAACCCGAATATGAATTTCAACACCGAGATGAACAGCGTATTTTTGACAACGACCCAAAACTGCGGTTCTTGCAGAAATGCGAAATTGTCCAAGCCTACCCATGCGCTCTCCCAAATGGAGGAGCCGATCTGAAAATCGCGGAATGCGATTTGAATCCCCGCCATCGGTACATAATTGAACAGAAACAGAAGCAACACGGCAGGAAATATCATTACATATTGCCACCGGTATTTGTATAATCTTGCTAACATGATGTCTAAGTTCCCCCCTTCTGCTCTTAATTGTAAGTGCTTACGGGGAGTTGAACCATATAACGGTGATTGGATTTTCATCGTAATGATTGGACGTTTGACGACTATTTAGACGGATTTCGTACAATCAAAACAGTCTTTACTGCGCCAAAAGTTCTTTTGAGTGGAAAACATACAGGCTAATCAGCCTCTGTGACGCATATCCGTCCGCATGCGACTAGACTAATTAGTAGACACGCCTTAATGGAGACCTGCAATGCTATTGATAATAATAGGTTGAGGTGAATGCAATGGAAGAGAAACGCAAGCGTTATAGCGAAGAGTTTCGACGGAAAAGACGATTGAGCAACTAGAACAAGAGGATTGGGTGTATTGGGCCAGCCTTATGGACCTCTACTCCCTGAAACGGGAGCTTGTTTACCAAATCAAACTTCGGACTCGGAAACAAGCTTGGGCTGCGATTAATGGATATATTGAACGCTCGAGTATAATCGCATTCGCAGCCATTCTACAATAGGCATGAAATCTACGGTTCTTTGGTTAAACTGCTTTTTTTCGCACTTCAAATTGGTAACTTCCTGAACCTACGCGACTAATTGCAAATAGACGCCCATGCTCTTGAACAATTTCAAAGTTGATCAAAGTGTCCCTCTCCATGATTACCGTTTCTTCCGACGCAATAGGAAGTTTAATCGTTCCGCTTGTATTCGGAGGCAAGCTGACTGCTAACCGCAAGCCACTCGCCTCGGACATGAAATCGACATGAATCTCGCCTCTAACAGAGCGATGGCTGCCTGTTACACGTTGGATTAAGCCCGAACAACCTGATGCAATGAGGATTTCCTTGTAAGCATCCCGTATTGACGATATACCTAGCAGTTCCTTATACAGCCACTCCAAAATATGTCCCATCATATCGTGGTTTCGGGAACGGGAATCATCCGTCCAAAATTCAGGCAGCGCCGTTTCGCCTCGTTCGACGAACCGAATATAGCTCGGATGCTCGGGCTGCATCATCATATCGAATACAATATCGTTTCGTTTCATGCCAGCAAGCGCGCCGAACAAATAACGAAGCCCTATCTCTCCCGATCGCAGCTGCCGCCCTGACGCCGCATGCAATAGAGCCGATTCAATATCGGAACGATGCTCTTCATCCACGAGTCCAAAGTAAAGCGGAATGGCCTGAACGACCTGATTCAACGGATCGAATTCTCCGTTCAGCTTACAATAGGCATAATGCCCTTCACCTTCGCTCGCGATCCGGCGCAATAGTTTCGCATTATAGCATCGCTTCACCCGTTCGGCTTCCGCCGCGTAATGCTCCACATCGCTGACTAGCCCGAGCAAGGACGCGAACTTGGACGTTAACCTGTAGCTCTCATAATAGAAAGCAGTCTCTACGTTCTCGACGTAGTCTCCTCCGGTCTGCGGCGCAATGCCCCAGTCTCCGAGTCCATGGTTAATAAGTCCTCCGTCCACTTCCTTCGACTTCAAGTATTTCAAATAGGCTTTCATGGCAGGATATGCTTCTTCCATAGCGGTTCGGTTACCATAGGTCCGCAAGAGTAGCTCGGGAACGAGAATAATCGCGCTTCCCCATGCTATCGAATCACGGAAACCATCGCTAAATCTCGAATATTCCGGTGCTATATCAGGAATTAAGCCTTCCTCCGTCTGGGCTTCCATCATATCTCGCGTAATTTTCAGCCAGAGCTCTTCGACGCTCTTCACGTACATAATCGATGGGCCCATCAGACTTGCCGTTTCAATCCAACCCAGCTTCTCGATCGTAGGGCAATCGGAATGCACGCTTTGCAGATTGCTCTCGATCGCTTTGATAATAATCTGGGCAAGCTTCGTTATGCGAGGATCATCTGTCTCCAGTCGACCCACATCCTCTGATGCCGATGTTACGAAATGTCCCTTGACATCATGAATGATCGGCTTAAACTTGTCTGAACCATCACGGGTGCAGCCTTCGATCTGCACCCATCTCGCACCGTAACAGGAGAAGTCGGGCTTCCATGCTTCGATCTCCCCTGTACCGGCTAGCGTGTACTCGGAATAGGTAACAATGTCCCACGGGGTAGCTACCGTACCGTCCTCGTTCCGTAGTTCACCAGGCTTTATAGTGACTTTAGAGCCGGCAGGGCCGCTGACATAAATTTCGAACATGCCAGACATATTTTGGCCCAAGTCGTAAATATACACTTGCTCGAGCGGCTCTTCGATTCCGATCGTATCGTAGACCGTTCTCACCGTAATCGGCGGCTGGTTCTGGCTCACGAGATTACCGGCAGGAGAAGCCAACACCTTGGCAGTCTCCCAACCCGAATCGTCGAAATCAAATCCGTACCATCCATTCGGATATAGCCTCGCGTCAAAATTTTCGGAGCCGTACACGTTCGCTAGCGTCGTCGCGCTCTCGCGAACTTTCCAGTTCTCGCCCTCCGTCCTTACATATAGAACGGAGCCGTCCTCATATTCAATATGCCATTCTCCAATAGCAAGCAGCTCGGCGCCGTAGGGCTCGTACCCTTTTCCTATCGTATAGAAATGCCGATCTCCCGCATCTCCCGCATAAAATCCGTTGCCGACCGAAAACCCGATTACGTTACTGCCTTCGCGAATCCTGTCCGTCACATCAAAGCAAACATATTGTACGGACTTTGTATAATTAGTCCAGCCTGGATCCATCTCATTAGGCCCGACTTTCTCGCCGTTCATGTACAGCTTGAAGTGGCCAAGTCCCGACACGAGCGCATAGGCGCACTTAACTCGTCCCTCCGAGGCAAATTCCGTTCTGGCGTAAAAGGGTTTGGATCCGCCGCTACCGATCCACTCGGCCTTCCAGGTTTCAGCTTTCAGATAGCCAGTAAACAGCGTTTGCACTTCGCTCCATGCCAATACGCCATGCTGATTCCATACTGCGACTCTCCAATAGTAGGCAGTAACGCTTTGAAGCGGTTGCCCTTGATAGACAATGCCAAATTGCTCCGAAGAGCTTACCTTGCCGCTGTCCCAAAGCAGTTGCTCACAACTAATGACCGACTCTTCTCGTTTAGCGAGTATGATTCGATAGTGAGTCTGACTCTGATTCTGCTGCTCGCTTTCCAATTGCCAGCCAAATAGAGGGCTAACCGTATCAATCCCCAAGGGAGAGTAATAGTTATTGATCTTTAAATGTACCGGTCTCATCATTTCGTATCACCTCGTTCTATTTGCTGGAACGCAGCAATCTAACCGGATCTATTAACCCGTATGGAGTACCTCTGTATTCGGTCGTATAATCGTTGTCCTCGGGGTGGAATGACCACCAATCCATCCATTTAGGATTAGTATCCAATTGATGGAGCGGACCAAACAAATTGCGCGGGCTGCCTACGACCTCGATAACGATTCGATTTTCTCCATGTTTCACTAAAAACGGATCCAAATCCACATAGGCTTCGCTTCGCCACGGAATCATCTTGCACGCCGCCCCATTCACTTTCACGTCCATCAGCACAGCTTCATAACGGCCAAACACCAGACTGTATCCGTTGCCTTCGTTCGTTTCCTTCTCAATCTCGAAACAATAATTCATACTGCCGCAATAGTAAGGATAACCTTGACTACGCCAGTCTCCGTAACTCAGATTGCTAGGTTCGTCCACAATTCTGCGATACGAATCAATTGCAAAGTCTCCTATAATATAACCGTTCTCCAGCTCCATGTCGTTGCAATAAGCGATAAGAACATCAAGCGTGTTCACACCCTCCCGCAAAGTCGGCAGCTTCACCTTCTTCATGCTCATATCCAAATAGTAGCCTTCTGGTTCTGCCTCAACACGCTTACCATTAAGCTCATAATCGAAGCGGTTCGCATCCTCGAATACAAAGTACGTATCGGTTGAAGGTACTTGGGCTGCAGTAAACGTAAATCGCAGCTCGAATGGTGTCTCGTTACCGGGATGTTCCTCATGAATCCAGAAATACCGCTGCAGATTGCCGGAATGCAAAACTTGGCGCATGCCAAGCCGCTCGCGAATGATCCGCTGGGCTCTCCATACCTCCATGGGTTCCGACCACTGCTCTTCCCCCATTCGAAATTGGCATTGATCGAGAATAAGCGCGTTAGGCGCGGACCGCTTACAGGAAACAGGCTTCAGCTCCGTTAGCTGTTCATGGCCTGAGCAAGCAATCTCGCTTTGAGGAACAGCCATTTGCTCCATTCGCTCAAACGGAGCATTCCCTATAACGTAAAGCTTGGACTGCGCCGGTTCAAAATTTTCTTTGAACGTAACTCCGCCTTCTTCCAAGCGAACGGAACGTGTTATTACTTTCCCCGTCCAAGCATCCCATTCCTCCAAGCATTGCCCGCCTGAGAGCTGAATCTCAACTTGATGTGCATGCTCCCGATCATTATTTACGATAAATGCAATTGAGCAGCCGTCCATCTGCCGATGCATATGGAGAAACGGCTTCGCTTCTACGCCAGCCTCATCCTTAATGCTTACTGCCCTTGACGCAGCCCCGTTCAGTAACGGTTCCAGCTCTTCAGCATCCTGTAATCGGATAAACCCTTTATGCCCAAGCAGCTCCTCCAAGCGATGAAGATTCTCCGATCGGCCATCCACTAATGATGGCATAGCCCCGTACGCAGATACTTTGCCGCCTCCGTCCATATAAGCGAGCAGCACCTCAACCGTGGAGGACATCAGATTGTTAAGAGACGGAAGAATAACGAATTCATAGCTGGCCTCGCCAACGATAAGCCGTTCTTCATCAGCCCTCGCGAAATCCTTCAGGATCAGTTCGTCTCCCAGATCGTAATCGACATGCAGCTCGACTAGACGGTTAACGAATGCGTTGAACGACTTGTCGTAATCCGCCAGCAGCGTCTCGCTGCCTGCGTTGTTTTTCCATGCAGCCGAATGGACGCTTTGTCCTAGCTTCGTCCATACTGAAGTGGAGGGATGAATGACGAGTACGTTACGGGTAAGCTTGCCTTCGCTCAGCACCGCGCTAAGCCTTGCGTAATAATCCTCCATCTTTCGGTCATGATTCCACCAATTCGTATGGTAGTTGAAGGATGGCGGGTAATCGCGCTTGCGGCATCCTCTGAGCGAATACCAGGAAAGATGATGCGTCAATAGATTGACTCCTAGCGCATATTGCCAGTCGCCGATCCATCTCCTGTTCTCGAAGGTCAAATCCCAGCCCGTCACGCCATATGTCTCAGTAATGACCCGCTTCTTCCCAAGCTGGTTTGCAATGCTGGAAACTTGCTTTATCGTCAAATGCTCGGCCGTCTGCTCGCACAGCGTATCGACGCCCGGTATATCCATATACCGATAATGCAGCATCAAGGATCCGCTATGCTGGACCTGTCCGACAAGGCTGCCTTCGGAATGAAAATGACCGGTGAGCTGTATGCCTTGCTCTCTGCACCAATCGCCGATTTGTTTCGTATACGATTCGCTGAAAGTCTCTGCCACCGTTAACCAGTAGTCATGCCGAATTTGAGCAGAAGCCTCCCCTCCAAAGAAAAAGAAAGGAAGCAGCTCCCAGATCGGATAACCCCTTCTCCGTTGAAACTCGCTTGCCAGCACCTCGCTCCAAGCGATCCATGTCAGCTCCGGCTCATCCAGCCGTTCGGAAAACCCTTTCACCGTCGGTTCGTCGGTGAATATGCCAGGTACGGTTTTGCCGAATTCCTCCCCTACCGCTTTCCGGTACGGTTCATAATTTTTCTCGATAAACAGCCTAACCGTCTCCGGATTCATTAAATCCGTATAGGTATCGCCGTGACACCAATCGTTCTTAGCGGCAATTCGAACCCGAAACACAAGGTAAGTGTCGGTACCTCCATCTAGCCTCTTTCCGCCTTTACCCGGCATAAGCCGAGTCAACTCTGTTATTTGATCTCCCTCGATGACCGCCTTATAAGCGGCAACGATCGACTCATCGCCAGACTCGATGGATTGGCTCAAACTGAGCGTCAGTGCTTTGGCGCGTACCGCATCGCCGCCCGCCCTCGCAACCAATCCGCCGCCCATGCCGGAGGAATACCGATCTTCGTCGTACAACCATGCTTTCATGCCGGATTCCTTGGCCTTGGCCACGCTTCCCTTGATGCGCTCCATGAATTCATCGCCCAAATAGGGAGTTTCCAAGCCCTCGCGCACATGCATCATAAATCCACCCATGCCTTGCTCCTTGAAGCCGTCGATCTGACGATCCAATTCCTCCTGCTTCAAATCGTCATTCCAAGCCCAGAACGGAACAGGGCGGAACGGGATTCCCGGATCCATGAATGATTGTTTTAATTGGTTTCGATTTCGATCCATTGGACACCTCTCTGATTTCTATATCGTAATAAACGACTTACCCCTTCACGCTTCCCAATACAAGACCTTTAACGAAGTATTTTTGCAAAAACGGATAAATGCATAGGACCGGCAGCATCGATACGAACAACTGAGCCGCCAAAACGGTTCGGTTCGAAATATTGGCAATCAGCGACAGATCGTTTGCATTCATATTCGTTAAGTCCCTGGCCACGATAACGGTACGCAAATAAGTCTGCAGCGGATAATGGGATGGCGAGTTCATATAGATCATGCCATCAAACCAAGAATTCCAGTGAAAAATAATCGTGAACAGCGCAATCGTAGCCAAAGACGGCTTGGATATCGGCAAATAGATGCTCCATAGCGTTCTCCATGTGCCTGCTCCGTCCATTTGCGCCGATTCCTCCAGCTCGGCCGGCTGCGTGCGGAAGAAATTAAGCATGAGCACGATGTTAAAGACATTAACCGCAGACGGAATCACAAGCGCCCAGATTGAATCCATTAATCCTGTTTCCTTGACCACCATAAAGGTCGGAATAAGTCCTCCGTTGAAGATCATCGTCACGACGAAAAACCATGAATATACGGATCTCGAACGAAACTTCAGATTCGACTTAGACAGCGGATAAGCGGCAAGAACAGTCAGCGACAAGCTTAGAAGGACCCCAAGAATTAGCCTTTGAAAAGATACGCCTACCGTGTTCATAAAAATATGGTTGCTGAAAATATATTTGTAGGAGTCCAGATTAAATCCGACAGGCCATACGGTGACCCACCCTGCCGTAACGGCCGCATTGCTGCTTAGCGACATCGCCGCCATATGAATAATCGGGAACAAGCAGGTTAACGAGAATAGGGCAAGAAAAATATAGTTGGCATATAGAAATAGCAGCCGGGAAGGCGTGCGCCGTTCGATCATAAGATGATACCTCCTTAGAAAATCCTGTAGTTGGCGAGCCTGTAAGCGAGCAAGTAGGATGTGCAAATAAAGACGAAGGATACGAACGACTTGAACAAGCCGACAGCGGTCGCTACGCCGTATTGCATTTGCTCCATGCCGATCCGGAATACGTACGTATCCAGAATATCCGCGCTGGAGTAGACTTGAGGACTATATAAATTGAATACTTGGTCGAAGCCCGCATTCAAAATATTTCCAAGACTTAGAACGCTGAGCAGCACAATTATAGGTCTCATGCCTGGAAGCGTGATATGCCACATTTGCTTCATATGCCCCGCACCGTCTAGCGCGGCAGCTTCATACAACGATTTATCGATGCTAAGTATAGCGGCCAAATATACGATCGTATCGAAGCCGAGCTCCTTCCAGATATGCGAAGCGACGATGACAAAGCGGAACCAAGGGCCGCTTCCGAGGAAGTAAATCGGTTCGAAACCTAGAAATTGCAATAGATTGTTGATGATGCCTCCCGAAGGCGACAAGATATCGATTAGAATGCCGGATAAAATAATCCACGAAATAAAATAAGGCATGTAGACGACTGTTTGAACGGTTCTTTTAAACATTGCGCTTTTCACTTCGTTAAGCAATATGGCCAGACCTAGAGGGAACACGATTCCGACGACCATTTTCATAAATGAGATTAATAGCGTATTGCCAATCACCTGCAGCGTATCCGGCATGCCGAATACGTACTTAAAGTTGTCAAAGCCGATCCACTCCGAGCCGAACCAACCGTTTGAAGGAATAAAATCTTGAAAAGCGATGACGATGCCAACGATCGGCCCATAGCTGTAAATAAGCACTAGGATGACCGCCGGCAGCAGCATCATATGATAAGCTCCAGTAGAAAACCGACGTTTGCGGGTCCCTTTCATCTCCATCGACATGCACGCTCCATCCGTATAGAAGGAGGGACGACTGAGGTCCCTCCTTCTCTTCTTTTTTTCAATTCATTAACGATTACTTAGCAGCGTCCCAATCATTAACTTCCTTCGTTACGTCTTCAAGTCCGAGCTTGTTCAGCTGGCTGACGAATTTATCGAAGTTATCGATGGAGTCAGAGCCCATAATAACTTTCGTGTAGTATTCGATAACGGCTTGCTCGATCGTCTTCAAGCGATTTTTCATAGCGTCCGTTGAAGCGCCGTAAAACTCGTCCATCTTGAACAGGTTATTGTTCACATACTCGTTCATGTACCTGAAGGAACCTGTTTCACCGAATACCTTCTCGAATTGCGCATTGGCGTTGTCGCCGTCTTTGTATTTTTGAATGTTATCGTAATAGCCTTTCTCCTCGGCATTCAGCTTAGACGCATCGCCAGTCTTGAATGCCTCCGTCACCTTCAGGTGGGCTTGCAAGTTTTTCTGTGCCTTCCAAGCCTTTGCGACCGCATAGTGGTGCCCTGGAGCAGGCGCCGGTCCCAAGAACTTATCGAACTCCTCTTGCGTTGTATCGCCGTAGTTCAGCTCCGTCCAGAAATTGATTAGCTTCATAATCGCTTCAGGATGCTCATAGCCACTGCGCATCACAAAGTAGCTTTCCACGTTCAGCTTGATCTGAGGATTAGCGGGTTTATCATCCTTGGACACGATCGGATAAGCCAGCCAGTTCGAATCCGGGAAATTGTCCTTCGTTTGCTGCATCGGGTACATGCCGTTCCACATCGCGCCGAAGTTGAAGCCAACAAGTCCAGATGCAGCCAACTCCGCTGCTTTGCCCGAATCCTTGGCTCCGAAGTCCTTCTCGATCAAGCCTTCTTTGTATAATTTGTTTAAATACGCAAGGGCGTCCTTTACTTCCGGTTGCGCACTGCCGTATACGAGCTTGCCATCCGCGCCGCGAACCCACGCTTTCGGGTAAGCATCGAATGCATTGAATAGGCCGAGCGCTTCGGCGACGCCGGGAGCTAGGAAATCCTTGTTCAGCATGAGGCCGACCGTATCCTTCTTGCCGTTGCCGTCAGGATCCTGCTCTACAATAGCTTTCATTGCAGTGTACAGCTCGTCCGTCGTCTTCGGAACCGGAAGACTCAGCTTATCGAGCCAATCCTGCCTAGCCCACAGGAAGGACGCCCCGTCGATCGCGGAGTTCGTTCCTGGAATCGCAATCAGCTTGCCTCCGAAGGTTGCCGATTCGAGCGCCGTATTGCCTTCCTCCGTAATAATCTGCTTCGTCAATGGTGTCGAAAATTTCTCGTATACGTCCGTTAAATCCGCATATAGATTCGTTTTGGACAAGGATGCCAGCTGCTCTTGACTGACGCCGATCAGATCGGGAATATCGCCCGAAGCAATGGCTACGCTCATCTTCTGCTTCGCAGCGTCTCCGCCCTTCGTATACCATAGAGGCTTAATGATAATGCCAAGCTCTTCTTTATAGGCTTTAATCCATTCGCTGTTTTCCCATTTTTCTTCGGTAAACTCATCGGCGATGGGATCTCCGATTGCAACGCCAACTGTCAATTCAATAGGCGGATCGAACTTGGCCATCGGATCAATCGGCGCTTCGATCGCTGCATTCGCGCCATTATTGCCACCTTCGTTGTTAGGTGCATTGTTGCCGCCATTAGAGCTGCACCCGGCCAGAAGCGATATGCTCAGAAGCGTTGCCGCCGCCGAGGTCATTACTTTCTTTTTGTTATTTGTCATGCTTGCTCCCCCTGTCATTCTTAATTACTTACATAATAAGCTTATCGTCCGAAGGGGAAGAAAACGATTTCACAATTCCGAGAATCCTTGCACTCTACCGACTTCATTAAAGAAACAGACCGTGCAGCTCTCCATATCTTTCATTTGGAGAACATTGCACGGTCTGTTTCTTTCCATTCATTAACTTCCTTCGTTATTTCATCAAGTCCGATTTGGCCAAGCTTGGCTGCGAAAGCATCGAATTGGTCAATAGACTCTGTCCCCATAATCACTTTCGTGTAATATTCGGAAATCATTTGATCAATCGTCAGCAATCGAGACCTCATCGCTTCCGTAGAAGCGCCGTAAAACTCGTCCATTTTGAACAAATCACGTTGTACATAATCGTTCATGACGGCGTAGGAGCCCGTCCTGCCAAATACTTTCTCGTATTGGGCAAAGGAATCGTCGCCGGCGCTGTATTTGAGAATATTGTCATAGTAGCCCTTTTCCTCGGCATTCAGCTTGGACAGCACTCCCGTCTCGAGAGCATCTTTAATATCCAAATAAGCTTGCAGGTTTTTATTCGATTTCCACACTTTGGCTACTGCATAATGATGGCCGGGAGCCGGAGGCAGACCAAGAAATCGATCGTACCTCTCTCTCCCCGCATCGCCGTAGTTCAGCTCCGTCCAAAAGTTTATCAGCTTGATCAAAGCTTCCGGATGCTCGTAGCCGCTTCGAACGACGAAATATTGCTCCACATTCAGCTTGATTTGCGGATGAGCGGGCTGTTCATTCTTGGACACGATAGGGTATGCTCTCCAGTCGGAATCCTTGAATCGATCTTTCGTTCCTTGCAGCGGATACATGCCGTTCCACATCGCGCCGAATACGACGCCCCCTCTTCCGCTTGCTGCAAGCTCTGCTGCCGCAGGTGTGTCCATTGCCGCAAAATCGGTCTCAATAATTCCTTCCTTATACATGCGGCTCAAAAAGGCAAGCGCATCTTTCACTTCAGGCTGAACGCTTCCGTATGCTAGATTTCCGCCTTTGTCTTTGACCCAAATTTTCGGATAAGCGTCAAAAGCGTTAAACAAACCGATAGCTTCAGCCAAGCCTTGATTCAAAAAATCTTTGCTCAGGACGAGACCGATCGTATCTGCCTTGCCGTTGCCATCCGGATCTCGGTCCTCAAAAGCTCTCATGACCTCTTCCAGCTCGCTTGCCGTTTCCGGCACCTTCAACCCGAGCTTGTCCAGCCAATCTTGGCGAATCCACATGAAGGAAGCTCCGTCAATAGCGGAGTTAAGCCCTGGAATCGCTATAAGCTTTCCGTCAAACGTAGCGGATGCCAGCGAACGCTTGTCGTCCTCATTCAGAATCGATTTGGTCAGCGGTGTCGCAAAGGTATCATATACGCTCGTCAGATCGGTATACAAGTTGGTTCTCGAGATCGCAGATAATTGTTCGCTGTTAACGGCCAACAAATCAGGAATTTTGCCCGACGCGATCGCAACGCTCACCTTTTGCGTGATCGCTTCCTTTCCCTTCGCATACCAAGCAGCCTTCATATCAATGCCCAATTCGTCCCGATAAGCGCGTAACCATACGCTATCCTCCCACTTCTCTTCGGTAAAGTCCGACATGACGTCTCCGATCCCGACTCCGGTCGTCATCACCACACTTCCGCGACCATCAGGCGGAACGCTTACCTGGACTCCCGCCACGCCGGAATCGCCCGTCTGGCCGGCGCATGAGGCCAGTATGCATGTCGCAAGAAGTATGGAGGCAGCCTTCATGCTTCGTCGTGCCATTTCCAGCCCCCTCAAAGCCGTTTCCCTCCTCATGCTGTCCGAAATTCCTGCGGTGTCTGCCCCGTTTCCTTCTTGAAGAAGCGGCTGAAATAACCGGCTGACGTGAAGCCAAGCGCTTTGGCAATATCCTGCACGAGTCTTTGCGGCTCAGAAAGCATTTCTTTGGCTCTTTGAATCTTCAAAGCGGCGATATAATCGGATATCGTAATACCCTTTGATTGCTTGAACATTCTAGATAAATAATCCGGATTCAGGTATACCTGCTCCGCCAGGTTCGTTATGGAGAGGTCGCCATCCAAATGGGTTTCGATATAATAAATGATTTTCCCCAGCACGTCTCCCCGCATTTTGGAAGACTGCGCCGCATGATAATGATCGAATAAATTAACGAGGTGCTCAAGCGTTGCTATGCTTTCCTTACGCGAGTGAAAGATCGCAGGCTGGAGGAGCTTAGCAATATGAGGAGCAACGGCTGAGTCGCGGTCCAATCCGAATTTGTTGGCTGCCGTCAGAAGCCGCAGCGCAACCGCGCAATACATTTCCATATACCTCATCTCGTCGATGGCCTCCCACTCTGCATAGGAGCTGAGTTCCGATAGAATCGACTGCACTTCGTCCTTTCGCCCGGATTCGATGTACGTCTCCAGCGCATTCGCTCGTTTGTGGAACACCTCGATGAATCCACGTACTTCCTCCTCATCCTGCTTGGCCATGAACGGCAGATTTCTGTCCGTTATAATAATTTGCTTCGCGTCATAACAACGGGACAAGAACGCTTTGAGGATCGTGAACTGTTTAGAGGTGTCGCCCCATTCTATGAACTTATCCGTAAGCGCGAACGAGAATGTGTGTCCCGTAGATTTCTCGGCCGTTTGCTGTATCGTTTCGATTGAACCTTGAAGAAAGGTTATAAGCCTCTCTTGCGTTTGAAAGGCGTTGTCACGAGCTTGTATGAGCAGCACATAATACTCCCGATTGTAAATAACATCCGCATAATCTACATAGGTGGACAAAAAACGAACGCAAACGGAGTGAAGGGCCGTGAACAAAAGCTCCTTTTCGGGAAGCCTTATCGAAGTCGCGGCCAAATCCATCCTCGCAACCGCCATGATGAGCGACCGATCGATAGCAAGTCGGATTCCGAGACCCTCCAACGTATGCGCTGTGAGCTCTTCCTTGGGCTGCAATCCCTCCAGCAGGTCGGATATGAACAGCGCGCGATGATGACCCGCTTGCTGCCGCTGGATCTCGCGTGCTTGCTTGATCAGCATGTCCATCCTCTGCTGCTCTTCGAGCTCCGCTATCGTCTTGCGAACCGCCTCGACAATCGCTTCGTCCCCCTCGGACTTCAGTATATAGTTTTCGGCGCCGTTCTTGATCGCATGATGAACATAATCAAATTCGTCGAAGCCCGTTAGAAAGATAAGCCTGCACTCCGGCCAGCTTTGCTTGACCCGATCACCGAGCTCCAAGCCCGACATCTTAGGCATCTTTATGTCCGACAGTAAGATGTCGATGCGCTTCTCCGACATGGCCCTGAGCGCTTCCAGTCCGCTGGATGCCTTGTACAGTTCAAGCCGGTGGCCTTCATTTTCCTGAAATAGCTCGTGCAAACCGTCAAGCAGAAGCTTTTCGTCATCCACGATTAACATCCGATACATCTGCCATCGCACCTTTCCGTTCGATGATCAATTCTATTTTTAGGCCTCCAAGCTCGCTTCTGCTGGCCCGCAACCCGCTTCCAGCACCGTAGCTATATTGAAGTCTCTTATGAACGTTCAAAATCCCTGTAATCTCCTGAGCTTCTTGGTCTCCTGTCAGAAGAGCATTCAGCTTCGCCAAACCGTTGTCGCTGTCTTCGCCATTATCCTCCACAACGACGACGGCTCTTTCCCATTCATCCAGAAAGCTTACTCGGAGCATGCCGCCTTCGGTCACGTTTTCTAAACCGTGCACGAATGCATTTTCCACCAATGGCTGGATAATGAGACGGGGGACCGATAATGGCTTGAGGCTGTCCGGCACTTCACCAAACTCGACCGACACCCGATCCGAGAATCTTGCAAGCTGGAGCATTACGTAATTGCGAGCGTGCGAAGCTTCATTCTCAAGCGGCACCGTATCTCTCTTATTGCGTGTGATGAACTGAAAATACTTGGCGAGCTGATTCGTGAACTGTACAGCTTCCTCGTCTTTCTGCATCTTAATGAGTCGGATAATACTGAATAAGCAATTATAGAGAAAATGCGGGTTGATCTGTGACTGGAGTTGCTTTAGCTCCGCATTTTGCCGATGAATCTGCTGATTGTACACCTCGTCGATGGATACCTTCATGTTGATAAGCATTTCATTGAATCGTTCATACAAATATCCGAATTCGTCGTCCTTGTCATGGCGAATATTAAGCTCGAAATTGCCTTCCTCCACTCTTTTAAAAGCACGAACAAGCTTCACCATCGGTTTGTTAATGACTCTGTTGATATAGTACAGATAAAGCGCAACCATCATAACGGTAGCCCCGAAGAATAGCCAAAACCATTGAATATACTCGGATATCGTCCGAAACATCGTAGGCTTGTACAAATAATGATCGACATATAAACGGCTCTCCGTCAAATCCGAGTGAACGAAGATATAGTCTTTATCCAAATCTGCGGGGGGCAGCTCGTTGGATGATTCTGACTCAACCTTTACGAGCTTTCTATAATGCTCCTTAATGGGTTGCTCTAGCTTATCATCCGCAACTGCAATTATATTATTGGCATTGCTGCCTAGTCCAAGAACGAGCGCACCCGTAAATTCTTTTTCTAATGCGGCTTGGGCCCCCCGCTTCAGTTCGCTGGATCGCAGTTCGATTTCAACGATTATTTCAGGAGTGTCTTTATATTCGCTCTCAAGGGGGTATGCGACGATAAGCAGGCTATCGTTATATGAAATAATGTTATAGGGATCATTAAGCATCGCAGGAGTAATCACATCCTCCTTCATCAACCCATATCCATCGACAGCCGAAATTTCTATTCCGATGTTTGACAGATATAGTCGCGTGTCTACGATTAAGTCGCTGCTATTCCGGATAGACACAAGCTTTGCCCGTAAAAAATGAATCAATTCGATTTTGCGATAAGGTTCAAGAATGTCGTACGCATTGACCAATTGGATCAGATACGTATCGTTCAGCATGTCATATTGGAGCGAATTAAAGCGGTCCAGTGTCCCGTTAAGCCCGCTTATATAGTTCTCGGACTGGGTTTCGGCAGAGTCCACGATATCTTTCCTGAGCAGGCTGGATGCCCAACTATATAATATCCCGGCAAGAATATAGATCGGAATCGTTGCGGCAATGAAAGCAATAAACAAACGTTTATAAATAGATGATTGCCATAAGCGATGCGTAAGCTTCATTTCCGTCCCCTTTCATAGACGCGTTGGTAATATTTTATTATACCCGTCTGCTGAAAGGCATAACAATGAGACAAATCCGACTCTTCTTTCACTTTGCCGATGCAAATGATATGGCCAGATAACGGGCAAACAAATGAAATCGCCCTCCGCTTCAAAGGGAAGCGCAGGGCGATTTATAAACGGGAGATCAAAACTCAGCAAAACGCTAAATAAGATTGCAGTAAAAAACCGGATTAATACAATACGGGTAACTTATCAAGTGTAATCGCATATTCATGATGGTACGCCTGGAGTAGTTCCTCCTCGGAAGTCCACTCTGCAGTCGATCCAAATTCGTTTGACCAGATCATGTACCAAACCCACGGAATTCTAGTTATCGAGAGTTGATTTATACTGGGCAGCACCCCAATCTCTCCTAATGCAACTAACTTCGGTTCTGAGGTTATGCGCACGAGTTCCTCATATTCGGGCTGCAAATCCGTATGCGTATGCTTGGGAGGATACAGGTCTCTTGATATCACGTCAGTTACATCATCACCTACATATCCTTCCGCCAAAGGTGAGTTCCAGACCCAGATCAGATTATTCAGAGCATGAACGCGCGTATATCGGTCATACATAATGCGGTACAACTGCTTAGCAACCTCCGGGCCTTTGTGACCCCACCAGAACCATTCCCCCTCGGCTTCATGGAAGGGTCTCCATAGAACCGGAATCCGAATCTCGCAAAAAGGTTTCAGGATATCGGCCATATGATCCATATCGGAAATGAACGCCTTATACTCTTCCGTTCCTTCTATTACAGCCTTGGAGGCGTCAAATGTTGTATGATTCGAATAGAATCCCTTATCCCAGCTTCCAAAAGGAGAGAACCAATGCCAGGTGAAGGTGATCAAGCCTTTTCGTTCTGCCCATTCCCAAGCCCGGTCAAGCGTATTTCGGTTCTCTTCAATCTCAAGCAGGCACTCAGCACTGCTGTTTTCATAATTAATATTCGGCGAATAACTTAACAGCTCAAAGCCGCAAAGCGCAGGAAGCTTCCCCGTAACCTTTTCGATGTACTGGAGTTCCTGTTGCGAATTGGTTTGCGTGTGTTGTCCGGTAATAATAGCTTTGCCAGCTATCCCGATTAAGTACTGTAGTACTGCTTTTACTTCGTTGGAAGCATTCGGATTGCAAGGTGCAATTGCAGCGATATTCGGATTTCCCATGGGTCACTTCCTCTTTTTTGGATAGGCTTAGAGGAGTCAAGCCTTACTCTGCCTTAACTGCTTTAAGTCTGAACCATCCGCTTTCATAGTCTTTCTGATGATAAGCAAGGCGCAGTCCCAATTGCATGAGCCTGTCTCCCCCATAGCTTGACGTTTCCCCATGGTCACCTGACCAAACTTCGTATTCAAGTTCCGGGTTAAGCCCATCAAGCCGCAAGGCTCTTCGCGGTGCATTCGGCACGGCCATCACTTGGAAATAGTACACAACGGCTTCCTCTTTGTCTTCGGATACAAACATCCAAGCCGATTCGTTCCCTTCAAATGGACTCTTCAGGCGATACAAGTCGCCCTTTTGAACTAATCCGCGAATTTGCTTGTAGGTCATGACTTGGTTTTTGACGATCTCTTTTTCTTCATCGCTGAATTTGGTTAGATCAAGCTCATAGCCAAAGTTTCCGGACATGGCGACGTTCCCTCGAAAATCAAGTGGCGTTATCCGTCCAACTTGATGGTTAGGAACGGCTGAGACATGAGCTCCAATTGCACTTACTGGGTAAACAAGGCTCGTACCGTATTGTATCTTTAACCGTTCTACAGCATCCGTATTATCACTTGTCCAGGTTTGAGGCATGTAGTAGAGCATTCCAGGATCGAAGCGGCCTCCACCGCTTGAGCAGCTCTCAAACAGAATATTCGGATATGCCGTGGTGATGCGTTCCAACAGCTCGTACAATCCTAGAACATAGCGATGGGCCGTCTCCGATTGACGTTCAGAGGGCAGTGAAGCGGAACCCATTTCAGTTAGAGCACGGTTCATGTCCCATTTCACATAAGAGACCGGCACGCTGGAGAAGATCGCCGAAAGGGAGTCGTAAATGTAATCTCGAACTTCCTTTCGAGTATAATCCAGCACGAGCTGCCATCTTGCTTCGCTGCGCCTGCGTCCGGGAACATGAAGACACCAGTCCGGATGCTCCCGGTAAAGATCGCTGTCCGGCGATATCATCTCGGGTTCAAACCAAAGTCCGAATTCTAGCCCAAGCCGATTAATGCGTTCCGCCACATCCGCAAGTCCGTCCGGCAGCTTCCGGCGATCCTCGTGCCAATCTCCAAGAGATGAATTATCGGAATCCCGCTTGCCGAACCAGCCGTCGTCCAATACGAACAGCTCTATTCCTAGCTTCGACCCCTCTTCCGCTATTGCTAACAACTTATCAGCATTGAAGTTAAAATAAGTAGCCTCCCAGTTATTGACTAGAATCGGCCGCTCTTTATCCCGATATCCCCCTCGGCATAGCCTTGTCCGGTACAAGCGATGATAAGTACGCGACATCTCGCCCAATCCTTGCTTAGAGTAAACCATAACGACTTCCGGTGTTTGGAAGCTATCGCTTGGATTTAGCAGCCATGTGAAGTCAAAGGAATTCACTCCCATGCTCATTCGCGTAGAGCCGAATGAATCCACTTCAGCTGCCGCTTCGAATCCGCCGCTGTATACTAAGCTGAAGCCGTAAGCTTCACCATGGTTTTCCGTTGTATCAGGAGTGACCAACGCGGAAAAGGGGTTTAACTGATGGCTGCTCATGCCTCTCTTGCTATCGATTCGAGTCTCGCCTTGATGAAGCGCTCTACGGGTTATATTGCCTTCTCGCGCCCAGGCTCCGGAAAGATAGATGATTTCTAAGTCCCCTTTATCCATGAAGTCTACGCTTGCACTTAGCGCACGGAGAAGCCGAAGCTTCTTCCCCCCTTCATTGCTCAAGCGTGCAGAACGGATAATGACATTCCGATCAGCGAAGACGGTATAGATAAGGACAACTTTTAGACCCGAATAGGCATCCTTCAGCTCCAGCTCCAAAGTTTCTACTTCGGTTTCATCCTCTACATAAACGGCTGGAAGTCCAGCTAATGAAGGTTTCCCCCTTATGAGCTTGTAACCTTCGTACTTTAGCTCCGTAATTCGAGTTCCATCCTCAAGCTCTACTTGATAAGCCGGGTTACGAAAGTCCCCGCTCCCGTATTGAGGGTATTCTTGGAATAAGCGATCCAATCCAGCCTTCTCTGGAGTGTGAATGAATAAATCCGCCATGGGTTCCCGGTGCTTCAGTTTATCCCCCCAATATACGTGAATAGGATAACCGTCCACAATTTGAATAAGATAACTCATGCCGGCCGACTGCAGATGAAAAAGCCCCGTATTCTCTTGAACAATGATGCCCATAACACTTCTCCTCTCAACACTGCCCATTCAGAGCAAATGTTTTCATGTGTTCTCAAATAAAATATGGTTTTAAGCTTGGCACTGATTACTAGATGCTATGTCAACTATACAGGAATAATATATCAATCCTTATTAATGAGTACATAGCATGATGCTCACTAATTATGTTATAATGCTTGGTATTTTAATATTAAGGGGTTATACCATGATTGAGTATTTGTCACGAAGCAAGCAGCACACTGAATTGTATTTAACTCAATTTGGCATTGAAGAATGTATTCCGAATCATTTTTTTGGGCCAGCCATAAGAAGTCACTTTCTTCTCCATTATATTTTGGACGGAGAAGGGATCTTTGAAGTCGACGGAAACAAATACCGGCTTCAGAAGGGTCAGGGCTTTCTTATATGCCCCGATGTCATTACTTATTATCAAGCCGATTCCATAAACCCTTGGTCATATTGCTGGTTTGGTTTTGACGGAACACTGGCGGAATTGCTCCTCAAGCAAGCAGGATTAACAAGGGCATGCCCAATCCTCAACTATGGTAAAGACGATAAGATCTATAATTATTTGAAGTTAATGGCCGAGGCCAATAGAAATCATAAAGCGAGAGAAACCAGACTGACCGGTTTGCTTTACTTGTTATTATCCCTACTTGCAGAATATGGTCCGGTAACGCCAACAGAGCAAAAGGAAAGTCGCGCGGAAATTTACGTTGAAAAGGTGAAGGACATCGTCGAAACCAACTTTGCTCAGATAATCACCATTGAGGACATTGCTCGCATAGTCGGGCTCAATCGAAGCTATCTTTGTTCGTTATTCAAACAACAAATGAATATTAGTATCCAGGAATACTTAATTCGTATTAGGATCCAAAAAGCATGTGAAATGATGGGGAACATTGAACTGTCGATAGGTGATATCTCCCGTTCCGTCGGCTACAATGACCCTTTGCTCTTCTCCAAAATGTTTAAAAAGATAATAGGAGCTTCCCCTAAGCATTACCGAACAAAAGAGGTAATCTTTTCCTAATGCCTGCTCAAGCACAGCTGGCATTTCAATGAAATCCTGAAAAAATCGCGTTATCCCATTTGGATAACGCGATTTTTATGTCCATTGATTTTACTTCCAAGTTGACTAGGTACGCATTTACACCCCGAACGCACTTGGACAGTGAATATGTTACGACTTTTGATAGCTGCGGCGGAAGGCGCCGGGTGTGAGCCGCTCCAGCTTCTTGAAGATTGCTCCATAATAGCTGGCAGATTCGAAGCCGACTTGATGAGCAATATCCTGCATCCCGGGCTGCACATTGTCGAGCAACAGTTCCTTGCTCTTGTTGATCCTTACTTGATTGACATAGCTGATGGGACGAATGCCCGTCGTTTTCTTGAACAAATGGCAGAAATATTCCGGTGTGACGCACATCAGTCCGGCGAGCGTCTGCAAAGTAATCTCTTCGGCATAATGCTGGTCAATATAGTCCAGGACCGGCTTTAACCGCTCATACTGCTGCCCGACGGTATCGCTGCCCTCGACAGAGATTCGCTGAATAATCTCCGTCAATAAGGTATAGAGGATGGCGGAGCAGGCGTAATTGTTTAACGTTTGCTCTTGCGGCGTTAGGGCAGCTTGCAGCAGCTCCCGCATTCGGGATAGAAGGTATTCGGGCGATGCGAGCGCGAATACGCATGTGTCTACAATGCCGACTGATTCAAACAAGTTCGCTGACCCGCTGCCAT
Source organism: Paenibacillus sp. 05T425 (assembly GCF_056396205.1). Lineage (NCBI taxonomy): Bacteria > Bacillati > Bacillota > Bacilli > Caryophanales > Paenibacillaceae > Paenibacillus > Paenibacillus sp. 05T425. The sequence continues at coordinate 576,173 of NZ_JBFTLA010000001.1, forward strand.
CGAAGATGATCCAGTCGACTTCCCAGCTCCCCGATAAAGCATAGTATTCGTGCTTCTGGCCGGGGAACAACAGCATGCCCATGCCTTGCTTGACGATATACTCCGTTTCACTTAGCTTGAGCTTGCCCTCGCCACTGCGGCATTGAATCCACTGATAATCCTGAATGCCTGAGTCTCGGCGTATTTGCTCCTGTTCATGATGCAGACCAATGCCAAGCAAATAAAAAGGGAGCAGCCTGTCTCGGGCGGAAAGTACCGGGAAAGCGCGATTGGGATTAGGCATGCGATCAACTCTCCTGTTATCTTAATATTATTATATCGTATTAATTATTTAAGATATTCACTCGAATTAATATATCATATAATCGCAATATATTGATGAATAAAGGAGATCACAGGATGACGATTAAGATCGGAATTGATTATTATCCAGAGCAATGGACTCCCGAGCTATGGGAGAAGGATGCAGCGCTTATGCAAGAGACGGGTGTTGCGGTTGTGCGAATGGCGGAGTTCGCTTGGAGCCGAATGGAACCGACCGAGGGTGATTATCGGTTTGAATGGTTGGATGCGGCTATAGAAGTATTCGCCGCGCGCGGCATGGAGATCGTTTTATGCACACCTACCAATACCCCGCCGAACTGGATGACAACCCGTTATCCCGATGTGCTGCCAATGGATGAGCAACGTCAAATCATCCGGCCGGGTGTGCGTGGACATCGTTGCAACAACAGCTATTCCTTGAGAATGCTGGGCTCCAAATTTGTGGAAGCGATGTCACAGCGCTATGCGAAGCATCCCGCCGTCATTGGCTGGCAAATCGATAACGAGATGCACTATCAGGAATGCCATTGCGATACGTGCAATCGTGCATTTGTCGCTTGGCTGCAGAAGCGTTATTCCAGTCTGGAAGAGTTGAACCGGGAGTGGGGCACGGTCGTCTGGAGCGGGGAGTACAGCAGCTGGGCCGAGGTAACGACGCCGCTCGGTACCAGTAAGCCGATGAATCCTTCCTATCTTCTGGAGTATAAGCGGTTCTGCTCGGATAGCGTAGGTTATCTGCTGGGATGGCAGCTTGAAATTCTACGCAGCAACTGTCCAGGCCAATTCGTGACGCATAACATGTGGCAATACCCGAATAGCCTGGACTATTATGATCTTTACAAAGAGCTGGACTTCGCCTCAGTCGATTATTATCCGAATGAGCTGTATCGCGATTATGGCGATCGGTTTCCGAGGAACGGAGCGCTGTCGCTGGACTTGGTTCGCGGCATCAAGCGCCGCAATTTCTGGGTAATGGAGCAGCTGAGCGGAGCGCAAGGCGCATGGATGCCAATTCAGCGCACACCTTATCCTGGACTGATCCGAGCTCGTTCCTGGCAGACAATCGCCCGCGGCGCCGATATGGTCGTCCATTTCCGCTGGCGGAGTGCTGCCGTCGGAGCCGAACAGTTCTGGCATGGGCTTATCGACCACAGCAATGTTCCTGGACGCAGGTTCAGGGAGTTCGCGGAGCTTACTCGCGAGGTGAACCTGCTTGGCGAACTGCTGGCCGGCTCGACAATCGTTACTCAGGTTGCGATTCTGCATTCGCACGATCAGCATACGGCGCTTTCCCTTCAGGCGCAAGCGGAGGGGGGAATGCACTATATGGACAACTTGTCCTCTATGCACAATGCATTTCTGAAAATGGGCGTCGGTACGGACGTTATCAACTGGACCGAGGAGCTCGATGGCTACAAGCTGGTCATTGTCCCTTCCCTCTTTCTGTTAAGTGAAGAAGTAGCGCAGCGGCTGGAGCGTTTCGCAGCCGGGGGCGGCACGGTCGTCCTCACCAATCGGACAGGCGTGAAGAACATGAAGAATGTATGTGAGATGCTGCCTCTGCCGGGGCTGCTGGCGGAAGCGGCGGGTGTTGTCGTTAGTGAATATGATGCAATCGGCAACAGCGAGCATCGGATTCGGAACGCGGAGGGCCGGACATTCGCTGCGAAGCAATGGTGCGATCTGCTGGAACTGCGAGGAGCAGAACCGATTGCCTGGTATGACAACGACTTTTACGAGGGTGTGCCGGCGGTAACTGTCAATAAGCTTGGTGAAGGTGAAGTGTATTATGTCGGCACTTGGCCGGAGCCATCGTATTTCTACCAGCTGTTCGAAGGCATATTGAAGGAAAAGGACTTGGCGCCCAAGCTCCAGCTGCCGGAAGGTGTCGAGCTGTCGATTCGAACGAAGGGTGAGGAAAGCTTCCTGTTCCTGATCAATTTGACCAATGAGCAACGTGAGGTTACGCTTGACGTTCCCTATCGCAGCTTGTTGACGAGCGAGAAATCAGAGCAGAAGTTGACGCTGCCAGCTCTGGGAGTAGATATTCTAACTTTATAAGATCAGTGGCTTGCATCTTTGCGAAGGGCTGTCTCACAAGGCTGAATACCTTGAGGGACAGCTCTTTATCGTTGTTCATTTGAAGTGAGGTAGAGTATTTATAAGGGGATCGCCCCGAAAGCTGTTGGCTCTCGGGACAATCCCCTATTACTCCGCTTATTCGATTAACCTTCGATCAGCTTCTTGTAAGCATCCATTTGACGTTGCAGCTCGGCGAGCACTTTGTCGTAACCCGCTGTTTTCAGCTTGTTGCGGAATTCTTCAACCGCTTTGACAGGGTCGCCTGCTTTACCGTACCCAATGGCAGGCCCCATCTCGCCGGATACTTGCGTAACCGCTGTGAGCTCAGCCTCAACCGGCGTTTTGTCGAAGACGAATTGGCCGTAAGGGTAAGGTTTTTTGTAGCCGTCGTATTCCGCATAAAGCGTTTCTTCCAATTGATCCCATGTCGTTGCGCTCGGAATTTCGAATTTGTCGACGCGGCCGCCCCAGAAGTCGGCGTAGAATGCGTGCTTCGCTTCGTCGTAGCCTGCCGGCTGTTGACGTTTGCCGTCTACCACTTCATATTGAACGCCTTCGAGACCGTAGTTGATGAGGTGATAAATTTGCTCGTCGTTGCGAATCAGATCGTACGCCATAAGCGCGCGCTCCGGGTTTTTGCTGTGCGCCCCGACCGAAGTACCGCCGTGCGTGATCGACAGCTCCATCAGGTTGTTGGCGCGGGTACGGTGGAACGGGAACATTTGCAGCTCGGAGCCCGGTTGGTCTTTGTCCATTTGGACGCGAAGTCCGCCGAACGTCTGCGTATGATGCTGGTCAACGCCCGACAAGCCTGCACGGAGCGCTGCGCGCGCATCGTTCTTATTGTTCAACACGTCTTCGCGCCAGTAGCCTTTGTCTGCCCATTCCTTCATCAACTTGGCGTAGTTCAGGAACGTATCCTCGAATACAGGGCTGTTCACCGTATATTTCTCGTCATACGATTTCGTTGCGTAAATCGGCGTGTAACCCGTCGCGATCGGAAGCTCGAGGTTATCCGAATACGAAGCGACATAACCGCCGAACGTGCTCGTTTGCGCGGCTGCGTCCCAAGGGATAACATCCGGTTTGTTGTCTTTAATATATTGAAGGTACTTGCCCATTGTTTCCCAATCCTTGATCGGCTCCGTAATGCCAGCTTCCTTCGCCCAGTCTCCGCGGTAGAAGAAGCCGTGGTTAACCCATTGCGTGTACTCGTTCTCGGGAATGAGTACGATTTTGCCGCCAAATTTGCTTTCTGCCCAGTCTTCTTTCGGAATCGAGTTCCATGTCTGCGGCGCGTACGTTGGAAGAAGATCGTCGAGGTTCATGAACGCTCCACGCTGCGCATTGCCCCAAGTATCGAGCCAGTCCGTGCCGATCGTGATGAGATCGATCGCTTCGCCCGACGCGAGCAGCAGGTTGTATTTCGTTGTCCAGTCGGCCCACTCCACCCATTTCCACTCCAGCTCGGCGTTGATTTTTTCTTTCATCAGTTTATTAACTTCGGCCAGCACCGCCTCGAACTGTCCATTGGTCGGTTTGTTGCCGAGTACGACGTAGCTGATTTTGACGAACTTGGACGTATCCGGACCTTTCGTTTCTTCTCCGCTGTTGTCTGGGGCATTCGTCGCTGCACCTTTATTCGTTTCGGCTGGCGGTTCGTTGTTGTCTCCGTTATTGCCCGAGCAGGCCGCTACAACGAAGATCATCATGATCGCAATCAGCAGCGCGGAAATTCTCTTCAAGTTGGACATTGCTATTCTCCCCTTTGATTTGATTAATTGGGCCTTAGCCCGCTATGTGAATAGACCGCTTGCGACAGACGGCCTACGGCACATTGAACACCAAACGCCAAGCACTACCCTTTTACCGCGCCAACCGTAATCCCTTTAATGAAGTAACGCTGTACGAACGGGTAAAACAGTATAACTGGCCCCGTAGCGACGACCGCAGTCGCCATTTTCATCGATTCCAGCGGCACATCGCGCAGTTCTACGTTGGAGGCGGCAGCGGAATTTCGAATGTAATCAGCGCTTGTAATCGTGTTGTACAAAAACAGCTGAAGCGGACGATACTTCATATCCGCCGATAGGAACAGCATCGAGTTGTACCATTCATTCCAGTACCCCAAGGCGATGAACAAGCCGATCGTGGCGAGCGCCGGCGTCGTCATAGGCAGAATCAGCTTCAGGAAAATCGTAAAGTCGCCTGCGCCGTCGATTTTGGCGGATTCGGTAATCGCATGCGGGATCGAGCGCACGAAGCTTTTCATCATAATAATGAGGAACGGGCTAAGCAGCCCCGGAAGAAGCACAGCCAAGTAATTGTCCTTTAGCGTCAAGTATTGCGTCATTAGCAGGTAGAAGGGAACTAACCCGCCGGAGAACAGCGTCGTGAAGTAGATGAAGAACGAGATCCCGTTGCGGTAGCCGAAGTCGGGACGCTGCAGCGCGTAGCCGGTCATCGCGACCAGGAACAAACCGATTGCAGTCCCGGCCAAAGTCAGGCCGAGTGTAACGAAATACGAGCCGATCATCATATCGGGATTTTCGAAGACGACTTTGTACGCGAACGTACTGAATTCTCTCGGCCAGAAGTTAAAGCCAAACTTCTTAATGGCTCCTTCCGCGGTGAATGACGTGCCGAGTATGAGCAGGAAAGGCAGCAAGCAGCAAAGCGCGAAGAAGGATATGAACACATAGCCGAACACTCTGACGATAATGCCGCTCATGTCGGTTCGTATGCTTCTGGACTCCTCCGATTGTTCCATGACATTCACCTCCTAATGGGTCAGAATAGGGAGTTCTCGGGTGACGCTTTCTTCACAAGCCAGTTCGCGGTGATGACAACGATGAAGCCAAAGACCGATTGATACAGGCTCACGGCGCTGCCGATCGAGAAGTTGAAATTGGTCATAAGCGCGCGGAATACGTAGGTCTCGATAATATCCGTCGTCGGATACAAAGCCGTATTATTCGCCCCGACAAGGTTGTAAAAGAGTCCAAAATTGCCTTTCAGCACGCCGCCGAGCGAGAAGAGCATCAGAATGATAAACGTCGGCTTCAGCCACGGAATAACGATGTAGAGTATGCGTTGGAGCGCGTTCGCTCCGTCAATCTCGGAGGCTTCTATAATTTCGTTGTCGAGACCCATGATTGCTGCAAAATAAATGATGGAGCCGTAGCCGGTAGCTTGCCATAAGAAGGTGAGGACGATAATGAACGGCCAGATCGTAGGATTGGAGTAGGTTTTGACTGGCTCCATGCCAAGAGATTCGAGTATCCCGTTCAACAGGCCGTAGTCGTAGCTGAGGATGTTGTAGGCAATGAGGCCGATAAGCACGGCCGAGATGAAGTGAGGAAGAAACATGAGCGTTTGCGATACTTTTTTGAACCATTTTTTGCGCAGCTCGTTAAGCAGGATGGCGACGAATATTTGCAGGAAGTTGCCTAACACGATAAAGACCAGATTGTAGGCTACCGTGTTGAAGGTGAGCCGCCATAAGTCGCCGTTGATGACGAGAAAGCGGAAATTGTCGAAGCCGACGAAAGGACTTTTGAATATGCCGTCCGAGTAGTTGTATTGAATGAACGCAAGGTACAAGCCCGGCATCGGCAAGTAGGCGAATATGATGAAGAAAAGGATAGCAGGCAAGCACATAAGCATTAACGTCTTGTTATTCCAAAAGCGCCTGAGCCGTCCCGAGCCGGCAGGCAGGGGCTTGCTGCTCGGGACGGATGTTTTCAGAGCGGTTGACATGGTAATCCCTCCTTGTTGCCTAGCATTGAACAGGCGTGAACGAGATGGAATCCAGTGTACCCTTGTTGCTGCGATCGACAGCCTCCAGCCATATCCGGACTCTGCCTTCACCCCCTTGAAGCCAAGCACCCGGCAAGTAAGCCGAATTCGTGCTGCCCCCTGTCAGCACCGGCCGATCATTATCGCAAGGTAGCCATAGTCTGCCTATGATTCGATCCTCCAGCATAACGGTCAACTTCAGCCCCCTGCCATTAAACTTCATGCGCCAGCCTGCGCCCGAACTGGAATTGACGACCGCCCCATACAGCCAAGCCGTTGCTCCCGGTTCAAGCGAGATCGGCAGCTCCACTCGCGTTGCTTGATCGCGCTCCCCGTCTGCCGCCGCTGCCAGTTGCTGCTCCTCCGCGCCGCTGACGGACCAATCGGTCGCATCATTGCCCTCGTATAAGACGACATTGCCGGATGGCAATCCGAGCACTCTCTCGATAAATATGGTCAACCGCGTCTCCTTGCCTGCCTCTACATAAGGCGTAATGTCGACATAGGGATCGAATGGGTTGACGACTAAGCCCGCAGCCGTGCCCGCAACAAATACCTTCGCATGCGACTGCAAGTCTTGAAAATAAAGCGTCCACGAATCGGCATCCGCCGCTGCCCGGAAGGTCCGGCTATAATATTCGAATGCCGGATGATCGGGAGACAACCAGCCGCCGAAGCTGACGATCGGCCACAGACTCCGATCGATGTCGCCAATAAGAGCTTCCTGAAGCTCTCGCCTGTCTGTGCGGTATACGCTCCAATTCCGGCTTAGATCGCGCACAGCCGTTATCGCTGCCATGCCGGACATTCCCTTCATCGCGTTCAGCCTTAATGCCGGAAGCCTCGGGTCATCGAAGTTCGTATGACCCCATATTTCAGTTCGGGCGGTGAGCCTGCCCGCCTGCAACGGACGCGCTTCGTCCAGCGGCATGTAGCGGCTGCCACCGCCCGGCGTTGCCGTACCGACATAATCACCGTCTGCATACAGCGAGATGACATCGCTTGCTTCGCGAAGCAGAATACCCTGCACGGGCTTGCCGCCAGGCACATCGACAGAGGCTTCGTACCAGGAATAGCCTCTATATACGCCTAACATTTCTAAGCGGCTTGCTTTCGCTGCTCTGCTGACTAGATCCTCCCGAGGGTTGATCGGCTTAGCCTCATCGTCTGCGCTTATCTCATACGCGATGACCGGATGGTCTTCGGCACTCTCATAACGGATAGCCTCGCCGAAGGCAATCGCTCCAAGCTCATCGAATGGCTCGGCAATAAGTGCTTCCTCTCTGCTATGCACATAAAGCATTAGCTCGCTTCCGTCCGCCAGTCGAATGCAGCACTCGGCAGCTTCCGTTCCCTCGAAGCTTAACTGCAGCGCACTATCTCGCTGCACGGCTTCTAGATGTTGCGCTTTTTCCACGAACCAGCCTTCTCCCAGCTCCAGCAAGATGCGGCCTCTTCCTTCCGTGTGGAACGAAATCGCCGCGCCGCCTGCAAGCCGCTTCGCCATATAGAGCTCCGCTGTAGACTGTGCAAGCTTCCCTTGAATGCCCCAGCCGGTAAGCGGCAGCTGCACCGGGAGCGCCAATGATCGACCGCCCTTCAGCACGAACGTCCTAGATCTGCCTACTATCCATGCATCCGAGAATGCAAGCTCCTTGTCGCGATCGTCCAAATTCGTTATGAACAGCAGTTGCCCTCCGCCCTGCAAGGTCAATACATGCGGTCCAGCGACTCCGCTCGTTTCACCGGCGATTGTCATGTTCGCGGCTTCCTCTGCGCTCGCTACCGAAGCTGCGGCAAGCGATGACCCGTAGGCTTCAAGCAAGCATCCGAGCAGCCTGCCCTCGTGAGCCTCCTGCCGAATATGGCCTTCCGGCGAAATCATGCCGCCGAAATCGTAATCCGAAGTCATGAACGCAAGCGGCTTACCCCAATTGTTCGTCGCGTTCGTGAAGCCGAAGTCCGTACCCGATACTTGCAGATAAGGCCCAAGCAGCTTGGCGCCGCAGGCTAACAATCTTCGCAGCAAGTAATGCGCTCTGTTCGTCTCCGTCACGAGCAGCGGGTAGTTCCGCTCGGCCAACAAATCACGATAATGCAATACTTTGGACTCGAACTCCGGATCGCGATTGTCCGGATAGAAGTTGCAGGTCGGAACGACTCCGTCCGCAAGACCGGATGCCTGCGGCAATCCCCCTTGTCCGGCGCAGGCGAAGATGGGTACCGAAATGCCGTGAGCCAGCGTCATATCGCGAAGCGATGCCATGTACCCCGCCGGATCGGAGCAATCGTAGAAGTCCAGCTCATTGTCGAGCTGCACCGCGATAACCGTACCTCCTTCTCCCGCTTGGTAAGCTTTCAACAGCGGCAATACCCGATCGTACCAGCTTGATACGCTTCGCAGGAATGTATCGTCGTTATCCCGCAGCTTCATGTCTTTGGCGAACAAATACGCCGGCAGAGCGCCGCCATCCCATTCCGAGCAAATATACGGTCCAGGTCTGGCTACAACCCACAGTCCAACCTCCGCAGCAGCCGCTAGAAAAGCGCTTATATCACGCTCGCCGCCGAAATCCCATACCCCCTCTGCCAGCTCGTGATAATTCCAAGGGAAGTAGACGTCGATGCTGTTGTAACCGAACGCCTTAACCTGCTCCATCCGCTCCTTCCAGTAAGCCCTCGGAATGCGGAAGTAAAATAACGACGCGCTTAGCAGTACTTGCGGCTTGCCATGAATGCGTACCGCTTCTGCTTCGAATTGAACGGCTGCCTTCGCCTGAATGTCCATGCTCATGCCTTAACCCCCTACCGCATTTAGTGTTTAGTCGCGAATGTTCGCAATAATCATCGAAATATGTAACCCGTTTCATGAAACCCGTTACATTTTAGGCAAAAATAAATACACTCTCAATCGACCGAGCGTGAACGGCCAAACGCCTCTACAGTGGCGGCGTTAAGCAATCGTTTCGCGCAGAATTCTAAATGACTGGCTAGAATTCAAAAAAACAATAAATGTTTTTTCTGCGGTATCCTGACGTGTATCGTGTGCGGATCGTCGTATGTGTGAAAGCACCGAAATAAAATGTAACGGGTTTCATTTGTGAGTGTGACAACTGCCAAAGTTTAGACACCTTGATTCTATTCAACCGTGAAAGCGTTGTCAATAAGTTTTTTTGGAGCTGCTATTCGTCTTATCATCACCTTGCTTATCTCGGAACCGCAGTCGTCTCTCGTATGATGAGCTCCGGTCTTACTCTCGTATGCTTATTCGCTTTCGTCTTCGTAATCAGCTGGTGCAGCACGTCTGCGGCGCTCCGGCCCACATCGTAGCATTTCAGAGAAACCGTCGTCAGCTCGGGAATGCTGTTCGCGGCATACGGAATATCATCAAAGCCGACTAGCGACAGATCTTGAGGCACGGACATGCCGGCTTTGTAAGCAACCTTCATGACGCCGATCGCAACAAGATCGTTCGCGCAGAAAATAGCGGTCGGAAGCTCCGACTCCTGCAGCAGCTGGTTCATGAACCGCTTGCCGCTTTCGACCGAGAAGCCCCCATCGAGCAGCCATTCTTTGCGAACCGTCAGTCCATTCTGCTCCATTGTGCGGACGTAGCCTTGAATACGCTGCAGCGTATTGGACATGCCTCGATAACCGCCTACAAAGGCAATATCGCGGTGCCCTAGATCAATCAGGTGCTGAGTCGCCAGCACGGCGCCTTCGCGTTCATCGGCAAATACACGGTTCATCGAATGGCCGGGCAAGCTCCCGTTAATCAACACCGTCGGCACGCGCTTGCTCACTTCGAGTACCTCGCTGACCTGCTCCTTGGTAGGTCTAGCTAGATTAATCCGGCCGCCGATCATGACGATCCCATCCACCTGCTTCTCGAGCAAAATATTTAAATATTGCGATTCACGCTCATACTGCTCCTTGGAATCTCCGTTCGTAGATACGGTATCGCAAAGAAAGAAAGTATATCCCTTGCTTCTCGCTTCCTGCTCCAAACCTGCCAGCACCTCGGGAAAGAACGGGTTCGTAATGTCCGGCAATATGACCCCGATCATGCCTGTCTCCTTCTTCGATAAGCTTCTAGCCAGTGCATTCGGCTGGAACTGATACTTGTTAATGAGCTCGACGATCCGCTCGCGCGTCGATTTCTTCACGGGAGCGGTGTTGTTAAGCACGCGCGACACCGTCGCTACCGAGACGTTCGCTTCCCTTGCTATGTCGTATACCGTGACCGGTTTCAAATGTGGTCGCTCCTTTCCCCCTGATCCGTTCTTAGGTAGAATAGCAGACTTTTCCTAAAATAAAAACGAGTATTTTCCAGCTTTTTCAAATTTGTTTTTATGACAGCATTCGACTCTTTTTAACTATTCGGTATAGATTGGATTTTGTACAGGCTAATGGGCTAAATGACATCAAATATGTAGTTTGAATGGATTCCATACAGGCAAAAGAGGCAAGTTGGACGGAAACAAGTAAAATCGGCGAATTAGGCTGTATGAGTTCCAATCAAAGGTGCTTCTTCACTCTACAGCAGGGTATTAGGTTGGACGGTTTCCATTCAAATGTGATTAACGATCGGATGCGGATGAAGCTTATGTCCCTAAACAGTTCGCGTGACATAAGTATCCCGATCCATACGCAAAGAACCTCAAACCTTCCACTGCAAAGTGAAAGCTGAGGTTCCTTTTCTCAAAAGCATATGGCTTTGAAACTATTACTGCTTCTATGATTCTCGTATCCAAGTCTCATATCGACAAAATGTCTTATCCATTTCTCGTTGTTAACCCGACGTTATCTCGTACTGCTCGACAAACGCTGCGCTCGTCCATCTACGGGCTAGCGCATCACCAAAAAGTAAAATACTGCCGCAAGCACGAAACGGTACAATGCGAACCATTCCAGCTTCAGTCGCTTGATCAAGTTAAGGAATGTCACAACCGCAATCATAGCGACAACGAATGCCGCGATAAAGCCGATCAGGAACAAGAGAAGGGAATCCGAGTTCAGATGCTCGCGGCTATCGTACATATCGAGAATCGTCGCGCCGAACATAACCGGCACCGAGATGATGAAAGTGAAGTCAGCCGCCGCCTTCTGGCTCGTCCCGAGCAGCAAGCCGCCGGAAATCGTCGAGCCCGACCGGGAGAAGCCCGGCCATAAGGCGAAGCATTGGAACAAGCCTATTCCTAGCGCCTGCTTATACGTAATATCGTCGGTGTTCTCCGCCGTCACCTTGCGCTTGACGCGGCTGGCGATAATCATCAGTATGCCGCCGATCACAAGCCCGATGAGCACCGGTCCCGGCCCGAACAGCACATCCTTGATAAAGTCCTTGAATACCAAATAAACGATAAGCGCAGGGATCATAGCAACGATGAGATGCAGGGCGTTCAGCTTGCCCGGCGTCTTGAATTTAAAGGCCAGCATGTCCTTCAATATGCCCATATACCTAGACCAATAGAGAACGAGCACCGCCATGACCGCGCCTAGTTGAATGACGATTTTGAACGTATCCGCCGCTTCCCCTTCGAAATTGAGCAAGTCTCCCACAAGAATCATATGGCCCGTAGACGATACCGGAAGAAACTCCGTCAACCCTTCCACGATGCCAAGAATAATCGCTTTAATGAAATCGTACATAAATCATTGTCCGCCTTTCTTACCCTATCGGTTAGTGAGTGCGATAACTTAGCAAAGTATACTATAATTACAATGCTGCTTGTTTACTAGATATATAAGATGCCAGCTGCAGTTATTCCATTATGCCAGAAATAGACAAGCCCGTACAAGGAGACTGAGTCCTATGCCGTTCTTGTTCCAACCAGGCGATTATCCGGAAAGTCCTGGCTGCTATATGATGAAGAGCGCCGATAGCCGCATCCTGTATATCGGCAAGTCCAAAAACTTGCGGAATCGGCTGCGCTCTTACTTCACCAAGCAGCATGAGCATAAACGCATCAAGCAGCTCGTAGAAGAAATCGCCTCCATCGAGATTGTGCTCGTCAATAACGAGGCAGAAAGCCTTTTGTTGGAAAATAATTTGATCAAGCTCCATAAGCCGCCATACAACCGCGCCCTAATGAAAGAAGAAAGCGGCTACGCCTACTTGCAGTTTACAAAGGAGAAGCTTCCTAGACTGGAAGTCTACTACCGAAATCAAATGAGCAGCCATTCCAAGGAATCTGCTGGCGAGAAGTTAGGTCCGTTCAAGAGCTCGCGATATCGCGATGCGCTCCTGACGGTCGTAGCCGAGCATTACGGACTGCGTACTTGCGATCCTATGCCGAAGCGCGTCTGTCTGCAATATCATATCGGCAAGTGCAGCGGCGTATGTGAAGGGCTCATATCAGAATCGGATTACTTGGACAATGTGCGCCGGGCTTCGGAACTGCTCATGAACAAAGGGGAAAGCTTGATCGAAACCTTATATGCGCAAATGGAGCGCTATGCGGAGCTGATGCAATTCGAGAAGGCGCAGCGTCTCTTTCTTAGCATTCGCAACCTGGAGCATGCATCCGACAAACAAATCGTAGAGAGACAAACCGCGATTGACCAAGACGTCCTCTACTTTGAACATCCGTTCGTCATGATCGCCAAAGTAAAAGAAGGCATGCTGAGCGAATTCCAGTTGCTGCCCCTGGGCGACGGATCGCAAGACAATGCTGTTGATACGTTTCTTATGACGCAATATGCGCCGTTTAAGGGACAAAGCAGACCAAGCGAACTGATCGTGAATGCAATCAACGATTTGAAAAATGTCCGCTCAGCGTTAAACCCTCGGGGAGCAGCCCCCATTACGATCACAATCCCAAAGCGCGGGATCAAATACGAGCTGCTGCAGCTCTGTCGAATTAATTATGAATACCGCGTCAATGCGCCAAAATAAAATCGACGACCGGCTTCGGATCCTCCAAGCTATGAGGATGATGCCCAACTCCCGGCTTGACGATCATCTCGATCTCTCCGCCGAGATTGCGGTACATCTCCTCAAGCACCGACGCATTTTCGCTCATCGGAACAGGAATATCCGCATCGCCTGCAACGACAATGATCGGGACGCCAGCTTGGGCCAGCGGCTCGAGCCGATCAAGAGGCGATACGCCTTCATAGGCGGTTTCCTTATCCGTCATGCCATAAACGGCTTTGCACTGCTCCCATTCTGTTTTCCATTCCCAATCTGCGCCGACTCCTTTACCTTTGCCGCCCGGCCAACTGCTGATGTCGAGCACGGGGGCGTCCAAGTAAACGGATCGGATGTGTTCGGGATGGGCAATCGCATAATTCATCGCGTAAAGCCCGCCGCGACTGAAGCCGAAGAGGACGGTCTTGTCGGCCACGCCGAACGTCTCGTTAACGAATCTATGAAACTTTTCCATCAGATCTACCGCACCAGGGCAACCGTACAGATCGCTAATTCTGTAATAGGCGATTGCCCAGCCTTGGCTGAGAAGCGCCCGATCAACGGTCGCGAAAGCATCGAAAAACTCGGCACGCCACAGCCACGGCTTGCCCGGCGCGTAATCCTTCGGGGCCACGATGAAGCCTTCTCTTCCTTCCAGCATGAATTCGCTTCGTTTATAGCCGTTCCAATCTCCGACTTTAATGCCGTCATCCAATTGCAGCTCTCGTTCCAACTTGATATTAAACAACGATTGAATCAGTCTTCTAGCAACTAGCCAATCAAGCTTCATTTGAGGCATCCCCGCCGGCATTTCATCAAGCCGCACAACGAAATCCGCATCAAGTTCCGCACTCTCCCTGATCAATACTGAATCAGACTCCACGACAACGATCGCCTTAGCACCGGCGGAACGTACGCTCTCGATGGACCGATTCAATAATTCTGCGGTAGAATGCAAGCTTAATAGGACCCAATCGATTGGCTCTGCTTCCAGCTCATCCAACTTAACAAAGCGAATCTCTCGATTTGGGTGATGCTTCCCGAAGTATGCGTCCAAACAGCCTGCCACGCCGCTATCTTTCCAAAGGCTGCCTTCAGCGAAAGCGACTGTCAGCTTGGCGGGAACTTCGCCGTTTTTACCGAATAAAGGTATCATACCATCCCAACCTTCTCTCCATTAGTCTAGCAGTTAATTAAAGGAATCTTTGCATTGATCATACACCTTCATCCATCAATGGTCATCAGTTAGGGACCTAGGCGACGCTATTAGGCCAAATTACAATCCTATTGCGCGGTTACGGACCAAGGAGACTTTATGGGCTCATTTTCCAAACAAATCAGCGCTGTTTGTCACGGATAGAGTATGCTGAGTCCGTAATGATGGGAATCAGAGGGAGAAAACGCAATTACGGTCTATATGGTCCGCAATACGATCAACCAGCTAATTACTTTCTTATGGCTCAAGATGAAAAAAAGCCTAGCGAAACGGAGGTCAACATCCTCAGATTCGCTAGGCTTTTGTTTACTTGGTCTAAACCACATTATTGTCCAAATGAATGATTGCGCGAGCCAATGCCTCTGCTCCCTGGGCGATAGGCTGAATATCCGTCCATTCTTCCGGACAGTGGGAGCGTCCGCCTAAGCTTGGCACGAACAGCATCCCGATCGGCGCAATCCGGCTCAATTGGTTGCCGTCATGGCCGGCGCCGCTTGGCAGCTCGGCATACAGCGAGTCGCTCCCTAGCGTTTCACGGCATGCTAGAGCAAGCGCGCTGCGGATTTGCTCGGGAACGGTTACCGGTTCCGAGCGGGTCAGAGCTTCAATTCGAATGAATAGTCCCCGATTCTCCACCAGTGCCCTGGCGCGTTCCAAATATTGCTCGCACACTTCGGCGATCAACGCGGCATCGATGCTTCGAACCTCAAATTTAAACGTTACTTCGCCAGGCACGACATTCGCCGCATTCGGATTAACATTTACGACGCCGATGGTGCCGACAACAGGACTGCTGTATGTTTTGCGGCAAATCGTTTCCAGCTCGACAAACAGCTCTCCGGCCGCTGGCAAGGCATCGCGCCGCATCGTCATCGGCGTTGTCCCGGCATGATCCGGTTGCCCTATAACCGTTATTTGATAGCGGCTAATGCCGACAATTCCGGTTACTACCCCGAGCGGTTTGGACGTTTCCATCAAGACGGGGCCTTGCTCAATATGCAGCTCCAAATAAGCGGCAACCGAGCCTTGCTTCCTCGCCTCTTGTTCAAGCCGAGCAGGATTACCGCCCGCTTCGGTGATACAATCGATCAGCACGCGTCCCTCAGGATCACGGCTGTTGCGCATGTCTTCGCTCAGGTTGCCGACCATTCCCCGGCTTCCGACGGTTGAAACGCCGAAATCGGTCGGTTCCTCCGCCGTAAAATCTACGATTTCTAGCGAATGCTCCAATTGAATGCCCGTTTCCTTCAGCATCCGAACGATTTCCAACCCTACCACTACACCCGCTATGCCATCGAATCGTCCGCCGCCTGTAACGGTATCCGTATGCGACCCCACCATAATCGGAGGCAGCTCAGGCTTGCGTCCCGCAAGTCGGCCAATGACGTTCGAGGCCGCATCCTGATAAACATCCAGCCCCAGCGAATCCATCTCCCGCTTAAGCCATGCGCGTCCGTCTTCATATAGCGCCGTAAAAGGACGTCTGGTCCATGGCCGCTCCGGATTCGTGATTTTGCTTAATGCTTCAATATCGGACCAGATTCTGGCCTCACTTGGCTTCAATGACAACCGAATCATTGCTCTTCGCCTCCTTGTAAGGTTTTAATGGCAAATACGACACATGGTCGGGCTTAACGAATTGCCCGATACACTTATCGGACACGGACTTGCCGTCATAAACCTCATGACCGCGAACGTAGGACGCCCCGATTCGGCCCTTCATTTCCAGTCCGTGATACAAGCTCCAGCCTGCGTTGCTATGCTGGTCGTTCTCGTCGAGCATCCACCGAGCAGCAGGATCGATTGCGATAAAATCGGCATCCGCGCCTATTTTGAGCGCTCCTTTGCGATCGGAGAGTCCATATACTCTTGCCGGATTTTCGCTCACTAACCTTACAAGGTCGTGGATCGACAGCCGCCCTTCCGCTACGCCGAAGGCATACAATAACGGCACAAGCGTTTCTACTCCCGGCGCACCCGATGCATTATCGAAAATGTTCGACGCGCTTTTTTTCTCGATTTTCCAAGGAGCATGATCAGAGGTCACGAGACCTATAGCCCCGTTTCTGCACTGCTCCCACAGCTCCGATTGATCCGCAAGCGCTCGAAGCGGCGGATTGATCTTAGCTTTGGCACCCATCCGCATCATATCGCGATCCGTTAGCACAAGGTAGTGGATGCAAGTCTCGACGCTTACGGCAACGCCTTCCCTTGCATAGCTTTCCGCCAACCTTACCGCATGCGGAACGGTCGTATGATGGAAATGGACATGCGCCCCGGACCAATACGCAAGCTCAAGTGCGGTCGC
This sequence comes from Paenibacillus sp. 05T425, assembly GCF_056396205.1. Lineage (NCBI taxonomy): Bacteria > Bacillati > Bacillota > Bacilli > Caryophanales > Paenibacillaceae > Paenibacillus > Paenibacillus sp. 05T425. Next base: position 592,814 of record NZ_JBFTLA010000001.1, read on the forward strand.
CACGGCCGTGCTTTCCGCAACCGGCGGCCTTGATTTGCAATGCAGCAGCGGATCATGATGCACATCCCCCGCCTCATGCTTCCTCGAAAGCCGGCGAACGATTTCATCATTCTCGGCATGCAGGCCGACGGCGCGCTTCTGGGCGGCAATATGCTCGAACGCTTCCAGCATTTCGCCGTCATTGATTCGAGGAAATCGATACGGGTTCGTATTGAAGGTCGATAGCTTAAAGCCGCAAGCGCCCGCTTCAGTGAGCCTGGCGATTTCGCCCATGTCGCCATCCGGCCGGATCGTCGCAAGCAAGGCAACGTCAACGAACGCTTCCTTCCCGATGCGTTCGGCTTTCCTTTCCAGAAGCTCTGCCGTCCATACCGGTTCGTCGGAATCGTATGGCATATCGATGATCGTCGTCACGCCGCCGGCTGCCGCGGAGCGAGTCGCTCCCGATATTCCCTCGGAAGGCTCGCTGAAGCAATGAACATGCGCATCTATCGCTCCGGGGACGATCCACATGCCGGCAAAGTCTTGATGGTTGTAGGAATCAAACGGCTCTCCGTCTTCTAATATCGCCGCAATGCTGCCTTGATTGATAGCCAACACGCCGTTATTCACGATTCTACCGCCGGGCAGGACCAAATTGCCGCGAACGGAAAGTTCGTAGGCTTGATCTTTCATTTGTAGGTTCACTTCTTTCGATAGAAATCGAGTTGATTAGACAACTATTATTGCTCGCCTAATGCGGATTTAATGGCTTGCAGCAGTTGACCGCTTTTGCACAATTCATATATTTGTTCAATATCCTTGGTTTGCTCACGATCTTGGTCCAAGAAAGGCACAACGGAGCGAATAGCGCGATATGCGGCTGCCGCCCCCTTTCCTAATCGAAGCTCCCCGCGCAAATCAATCGCTTGCGCGGCATGAAGCAGCTCGATTGCGAGTACGTAGTACAGCCGGTCAATAATATCCCTTGTTTTGGCTACGACGAACGGCGCATTCGTGCCATGGTCCTCAATATCCCCTGCGAGAGAATAATAATCGGCAGAAGCCGGGTTAGACAGATGACGGATTTCGGCGTCAAGCGCGGTTACCGTTTTCTGTACGGTGCACAATCCGATCGACGAAGCTTCATCCGCGGTAAGAAAGCGGGGCAATCCCGTAAAGGCGGGGTTGCCAAGCTTTAATGTCCGGAAGCAGGAGCTCCGCGAGACGTGGACAAGCGCATTGCCCAGCATCTCGAAGCCGAGCACCCATACAATCGGATCAAAATTAGCACAAGCTACGATACGCCCTTCATCCGGAAGCACGCACGGGTTGTCATCCGAGCTGTTCAAATGGGTAACAAGTCGGCTCTCTGTATAGGCGAGCGAGTCCCTTGCGGCTCCGTGAATTTGGCATGCATCTCTAAAGCTTAGCGGGTCCTGCAGCGATTCGGCATTCTGATTGTCCCAAAGGTCGCTATCGCGAAGTAACCGACGAATTCCACCTAAACTTTCAAGCTGCCCTTGATAAGGTCTGACATGATGCACGGCGGGATCGAGCGTACTGACATTGCCGCGCAGCGCCTCGAGCGATAAGGCAGCCGCAGCGTCTGCAAGCTCCAGCAGCAGGCGGCCTTCATGCAAAGCCAGCGCTCCGATTCCGGACGAAACCGCATTGGAGCTGACGATTGCGAGCCCGTCTTTTGGCCCCATCCGCAAAGGTTCCAGCCCTGCCCGAAGCAATGCTTCGCCAGCCGGGATGAGCTCGCCGCCATAGCGCACGTCCCCTTCACCGATCATCGCCAAACCAATGGGCGAGATAAGGGTAATATCCGAAGCGCCGACCGAGCCGCGAAGCCGCAGCACGGGATGAATGCCGTGATTAAGAAACTCCGCGTATCGCAAGGCGACCGCCGGCTGGACGCCCGTATGTCCCAGAAGAAGGCCGTTCAGCCTGGCTAGGAGTACCGCGCGCACTTCCTCCTCCGTCGCCTCCGGCTTGACCGCCGCATGATGGGAAAATAACAAATTACGGTTAAAGTCTTCGAAGAAGGAGGGCGTAATCTTCTTGTCCTTGTTCCAGCCTACGCCACGGTTCAGTCCATATACGGGCTGATCCTGCTCGGCAAGCTCGAATACGAGCTTCCGCGACCGCTCCAGTCTCTCCGTCGCCGCCGCAGCTACCGAAACCCGCTTTTTTCCGTAAGAGACGTTGTATAATTCCTGTATCGTAAGGCTTCTTCCGTCAAGGAGCAGCGTTTCCCCGCGATCTACCCTCCCGCTATTCACGGCTAAACCCCTGCTCCGGACGGCGTTCCCAAATATTTCAACAGCTCGATCCCCATCGCTTGCTCCACTTCCGGATAAACGGAAGGATCCTTCACGCTCGAGCTCAGCGGAATAAGGGAACGGTCAATGACGAATACGCCGATCTCCGCCCCTTCTTCGATATGTCCAACACTTACGGGACGTCCCGTTTCCAGCGATAAGGTGGCGATGACATCCGGGAAGGTGCTAAGCCGCTCTCCGTCCGGCCCATCCACGGCCATATATTCATTCATGACATGCAGCTTCACAGCTCTGCCGTCCGCTTCTTCCAAATCAATCGTGCCAAGGTCGAAAGCGCCCGCATAATGGACGTCCTTCTTCGTTATGCGTCCTCTAGCCAGCAATTTGCCGCCGGTATGGCCGCAAATCGTTTGAAGCACATGCTCCGCGCCTTGCTGCTCCGCCTCGATAATAGCCTTGCCAAGTTCTATCGCGATAGATATGCCGCCTATCGCCGCATGCTCCTTTATATACTTCGCAGGCAGCGGATGCCGCGCCGCAGCAATAAACCCGCCAGCCATATCGGATGCCGTTCGCAAAATATTGGACGTGCGCGCAGGCGTTCCTTTCACGACCAGCTCGATATACGAGCCAAGCTCCGGTTTGCCGCCGACAACCGCTTGTATCGTTTCGTATTCAAGGCTTGATGCGAGTCCCAGTGAACCCATCTTGCCGGTTGGATGCGCCCTGATGTCGCCGGTGGCGTCTACCACGACAAGGCCGAGCGCAGCCGCTGGCAGCCAGCCGTTAATCGAGCTCGACATGCCGTTCTGCGGCGTCATGACGCCAACGATCCTTCCCTCGTATTGCTCCATAATGAGCTCGACCGCTTTGATATAATCTTTGCCTAGCATCTGCCAATCCGTACCTGCAGGCGCTCCGATTGCCGTGCATGTCAGCACGATCGCATCGTCCGGCAGCTCATCCACCGATACAAGCTTCGGTTTGCCGATCGCCAGCGCCGCGCCTCCAATTTCTAGTCCATGGTCGACCCAGCCGCCGCCTCCGCTTGCATAGACGGAACCTCCCCGGACCGCTGCGAGCACGTCCTCTTTCGTTAATTCACGCATGTCATTATCCTCCTGCCAGGTAGTAGTGAAAGTGTGCAGCTCATATCAATCGGCGTTAACGCGCCGTATCCCTTTTTTGTCGATTTCGTCGAACGATTCTTCGTAGCCGGCATCGGCGTAACGAAGCACGCCAAGGCCTGTATCATTAGTCAGCGCCGTCTGCAAACGTTCCTCCGTCGCCTCTGCTCCGTCGGCTACGATCGTAATTCCCGCACTGGTCATGAAGCCGGCATAACCGCCGCCTCCCGAATGGATGGCAACCAAATCGGCCATCGACGAGCAGCTCATCATCGCATTCAATAACGGCCAATCAGCGATGGCATCGCTGCCGTCCTTCATTCTCTCCGTCATAATCGTCGGATGCGCCATTGCACCGGCATCCAGATGGTCGCGGGAAAAGGCGATCGGTCCCGAAAGCTTGCCTTCTCTGACCATTTGGTTAACCGCTAGCGCCAGCTTCGTTCGGTCGCCGTGCCCGAACCAGCCGATTCGAGCAGGCAGCCCTTCCACCGGCACGTAGGCGTTAGCCAACCCGATCCAGTTGGTCACGATATCGTTGTCCTTGAATTCGTCCAAAATATACTCGTCGATGATGCGAATATCTTCCTTATTACCGCTAAGCGCGATCCAGCGGAAAGGTCCGATTGCTCTTGCGAACAGAGGGCGCAGAAACGCTTCGGTAAATATATCGATGTCGAACGCACTGGGCTCTCCGTATTTGACCGCTTGCGTTCGAATGTTATTGCCGTTGTCAAAAACGATCGAGCCGCGCGCTTTAAATGCGAGCATTGCGCCCACTTCCCTAGCGATGGAAGCTCCCGCGTCGTCTTGCAGTTTTTGCGGCTCCGCGGCTCTAGCTTCAGCGGCCTCGGCTACCGAATAACCGCTTGGAATGTAGCCGTATAGAAGATCATGCGCCGACGTTTGATCGGTAACGATATCCGGAATGACGCCTCTTTCCAGCAGCTCCGGATAGACGTCCGCCGCATTGCCGAGCAGCCCGACCGATACGCTTGAGCCGCTCGCCTTCGCTTCGGCGATCCAGCGCAGCGCCTCGTCCAGATCGCTGGTCTTGCGCTCCAAATAACCGGCCGCGATTCGCTTGTCCATTCGCTCCTCCGACACCTCGACGCAGAGGATAGCCGCTCCCGCCATCTTCCCTGCGAGCGGCTGCGAGCCTCCCATCCCGCCAAGTCCCGCGGTAAGGATAAAGCGGCCGCTTAAGCTGCCTCCGAAATGCATTCTAGCGATGCACTGAAAGATTTCATAGGTGCCTTGAAGCACCCCCTGCGAGCCAATGTACTGCCATGCGGCAGCCGTGAGCCCGCCCCAGATGATCAGCCCTTTTTCCTGAAGGGAGTAGAAGTTGTCGCTTGTCGCCCAGCGTCCGACGATGTTGCAATTGGCCATAATGACCAGAGGAGCGCGCACATGCGTTTTGAACACGCCGATTGGCTTGCCTGATTGAATGACGAGGGTCTCGTCCTCCTCCAGCGTCAGCAGCGTATTCACGATGGCGTGATAGGAAGGCCAGTTGCGAGCGGCCTTGCCGAGCGATGCGTACACGATAAGCTCTTTCTGGTTTTCTCCGTTTTCCAGTACGTTTTCCAGCATGCGGAGCAACGCCTCCTGGCGCCAGCCCTTGCAGCGAAGCTCCGTTCCTCTTTGCGCTTTAATCAAGTCCATTCGCGATGCTCCTTTCTAGATGTTGCTAGCCTATTCCGGCAATCAGATGCCTTTCAGATAGAGATGCTCGCCTTCGACAGGCTCCCACTTCTCCCCGTCGATATAGAAAGCCTCCGCCTTCTCTTGATAGAAACCAATCAAATCCTTCAATTTGTGCGCTTCGGGAGCAGGTTCCGAGTAACGAACCGCAATCTCTTCTTTGAGCCCGTTTATGTTCGCCGTCCAGATTTCCGAAGTTCCCTTGTAGGGCGAGTATGCCGTTTTGTCCGTCAACGCAAGCTTATCCAGCCGCACGTCCTCCTTCGGCAAAAAATATCGCGGGGCCATTCCCGTTTCGAAAAGAATGACGGGTCGCCGGCTTTCGGCAAGCGTCTCGCCATTAACGACGACTTTAATCGCGCGAGTACTGTGCAGCGTATCGATGCGTACTTTGGGGTCGCGCGGGAAACCGAATACTTGCTCGTTTTCCTCGAATACCTGAACTTTTTTCCAATAGAAAGCGACGTAGCCTTTCAGAAAAGCGCTTTTTTCGATCGGATCCTCGTACGTCCAAATTGCGTTCTGCGCCAGTTCGCCGTCTACCTTGATATGCCAATAGGAAGCGGTCCCCTTCAAATTGCAGAATGAGCTGCGGTCGGTCTTCACCAGCCACTGCTCGTCAACGTCCGAAAGCGGGAAATAATAGACGGGCACAACCTTCTCCTCGCGCACCAAAATGACATGTTCGCTCTCTGCGATCTTCGCTCCGTTAAAAACTACCTTTACTTTACGTTTTACTGGCTCGTAACTGATCGTACGTTCTTTGACGGCAGGCACCTCGCACAACAAATCTTGGTTTTCCATTATAAAATCGCCTCCTTTATTTTCAATCCAAGCTGCTCGCGCAAAGTTCCTTCCGCGTACTCTCGCTGAACGAGACCCCGCTTTTGCAATTCAGGCACGACAAGCTCCACGAAATCTTCCAGCCCCCCAGGCATATGCGAAGGTATGATGTTAAAACCGTCGGCAGCGCCCGATTCGAACCAAAGCTCCAGCTGATCGGCAATCGTTTGCGGCGAGCCGGTAATCTCGAATGCGAGCTTCGATTTGGAGAAGCGTTGATAGAACTGGCGAATCGTCAGGTTTTCCTTGACGGCCAAGGCGGTTATGCTGTCCAGGCCCGTTTTGCTTTTGTTGAATGTATCGCGGTCCGGCAATGCCGGCATTGGACCGTCGAGCGGCAGTACGGACAAATCGATCCCCAAGCTGCTAGACAGCGAATCCAGCCCGACTTCGGGCAGCACCAGCTCGGCCAGCTGCGCTTCCTTCTCGGCCGCCTCCTCATCCGTCCTTCCGACAATAAGGAACACGCCCGGCATTACCTTTAATTGCTCCGGCTGTCTTCCATATGCAGCAAGTCTGCTCTTGAACGCATTGTATTGCGCTATCCCCTCTTCCAGCGTTCGCGGGGTCGTAAACACGATATCCGCCCGCGAGGCGGCAAGCTTCATGCCGGCCTCCGAGGATCCTGCATGAACAATAACCGGACGACCTTGCGGCGAACGGCCAAGATTGAGCGGACCTTTGACGCTAAAATGTTTCCCCTTGTGCTCAAGCGGCTTCAGCCTGCTCGTGTCGGCAAACACGCCCGTTTCCTTATCGGCAACGAAAGCCCCTTCCTCCCAGCAGTCCCATAGCCCAAGCGCGACGTCGACGAATTCCTGCGCGCGCTCATATCGCTCCGCATGCGTAAAATGGGTTTCCCTTCCAAAATTACGCGCTTCCTCGTCGTTCGTCGAAGTAACGATATTCCATGCCGCCCGGCCGTCGCTCAGATGATCGAGCGTCGCGAGCGACCTCGCCGCGTGGAACGGCTCATGATAGCTGGTCGATAAGGTTGCCGCAAGCCCGATATGCTCGGTAACCGCGGATAATGCCGACAGCAAGCCGATGGGCTCGACGCTTTGAAAATTAGCCGTATGTTTGATCGCAAGCTCGGATTCGAATATACATAATTTATCCGCAACGAAAAAAAGGTCGAACAATCCCCGCTCCGCCGCTTGAATCAAACGCTTGTAATAGTCCAACTGCAATAATTGGTCGGATGCAGCCTCCGGATGCCTCCAATTCGCCAAATGCGTCGAAGAGGTAAAGGCGCCAAGCAGCATTCTATCGTTTCTTTTAACCATTTGCTTTCTCTCCTCCCGACAAGGCATAGCGGTTCGCTGGACGGCTTAGCCCCAAGTTTTCCCGCAAGGTAGGCCCTTCGTATTCCGTTCGGAACAATCCTCTTTGCTGCAGCAACGGAATCACGTTATCGACGAATTCATCCAGCCCGCCTGGCAAATAAGGCGATGTAATATTAAAGCCGTCAGCCATGCCGCTTTCAAACCGCAGCTGCAGCTCGTCGGCAACCTGCTCGGGCGTCCCTACGATTTCCCACATCGAAGCCTTCATTAGGTCGGTATATAACCCGCGAACCGTTAACCCGCTCGATTCCGCCTCGATTAGCTTGGCTAACAGCCGCTTATTCGTTTGGTCCGGTGCAAGCGTATCGGCCAGCTTAGGAAGCGGCTCATCCAGCGGATAGGCGGAGTAATCGACTCCGAATAAGTCCTGCAAGCGCGATAGGCCCAGGCCTTCCGGAATCAGGCTGTCCAGCAGCTCCGACTTCGACCGAGCCTCTTCCTCCGTCTGCCCTACGATGACCAATACGCCAGGCAAAATGTTCAAATCATGCGCTTGGCGTCCGTATTTGGCTAATCGATCCTTGAAGCTGGCGTACAGCTTCTTCGCCTCGTCAGGCGATTCCGGCGATACGAATACCGCATCCCCGTTACGGGCAGCCTGCTCCTGGCACGCCTCCGAAGCTCCCGCGTATACGATGACCGGATTGCCTTGGGGCGGACGAGCGGCGTTGAGCGGACCTCTAACCGAGAAATGCTCGCCGACATGATTAAGAACATGGAGCTTGTCCGGATCGGCGAATACACCGGTTCCCTTGTCGACAACGAAGGCATCGTCCTCCCAGCTGTCCCAGAGGCCCTTCACGACCTCAACGAATTCATCCGCCCGCGCATAACGCTTGCCATGCTCCAAATGCGATTCTCGGCCGAAATTCCTGCCTTCCTCGTCATTCGTTGACGTTACGACATTCCATGCCGCCCTGCCGCCGCTAATATGATCGAGCGATGCCAGCTTGCGCGCCGCGTGAAAAGGCTCGTTATACGTCGTGGAAAGCGTGCCCGCAAGGCCGATATGACGGGTTACCGCCGATAAGGCCGAAAGCAGCGCAAAAGGCTCCATTCGAATGTAGCTCGTATAGGTACGCATCGCTTCATGATCGAATACGGCCAATTTATCCGCGACAAAAAACATATCCATTTTGCCTCTTTCGGCGGTTTGTACGACCTTCTTATAGAAGGAAAAGCGGTGACGCTCCGCATCACCGCCCGGATAACGCCAGCTGCCGTTATGGTTAGTTGAAAGAAATGCATTTAAAATCATGTGCTTTGGCCGGTTAGTCATACCGTTCCACCTCATTTTCTTGTCAGTAAAGAGAGAAAAGAGCCATTTTGAGTAGAGCGGCTCTTTTCTGCATTGATTTTACCTAGCAAATACGCAGGCAATTATAGCAGTCCATTTTCCTCAAGCCATTGCTTCGCCACGTCGGCTGCCAGCTTTTGCTCGATATCTACCTGCTCGTTCAGCTTCTGCATCGCTTCGTCATTGATTTTGCCCGCCAATTTAGCGTAGACGTCCTTAAGCTCGGGATGAGCTTCAAGCGTTGCTCCTTTTACGAAAGGCACCGCATCGTAAGGAACGAAGGCATTTTTGTCATCTTCAATAATGACGTTGTTGGTCGAAGGCAATGTGCCCGAAGTGGATAATGTCGTGAAAATATCGATTTGGCCATCTTCGGCTGCTTTGAACTGCAAGCCCGGATCCATCGTTTTGATTTCTTTGAAATTCGTATTGTAAATTTTATTAATGAGCGGCAAGTCATCTTCGCGGGTAATGAAAACCTGTGAAGCGCCAAGCACCAATTCTTGCGACTGCGCGGCGACGTCGGTCAAATTTTTGATGCCGCGCGCTTCCGCTTTGTCTTTCGGCATGACGAATACCAACGTATCGTTAAAGCCGATTTTGTCCAGCACCTCGACGTCGTTTTGCTCTTTCATGCCTTTCTTGACGATGTCGTAGGCTTCGCTCGGCTCGTACACCGGTTCATGCTTCAGCACGTTCAGCAATGCCGTTCCCGTATATTCCACGTAAGTATCCACTTCGCCGGACTTGATGCCGTCGTACAGCAGCGTATCGTTCAGCTTGACGATTTTTGTAGACAAATCCGTTTCCTTCTCGATTAGCTGCGCCACGATGTTAGCAAGAATATCCTGCTCTCCGAAGCCTTTCGTCGCGATTGTAATCGTTCCTGAACCAGAGGATTTAGATGAAGAGCAAGCTGCCAGCATAATAACCAAAATCAAGCTTATTGCAATTCCGAACCATTTTTTCATATGAATACAAACCCCTTTATCGTTTATTCAACGTATGACGTAACCCTTTGGGCGTCAGCAGTCGGTATAAGACAAACAAAATAATGTTGGCGACGATAACAAGCAGCGATACCGGCAAAGCCCCTTCCAAAAGCGTAATCGTATTGATCGAGGCCAGGCCGCGGGTAATAATGTCGCCGAGTCCGCCCGCTGCGATATAGGAAGCAATGGTTGCTCCGCTAATGGCATGCACGGCTGCCAATCGGATGCCGGCCATAATGTAGCTGCGGGCAATCGGCATTTGAACCTTCCATAGCAGTTGCCCTCTGGTCATCCCCATGCCGACACCAGATTCAATGACGGATTGGTCAACCCCTCTAATGCCCTCATACGTATTCTGAAGAATCGGGAGCAGCGCGTAGAGCGTCAACGCTATGACGGCCGGCTTCGTTCCAATCCCGACAATCGGAATGAGAAAGCCGAATAATGCCAAGCTTGGAATCGTCTGAACAACGGAAATTGCGGTAAGAATCACTTTGGCGAACCGCTCATGGCGCGTACAGTAGATGCCGAGCGGAATGGCGATTAGACATGCAATCGCCACGGAGATGAAGGCAACGTTAACATGTTCGACCGTTTTGGCGGCAATTTCGGGCCAATCCCGAGCCAGCCTTTCGAATAACAGATTCACGCCTTCACCTCCTCGGGAAGCAGCTTAGCGGCAGCCGCCTCGATGATACTCGCTTGGCTAATAACTCCGCCGATATGATCGTTTTTCCCGAATACGGGAATGATGGCATTCCGTTTGAGAGCTTGCAGCACTTCGCTTAGCGAAGCATCAGCAGCAATAGGGGCTGCTTTGACGGGCTGCAGATCCGACAACAAGGCAGTTCCGTCGAGCTTATTCAAGGCACGCAGTTCCAGTGCGGACAAGATACCTGTGTAAACCTTGTTTTCATTTAATACAATCAGCGCTTCGGCCCTTGTATCGTCCGCCACCTTAACCGCTCTAGCAACGGTATAGTCGTTTGATATGAAGACGGGCTCCGTTATGAAATCGCATGCTGTAGCCGGGTGATTCGCGAAGCGGTTATCCACTTTGGCCGCATAACGCTCCGCTCCGACGAACTCCTTCACATAATCGCTTGCGGGATTGCGCAGCAGTTCATCGGGGGCACCGATCTGTTCGATCTTGCCATCCCGGAGCAATACGATGACATCCGCGATCTTTAAGGCTTCATCGATATCATGCGTTACGAAAACGATCGTCTTGCCAACCTTCTGGTTCAGCCCGATAAGCTCGTTCTGAAGCTGAACGCGGCTAATCGGATCAAGCGCGCTGAAAGGTTCATCCATTAAAATGATTGACGGCTCCGAAGCAAGCGCCCTGGCTACACCTATGCGCTGCTGCTGTCCGCCGCTAAGCTCATGGGGATAGCGGCGCCGGAACTTCTCCGGTTCAAGGCCGACCATTTGTAGCAGTTGGGCTGCACGATCAGCAAGCTCCTTCTTCTTCTTCGCTGATTTCAAGCGAGGAACTATCGTAATATTGTCTTCGATCGTCATATGCGGGAATAACCCGATCTGCTGAATGACATATCCGATATCGCGGCGAAGCAAGACGGGATCGAGACTGCCGATATCTTTTCCTTCCACGAGGATCGTACCGGCATCGGCATCCACCAGACGGTTGATCATTTTCAGCAGCGTTGTCTTCCCGCAGCCTGATGGTCCGATAAGTGTTAAAATTTTCCCTGTCGGAATCGACAAGTTGAAATTTTCTAACACGTTGCCGGCTCCGTAGCTTTTGGTCACGTTTCTGAAGTCAATCGCCGTTGCGCTCATGCATGTATCCTTTCTCCTATCAAATTTTAACCATAATTTCCGATGAGTTTAGTTGGTTTAATATTCGAAAAAATAAATAATCGAATCAACCTTTGCCAAATAAGAGAATGGAACACCTCCCGATGGAGCTCTATACCATCTGTATTAAACACCCTCCATTGGCATGGTTGGATTATTTATCACTTAATGATAATCAATTATTATTAATTAAATATATTTTAAAATCAACGTTCTGTCAACCCACTATTCCAATCGGATTAATAGTTTTATCATTGTAAAGCTAATGGCTTCGTTCTGGCAAACCCAAGTGTTCGCGCAGCGTCGCCCCCTCATAGTGGTTGCGGAATAAGCCCCTGCGTTGCAGGACCGGAATCGCCAAATCCACGAAGTCGTTTAGACCGCCCGGCAAATACGGAAACATAATATTAAAGCCGTCGCTACCCTCTTTGTCCAGCCACTCCTCCATATAGTCGGCGAGCTTCTCGGGTGTCCCGACAAAAGACAGATGGCCCCGGGAATCGGATATTTTTCGGCTCAGCTCCAAAATCGACAGGTTTTGTTTGGACGCCAGTTCCGCTAATTGGCTGCGATACGCCAAATCATCATGCGTCAAACGAGCGCTTGGCTCAGGCAACTCGGGCAGCGGTCCGTTCGGATCGTAACCCGAGAGATCAAATCCGAGACTTTGCGAAAGGCTGTTAATGGACAGGGTTGGATGAATCAGACTCGATAGATAGGCCTGCTTCTGAAGCGCCTCTTCTTCGGTAGCCGCTATAATCGGGCGCAAACCCGGCAATATTTTGATATCGTCGCGATTTCTTCCGAATGGAGCCATTTGGTTTTTTATATTCGCGTAAAAGGCTCTTCCTTCTTCCAGATTGGAGAAGGTCGTAAAGACGGCATCGGCCGTCTTCGCGGCTTGACGCTGGAATTCGGCCGATCTGCCGGCCTGGATAATCAAAGGCTGCCCTTGCTCGGATGCAGGGATGTTCAACCCCTCGTTAACTTCAAACCACTTGCCCCGATGATGAAAAGCCGCTTCGGAAGAGGCTCCGCTTCGCCAAAGCTTCTTAACCAGCTCGATGTACTCGTCCGTACGCTCATAACGATCGGCATGGCTCATCGCTTCCCGCTTGAACAGATTGTCATCGTCTTTGCCGATCGTGCCGGTCACCGCATTCCAAGCTGTTCGGCCTCCGCTTAACAGATCGGCAGTCGCCATCTTGCCGGCAATTTGGGTAGGCTCCATATAACTCGTATTCAACGTACAAATGAGACCTATTCTTTCTGTGTGCGATGATAACGCCGAGATTAGCGTTAACGGCTCAATGCCTCTTGTAAGGGAATGCTCGGCGATTCGATCTCCCCGCTCCTGACCCGGCAAGGATAAGGCATCGCCGAAAAAAAGCATATCGAGCTTGCCGCGCTCGGCCGTCCGCGCCAGCTCCTTATAAAACTCGAGCGTAAAGATACCTTTCGGATCAAGCTCCGGATGACGCCATGTATTGACCGTGGACATGATGGCGCTTAATATGAGCCTTTTACCTGCCATCGTCGCCATTCCCCTTCCTTTGTTGTTCTTCAGTAAGAGAATACAGTCTATTTCCCGGACGCGACAATCCGATGTTTTCCCGAAGAGATTGACTTTGGTAGCATAGCTGCACGATGCCCCTCTTCTGAAGCAAAGGAATGACTTGTTCCACGAACGCTTTCACATGCGCCATCAACGTCTCCGATGAAAGAATGAAGCCATCGACCGCTTGTTGGTCGAACCAGTATTGCAATTCATCCGCCAATTGCTCAGCCGTGCCGGATAGCAGAAGCAGAGGTTTCGCTTCTCGTCCTCGTTGGTCGCTTCCAATAAGATCTTGCTTGTCTCGTTCTGCCACACTTTCCATCGACTCCGTTACTTCAATCTTAATGAGCGCAAACTGTCTCGCTTCCGCTTGCCTGTTCCGAAGTTGAAGGCGACGCTTTATTTGCCCATTACTTTCGATAGCGTCTGCTAAGGAGGACGGGCGCAATATGACAATGTCTGTCCAGCCTGCCGCGTAATCATCGTTTAAAACAGACTGCTCTTCCGTCGCCATCACAGGATACCCTTGCAGCGGACGCGGAATGCTAAGCGGCCCTGCAACGTTAAAGTGCCGGCCACGATGATCGATCGTGCGTACGCGATCGCGATCCAAAAAACGGCCGCTTGCTTGATCCGCCAATATCGCCTCATCGTCCCAGCTGTCCCACAGCTTCATCGCGACATCGAAAAACTCCGCTTTCCGCTCCTCGCAATCTCCAGCCGTTTGCCCTGCCACCAACTTCCACCCAGCCCTTCCGCTACTGGCATGATCCAAGGACGATAGCGATCGCGCGACGTGGAACGGCTCATTATGACGAACGTCCGCTTCGGCTATGAGGCCGATATGACTCGTTATTCCCGCTAGATAACCCATTAATGAATAGCCGTCTAGATGAATGGGCGAGTTGGAAAAGGGTTCTACGGCAATAGGGGCTCCAGACGCCGGATCCCTCTCCAGTATGAATGCGAAAGCCGCCGATTCGGCTAGCTGGACCTTTTGTCGGTACCAACTTCTCCATTCGGCCGCAGCCGATCGGCTCTGAGCCTGCCTATCCTGTTCCCCGATGCTCGTGCCCGCGTCTCCCAAAGACAGCGCGAATAGAAGCGGTCTTTCACTCAAGCTATGATTCAACGCGTTCACTCCCTTGCGACCAAATACGAATTAGAGTTTTAATTAATTATCATTATTAGATATTTAAATATTACATATCGATAATATTAGTAAATATATAACCATTCATTTCGTCTGTCAACAACTTTTCACAGTATTCTTATCCGAATTAAACAAACAAAAAAAACAGGACTGTCCCTAAAGGTGTTTTAACCTTTTGAGACAGCCCCGTTTTTGTAAATTCACTATATAGGTTCCGAATTTCCGCTTGCCTGCATTCCAAATTTTCGGGATAGCTGTTGAGCCGCGTGCCAGACAAGCCCCTCGTTGTCCGAATCCTTCACGAATCTAAAGTTAGGGCCGGCAATGGAAATGCTGGCAACAACCATGTTGTAGCTGTCGAGGATCGGAGCCGCAATTGCAAATACATCCGAATCAACTTCCCCATGCGTAACGGCAACTCCCTTACTGCGAATAGAAGCAAGCTCTTCCCGTAAATCTGACGGAGACCCGGTATAACCTTCCGCCTCTATATCCTTAATAAACTTTTCCTGGAACTTCTGATTTTCATAAGCTAAAATGACTTTCCCGGATGCGCCAAGATGCAAGGGCAGCGAGCGTCCGTCTTCAATAACAAACTGAATCAATTCGCGGCTTTTGACATGTTGAATGCAAATGGCATTGATTCCAGAGCGAATGAACAGCAATGAAGTTTCATGCGTTTTTTCCGTCAATTCCTGCATAATCGGCAATGCCAATGAAAGCAATTCCCTATAGGTTTGCTGCGTAAGACTTCTTGCCAAGTCCAATATCCGCAGTCCCAAGCCTATTTGACGCTTTCCTTTACGCTCTACAATGCCGTTCTGTTCCAGCGTCTGAAGAAAGCGGTAAGTCGTGCTCTCGGGCAAACCTGCCTTATCCGCAATTTCAGTAACGGATAAAGTGCCGTTCGATTCGGCCAATGCGAATAAAATATCGAGCGCACGGCTGAGCGTTTGCGTTCCGTTCATTTTACAACCTCCATTTACGTCCATACAATCGATCGTTTCATGCAGATATGAAATCTGGTTAGTTATAACAGGTTGCAACCTCTCAAAAAGTATAGTTAACCGTCAATAAAATAGCAATGCTTACTCACATAGAAAAAGAGCCTGCTCTTAAGCAGACCCTTCCCCTATTTCAAATTTATTGTGCCGCTGGAACGGTAAATACCGTAGCCGACAAATAAGTGCTCTCCATGTAACCGATATCGACGATAAATGTTTGTTCCTTATCCGTTGCTTTGAATGGCGTGAAGCGGAACGTCACCTTATTGGCTTTGGCATCGTATTCTCTCGATGTAATCTCAATCGGAGTGTACTCTCCGTCCACATCGTAAGAAAGATCGACTTCATCGATATTCATATTCGCCTTGTACGTTTTGCCGTCATACTCGTATTCAAACCAGTCCGGTTCGTCGATAAAAGTAAATTCGATAACGCCGTTGCTGCTTGTGATTTGTTTGATATTGTTGTAGTCCAAGCGTACTTTCTGAACGCCGACAATCGCTCCGTCTGCTTGCGACGTCGCGACAACCTCGAATTCGCCAACCCAGAAATACCAGCCAATCGTTAAGCGGCCTGTGTTCGGATCGATGCGAATACCGTAGTCCTCGCCGTCACTCCACGCTGGAAGCTCCGTTTTGAACGGAAATCTAAGGCTCCATGTCACTTTCTCGCTGTCACCCGTATACGTATACGGATAGAACTCCTTCAGATCTTCCAGCGCATAGTCGAGAACGATGTTCTTCGCGCCTTTGATCGTGGTCGAAATATCTACTTTCAGCGGAGGAAGCTGAGTTGGATCGGAAGGCGCTTCAGGGCGTACCTTCAACTCCGTCATCCTATTCAAGTTATTAATCATTCTAGCCCTCTGATTACAGAATAATTTTTATAATTAGCATAAGAAATAGCGGTCCCGAATTGGGACCGCTATTTCATGTATTGACTGTATGTTTAATAAGCCAACCAACCTGCATCTGCTGTAACGACCGTGCCGTTCACGAAGCTTGCGTCATCGGAAGCGAGGAACAAGGCAACCTTCGCGATTTCCTCAGGCTCGCCCGCGCGCGGGTTAATGCCCATGCCGGCCATCGCGCGGCCCATGCCGAACTCGTTCGGAGCGGTGAGCGTGGAACTAATATTCGTAATAACGCCGCCTGGCGCAATCGCGTTACAACGGATGCCTTCATTCGCGTATTGGAAGCCAACGTTTTTCGTGAAGCCGACTACGGCATGCTTAGCAGCCGTATAAGCCGCGCCCGCTCTAGAACCCTGCAATCCGCCTGCAGAAGCGATATTGACGATGACTCCGCTTTTTTTCTCGAGGAAGATTTTCAAGGCTTTGCGTGTCGCTCTCATCGGACCTGTCGTATTCACCGCGAAGACGCGATCCCACAGCTCGTCCGTCAGATCAGCAGCCGGAACGAAGTTATCCATAATGCCCGCGTTGTTAACAAGAATGTCCAGCGTGCCGTATTGCTGCACCGTCGTGTCGATCAAGTTCTGAATATCTTCTTCCTTAGCGACATTCGTTGCCAGCGCAAGCGCCGTTCCGCCTTTGCTTACGATCTCATCGACAACCTTGCCGGCCGCCTCCACATTAATATCCGATACGACTACTTTAGCGCCTTCTGCCGCAAACAATTGTGCAATTGCTTTGCCCATTCCCGATGCCGCACCCGTCACAATAGCTACTTTGCCTGATAGTTTCATGCTTCATCCTCCGTTTGCTTAATTGATCATGCTCTATTCATCGAAACCGCTCAACATTAGCAATCATGCGACAGGATAAACATCACACCACATGATACTTTTAGTATAATAAAGGTTAAATGGACGAACAATCAGTAATCGCCGGCCGTTTGTTCAGTAATGAACAATGAGACCTCGTATGTTCGTTAACGCTGCAAAAAAAAGGACGTGTTGCAAGGTGCAAGTGTCCAAGCCCAAGCTTGACCGCAGGATTGTACGAAGTAAAGATGCCCTGAAGCAGGCGTTGTTATCACTAATGACGAAGAAAAAATTGTCCTCTATCTCGATCACGGAAATCGTCGAGCTCGTCAATTACAATCGCGGCACGTTCTACGCTCATTATGATAATAAGGAAGCTCTGCTTGACGAGATCATTGACGAGCTGATGGATGAATTCAAGCAAGCGTATCGGTCACCTTACGAGCAGGTCAAAGTATTTCATGTTGCCGAAATGTCGGCGAACGCGATCAAAATATTCGAGCATATCCATACACGGGCTTCCAGCTATAGCGCCTTAGTAAACAGCGACGTCCTCCATGTCATTAAGGACAGAATGTATCGCGTCCTACAGCAATTGTCCATCACAGATATGGAGCAGATGAACAACGAAATCAATCAAGAGCTGCTCACGGTCTACAGCGTAAGCTCATTGCACGGTCTAATCTTCTACTGGATCGAGAACGGCTTTCCGTATTCACCGTCCTATATGCAAGAGCAGCTTCACAAATTAATTAACAGTCAAGCCATAACAAGCCCCATCCATATGCGCCACTAATCAGCAATGTGCAGCTCTCTGTACTTAGCTGGGGTCACGCCTTCCTTCTTCCTGAAGGTTGCGACAAAATGGCTTACGTCGTTAAAACCAACCTTTGCAGATACATCCTTAAGCGCCATGCTTGGATTATGGACCATAATTTTTTTGGCCTCCCGTATTCGCAATTGAATGAGGAAGGAATACGGGCTCATGCCGAAGGCGTCGCGGAACAGTTCATTCAGGTAAGAAACACTCATTTGAGCTTGCTCCACGATTTCGGGAAGTCCAACGTTAGCTGCGCAGTTATTCTCCATCCACTGTACGACGGGCCTTAGTTTATCATAATACTGGGATAACGACGGCTGATCATTGCGCATTCCGAATTTTCGCAGCAGCATAAGCAAATGGTACAGCTCCGTAGAAGATTCCAGACCTGAGAATTCGGCGTCCCGGTCTGCCCTATGAATCATCTCTCCCATGATGCTCGAGAAAGAAACGCGATCTGCCTGCTCCGTATACATCGCAGAGCTGTTCATATCGAGAGACTCCAATATAGCAGGCGCAGCTGCCCCGCCGAACGTTATGTAGATAGTGGACCACCGGTCTGAAACGGGGTAGTAAGCATGCGGTGTGAACGGCGTCAGCAGAACGCCTTTTCCTTCTGTCAGGGAGAGGCTTTCGCTTGCCAGATCGAACTTTCCCTCTCCTTCAAGCGTATGCAGCCAATGATAGTACGGGTACCCGTCGGGTCTCGTGAAGATCCGCTCCCATGCGCTATAGCCAATCGTCTCGACGTAGACAGGCAATGAGCGCTCCAAGGAGTTGAAGACGCATCTAATGTTCTCATCTGCCCAATGCACGATTCATCCCACCCATTATTAGACTTAATATGTCCTTCTTTTTGCTAACTGTTCGACAATATCCTCCTTTTCCCTTTTTAGCGTTAGCTGAAAGAATGCTGAAAAAAAAGCGTTCTGTTCCATTTGAATAACAGGAACAGAACGCTCTTATAGCTAGAATTGGTTGAAAACATTTATCGAATCGAGAGCTTTTCCTTGGAAGTCGAATAAACCTTGGTTAGCCCAGTGATTCCCCATTGAAGCCACATCGTTGCCATACTTCATTCCAGCGAGGCTTGCCCAGCTCGTATGCTCAACCGGCAGCCAGCCCGGCTCCCAGTATACGATGCCTAGTCCCTTGTGCGCCGGAAGCCGGCTCACCATTGTCATCAGGTCATGCAGAAACTGCTTTTGCCCTTGAACAGTAGCCGGGTAACCGCCACGCGATGCTAGTTCTTCGTTGAAGATATCTCCCCCTGATGGGCTATCCGATGTGAAACCGTACGCCGTCTCGACGACGAGCACCTCTTTGTCATACCTTGCGCTTATATCTTCCATATTGAAGCGCAGCTCTTCCAGAGTGCCGTGCCAGATCGGATAATAGGACAAGCCGATTATGTCGTAATCTACTCCTCGTGCACGCATCTCATCGAACCAGGTCCGGTAAAGCACATTAGAGCCTCCCGCATCGAGATGCAAAATAATACGCATCGAGCCGCTGTCTCTTACCGCCCGGATTCCTGATTGAAGCAGTCTAGCCAATCGATCGTAAGAGGATTTCCATTCCTCAGTCTCTACCGACTCGAATTTCCGTTCTTCGAACAAATACTTAGGCGTCTTGCCTTCCGGCCATAACATGCCGTTCGTCGTCTCATTGCCGATCTGTACGAAGTCCGGCAATACGTCGCATGCTCTGCATACCTCAAGCACTTCTCTCGTATAGCGATAGACTTCTTCCTCAAGCTCATAGCCCGTCAGCGCATGCCAGCTTTTAGGCTTGTATTGCTTCTTCGGATCGCACCAGAAATCGCTGTAGTGGATGTTAAGCATGAATCGCAGGCCGTGCTCCTTCGCTCGGCGCGCGAGCTCAATCGTCGTCTCCAAGTCATTCGTGCCGCCCATATACGGGTTGCCTTCCTCATCATGAGGATTAACCCATAACCGAAGCCTTACGACATTCAGTCCCTTCAGCTTCAAAATCTCGAATAAGTCCTGCTTCCGACCATCGAGAAAATAGGCTCCCCCGAGTGTCTCTACTTCCTTCAGCATCGAAACGTCTGCACCCTTAATGAACGTATGATCCATCTCTGTCTACCCTCTCCTATCCTTTGTCTCCGCCTGCGGTCAAACCGTTGATCAAATACTTCTGTAGCGCGATATACAAGACGGCTATCGGAATGGCAACAAGCACAGAACCTGCTGCGAAAAGAGTAAATTCATTCCTCGTCTGGTCACTAATCATTGAATACAATCCAATCGCGACTGTCTTTTTCTCCTCGCTAGAAATAAGCAGCCTAGGCAATATGAAATCCATCCACGGTGCGGCGAATTGCAATACGGCAACGAAAGTGAGCATCGGCGTTGCCAGAGGCATAATAATTCGAATAAATATTTGTGTCCGGGTTGCCCCGTCGATAAGCGCTGCCTCATCAAAGCTTATTGAAATGTTATCGAGGTAGCCTTTCAACAACCAGATGTTATAAGGGAGCTGCGCGGCGACTCCGACAACGACCAGTCCCGTCAAGCTGTCCAGCAATCCAAAGTTAAGGAACAGCATGTATACAGCAATCGCCGTCAGGAAGGCAGGAAACATTTGCAAAATAAGTATGGTAAGCAAGCTTACCTTCTTCCCCTTGAACTTGAACCGGGAAAATGCATACGCGCCGAGCGTGGACAGCAGTACGCCGAATAACATGTTGGCCGCCGCTACCTTCAGCGTGTTCATATACCAAATCGGGAAATTCGTATTCCGAAACAGCTCCTTATAATTTTGCAATGTGGCATGGTCCGGTATTGCCGACGCGTTGGCCAGTCCCTTCGAGCTGCCGAAGGATGCTCCGACTATCCAAATGAGCGGATAAATAACGATAATGGCAACGACGATGAGCTCGACGTAGATGAGCAGCGTCCTAAGCAGACCTGCAACGCTTGTTTGTTTGCGATTCATTGCTTTCATAACTCAAAGCTCCTCGAAAGATTTCGATTTCCGCAGATTAATTAGCGAGAAGCTGGCAACGATCAGGAATACGATGATCGACATGACCGCCCCCATGTTGTACAGCCTGTTGTCCAGCGTCAGCTTGTATAACCAAGTAATCAACAAGTCGGTGTTGCCCGCGAAGTTATAATCCGGGTTCGCCGGACCGCCTTCCGTTAAGAAATAAATAACTCCGAAATTGTTGAAATTGCTAACGAAAGAAAGCATTAATAATGGCGCAGTCGCCTTATAGACGAGCGGGAACGTAATTCTCCAGAACATTTGACCCGAGGATGCTCCGTCGATACGCGCCGCCTCGTAATAACTTTCCGACACTGTCGTCAACGTACCGCCGATTAATGCCATGAAATAAGGGAAGCCCAACCACAAATTAATGAGCAATGCCAATATTCGCGCCAAATAAGAATGGCTTGGATCGGTGAACCAATAGATCCGTTCAGACATCAATCCGATATCCATAAGAAATTGGCTGACAGGACCGAATTGTCCATTGAACATCGACTTGAACACAAGCGCCGAGATCATCGCCGGTACCGCCCAAGGCAAAATATAAATGCTGCGCCACAGCTTCTTGAACTTAACCGAGGAATCATTCAGCAGCACGGCTTGAAAAAATCCGGCAAAGTACGTCGTTACCGTCGCCAATATCGCCCAGACGAACGTCCATAACAGCACGCCTACGAATGTATGCATCCACGAGAACACCTGCGTAACTGTAGCGAAATTGTCCAGTCCTACCCAGTGAATAAGCTTCGTTGGCGGCGTATTGCCCCTGCTATAATCGGTAAACGCAATGAGCACGCCGAACACGATCGGCAGCACGCAGACGAACAGCATAAGCACCGCGGTTGGTGACAGGATGATGTAGGCGTACATCGACTCCCATAACCTTCGTAGATCATGCAGCGAACTTCTCTGCACGCCGGTTTCATTCAACAGCCGTCTCGTACGTGCCGCATCGTATATATTCCATACATAGAAAAGGAATAAGAGCATGATGAAGAACAGAGCAATGATGCCATTAGCCATAAGTACGATAGAATGATCGCCATCGGTCAGTCCGCTAAGCCCCATTTTGCGCGGATGCGTTCCCAGCGTAAGGAGACCCCAGATGCCCTTCAGGAAAAAGCCGCCATTCCCTCGGAAACGGAAGCCGCCTTCCATAGAGATATAGTTGCCTGTAGCAATTTCCGCCGCCGCGCCGCTCATGCCAATTAGAAAGAAAAATATACCTTTTAAGTATTGACGATTCGCCCACTGGCCGGCTCCCAAGACGATTGCGGACAATAATCCGGGGAGCCATGCAGCCATCTGCCCGTTATGCGCACGGCTCGCTGCTGCGCCTTCTACGTTGCGAGTGACCAAGCTCACTTGCCTAACGCCTTCAAATCGGTATATTCCTTCTCCGCCTTCTGCTGCGCGTCGCCTACCGGCATCAGATTATCCCATACGTTTACAATAAGCGCATTGCCGGACGTATACATGTATTCTGGAATTTGCGGGGTCAAGTCAGCATTTTCCGACTGTGCAATAATGCCTGCAATATGCTCATTGCCGTCGATGCCTTCGATATTTTGCAAACGCTCGCTTTTAATGGCGGGAATAGCTCCTGTTGATTTGTATAGCGCGGCTGCGCCTTCGTCGGATGCCATGAAGTTGGCGAACACCCGAGCTGCCGCCGGATATTTGGAATAACCCGATACGATCGCTACCGATATCCCCGTCAAGGAAGCCGCATCTTCGCCTGAACCCGCTTTCGGCAGCTTCGTCACGCCATATTCGAACTTGTTGTCGGCGGCTGCTTTATCGAAGTCCTTGAATACCCAAGGGCCGGTAATGACATACGGCGTCTTGCCTTTGACAAATTCATTCTCGATCGAGTCCCAAGTGGCATCGGCCGAGTTAACGTTCCAAATATCGCGAAGCTTCTTGTAGTAATCCAGTCCCTTGGTCAACTTCTCTGAATCGAAGTTCGGCTTATCAAGATCATCGTCTTCGTACAGATGCCAGCCAAGCGATGAAAGCACCGGGTAAGCATAATACAATTGTCCCGCAAGGAATCGTATCGTCCATTGGTTAGAGCTGCTGTTATTGTAGGTGCCCGCCAGCTCCGTTATCTCTTCCCAAGTGGCAGCCGGCTTGTCGCTTCCCGTAAGCTCCTTTAGCAATGTTTTGTTATAAAAGAGCGCAATCGATTCCGTAGAAATCGGTATGCCGAACATTTGGCCGTCATGGCTAGCCACTTCGACGAATGTATTCGGCATGCTTTCTTTCAACGATTGCTCATACTTCCCTAGCGGTGCCGCCGTTGCGTTATCGATAGCCTGAGCCAGCTTGTCGTAGTTGGCCATGAAGACGTCCGCGCCTTTACCCGCTTCTCCGTCAAGCGCCATCCGGTCGACGCTGTCCACCTTCGCGACAACTTCAATCTCCACATTCACTTTTGGGTATTTCACCTTGAAAGCTTCCACGAGCGCCTTGCCATAGTCCTCGTATTCAACCCAAACCTTAAGCGGTTGTTCTCCGGAAGCGACCTCCGGCTCCATGACGTATTCCATTGCCGATGTATCCCATTCCAGTTCGTCATCCGCTGCCGAATTCGTGCTTGAATTGTTCCCGGCGCTTCCGCAGCCGGACATAACCAACGTCGCAACCAATGCAGCGCTTACGCTAAATAAACCTAGTCTTTTCATTTTTATCCCCCTGATATGAAATATCTTTCCATCTCACATCGAATTATAAAGCGATTACAAATTGATTTATATATAATAAACGGAGGGTCGAAAGTATAAGAATCTTATGGTTTCACGCGCGTTGAAGTCGTCGATTATGAGGGGATTGAAAGGAAGAGTTGACTGTCGTTGCACATCCTGCAACGGACTTTAGCTTAGGAGCACTTATGCCGCGTGCTGGTTGCATAATGTGCAATGAAACGAGGATCCTAAGTGAGTCTAGAGGGCAATCGCCCCAAATAGAAACGGGACGGAGCAGATATAATATCTGCTCCATCCCGTTATTTAAACCTGCTTACTTCGCCGTTACGCCGCCGTCCACCGGCAGCTCGACGCCTGTAATATACGATGCGTCATCGGAAGCAAGGAACAGCACCGCTTGCGCGACCTCGGAAGCTTGTCCCACTCTCGGCAACGCCGTCTGCGACAAGAACCATTGCAGCATTTGCTTGTTGTTCACGTGCTCGGAGCTCATTGGTGTCTCAATATAGCCAGGGTGAACCGAATTGACGCGAATATTGTCTTTGCCGAAGTCGGCTGCTGCCGCTTTGGTCAACATCCGAACGCCGCCTTTGGATGCGGTATACGCGCCAGCACCGCTGCTGCCCGTCAGACCTGCGATAGAGGAAATATTTATTATAGAACCGCCCTTGTTCGCTTGCATATGCGGAACGACATGCTTCATCCCAAGGAAGGTGCTCGTCAAGTTGATTGCCATTACTTTATTCCATTGCTCGACGGTCGTATCCAGTAAGCCGATCGCCAGCGAGATGCCTGCGTTGTTGACGAGAACGTCGATGCGGCCGTATGCGGCTATCGCGCCTTCCACTACTTTGACCCATGCATCCTCTGAAGCAACGTTATGTCCGAAAGCAATCGCTTGTCCGCCGCTTGCAACGATCTCGCTTACAACCGCTTGAACCGCCGTTTCATTAATATCCGTTGCTACGACAGCCGCCCCTTGGCTTGCGAACAATAGCGCTTCCTCGCGTCCCATGCCGCTGCCGGCTCCCGTTACGATTGCTACTTTATTCGATAATCTAGTCATGCTCATCTCTCCCCTTCACGAGTGTTTTCACTAAAGATGATCTATTGGAAAGCAAGTTGTGATAGTATTACTATCACTATGATTCATATAATATCATATGACGATTCAGAACTCAATTGTATCTTGCTTACAGGATGCCCCTATCGGTATAATAGCTAGAAATACAGGTGCGAAGAACGGAAAAGGACAAGGTGCTCATGGATCCAAAAGAAAGATACGAGAAGGAACGTTATGACAGCAAGCAGCACCGATTAGCAACAATCATCGATGCAGCGGAGCGCGTGTTCACGAAGAAGGGAATCGAGAAAACGACAATGCAGGATATTGCGAGCGAAGCGAATATCGGCATCGCGACACTATTCCGTTATTTTGCCAAAAAAGAGAAGCTTGTCGTTGCCGTCGCCTCCAAGCTGCTGGAGCCAATCTACGAGCGCTTCCAGGCGATCGCCGCGCTTCCAATGAACTGCCTGGAGAAGCACGAGGTGTTGTTCGACTTCTTCATCGAGGACCATAACAACCCCAGCGCAAAGTTTATGGCTGATTTTGAGAGCTACGCCTCTCATTCCACGGAGCCGCTTGAAGATATTTTGGAATTCAACGCCTTGAACCGGAGTGTATCGCGTGAATATGCGAAGATTATCCAGCAAGGCATCGCTGACGGTTCTGTCCGATCCGATCTTCCGGTTCGCGAGACGTTGACGACGCTCGTTAATACGTTCGGATTATTTTCCAAGAAGCTGTCCTCTCAGAAAAACATTATGCTGTTGGAGTCCGACCTGGAGTCCGATCATCAGTTGGCCATTCTCAGAAAAGTATTCATTGATTATTTAAAAGCATAATCACAAGTAACGAAAAAAAGCCGGGCAGAACGGAAGCTACAACCTCCGTAACGCTCGGCTTATTCATTGTCGATCCAAAACCTTCTAATTACGTTGCCGTCTTCTTCCACAAAATCGCGATCTGGGATGCCGCCGTTTTTTAGAATCGTTTTGGCAGAGGCTGTATTGCTTTCGTCGCATACCACAAGAACGCGGTTGATGCCTAGATGCTTCGCTTCAATTAGGGAAAGCCGCAACAGCTCGCCGGCGTAACCTTTTCTTCGCTCCGAAGGACGAATCCCATATCCGATATGACCGCCTCTCTCTAACAAAAAAGGAGTTAAAGCATGTCTGATGTTAACAACGCCAAGCAGCAGCCCCTGCTCTCCTACAAGCCAATATGTAGAATCCGGCACCCATCCTTCAGGCAGGTTTTCTCCCCTCTCCCGCTCTTCATACCACTTAAGCATCCCATCGAAATCAGAAGGATCCTTGCTGACGACCCACGGAACAGCGTCTTCGCCGCTCAATTGCCATTCCATATAGTACGCCATATAGGCATCCCTCAAGGCTTCTGTAGGCTTCGTTAATCGAACTTTCTCCATTCCTGCCCGCCTCCCATTCGTTGAACCGCTACTATTGGATCATTTGCCGCCCGATCAAATTTCCTTTTTGTTGCAACTATATCATATATCGACACGTTAATAGGATAGATTTGGTTATTTTTACAGAATGCATGAATCGCTACACACATTGAGGAGGGTAATTATTTATGCGTAAAAAGAGAATGCTAGTCAGTATCGCCGCCGTACTAACGGTAGTAACCTTGCTCGTGAACAGCACGCCGGCATCCGCAACCGTCACCTCTTTCGGCAAATGGGCAAGCCGTACGAAAACGATGTACGTCAACACGAGCAGCGCCACTACGCCATGGGCAGCCGGCGCTAACAAATGGAAAACCAACACGAACTTCAACATAAGCACAACGCTTGGAACGAGCAGTACCTATTATGCGGTCAATGTGAACACATCGATGGCCACGTGGGATGGGCTGTGCACATTCACCGTAGACGGAGGCATTATATCGCAAGCGACTTTGAATATTAATACGTATTATACCTCGCAGAGCAAGTATACGAGCAGCATAATTACTGCCGTTGCCGCGCATGAAGTCGGACATTCGCTAGGTCTCGAGCATACGTCCGTCGTGGAGACGACCTCTATTATGCATCCTTACACGTTTAACTCGAACGGCACAACGGCAAGAGCGCTCAACCCTTCCGCCAATGATATCTCTGTCGTCAACGGCTTGTACCCGCTCCAATCGAGCTTCGCGCTTGACCAATCGAGCATCGAATCCGAAGCGCTGGCAGACGGCGTCTACGTTCATCCATCCTGGTCCGTCTATTACGAGGACGAAGCCGCGCTCACCGAAGCGGCCGATCTCGTTGTACGCGGCCAAGTCGTGAAAGAGAAAGGAAGCAAATATAAGAAAGGCGACTACAAGAATTACAAAACAGATGTTAACGTCGGCGTTCTCGAAGTGCTGAAGGGCGAATACGAATCCGAACAACCGATTACTTTATCGCAAATGGGAGGAACGGACGGGGATGTTACTGTTTTCTCCGATATGTCCACCTACCTGAAGAAAGGACAAGAGGTCATCTTATTCCTACGCAAGATGGCTGATGGAACGTATATTCCGATCAATGAAGACGACGGCATTTATGTAGCCGATTCTAGTTCTTATGCGAACATTGCATCGAGCAAGAAGCTGGATCAGAAGAAGATAAAGTAGATTCGCTGCAGGAACAAAGAACCGCCTCTCGGCTTGCAGAGGCGGTTCTTTCTGTTTTCCAATAATATGCAACATCTAGGCCAAACCATGCGTTTAGAGGATGAGGTGAACAAGATGAAAAAACTAATATTAATTCTACTGATCGCTTTGACTAGCGCTTGCTCGAACGGCGATACCGCCAGTCGGGCTGACGATTCCGCCGAAGCTCCCAGCGCTGCCGCCGCTATGGCAGACAATAGCAGTACAGAGACCCTAAAGAAGAGCGTAACAAAGTCATTCGCTTCCTTCCCTTATGCGCTAGTCAAATGGAACAATACCGTTTATAGAATTACGTTCGCTGAAGCGATCATGCCAAGTGAAGAAATCGGCGAGATTCAATATACATCACTAACGGAATCTGGAGCGACGCCTAATAATTTTTCTACCGAATACGAAGTGGGAACGAAGCTTTGGTCGATCGACCAGATCGATACGAGCGACGCCATCGCCATTGAGGCAGCTCCAGGCAAATACGTGAAGGCGGTCAATCCTAAGACAGAAGAATAGCTTCTACAACACCAGCATGTTAAGCGCCTTTATTAATGGCTCGCCTTGAGTCCCGAATGACGATATCCATTTAACGATTATCTCCTCATCGATCTTCATGATCCCGGCAGATTGGACATAAGCCTTAATGCCATCTTGAAGCGTAACCCGAACCGAAGCGGGGACCAAGCATTGTACGGCGAAATAAGCCGCTCTCCCCCGCTCCGTCCATTGTTCGCCAAGTCCTAAGTCCGCTTCATACACCCGCTTCCGAGCTTCCTTCTCCAGCTTCAAAGCTTCTTTCTCTACAATTCCGTTCAATGGAATACCGATACGTTCGAATTGCTCCGGCGGGGCATCGTTGGCCCGCATCAAATCCGCCATCAGCTTTATCATCCTAGCTTCAGTCGTTTCATCCACGATTGGCGTTTGCTGGCGTGGGTCAACCTCCAGATCGAAGAGCAGCGTCCCGTGCAAGTAGGGATTCAAATACGTATGCGCCTCAATCTCCAACGTTCGGCAGCCCTTCGTAAACGCAAAAGGCTCGCGCAAGTGTAAATCGGCAAGCTCGTTAGCCCCAAATCGATTATGCATATGAGTCGGCATCAGCGTATACTCGCGAAGCGGCCCATTATCGAAGCGCTGCGGCGCCCGCATATAGACATATCTGCCGTCGGTTACGTTGATATGACCGCCATGCATGCCGAAGATAGCAGCTTCCCGCAGCTTCGTCCCGTGGTCCCCATCTTTCCCGTCGATAACTCCGCTAAGCGGCTTGCCCTGCATATCCGATGGGATCGGCGTCCCGAAGAATTCAAGCAGCGTCGGCGCGATATCGATCGTCTGGACAAGCGCATCCGTTCGCGTTCCCTTCGTTTGATGGCGCGGGTCCCACACGAAGAGCGGAAGATTGACGATTTCATTGTAGAACGGCTGAATGTTTTTGCCCCACCATCGGTGCTCACCCAATAGGAAGCCATGGTCGGTGTTGACGATCAGCATCGTATCCTCCCAAAGATTATGCCGGTCGAAAACATCCAGCACCTTGCCCAGATACGTATCGCACATGCTGAGCAAAGCCGCATACTCGTAGATCGCATGCTGAATTTCCTCCGGCTGCTGCGAGGCTTTGCCGTAATCCGGCCAGTCGAAATGTTTGCCGTCATAGAGATGAGGATACAAATCCTTGTATTTCTTCTGAGTGAAAAACGGTTCATGGGGATCAAAAGCCTCAATCTGCACAAACCAATTGTCCTGATTCCGGTTCGTCTCGATAAATTCGATGCCGTTGTCGAAGGTTACGGCAATCGGCTGCTTCTCTTCCGTATCCAAGTAAGCGCGATTCACCCAATCTTGACGCCATAAGCCGCCGATCTTTGGTCCCGATAGCGACTCGGGGATATGGGGATCCTGCACATTGCCCTTCCACGGATCGCCCTCCTGCCCCCTCGCATACTCCCAGCTGTTAAAGCGAGTGTGATAAGTGGCGCCTCCGTCCTCGAAATAATGCGTATGGTCCGTGGACAGATGGGTATATATGCCGTTTTTCCGTAAAACGTCGATTGCCGAATCGTCGAAGGGCTCCAATGGCCCCCAACTGCGATGCAAAAAATTATGCCGTCCCGTGTGCAGCTCCCTGCGCGCCGGCATGCAAGGCAAGCTGCCCGCATAACAGCTATCGAACGTGACGGTCGCCTCCGACAGCCTTTCAAAGTTAGGGGCCTTGATCCATTCGCAGCCGTAGTTCGGCAGCATATGCTTGTTAAGCGAATCAAACATGACCATTACAGCCTTCATTTCCCGTTGCTCCTCTCGCTTGCTCCGACCCGAAACCCCATATTGCCAGCCGAGCTATCCGGGCTGTTCGAGCTTCGAGCCGCGACGCGGTATCGATTGCAATACGACTTGTGGCATAAATACGAGCCGCCGCGGGTCGATCTCGTCTTCCCCGAGCTTGGTCCTTGCGGATTGATGCGCACATCATGCACCGGCGAAGACGGGCTGAACCAATCGGAACACCATTCCCATACATTGCCGACCATATTGTATAGGCCATAGCCGTTTGGAGCATAGGCATCCACGGGCGCCGTCGTTTCGTAGCCATCGCTGGCATTATTTTTGTACGGAAACTTCCCCTGCCAGATGTTGCATCTATGCTCGCCATCCGGTTTCAGAAGATCTCCCCACGGATAACGCTTCTGTACTAGCCCGCCGCGCGCGGCGAATTCCCATTCCGCTTCGCTTAGCAAGCGCGTGCCGGACCAGGCGCAATACGCAGCCGCGTCGTTCCAAGAAATATGAACAGCCGGATGGTTCATCCTTTGTTCGATATGCGAACCCTTTCCTTCCGGACTTTGCCAATCCGCGCCTTCTACCACCCACCACCATGGGGTGCTTTGGGCCGTACTGCGTACCTCCTGATCCGATTCCTTCGTCACGTACAGATGGAATACATATGACCAGCCGAATCGCTCGGCATCCGTCCGATAGCCCGTATCGGCGACAAAGGCAGCAAATTCCGCATTCGTCACTGCGTATGGAGAGACGTAGAAAGGATCGATTGTCACCTCGCGGATAGGTCCTTCCCCGTCGGCCGGAAAGCCTTCCCGGTCCTCCGTTCCCATCAGGAAAGAACCGCCCTTCAGCAGCACCATCCCTTCATGCGGAACACCAGCAGACATCTTGCCGAATTCGTTATCGCTCGTCTTGCTTTCGTAAGCTACAGCTTCTGTGCCCCTGCCGACTTGGCAGCAGCAACTGCCAGCTGCGGCATTTCCGCTAGCAGCAGTAAGCTCCCGCTTGATCGGGTAATCCATCTAAATTCCCTCCTGACGCCGGAGCTCGTCGTACCAGCGCGTAACGGCTTCTTCCAGCTCCCGAGCCTTATCGGGGTATTGCTCGCGCAAATTGTTGCGCTCGCCGGGATCATGCTCGAGGTCGGATAGATGAACGGCATCCGGCGCCTGACGGCCGAAATCGAGCTTGCCGTTAAGCACAAGCTTCCACTTGCCTTCGCGAACGGCTAGTTGCCCCTCGTATGACCAAAATAACCGCTCGTGATGCTGTTCCCCCGGCTGACCAAGCAGCGGCACGATGCTCTTGCCATCCAAATGGTGCACAGGCGGTTCGATTCCCGCAAGCTCCAGAACCGTCGGAACGACGTCCATCATGGCGCAAGGCTCATGTCGGACAATACCGCCGCGTCCAAGCAGCGCCGGATAGCTAAGAATAGCGGGCTCGCGAATGCCTCCGTCGAACAGACTGCCTTTGTGTCCGCGGAATATTCCCGCAGAACCGCCGTAATAAAGATCCTCCGTGCCGTCCAAATAATTGCGCGACTCCGTCGACGGTCCATTGTCGCTAGAGAAAAATATGATCGTATTGTCATATTGCCCGGTTCTGCGCAAAGCGTCGACAATCTCGCCGACACCGTCGTCCACCGCGGAGATCATCGCCGCCATAATACGCTTATCCGGAGGCAGATCCGGATAACGATCTACGTATTTCTGCGGCGCATGCATTGGATAGTGGGGAGCGTTATAAGCCACATAAGCGAAGAACGGCTCATCATGGCCTTCATTGCCGTCCGCTTCAATGAAGGCGACGGTTTTTTCCGTAATAAGCTCGGTCATATATCCGCCATTGCTCCATACTTCCTTGCCGTTATGCCATAGATCATGGACAGGATTAACGCCCCTCTGCTGCTCCCAATAAAAAATATGCGAATAATAATCCACGCAGCCAGCCAGGAAACCAAACGACTCGTCGAAGCCGTGGGCATTCGGATTCTGCTCCGGCGTTACGCCGAGATGCCACTTCCCGAACAATCCGGTGCGGTAGCCGTGCGGCTTCAGCAGCGACGCGATCGTCTTCTCGTCCAACGACAAGCCCGCTGTTCCGCGTTTGCCGCTTAAGATACTCTCCACTCCCGTCCGTACCGGATAACGTCCGGTCAGCAGCGACGCGCGAGACGGGGAACAGACGGGAGAGTTCGAATACCAATTCGTAAACCTGGCTCCCTCTTCCGCCAGCCGATCGAGGTGAGGCGTGCGGATATGCTCGGAGCCGTAGCTGCCCAGATCGCCATACCCCAAGTCGTCGCAATAAATAACGATAATATTCGGTTTGCTCATCGTTTCTCTTCCCTTCCCCATGGATTCGGCGAAGCATCCAGCAGAGTCCGCGTGTAAGCATGCTGCGGACTTGAAATAATCTGCTCCGTTTCTCCGCTCTCGACGATTTGTCCGCCGTACATGATAAGGATTCTATCGGACATATATCTTGCGCTTCCCAAGTTATGCGTGATCCATATCAAGGAAAGATCATAGTCGTTTTTCAAATCCAGCATTAAATTCATAATGTCGATTCCTATGGATACATCCAGCATCGATGTCGGCTCATCGGCGACAAGGACACGCGGATTAATGCCTAGCGCCCTGGCGATCATAACCCGCTGCTTCTGGCCGCCGGATAGCTGGGAGGCGTACTTGTCGATGTAATCCTCGGCGGGAGTCAGACCTACTTGCGCGAGCAGCCCCAGCACTTTCTTCCGAATATCGCCCTGCTCTCCATGCAGTTGAAGCGGACGGCCAATGACGTCTTGAACGCGGTAATTCGGATTCATCGTTTCGAACGGATCCTGAAAAATCATTTGCAGGTCTTTCGCGACCGCCTTGCGGTCCTTTGATTTCCTGCTTGTCTGACTGCCGTCCAGCAAAATCTCGCCGCTCGTCGGATCGATCAAGTTCACGATCATTCTGGCGAGCGTGCTTTTGCCGCAGCCGGATTCTCCGACAATCGCCAGCACTTCGCCCTTGTGAAGCGTAAAGCTTACGTCTCTGACCGCACTGAACTTTTTCTTCTGCAGGAAAGAGCCCGATTCGAATACTTTGCTAACGCGATTGACTTGCAGCAATGGCTTCATGGTTACCCTCCCCCGATCCATACAGATGGCAAGCTACCATCCCTCTATCGTCGTTGATTGCGCTTGGCTCAAGCGAAGAGCAAACATCGGTCGCATGCGGGCAGCGCGATTGAAAGCGGCAGCCTGCCGGGGGCTCGACGAGATTCGGCGGCGAGCCCGGTATACCTTCGATTCGCACCTTCGGCCCCGACAAGGAAGGAAAGGAGCGAAGCAGTCCTTGCGTGTAGGGATGGCGAGCCCCGCCGAGCAGCTGCTCCGCGCTGCCAACCTCGACCATTTTGCCGGCATACATGATGCCGATCCGATCGCAAATTTCCAGCATAAGCGGCAAATCGTGCGTAATGAACAAAACGGAAAAACCGAGCTCCTTCTTCAGCTCGACAATACGGCTCACGATCCCTTTCTGAGTAACGACATCGAGCGCGGTCGTCGGCTCATCCATAATAATAAGCTCCGGCAGCAGCGCCAGCGACATGGCGATAACGACGCGTTGGCGCATGCCGCCTGACAGCTCATGCGGATAGCTGGCCAACTTCTCCTTGGGCATCTCTACGAGAGCAAGCAGCTCTTCCGCTCTGCGGAGCGCATCGCGCACGGATACGCCCGCCCCGTGCGCAAGTATCACATCCGTTAGTTGGTTCCCGATCCTCATCACCGGATTTAGGTTATTCATCGCGCTTTGCAGCACGACCGAAATTCTCGACCAACGATACGGCCGAAACTCGGCTTCGGTAAGACTCGTGAGCGGTTTGCCGTCGAAGACGATGCTGCCTCCTGCCAGTCGTGCGGGCGGACGCAGCAGCCTGCTGATGCCGTAAGCGGTCGTCGACTTCCCGCACCCGGATTCGCCGGCTAGCCCAAACATTTCTCCCCGCTCGATGGAGAAGCTTACGCCATCGACCGCCTTGAACATTCCCCGCGGCGATTCGTATTCCACTTGCAAATTGCTAACGTCCAGTAAACCCATGCGTATCGCCTCCTGTATTTCAAGAAAAATGCTGCTGCG
Organism: Paenibacillus sp. 05T425; assembly: GCF_056396205.1. Classification (NCBI taxonomy): domain Bacteria; kingdom Bacillati; phylum Bacillota; class Bacilli; order Caryophanales; family Paenibacillaceae; genus Paenibacillus; species Paenibacillus sp. 05T425. The sequence continues at coordinate 626,337 of NZ_JBFTLA010000001.1, forward strand.
CGCCCCGTTTCGCCCTGAATCGCTCAAGCGTACCGTTGCCGAGCAGCACGAAGCCGAAACAAAATAGCGCTATCGCTACGCCCGGCGGCACAATCCACCACCACGCATCGTACATAATGGCGTTGTTGGTATGCGCCAGCGTAAGAATCGTGCCCCAGCTTACGCTCCGCGGATCGCCGATGCCGAGAAAGCTTAGCCCGGCCTCCGCCAGCACCGCCTGCGTCGTTACGCTGACCAGGTTGGCCGCGATGATCGGGAATAGGTTCGGCAATATTTCCGTCGTCATGATTTTGAAATTGCCCATCCCGACGACCCGCGCCGCCTCCACGTAACCGCGCTGCTTCTCCGACAGCGTCTGGCTGCGGATGCTTCGTGCCATGTACAGCCAGCTGAGCAGGCCGATGACGAGAATGATGCTCGTGAGTCCCATGGACGGCAGAAACGAAGCCAGAATGATCATAAGCGCGATGACCGGAATGATGAGCAGCAAGTCGACGACGAACATCAAGGCATCGCTTACCCATTTGCGGTAGAACCCGGCGGTAAGTCCGACGAGAACGCCGATGACCGTCGTAATGGCTCCCGCCAGAATGCCGACCAGAAAAGAGGTTTGCGTACCGTATATGAGCTGCGAGAACAAATCCTGTCCATAGCTGTCCGTACCGAGCAGATGTTTCATGGAAGGCTTAAGCCACGCCTCGAATTCAATGTCGTTTTTGTTATAAGGGGCAAGCAGCGGGCCGATGAACGCCGCAATCGCAAAAAAAGCGAGAATCGCGAGCCCTGACAGCTGCTTGCCGTTCCATGCGCGGGAACCTTCCAACGGGGAGTTGGTCTTCATATCCGTTCAGCTCCTAATTCAGATTGACGCGAGGGTCAATAAAGGGATAAATCAAATCGGCGATTAAATTAACGGCGATGATCGATACGGCAATAACGAGAAATGCACCTTGGATTAACGGATAGTCATGATTCAATATCGCGTTATTGGTGAGCATCCCTATTCCGGGGTAGGAAAATACGATTTCCATCGTAATCGCCCCGCCGACGACATGACCGAGCGACAACATAAATCCCGTAAACGAAGGCAGAAAAGCGTTACGGATTCCGTAGTGGAAAACACGTCTTCTCGATGACAGACCTTTGGCTCGCGCGAGCACCATGTAATCCTCGGATAAAACCCGGATCAAATTGTTCCGAAGCACGAGAATATGGCTCGCAACCGATGCCAGAGCGAGCGAAACGATCGGCAATACGGCGTGATAGGCGATGGAACCGACCTTGCGGATCGGGGAAAGCGTATCGTAATCGACGGGAATCGCCTGACCCATCGGTAACCAATCCAGCTTGTATCCGAAAATAAGAATAAGAATAATGCCGATCCAAAAATACGGAACGGAGTTGATGAAGAAGCTGACGCCGAGCGCCGAATTATCGAACCACGAGCCCGGTTTCAATGCGCCCTTGACGCCGATCAGCCAGCCGATTCCGTAGCTCAGCAAGGTGGCGATAAAAACCGTACCCAGCGTCCACGGCAAGGCGTTCCAGAGAACGTCCTTGACGGGCACCGGGTAATTGAAATAGGAAATGCCTAGATTGCCTTGGAACAATTGGACTATATAGCTGCCGAACTGATGGAGCAGGCTCGGATTGTCGAGTCCGAACTGCTTTCGCAGCTCATCCGCTATCTCGGCCGAGCCAAGCGCGGTCGTCGAAGCGATCATTTCCGCAGGATCGCCGCCTATGAGCCTTGGCAGCAGGAAGTTCATGACGATCGCTGCGAGGAGAGTCGCGATTGCGAACGCGACTCTCCTGATGACGTAGGACAATTGAATCTTCATCGGTACAGCTCCTCTTTATTTCTTCGTGACCTTCGCTAGCGAAATGACGGAGGTCGCCGGAACATTCGTGTCGTAATTCGTGAACGCCGTTTCGCTGTACGGTGTCTTGCCCGTACTGTATAGCGTAACGATAGGCGCGAGCTCGGCGATTCTCCCCTGTACCTTCTTGTACAGCTCCGCACGCTGCTCCGCATTCGCTGAAGCGGCTTCGTCGAGCCATCCGTCCACTTGCTCATCTCTGAATCTCGCCCAGTTAAGTCCAGGAGAATTCTCGCCGATGGGTGCCGTCATTTTGCTATGGAACACTTCGAGCGCGGCTTGCGGATCCGGAGGAACGGTAATCCCGTTTTGAATCAAATCATAATCGCCCGACATCGCAAGGCTCGTAAGCTCCGGCCAAGTCACCATCTTGATCGTCGTTTCGATGCCCGCCTGTTTCAGCCAATCGGTGATCATCGCGCCTTCTTTGTTCTGCGCCGGAGCGTTAGCCGCCATATAGTACACGAAGGATAGCTTAACGCCGTCTTTCTCGTAGATGCCTTTGCCGTTCTTCGCGTAGCCTGCATTCTCTAGCGTCTTGCTCGCTTGTTCGATGCTGAACTGCAACGAAGGATCGGATGTTAGACTCTCGTCAACCAGACTGCCGAAGCCTTGGGACAGGAATCCAGGATTGCCGAGCGTGGCTGCTCCCATCTCGCCTTTCTCTACGACTTCCTCGCGATTGACTGCTTGCTGAATCGCTTTGCGGACGGCTGCGTCGTTCAAGCCCGGCTTGTCGTTATTGATAATGACCGCGTAGGTGGACAGACCCGGGAATTGCTGCAGCTTGTTATCCTTGTTCTCGAGCAGCTTCGGAAGACTCGGCATCGCGATCGCGCCTGTCGTCCCTTGAATCTCCCCTTTTTGCAGCGCTAGCGTAATAGCCGGCGAATCTTTGAACCGTTGAAGAACGAGCTCGGTAATTTGCGGAGCTCCTAAGAAGAAGTCCGTATTGGCATCGAGCAAAATCGCGCTTTCGTTGATGTTTCTGAATTTGAAAGCTCCTGTGCCGATCGGCGTTTTGTTCAGAAACGTCGCCGGATCCTCTTTCTCGAACAAATGCTTAGGTACGATATAAACCGTGGTCAGGTAGTTCTTGAGCGAAGGGAACGGGCTGTTCAATTGAAAGACGACCGTATCGGAACCGCTTGCCGTCACGCTGCTTAGACGGGTGTCGCTCCATAACTGATAAGAATCGAGCACGGCATGATCCTTCAACGCTTGGAACGTATACGCAACATCGTCGGCCGTGAAAGCTTCTCCGTCATGCCACTTCGCGGCCGTGTTCAGCTTCACGGTAAACGTCTTCTGATCCTCGGACCATGTACCGCTATCTGCCGCGAGCCGATTGATCAGTTCCCCCTTGACTGGATTGAAGTAATAAAGCGCGTCATACACATAATCGAACAATGGACGATAATTGCCTGTTTTCAAGTAAGGATTAAAGTTGTTGACCTGCTCCGGATTAATGACGTCTCCGATGCGGTACGAAACCTTCTCGCCCTTGGCCGGCTCTGACGTCGCGGGAGAATTGGTTGCTTCCCCTTTGTTTCCTGCAGGAGGCTCGTTGTTGGCGTTATTGCTGCAGCCTGCGAACAGGGCGACCGACAATAACGCCGCGATGCCTAACGGTACATACCTTTTGAACAAATTCACTTTCGATTTGCGATTACTCATACATAACCCTCCACCATTGTAGTCTGCCGCTCCGATTCCAATATCGAATATGCGGCTAAATAAAAAAAACACAATACAAAGCTATCGCCATCAGGCAATATTTTCGCATTGTGTCTCCGGCTGTCCGGTAGACAAATATCCTATAAGATTACTCGGCTTTACAGCCGACTTCATCATCATACAACCTAGTTAACAACTTGTAAACACCTATTTATTATGTGTTCATATTTGTCGAAATAACGCTTATAATAAGGTTCGAAAGAGGAGTTGGCAGTAACTGACGCGAATGAATAACACTATAAACCGTTGCGGGAATGAGGCTGGAGCGCTTTGAAAACATGGGAAGAGGAGTTAGACGACCTTCGTGTGAAACGTCGGGATCAAATCCTTGAGGCTGCTAGAGAAATTTTTTTGGAGAAGGATATGTCCCAAATTACGATGGTGGATATCGTGGCCAAGGCGGGGATCAGCCGGGTGACGATGTATAAATATTTTAATTCGATACATGAAATCGTGTTTGAAATACAGATCAAAATCATGAACGAAATCTCGCATTATTTTCAGGTGGACGGCGATTCCGGCAAGACTGGCGCGGATAAACTAAGCATTATGCTGAACGGCTGGCTGCTGCTTTACCGCGAGCATCCCGACCATCTGCGGTTCATCGGGCTGTTCGATCACTTCTACCGAAACTCATTTCCTTCGGAGGAGCTTCGCAAACGGTACAAAAACTCGATGGAGGATCGCGGGGAGCGTTTCAAGGCCGCCATCGAAGAAGGCATTAGCGACGGCTCGATCCAGCCTTCCTTCGATCCGAACATCCTCGAGACGATGATTCAGAATACGATCATCAGCATGATGCTGCGAATGGCGATGCGGGGACATCTTATTCAGAAGCAGTGGGATGTAGATCCGGAGCAAATTCTGATTTACTTAATGAATTTCGTATCGCAGTTCGTCCGCACGAAACCCGATCTTAGCGTGTTTGAGCTTGTCTCTCCCGCCGTGACGGAGCAATAACATGAACAAAAGCCGGCTGATCAGAGAGGCCTTTCATACAGCCCCTCTGATCAGCCGGCTTTTGCCGCTACCTAATATCCTTTGAACTCGTCATTCGATAGTTCCTCCCTAGCCGCGATCAGCCAAGGATGGACGAGCTTCATGTTCGCCCGGTTGTCCCAGAGGTGATCGAGATACACCAAGATGCCTTCGATGAGCTGGTCGTTGTTCACCTTGTCCTTGACGCTCTGCAGGTAAGGGTGGTCGCCGGGAAGCTCCCATGCCATTTTGTCCGAGATGAACAGCACTTTATCGAGCAGCGTAGAATTTGCCTTGAGCGTTGTGTGGCATTCGATCGCATTCAGGATTTCCTCGTCCTCGACATGAAACAGTTCGGCCGCCATCGCTCTCGACAGCTTCTGATGAACGATGCGGTCGTACTTCCTTTCCTCGTCGAGGATTGGGATCGCCAGCTTCTCAGCCGTTTCCATCATGGCGTTAACGGGAATGACATTGCTGATGTCATGAAGCAGCGCCGCTGTTACGGCTTTCCTCGGATCGGCCTCGTATCGTTCAGCCACCCTCTGCGCAACTCCGGCTACCTTGTATGTATGATCCAGCGTGTCCCGATCGTCGTTCAGCTCGAAAAACCGCTTAATATCTGAACGTAAATTACCGGTTGGCTCAAACCCTTGCACGTAAGGAAGTAAAACCTCATTCATCGAAACGCCCCCGCCTCTATTTATTTTCGGCCAACACGGTTAGCATTCAAAAAATCATTTAACGTACTTATTTCGTCTGTCATGAATACTAACTCTCTGTTCTTTCGCTCTAACAATACGTAATAAGATCCATCTAGATTCAAAGCAACGCGTTCGTCCGGAATGTTGAAGCCGTATGTATGAATTAAATGCTGCGTATCTTTAATCTGGATAAGATGCCTCTCGGGATGGTCGCCGTAAATCGTTAGTGCGTAAGGCTGATCATGGCCACGCGTGTTTAAGTAGACCGTTGCACCGATGAACAATGCCAGCATCCCGATTCCCGAAACAAATAGTATCCGATTGAGACCCCATTTCCTTCTGTCCCTCATGCTGTTGCCACCTCTCCGATGAACGCCATCCCTAACCACCTTTATATTATATCATTTGTTAAAATTTTGAAATCGGTAATTTGGAATTCAGCTAGAGCGGTTTAGTTTCATTTGGGTGCTAGCGAGAAACCATTGATCATTACGAGCTAACTGCCGTCTAGAGTAAGGGGCTGTAGAAGTGCTGTACAACGCAATAGTGGTATTTCGTCGTTACTACTTACGTAGCCCTGAACCGAACTAAATCGCAACCTCCGCCAAAGCTGTGTAGCCATCCATAATAGGATGTGATACCCAGCTTATTCGCACAAACCTAGGTTACTTGAGGAGAATAGGATGCGAAATGCAGCTTATGGTTGGTGAAAGTGGCAATGGTGGGGGAGCAGGCGGCGTGGCGGATAGAATAGGATGGGGAATTCATCCTATTCGCACAAATCTAGTTTACTTGAGGGCAATAGGATGGGAAATGCAGCTTATGGATGGCGAAACCGACGGTTGCGTGGGCGAGCAGACGGCGTGGCTGTGCGTGTAACGGCATTTCGTCAAACTAATTCGGCTTATTAGACCATACATCGGAGATCAGCTCCATTAACGGCCTAAAATCGAACTAAATGAGGCAATTCCACTGCTACATTCCCATTAGTGGCCCAAAAAGACACTATTAGCACGTCAGGGCTCTGCTGAGGTTTTGGTGCAGCGTGTGTGTCCGTATTTCTTGCAAAAAAAGAGGCCGCGAAGCATCCACAGCTTCGCAACCTCTGTTCCACTTATAATAATGCCTTCGCAATGAGTGCTTGCCATTCTTCGACTGACGTGTCTCGCGCGACGAACCATGCTTTGCCTTCGCCGTATCTGTTCTCGGTATAGACGCCGCCGCTTGGTCGTACGCGAATCGAATCGGTAACGAAGTTATTCGCGTTCCATCCGAATACGCTGCCGTACAGTTCTGGCACCTGAGTCAAAAAGACGTTGTCGCCGTTTTTGCGGAACAAGTCCGTCGTCGCGATGAGACGACCACCACTTTGTACGTATTCTGACAAACGTTGCTCCAGCGCGGCGTCATGAAGCAGATGCAGCGGTACGATGACCAGCTTATGATCGCCAATATGCTCTGGCGTATATAGTACGTCGACCGAACGAGTCTCGTCGTATAACGAACGATAAACGGTGTCTACCATGTAATCGGCATATGCGATATGATCGGATACCGAGATCCGGTAGCTCCATGAGCTCTCGAAGTGATAGTAAAGGCCGATTGGCGCAGCTTGCGCTTCCGTCGGCTCGATATAATCGAGGTGACGCTCCGTGTAGTCACGCACGACACCATAGTTGGCGGACGGCTCGCCCGTCAGCGTCAGCAGCTCGGGATGTCCCCCGCCCTGCTCCTGTCCCCATGGGAACGGCTTCGCCTTGAACAGGAAAAACCGGCTGCAGCCGCGGTCCTTCAGCAGCTCCATCTCGCTGATCAAGTTGCGCGAGCCCGTGCCGTATTCCATCATCCAGAACGGACGCTGCAGCACGCCTCGGCATGCGTCTCCGTAGAAAGCAATCTCATGCGGCTTGTCGCTGTAGATGTCCATGCCTACGACATCCAGCCCGTCGAATAGCTTCGACCAGTCGACGCTGTCGCCCCAGCGGAACATGAACGCGTTCGTCGTTATCGGCCGGCCGTCAATAAATGGCCTTAATGCTTCGGCCTGCTTCCTCGCATAGTTGACGATGGACAAAGATGAGAACTTGGCGAAAGCCATCTCTAGACTCGGATTCTGCCACATCGTTACATCGGCGTCGATCTTCGCCGGAAGCGGAATTTGATCGAACCGCTCATAACGCTGTGACCAGAACACCGTACCCCAGCGGCGGTTAAGCTCTTCTACCGTGCCATATGTTTCCGCTAGGTACGCATGGAACGCCTCCAGAGAACACTCGCCGAAATCGAATTTTGTCTCGCCGCCGAACTCATTGTCGAGCTGCCATGCTACGACAGCCGGATGGCTGCCATAGCGCTCTGCCATCTTCGTTACGATGCGCATGGAATAGTCCACATAATGCTTAGAAGAGTAAGAGCGATGCTGTCTTGCCCCGAAGCGGACGGTAGCCCCGCTGCGATTCACGGGCAGGACATCCGGATGCTTCTCAACGAGCCAGATCGGCGGGCAAGCGGTAGGCGTGCAGAGCACAACTTCCAATCCGCAGGCTGCCGCTTCCTCAATGGAGCGGTCCAACCACTCCCAATCGAACTCGCCGTCCCGCGGCTCCAATACCGCCCAAGCAAATTCCGCGATTCGAATTTGCGTAATACCCGCTTCTTTTATTTTCTTATAATCAATCGTCCATTGTTCCGGCTGTTCATGCTCTGGATAATAGGCAACACCAAGGATCATGCCCTATTCGCCCCTTCCATATTATCGTTGTCTGTATAATTGGCTGTCATTATTATGCATTCACATTCAATTGGGCCTTCCTCCGTAAATAGGAGCTTCTCGCCGCTTGGCAATTCAACATGAACCGGCGTATCCCCCGCACGGTTAATCGTTAGACGGAAGCGGCCAGCTTCGATGGCCCACTTCACGGCCACTTCTCCCTTCGGCGTCATACAGCTGCCGGAAGCCCACCGCAGCGTACCCGTATGCGGTGCGATGCTGATTGCTGCATACCCCGGCAATAACGGCTTAACGCCAAGCACGGAGACAGGCAGATCGTAAAGCGGCAGCGCTCCCCAAGCGTGGCAATCGCTGCGCACAGAGACCGGATCTTCGACCCAGGACGTCAGGTTAAGATCAGCTTGCTCGCGCCATGCATCCCATAGCCGGAAGGTATGATCGTATAACCCCGTCCGCTCAAGCGCGCGGAACAAATAATAAGACATCGCGAGCGTAACTTTCGGCAAGCAATCGTCGCGCAGCATCCGCTGCATCAACCCTTGAGCCTCTCCGTCTGAAGCCGTTCCCGTCAGCACCGCCCATATTTGCGCATGCTGGCTATAGTCCTCAGAGGATGGGCTATCGCGATACAATTCGCGCTCCGGCGACCAGCAATGCGCTCTTACCGCCATACGAATGCGATCCGCGCGCTCGCGATATTCGCTTGCCGTGTCTCTTCTGCCCGTCACTTCATTCAGCTCCGCAGCTTTCTCAAGCGCGTCCGCGTACATCAGGTTATACACCGTCAGCGGGCCGGACTTGCCCGAAGGAGGAGCTCCGGCATTATCCCGCCACGCTTCCGTCCAATCTACGAACGACCAATACGCCTCGGGCATGATGCCCACAAGTCCGGTCGAATCAAGACGGTTCTCGAACCAGCCAAGTACGGCATCGATTGTCGAGCGGTATTGGCGAACGAGTGCATAGTCTGCAAAATGGGCGTAATGATCATGGACCATCATGACCCAGAACAGCGCGAAGCCCGGTATAATCTGCCGCGAAACTGACGGATAACGGCTCTGAAGCATGCCGCTTGGCGTAATGGAGCTATGGAAATCGTAGATCGCTTTTCTCGCCAGCCTGTCATCGCCGCTAACCTGATACGTGAACAACGCTTGCAGGCGCGTATCCATCTCATATTGCATCTGCTCGTAAAAAGGAGTGTCCTCGTACGACTCATGCATGCAGTTACGCAGCGTGTTCAGACTGATGTTCCATAACGGCTTTAACGTTGCATCGGATGCGTCAAAATGTCCGATTTGCTCCATCGGATATCCCGTTCGGCGTATGGAGATTCGCTCCAGCACAAGCGCTTCGTCCGAAGCTTTCACCTGAAGTCTGATGTAGCGGAAAGCACGTCTATGAAAAGGCTCGTAAATCTCGGCACCATCCCGATTCCCATAGCCTGCAGCTGTATATTCATCTGTAAAGCCGTACAGCGCCTTGCCATCCGGCTCATCGCGCACGCCTTTATTTCGTTGTCCATTCGGCTCCGGCGGATACTCGTAGCACTCGGAATACAACAGCGTAACCCGTGCACCTCTCCCGCCCGACAGCGCTAAGCGCGGATAACCGGCCATTAACTCCGGGGCTTCCAGTTCAAGCCATAGCTCCTCTCCCGCAGCCACCGTTAAGCTTCCGAGATCGCTCCCGCTCAGCGTGGTGCGAGACCATATACGACCCGATCCTTCTCCCTGAACGATAGCCGTGAAATCGCACTCCGCCTCCCGCATGAGCGGAATCGGCCTAGGCGTCAGCTGCCACTTGCTTAAGCTGCCGTACATCTTATCATGCGTAGGTGCAATGACGGCTGCCTGCTTCCAGCCTGCATCATCATACGGAGCAGATTCCCAGCCGAAGGGCCACTTTGCACCGTCAACCTGTTCGCCCCCGCCGATAAACAAAGTGTACGTTTCCGGCTGAAGCTGAAGGGCCTCATACGGCAAAGGAAGCGCTTTCCAATTATCGCTCGAATCCAGCGATTCCAAGCGCTCGCCGTCGACATCCTCCAAGCTGCCCTCCAGAAGAAAACTGCCGGTCCCGGAACGCCACGCCGATGCCGGTCCCCATTCTGCCCCGTTATCTCTAGCCGATGCCGGATAGCGCATAACCCGCGCGGCTAGCACGTTAAAACCTGCGTTTAAGCGGTCTGTCAGATCGAGCGTCTCGTAATAATACGTATTGGCATCGCCTTTGCATGGACCTTGCGCAACCGATTCGCCATTCAAGTACAATCGATAACGGCTGTCCGCCGATACGCGAACAATAAGCCGGTAGCCCTCTCCTTGCTCGGGAACCTCGAAGCTCCTCCGGAACAACACCGTTTCAGGACGATCCCCGCCGGCTATTGCCGAATGATCATGCTCAGCCCATATCCAGTTGGCCGTCCATGCTCTGTTCTCTTCCATCTCCTGCTCCTCCTTCGTCAGCGCGCAGAGCGGTATTCGCTCGTACTAACACCTGTATAAGCTTTGAACCGTTTATAGAACCAATCGAGCTCGTTATAACCGACCGTCTCCGCGATCTCGTATACTTTCAAGTCGCTCTGTAGAAGCAACTCCTTCGCTTTTTCCATCCGTATTTGCAGCAAATAATCGTTGAAGGACATAGCCGTCGTCGCTTTGAACAACTTGCCGAGATAGTTCGGGTTCATGTAAATTTGCTGCGCTACGCTCTTCAAGCTCACGTTGCCGCCATACTGCTCTTGGATGAGACGCTTCACTTCGTCCACGATTTTGTTCGGACGCAGCTCCTTGCCTCTCATGAGCAACGCGCATACATCTATGCATTTGCGTTCGGTAATCGCTAGAAGCTCCGCCGTCGTCTTGCACTGCATGACCGATTCATAGTCGCCTAACGCATGATCGAATAAACCTTCATGGCTTGCTCCCGACTCGCGCACGATTCGGTAGAGCTGCACGAACAGCTCCACAACGGACAGCTTAGCTTGATTTGCCGGCACGCCGCCCCCTTGGAAGCTTTGCCAGAGCGCCGCAAGCGCGTCATGTGCCGCCGCGCTGTCGCCGCCGCGAATGGATTCTAACAGCTCGGCGGATAACATCTGAACCTGCTCGCGATTCATATCGTTGCCTAGAAGCGAGTTGTCCCGACCTTCCAATATCGTACCGGCTCCCGTCAGAAACTTGCGGTCCAGCGCCAGCTCAGCTGCCGCAAACGAAGCCGGCGCATCTTGGTAGCCGTCGACGATCGTGCCGATGCCGATCGTAACGGTTTCTTTCGCATACTGGCTCACCGAACGGGAAAGCCTCTCCGCAAGCTCGCGCACGGTTGAAGGCGTCACCTCCCCGGGCTCACCTGCGCAGAGGATGCCGTATCGCTCCTCCGACTCCTCGAACAGAAATCCGAGCCCGCCCGTCACCTCTTCGCTAATATTGCGTACCGCGTAACGCTTCAGCTCGACGTCCCTCTCCGACAATATGCTCTCTGCGTCACTAGTGAAACTCGCTTTGCCATAGACGAAGTCCAGCTCAACAATTAGACAGCAGTACCGCTCCGGCAAGCGTCCCATCTCCAGCAGCGACAGCTGCTCCTCATATTCCTTGCCGTTCATGCCGCCATGCGTCAGCTTCCGCAGAAACTGATCGCGGATGGCCGACATGCCAAGCCGATGCTGGCGCTCGGATAATCGCGCCTCGGCAATGCTCGCAGCCGTTCGCTTGAGCAGCTCAATCAGATCCTCCTCATCGACCGGCTTAAGCAAATATTCCTTAACGCCAAGCTTCATCGCTTCGCGCGCATATTCGAAGTCGTCATAGCCGCTTAATACGACGACGTCCGTATCGGCGGCAAAGCTTTTCATTCGGGCGATAAGCTCAAGTCCATTCATGATCGGCATGCGAATATCGGTCAGCATGAGCGAGAACGTATGCTCCTTAAGCAGCGACAGTGCTTGCTGTCCGTTCTCGGCCTCCGCTCGGATGACGAAGCCGTATTGCTCCCAATCAATCAAGTAGCGAAGCGATTGTCTTGCCACGGGTTCGTCGTCTACGATCAATACGTCATACATCCTATTCACCCTCCTGCGCTTCAAGCGGAATCGTCATCGTTACTTCCGTGCCTTGGCCATATACGCTTGCAACCTGCAGACCGAAGCCTTCGCCGTACATTTGTCTCAATCGTAGGTGTACATTGCGCATCCCGATATGCTCGTCGCTCGCAAGCCCGTCTTCCTCTTGCAGCCAGCCATGAATTTCCTTCAGCCGCTCTTCCGGTATGCCAAGTCCGTCATCGCTTACGACGATATACAGCTTGCTATCCTGGGCGCTCGTCTTAATGCGGATATTGGACTGGATTGGACTTAGCTCAATGCCATGCGTAACCGCATTTTCGACGATCGGCTGGATACAAAGCTTCGGAACTTGAACATCCTTAGTCGAAGCATCCGTTTCGATCGCATACAAAAACTTGTCTCCGAACCGATACTGTTGAATTTGCAAATAAATATCGATAAAGCCGAGCTCGTCCTCCAAAGGTATCGTCTGCCCGCTTCGCTTCAGCATCATGCGGAACGACTTGGCCAGCAGGCCGACGATCTTCGCATTTTCCCTGTCTCCGGCTATTAGCAGCTTCCCGCGTATCATGTTCAGCACATTGAACAGGAAATGAGGGTTGATCTGCGTCTGCAACGCATACAATTCAACCTCCTTCGTGCGAAGCGCGTTCTCTCTCCGGTTCAGCTCCGATTGATACACCTCGCCGATCAAGTCGCGAAGCCTTCGTACCATCAGATTGAACATTTCGCCAAGCTGGGCGACTTCATCGCGGCCTCGAACGTCCACGAAGCTCTCGAAATTGTCTTTATGCAGCCGCTTCATCCGGATCGACAGCTCGGTGAGCCGCGAAGTCAACTGAACGGACAGCAGCGAGATAAGCAATATAGACAACAGGAACGCGATGATAAAAAGCAGAATGGCTAGCGACCGCAGCTGGTCGATCCTCGGCATGATTTCCGTAATCGGGACGTACGTAATGACCTTCATCCCTTTGACCGAATTGCGGGTGGTGAGGGTCATGAAGAGTAGCTGATACGTCTCATCGCCTTCCTTATAATTAAAGCTGCCTGCATCCTCTTGCATGATGCGGCTCTTCTGCGGAATATCGGGTTCGGATGCAGGCTCTCCATCTTTGCTGGCCGTATCGACAAGCACCGAGCCGTCCGGGTACAGAAACAAGAAACGTTTGCTCTTGCTTTCCTCGCTTACAAGATCGAGCAGTACCTTTAGTTTGATTTCTACGGATACGACCCTCTCCGATTCCGGTTTGAAGTTATTCATCCGTTTGCGGAAGCTGAACAACGGTTCTTTGTCCACCGGATTCGGGTACGGCTCCGTCCATATACCGCCGATCCGGCTATCCAGCGTCCTCTGATACCAATCGCTGGTCCTAATATCCTCGTCGATCAAATAGATGTTCGAGAAGATGAACGACGGGTTATTCGTATATTGGTAGAGATGATAAATATCCTTCGTCGTCTGAACCGCCGAAACGAACGGTTGATAGTAATTGAAATATTCGGTGTAGGCGTCGCGAAGATCGGGATATTCCTGTTCCACCGCTTCATCGAGCGCCGTATTCAGAAACAGCGTGTTGGCGATTTCCTCGTAGGAGAGCAGTTTATTATCGAGATTGCTGCCGACCTGGGAGAGTGATAATCGGTTGTTCTCCACGATCGATTCATACGCCATATCGGTGCTTTTTTTCATGAGTACATAAGTAAGGGAGCCAAGCAGAAACAGCACAATGAACAGGTTCGCTGCGATCAGCTTCGTACGTATTTTCATCGTTGCTCCATCCTCTCCCCGCTGCGGCTGCTTAGTCCCTAACTCATTAGGGCGCAAACGCGCATACTCCTTGTGCCGCATCGTACGCGGGCAAGGAGTATGCGCTTAGATTCATTTAACTATTGCCCTAACGACTTGTTGTATTTATCAAGGAATGCTTTCCATAGCTCGGTGTAGGCGGCGTTCGCTTTATCTACGCCAGCTTTGCCCATTTGCTCGACGAAGCTGTTCCATGCCGAATCGAACTCGCCGTCGTTTTTCGCCATGATGATGCTCGGAATGTTTTTACGCCATGTGTCGTCCATCTTCTGCTCTTCGACCTTCGTCGATTCCGGCGGAGACAGCTGCCATAGGAAGCCCGGCACGTATTCAACCGGCGGAAGGAAGTCGGCCCATACTTGCTTCTTGTAAGCAGCCAGCACTTCTTTGGTCATGTCGTCGTAACCAAGCTCCACGACGTCCTTGGTCATCGGGGTTGCATAGTCGCCGTCGGCAAGCTTCGCGCCGTGGCCGATGCCGAACCAGTAGAAGTCCCCTGTGCCTACGCTCTTGAAGCCGCGGTTGTAGTCCACGTCCGGATCAACCGTACGCTGCTTCACTAGCTCTTGATTGATAACGCGTTTGCCGTTCTCAACCGTGAAGTCCTCGCCCTCGATACCCCATTGCGTGAGCACTTGCGCCTCATCGGAGAACAGATAGTCGATGAATTGGATAATACGCTCGGGGTTCTTCGCTTTGCTGGAGATCGTCCATTGGAAGTTGCCGCCGCTTGTAGGCGTAATCGCGTTGGAATGATCCACCGTATTGGCGTCAAAATACATCGGAAGGTAAGCGTACGCCTTCTCCGGCTTGCCTGCTGCGCGCAGCGATTGCTCGGCTTCGCCCATCATCCAGCCCGGTGCGTAAGCAGCGAGCACGCGGCCTTGAGCCGCCTTCGCTTGGAAACCTTTTTCGTCAAGCGAGAATGCTTCTTTGTCGAGCAGTCCTTCGTTGTACAGCTTGTTCAGGAATTTATAATATTCTCTCGTATCTTGCGATACTGGATTGTAGCTCACGTTGCCGCTATCGTCGATCGTATAGTTGCCGTGGTCCGGCAAGCCTTTCGCCCAAATAACCGGGTTGTTGAACGCAATCTTCATCGTCCAGCCGTTCATATAAGCGCCGAAGCCGATCGTGTCTTTGCCGTCGATTTGCGGATGCTTGTCTTTGTAGGCTTTGATGACTTCATACAGCTGGTCGAACGTTTTCACTTCCGGATATCCCGCTTCCTTCAGCACGTCGTATTGCACGATGAAGGAACCTTTTGTATCCGCTTGAGCTTCCTTCGCTTTCTTAACGGAGTAGAGCGAATAAATGTCACCGTTTTCATCTTTCAACAGATTCAAATAGTCGCCGAACTTCTCCTTGATGTTCGGGCCGTATTGGTCGATCAGATCATTAAGCGGAATGATAGCGCCTGCTTCCTTGTAGCGAAGCGTGTACTTCGCGTCCAATACGACGATATCCGGATAATCGTTGCTCGCAAGCCATAGATCCCAACGCTGGAACTGGTCTCCGACCGTCAGGTCGTATTTCAGCGAAACGCCTGTTTTTTCCGTAATTTTGGCATTGATCGGCGTTTCCCATTTCAGCTTGTCATCGGCTGTATTAATGGAATACGTAACGGGCGATAAATCCGGTGCCGGCGCATCCGTTTCCTTGCCCGCGTCGTTCGTTGCTGCTGGCTTGTTGTCTGGAGCAGGCTCGTTTTCCCCTTTGTTATTGTTGCCGCTGCACGCTGCAAGCATGGAAGCAAGCATGACAAGCGATAACATGACCACCCATAAGCTGCGTGTCCTTTTCGTTTTCAAATCCGACATCCCCCTGTCACTGATTAGTTTGATTATATCAACGGAATTAATATTCCGCTCGATATCGATATCACTTTTTTCGCAATCAGCTATTCTTTCATGGAAGCGACCATAATGCCTTTGACAAAATATTTCTGAACGAACGGGTAGACGCATAGGATCGGCACGGTAACGATCATCGTCATAGCGGCCCTCGTCGCATCGGGATCCATTCCTTTGCTGCCCATGCTTAGGGCGTTATTGCCGTTAAGCACTTGGCCTTCCGTCGTCTGCAAAATCTTCATCAGCTCGAATTGCAACAAATCCAGACTCTCCGTGCTGCTTGTGTAGAGATAGTTGTCGAACCACGAATTCCAGTGCATAACCGCGATGAATAACGACACGGTAGCGATAACCGGCATGCTGACCGGAATTACGATTCGGAACAACGTTTGGAAGTCGGTTGCGCCGTCGATCTTGGCCGATTCGATAATGCCATCCGGCAACGATTCAAAATAACTGCGGATGATGATGACGTTATATGCGCTTATAAGCATCGGGAAAATATAAACGCCAAAGTTGTTCATCAAGCCGATATCGCGAATGAGCAAGTAGTAAGGAAGCAGACCAGCGTTGACGAACATAGTGAAAACGAGAATGATGTTCAGCAGCTTGCGGAATACGAAATCTTTGCGGCTGAGCGTGAAGGCGATCATCGCCGTTCCGATAACGCCGAAAAACGTGCCGATGAGCGTTCTCGCTACGGAAATTCCCGCCGCTTGCAGCAGACCATCGCTTTGGAAAATCGCCCCGTAATTGTAGAGCGTGAACTCCCGCGGGAATAAGTAAATGCCGCCTCGAAGCGAATCCAATCCGTCGTTCAGCGAGATCGCAAGCAGATTGACGAACGGATACAGCGTTAGCAGACCGAACAGCAGCAGCACGACATAATTGAACGCATTCCATAGGCCGTCTCTCCAAGTCTCGTGCTTTGCCATTGTGAATCACCTCTATTCTTGAATCGGCCTCAAGTTAGAACAATCGGCTTTGATTCCATTTTTTGGATAAATACGTAACGCCGAGTATGAGCAATACGCTGACGACGGTCTTGAACATGTTGATCGCCATACCGTACGAATAATCGCTTAATTGCGTGGAATACCTCAGTGCGTATAGATCGAGCACGTCCGAATAATCGTAGACGACTGGATTGCCAAGCACGAATTGCGATTCATATCCGCTGTTGATGAGCCAGCCGACATTCATCGTCAGCAGCAGAATAGCGGTAGGCATGAGACCTGGAATCGAGATATACCACATTTTGTGCAATCGGCTTGCACCGTCCACGTCCGCTGCCTCGTAATGCTCCGGGTTGAGTCCGACTAGAACGGCCAAGTAGATGATCGTATTCCAGCCAAGCTCCTTCCACAAATTCGAGATCGTATGGATGATCCAGAAGTTTTCGCCTTTAGCCATGAAGTAGATCGGCTCTTTAATGATGCCAAGCCCCATAAGCAGTTCGTTCAGCATTCCCCCGTCCGGAGAGAGAAACATCATTACGATATTGGCAATGACGACCCAAGACACGAAATGCGGAATGTACGTGATCGTCTGAATGAGCTTTTTGAACTTGGTGCTGCGCACTTCGTTCAGCATTAAGGCAAGCACGACGGCGCCTACGAAGCTTGTAACGAGGTTCAGTACACTCATTACCAGCGTGTTCCTTAGCACCCGATAAAATTGCTCGTCCCGGAACAGCTCGGCGAATTTGTCGAAACCTATGAAGGAGCTCCCCATGATGCCCTTTGCAATTTTGTAATCTTGAAATGCCATAACCCATCCCCAGAGCGGGCCGTAGGAGAAAATAGCGGCGAGTACGACGAACGGCAATGCCATAACGATCAGTTGGCGCTGCCTGACGACCTTCTGAAGGAAGTTCCGTCCTTTGCTGCGATTGGCGGTCGCCGTTGCCGCTTTATTCTCTGTTTGGCTGGTCATACTTCTCATGATGCGATTCTCCTTTCTATCCTATCTGTGACGACGCCCGTGCTTCCGCAGGACTTTTTCTTCATTATGCTGCCGCCATGAAGGACCAACAACCAGTGTAATCCGCTATGATCGCCCCATAAACGGTAGATTCCAAACTCTTATTCGGCAGGTTGAATCTGCACCAAAACCAGCACATCTTCGGGCTGCAGCTGCATACTGCCGGGGGCAATCGGACGCTCGCAAGCAAGCTCGCAGAAAGATTGCTCCAGCACGATTTGCTGCGGAAGCCCGCTATGATTCATAACGAAGAGGACATCGCCTTCGTCCGTCCGGCGCCGAGCAACCTCAACGCCAGGCGGCGCGGTAATACCGCCAATCGGCACTACGCCGGCATCTTCCGCCGCTTGATTCATAAGCGCGTGCAGCGTATCGTTGTCAGGATCCGTACCGATGTAATAGGCGTGACCGTTCCCGTAACGATTGCGCACGGCAGCCTGCTTGCCCGCCACATAGTCGTCGGCATAGCGGATTAACGACTCGGAAGACTCCGACTCCAGTTCGATGACATCGAACCAGGTGCTTCCTTGGCCTTGGCCTGATGGGATGGCATTGTCGCTTCGCTCCAGAGCTCGCCGCTCGTTAGGCCGAAGCGTGCCATAATCCGTAACGAGGATACCAGCAAGCTCTCTGTACACACCCGGCAAAGGCTTATCGTCCATTCGGTTGTTCCACAGCTTCGAGCCGGCGCGATAATCGAGCACAGCCGTCCCCCCGCCGCGAACATATGCGTATAGCTTCGTTACAATATCGGGCCTAGCCATCATATAATGCGGCAGCACGATAAGCTTATAACGACTGAAATCCGTGTCGTCCGATACGATGTCTACCGGGATATGGCTGTCGTAGAAATAGCGGTAATAGGAATACAGATGGTTCATATAGCTGTAGCCCGGCAGGAGCGGCTGAATTTCCGTCGCCCATTCATTATCGAAGGAACGGATAATGGCTGCCTCCGCGCCCGAGCCGCTTCCGAGCAGCCTAGGCATAATCCGTTGCAGCTCTGCCCCTGTCTGCTTAACCTCCTCGTAGCGTCTGCCGGTCAAGCCGTCATGCTGAAGGATGCCATGCCAGAACTGCTCCGCCCCGAACAGACAGGTGCGCCAGCGGAAATAAACGATCGCATCTGCGCCGTGGGCGACAGACTGGTACGTCCATCTGCGTAGCTCGCCCGGCTTCGGCGTCTGGAACAGGATGTCACCGCCAGGAGGACCGGCTTGGTGTTCCATGACCCAGAACGGCTCGTTCTTAAGTCCGCGGGTCATATCATGCTGGGCTGCCGCCTTGCTCGGGTCCGTCGCCTCGCTGAAATGCAAATTCGGGTAGTTGTCCCATGAAACGAAATCCAACTCTTCGGACAGCTTGTACCCGTCAATCTCGTTGAACGAGCCCATCATGTTATGGGTTATTGGTTGATTAGGCGCCAGCCGCTTCAAAATATCGAGCTGCAGTTTCTGGAACTTCACGACCGAATCAGAGGCGAAGCGGCGATAATCGAGCACGAGTCCCGGATTATGCAGATGGAAAGGCGCATAACCCGGCAGCGTCACTTCATGCCATTCGTTGTACGTCTGACTCCAGAACACCGTCCCCCAGTTTTCGTTCATCGCGTCGATATCGCCTTCATATTTCCGCTCCAGCCAGCGATGGAACGCCGTCTTGCAATTGCCGCAATAGCAGCGAGCCGTTTCGTTGCAGCCAAATTCATTATCGATCTGCCAGCCGATGACGTTCGGATGGTTCGCATAACGCTCGGCCATCCGCCTCGTTATATCCTGGGCATAGCAATGATAGGTTTCGTTGTTGAAGCAGTAATGTCTGCGGTTGCCGAAACCTCTGACATCGCCTTTATAATCCTGCATATAAATGTCGGGATGCTTATCCATCAGCCACTTGGGCGGCGTGGCGGTAGGCGTACCGAGAATAACGCTAATGCCTCCGGATTCAAGTACGGCGATGCTCCGATCGAGCCACTCGAAGTCATACATGCCTTCTCTCCGCTCAAACTTAGACCAAGCGAATTCACCGATTCGCACGACATTAAGTCCCGCTTCGCGCATCAGCCGCGCGTCGAGCGGCCATCGCTCCTCGGGCCAATGCTCCGGGTAGTAACAGGCTCCAAACCTCACTTCAGTCACTTCCTTCACGTAGTGGTTGCTTCTATTATCCCGCCTGAGCGAGACACGAGACACCCGTCAACGAAGCTGGGATTACAGGAGAAAACAGATATGATTGCTTTGCGCGCAACGACAAATAACCCCATTCTGGAAGAATGGGGTTATTTGTTTCTCATCGCTTTCGTCGGGCGTGTTGACTATACTTTCTGCAACGGGAGTCTTCTAATGCGCTAATACGAGCCTATTAGTTGCAGATTGTGCAATGAAGGGCAACAAAGCGCATAAAGCCCGCAAATCTGTTAAAATAGTAAAACGATGACACTTTAGCGGAGGGAGTTTCTCCATGTTGCTCAATGACCATAACGAGGACCAGCATCACTTGATGGCCCATTCCATAGTTTTGAAAGCCGATTGCGAGAGCTGCTTCGGTCTATGCTGCGTATCGCTTCCGTTCTCGGCTTCGATCGATTTCGGGATGGACAAGAGCGCCGGACAGGCTTGTCCGAGCCTGCGCGAAGACTTTCGTTGCGGCGTTCACAGGACGCTCAGGCAGACAGGATTCAGAGGATGTACGGTATACGACTGCTTCGGTGCCGGCCAAAAGGTGTCCCAAATCACTTACGGCGGAGTCAGTTGGCGCAATGCGCCGGCTACGGCGAAGCAAATGTACGATGTGTTCCCGGTCATGTGGCAGCTTCACGAGCTCCTCTGGTACTTGGCGGAGGCACTGCGCCTGCAGAGCAACGACAGTGTCCTCCAGCGCTCGCTCCTTTCCGCGTTCGAAGAAACGGAACGGCTTACGTATATGGCGCCAAACGATGTGTTAGCGATCGATATCCCGAAGCATCGGGCAGACGTGAACGTACTGCTGCTCCAAGTCAGCGAGCAAGTACGGGCGCATGCGCTGCGCAAGTGCAAGACGCCGCCCAAGCATCCTAAGAAAGCGGGACGCGGCGCCGACCTCATGGGAGCGAAGCTCAGAGGCGCGGATCTAAGAGCCGCCAACCTGCGGGGTGCTTACCTCATTGCGGCTGACCTTCGGGACGCGGATCTGAGAGCGGCCGACCTCATCGGCGCCGACCTCCGCGATACCGATATTCGCGGCACAGACTTGTCCCAGACCCTTTTCCTAACGCAGGCCCAGATGAATGCAGCGAGGGGCGACGCCTATACGAAAATCCCTGCGACGCTTGCAACTCATAGCCACTGGCTTGCCGCTTCAGAATGAGAGGCCTAGCTCGTTATACGCCTTAATCGCCCTCTTCGGAGCGATGCTGCTCCATGCCTTGACGAGCAGCCCTTTCACCTCGCGCGGATCCGCATTTGTCATATGAATGTGCATATAGTTCATGTTCGAGAACGATTCAGGTATGGAATAGGCTGCGGAATCCATGTCTGTGTAGATGATGCGATCCTCTCCCGTTGTTTTCACCGTTAGCGTTACGCCGTCTTCCTGAACGACCGCAAAAATTTTGCTGCCGATCCGGTAAGACGGCTTTCCCCAATGCTCCATCTCGTGCGCCTCGGGTAAAGCTAGCGCAAAGCTTTGAACCTCTTGTTTGGTTATCACGGCAGCACCCACCTCCATCTTAATGAACGCCTCTAGCTCCAGTATAAACGAATCGGAAAGACCATATAACGCTACTTTTCATAGCTTAGACGAGAGCGTTAAGAAGGCGAACAACAGCGTCGATTACCGACTGCGGTTTATGAATCTGTATCGCATGCCAGCTATCTTCCACAATCGTATGCTGTGTTTCTTTCGACAATTGAAGCAGTACTTTCTGCCCCTCCAGCCATTCCTCAGTCTGATTGGCAGCCGTCAGCACGGCTATCGGCATATCTGCTCGCAAAGGCCGTGACCGGACAAGCTGAGCAGCGCTTTCCTCCGCATGAAGATATTCCAGGTAAGCTGCCCGATACGCCGAACTTCGATAGCCCATTGCCGTCACATGCTTCTGAACACAGACAGGCAGCCGCTTCGTGCCGACATGCTGCCTCACCATTCTCGGCACGCCTATAGTCGATAACAAATAACCAAGCTTATATTTCAATCGATGTTTATTGCGTTTCGTTTTTCTGATGCTATGCAGATTCTCTTCCAAAAAACGCCCCTCGTGCGTCGCATCGACCAGCACGATTCCGGCAACCTCGTCCGGATATTCAGCCGCGAACATACGCATGATCATCCCCCCGTACGAATGCCCTACGAGCAAATAGGGAGGGGTCAGCTTCAGCTCACTCAGCAGTCCACGCAAATCCTCTACATAATGCTTGCAAGTCGGCCTCTCCAGTGTACCTGTACTCCAGCCGAAGCCGGCACGGTCATACGACAATACCTTGGTGTAGGTAGACAGCTTAGGCTGAACGAGCGACCAATCCAAGGCGCAGCCGCCCATGCCCGCTTCCAACACCACCGTAGGGCAAGCTGGATTGCTCTTTCCGCTTACGATCGCATGCAAGCTGCGAGGACCGACTCGAACAAGCTCACCCTGCGGCTTATGCTTATCTCCCTCATATTGCGACAAAGCCGCCTGCATGAACGTAAGCGGGAAACCGATAACCGATATGGCCGCACGCAGCATTTGATTGCCGATAGGTATCCCCATTCGTCCTATCACCTCGATCCGATTGGTTTGTAGTCCCATCATAACGGCGCGGAGCTGGTCAAAAAAGAGAAATTGCTTCACGGTAAATTTCCTGTTTTGTGAGCGGATAACTCACAAAGCGGCAACCGGGTTCATCGCACCCGATCCGCTTATATGGGCGCTTGTAAGCCATGCGGCTCGGTTGCAAGCATAGGCCTGCACGTTTCAAATGTTTCGTAATCGGGTACGGTTACTTTAAAAAGCCGGAGGGGATTGCATGACCAAGCTGAACGATTTCAACCGATATTGCATTTCCATCATTCTCTTTCTGGTCATTGTTTATTTGGGTGCCAAGGTCAACTTCATATTCAAGCCAATCGTATCGTTGATTACCGTCATTACGATCCCGCTTATGCTGTCCGTTTTCTTTTATTATTTGCTACGGCCGCTCGTTAACCAAATGGAACGCTACAAAATAAAACGCCCGCTGGCGATCTTGCTTATCTATGCGGCAATCGCGCTTATGTTCGTTGTATTCGGCATTCTCGTGTGGCCTCCGCTGCGAACCCAATTAACGATGCTCGTCGACAATGCGCCGAGTCTGTTCGATACGCTTAACGAGCAAGCCAAGGAGCTGGAAAGAAACGAGCTGTGGTCCCGATTCATCCCTGATGATCGGAGCCCGCTCAGCGCATTCACGCAATATTTGAACAAAGGTTATACGTTCGTGAGCAATTACATAACCGGCATGTTTGCCCTGTTTTCGAATATAGCGATTATTCTCATCATCTTCCCGATCATTCTGTTCTATATGCTGAAAGAAGGGGACCGTTTCGGCCGAGCCGTCATCACCGGCTTTCCGATTCGGTTCCGCAAGGATGCCGCTGAGGTCGTATCCAATATTGACGAAGCGCTGAGCAGCTTTATCGTCGGGAAGGTGATCATTAATCTCTCGCTTGGCGTGCTCATGTATATCGGATTTCTGATCATTGATTTGCCCTATGCGCTTTTGCTGACGGTCGTAGCGGTCATTTTGAATTTCATTCCGTTTATCGGTTCGTTCCTATCCTCGATCCCGATCGTCATCATCGCCTTTATCGAATCGCCGACAACCGCAATCTGGTCGGTCGTCATCATTACCGCGGCGCAACAAATTCAGGATAATCTGATTGCGCCCTACGTGTACGGCAGGCAGCTCGACATTCATCCGCTGACGACGATCATCCTCGTCCTTATCGGCGGCGATTTGGCCGGCATCATCGGCATTCTGATCATTATCCCGGTTTATATGATCATTAAGATTATCACGACCAAAGCGTATCAGCTGTTTTTCCGAAAAAAATGGGAGGAGGCGTAAGCCCACTCCCATCCTTCCTATCTATTGTTACTCTGCGCTGTCAGCGAATACGACCATATAGTTGCCCATTGCGGCGAATTGGGCCGTTTCCAGCTTGTCCGGCGCGCTCTCTTGCAGCGCCGATCCGATCGCCGAGTAGAAGGCGTCTTCATCGTAGTCGCCCGTATAACGAATGACAACGATCGAATCGCCTGCCGCCAGCTTGCCAA
Source organism: Paenibacillus sp. 05T425 (assembly GCF_056396205.1). Taxonomy (NCBI): domain Bacteria; kingdom Bacillati; phylum Bacillota; class Bacilli; order Caryophanales; family Paenibacillaceae; genus Paenibacillus; species Paenibacillus sp. 05T425. Next base: position 650,353 of record NZ_JBFTLA010000001.1, read on the forward strand.
CTAGAATCTTTTTGTAATCATCCAGCGTGCTTGCTTCCAGCTTGTTCACTACGTAATAATCGTTGGAATTGTCTTTGCCGTAGAACTGCTCGATTTCCGTGTTCACCCAGTATTCGTCGGAAACAATCGAGTTAACGGCAACGGCCGAATCGTCGTTGGAGTTGTACAGCAAGCGGAAGCCTAGGCTGCTGTCGCTATCGTTATTCGTAACGTCGACATGCAGCCACTCGTCGCCGATCTTCACCTTGTTCCATGCATGGGGAACGCCGTTCGCATCTCCGGTTACGACAATCGACTCCAAGCCTGCGAGGTCGCTCAGAAGCTTGTACGAATAAGCATAGCTCATACATACGCCAACCTTTTTGACCATAATGCCATAGGTCGTGAACGAATCGTCGAATTGCTCGTCCAGGTCGCCCTGAAAGTCGTTCGCCTCGGCTGCTTTCAGCGCCGCGTCGTCGTATTTGGTGTTGTCCGCCAAGTAATGGTAGATCGCTTCGCGTTTCTCCTCGTCGGACATGCCCTCCTTAATGATGTCGGCTACGATCTTCGAAGCTTCGTTTACGATCTCTTCCTGCTGTTTCTTGATTTCCTCCGGGTTGTCATTGTATCGAACGCCAAGCGTTAATTTCTTGTAGTCATACCCCCAAGCATCGATGCCGATAATGAGCGGGTTCTGGTACATCACCTCGAGAAGCGTGTCCGTAATCGTCTCGAAATTCTGCGCCTCCGGGAACGCTCTTAGCGAGATCGCTTCGTTGCCTGCCAGCAAGTTGATGGCAAGATACGTCTCGAATGCCGTATCCGCGTTGATCGGAACGTCTTCCGGTACGGCGGGCAGCTCGTCGTTATTCGCTTCTTCGACGATCTTCTCCGTATTGCTCTTCTGGTCCTCGACAAGCGAGTCGGATGTTTCCGATGGCGCCTGCGAGCCCGTATCGATTATCGTCGGCACGTCCGGCGCCGGTACGTAGTCCGTCTCGTTCTCTGGATCCATCCGGGCAGAGGTCGTGTTCTCCTGATCGGCGCCGCCAAGCGCAGCAAGCTCATCCTTCGTAATATTAGAAATCGTGGCGTCACCTTTAAGGGCCGTTCCTTGAATGTTGTACGGAATGACGGCATCGTCGAACATGTCCGGCACGATGCCGTCGGTATGGTAAATAACGTTGTAATCCTTCTCCGATCCGTCGATCATCTTCACTTTCGTCTTCTTCGGCAGTTGGTCGACGTTGTCCACGAGCTTGAAGGAATCGTCAACAAGCTGGCTCGGAAGCTGTCCGCCGAGCTTCGCGCTGGATACGTAGTTGCTTGCCAGCGATTCCTTGCCGTCCTTCACCGCCGTGATGAAGTAGTCGCCGCTAACGAGCACGTTCTGCTCGTATATGATTTGTTTGTCGCCAAAATATCCGAGCCCGTTGTCGCCATCGTTCGTCCAATCCATAAAGGACGTATCCTTCACCGTCGCCTGTATGAACGGATACAAGGAATCATATCCCGTTTCGGCAGCGCTGATCGGCGTATTGGTGAAATTCTCGAGATCATCCGGCTTCTCGATCTGATAGATGTTGTAGCTGTCGGCGCCTTCCACGGCATTCCATACGAGCTTTAGACGTCCGTCCGACAAAATCTCATGATGCAGCGTGGGCGTTGCGACCTCCGTCTTGATCGTGAACGGAATAATGATCGGCGTCTCCAGCTCGGTTGGCTCGGTCGCATCCATATCATAGTTGATCTTGATATAGTAGATCGGCGCGCTGCCCCAATCCAGACCTTTCGGATTCGAATCCAATGCTAGAACGCCGTTGATCGGCTCTACTCGGGCGACCGTCTTGCCGTCCTCCGTTTCTTCCAGCGCTACCAATGCGCTGATCTTGCTTGCATCGAGCGCCTTAATATCGGTATGGACCGATATGATCTTTTGGTCCTCGTCCACATAGCCGGTTGGCGTAAGCGAAGACAGATTCGTCTGGAACCGAAACGTAAATATCTCGTCCTGCTTTACATTGTACAATGGCATAATTGCTTTATCCTGCGAGGAACCGAACTTCTGCTTCAATTCCTTTACCGTACCGCCCTGGAACGGCGTGTCGTCCTTCTGCTGTTCAACCTTCGCCGTATCTCCTTCGTTGTTGGCATCCTCTGCGCCGTTGCCTCCGAAACAGCCGGTCAGCACAAGCAGGCAAGCCAGAACTAATAAGGCAAGCTTCTTCATCCCAAATGCACCTCTGCTTTGCAAATTTTCATTCCCTTACCTTCCAAATGATTCCTTTGTAAACTCTAGCATAATTTACCTAGTATTTGAACGGGAAAAGACAAAAAACGCGATAATTCGCTAGATTTCTAGAGACCATTGGCGCAAGCGGAGCCTTGTTTTCTAGTAAAAAAGCCATAGGGAGCAAAGAAGAAATTCCATTCTTCTCTATTCCCTATGGCTTTATTTCATTAACCCAGCAGACTTGCTAACCTGTCATCCGTTACCGTTATTCCTGTCCGCGGGACATGCGAGAGCTGGAAATGCGGGATCAGCTCGCTGGCACGAACGGGTTCGGGATTGTCGATGAGGCCGCTGACCGAAGCCAGCCAGCCGACGACTTTCTCCGGCTCCGTGCCGGACTCGCGCAGCGCGGCGAGCGAGATGCTTCCGTGGCGCTTGGCGAGCCGCTTGCCGTCCGTGCCGAACAGCAGCGGCACGTGGGCGAAGCGCGGAGGCTGCAGACCGAGCGCCTCGTAGAGCTGAAGCTGCCGCGGCGTCGAATCGAGCAGATCCGCGCCGCGGAGCACGTCGGTGATGCCCATCTCGGCATCGTCGACGACGACCGCGAGCTGATAGCTGAACAGGCCGTCGGCCCGCTTCACGATGAAGTCGCCGCCCGCTCTAGGCGGGAAGTGCTGCGGCCCGGCGACGCCGTCTTCGAAGCCGACCGGTTGCTCGTCAACGGCGAAGCGCAGCGAAGGCTGCTTGAGCAGCCCGCGCTCGGCCCGCTGCGCCGGTGAAAGGCAGCGGCATGTGCCGGGATAGGCCGGCCCCTCGCTGCCAAGACCGTGCGGCGCGCTGGCAACCGCGGCCAGCTCGGCACGGCTGCAGAAGCAGGGATATAACCTCCCTGCTTCCTCCAGCTTGGCGAGCGCCGCCTCGTACATGGCGAGGCGCTCGCTCTGCGTATAAGGACGGTGCGGCCCGCCGACATCGGGCCCCTCGTCCCAGTCCAGGCCGAGCCAGCGCAGGTCCTTCAGCGCAAGCTCGGCCAGTTCTGCCCGCGAACGGGACGTATCGACGTCCTCCATTCGCATAACGAATGTGCCGCCTGCGCTCCGAACCTGCAGCCAGGAGAGCAAAGCGGTTCTTGCATTTCCGATATGCATCAGCCCCGATGGGGTCGGGGCGAATCGTCCTCTCATGGCGGCCTTAAGCCTCCTTGCCTATGTATGCAAAAATGAGCAGGAGGCAAGCTCCTGCTCAAACATGTGTAATATAAATGGCGGAGCTGACGGGATTCGAACCCGCGGTCTCCTGCGTGACAGGCAGGCATGTTAGGCCTCTACACCACAGCTCCGCGTAACAAGACAAGTAGTATCTTATCATGGTGGCGGTCGGTAATGCAACCTTTTTTTTCGCGGCTAATTATTAACCCCTATCAACAGTTAGCCCGTTTGAGCTTTTCGATTACAATAGCGAACCGTAAACATCTTATTTGCTCATTTTGCTCTGATCGGCATCCTTAACGAACCTAGAAACTCTTATTCGCCTCTGTTCCTTGCGTACGAGTGCCATCTCGGTGAAATAGCCACTCCTAGATTCGTTACCAACCAAATATCCTCTGGAAATCAACAATAAGCGTTTCTGAATTCCATACATCCTCCAATTTAACCGCCACAATCCCCTATACAGAAGAGAGGCTGTCATTAAACAATCCAGTATATCGGAATCATGAGCACGGAGGTAATGATCCCGGCCGCTGCCATGGAAAATCCGCTGACGCTGCCCAACGACTCGGATTCCGCGATCATTCGCGCGGTGCCAATGCCGTGCGCGCTAGCGCCCACCGCTGTGCCGAGCGGTATATCGCCGCGAATGCCGCATAACCGCAGCACGGCCGGACCTGTCACGCTTCCGACGAGGCCGGTCAGCACGGAGAAGGACGCGCTAAGCTCAGGAATGCCACCTGCCCTTCTTGCGATTTCCATCGCGATCGGGGCCGATACCGACTTCGACAGCATCGACCGGATCAATTCCTCGGGGCTTCCCGTAAGCGACAATAGAAGCGCAGTGAAGGACACCGATAGGAGCGAGCCTGCCGTGATGCCGGCGAGCACGGGGAGCAGCGCTTCCTTGATTCGGCGAGCATTCTTATAGAGCGGAACGGCCAAAGCTACCGTAGCCGGTCCAAGACAAAGACTTAACCAGTCGCCTCCTGATTGGTAGAAGGCAAGCGGAATATGGCCCATTGTGAGCAGGGCTATCAACACCGCCGAGGCAGCTACGAGCGGGTGCATCCAGCGCCATCTTCTTCGGCAAGCCAGTGCCGCCAAATAAACAAGGAGCGTGCCGCCTAAGCCGAACATCGGATCATTGAGCCAATGTGCGGGATTCATCAGTTGATCGCTCCTTTCGCGCGCTATATTTGGTTACAAGGCCGGTAACGAGCATCACAAGCCAAGTCCCCGCAACGATGCTCGTCAAGATAGGCAGCCATTGCGGAGCCATAAGCTTCGCGAACGCAAGCGTGCCAACAATCGACGGGATAAAAAACAAACCCATATGCTTCAGCGCAATCCGGCCGCAATCCTCGATCCAGGACAGCTTGATGACCTTCGCGAACAAAGCGGCTACTAATAATAGAAGACCAATTATGTTAGCTGGCAGCGGTATGTTGAGCCATTGTTTGATCCACATCCCCACCGAATAAAACAAAGTAAAGATGACCGCGCCGATCATGAGCTTCATGCAGCTACGCAAGCTCAAGGAGCAGATCCTTATGAATCTTCACTACGGCTTTCTTTATCGGCGAGCCGTCGCCCATTCCAGGACGATGGATATCGTCTGGGAAAAACACGGCGAACATGCCCGGCTGCATGGCGAGGACGACCTCATCCGGTTGAGGAGCATATAACGTATAATCGGACTTCTCGTCATACGCCTGCGTGGGCAGCACCCCTTCGCGCAGCGGCGACCAGCCGATCTGCTCCGATCCTTCTATTAAATAATGAATATCGATGAATTGCTCATGCTTCTCGGCAACCTGCTCCTCACGAGTTTTCGACTCGAATGCCATGAAGTTGACGTAGAATAGGTCTTCCTTGAACGAGACACGGCCTTCAAGCGGCTCGCCGCTTTCCACCGTTTGCTTAAGCAGCTCCAGCGCCTCCGCAATAACGGCATAACCTCCCGCGACATGCTCCTTATTCGAAGCTAATGATCCCATAATCATTGGGTTTCCTCCTCGCTAATGTACCTAACCTAATACTCGCTATATTGGATTTTTGCACTAACTTTGCTCGTTTTCGGTCAGTGATAGGGCTATACTGGATTTTTGCACTAACTTCGTGTTTAAATGTAAATTTATAGGATGTTTTTGCGAAAGATAATGCAGATATCCAATATAGCTTTTGTAGAAGAATGAATCGCAAAAATTTATAATAGCTTAACCGCGACCGCGGCTGACGTATTTTCCCTGCTCACGATGGAATCCTGATACGTGCGTTTGAAGTATTCGATGTACAGAACATCAAGTAAATAAAGCTGAGACAGCTTCGCTGACAATGAACCGCCCTGAAGCGGACCTTCGTTGGCCCCGCAGAGCAGCGTGATATCCGAATAAGCGGTAAGCGGCGACTTAACGAACCGGGTAATGACGATTATCGCCGCTCCCCGCTCCGTCGCCTTGCGTGCGACTTCGATCGAATCCTTCGTTGAACCGGAATAAGAGATAATAACCGCCACGTCCTTATCCGTCATAAGCGAGGCCGACATGACCTGCTGATGGGAATCGAAGGCGCATACCGTCTTGTTCGTAATGCGCATGAACTTGTTGTTCGCTTCTAACGCAGTCATTAAGGATGATCCTACGCCGAAAAAATGAATCCGTTCAGCCTCTATCAACAGCTCGATCGCTTTGCCTATTTCCGAGAACTCGATTCGCTTGTACGTTTCATTCAGCGCGTTCATATTGCTGGCAAGCGCCTTGGAGGCCACCTCCTCCAGCGAATCGTGCATCAGCACTTGATCCGAGAGCTGCGGGATTTCGTTATCGACCGATGTGCTATGCGCAAGGTCGATCTTGAATTCCTGATAGCCCTTGAAGCTGATCGACTTGCAGAAGCGAAAAATGCTCGATTCGCCGACGCCGCATGCGTCCGCCAGATCGGTTATCGACATGTAGACGACTTCCTTGGCATGCTCAAGAATGTAGTCGGCGACTTTTTTCTCCGTATTCGTGAAGCGGTTATAGCTCGATTGAATCGTCGAAAAGATACTGATCGCGCGCAATTTGCTCCCTCCTAACACTAACTTACATACAAAGATGCGGCTCCCAGAACGCCGGCTTTATTGCCAAGCTGCGCGGGCAGGATGCGGACGCCTCTAAAGCTCGACATCACGAGTTCCTTCGTTCTGGCCTCCACCTGCCGTACTAGCTCGAGCTGCTCCATAACGCCGCCGCCAACGACAATCGCAGCGGGATTGAATACGTGGATTAAGGACGCAAGGCCGATGCTGACTTCGTCGATCCAACCGCTCAGCAGCTGCGCCAGCCTGTCATCGCCATTATTGACTTTGCTGAAAATCGTTCTGCCGTCCACGCAATCGAGATCGACCTGCTGTGCCAGATTGACGAGCGCCGTCGTCGAGGCGAATCGCTCGTAATAGGGCATCATACCCGCAGAGCTGGCAGGTGCATCCGAAAGCGGATGCGTGAACATATGCCCGAATTCCGCTGCTACGCCATCCGCGCCTTTGTATAGCCGCCCCCCGATCACGATCGCGCCGCCGATGCCGGTGCCGAAAGTAAGGCAAAGAAAATGCGGGTAAGACTTGCCTGCACCGAAGCAGGCTTCTCCGAGCGCCGCCGCATTGACATCGTTCTCCACCTTGACCGGAACGCCGAACCGTTCGCCGACGATTTTCGCAACCTGCATGCCTGTATAATGAGGAATGTTGGCGTTCGCGTAAACGATATAACCTTCCTCGGCGTTCACTTGCCCTGCCGTGCTGATCGCGATACGGTCATAACCCTCATATGCCGCCATATGCTCCATCAATCGCTGAACGACATGCGGACCGCCTTTGCCGCTCTCGGTCGCATATTCGTTGAACCTCTCGATATGCCCCGTCTCGTCGCAAAGGCATAGCTTCGTATTCGTTCCGCCAATATCCGCAGCTAAAATCTTCATCGTCTTCTACTCCATCGCTTTCATAAAGCGTTTCGTAATATCCATCGGCCTCGTAATCGCGGAGCCTACGACCGCCGAGTATACGCCGATATCAACCATCCGGTGCAATTCCTCCGGCGTAGAGATGCCTCCTTCGGCAATAACCGGAACGGACAACGCTTTAACCAGCTTCTCGGCTAATTCAAAGTCGGGAAGCGACTTTCCTTGCGTCGCTGCCGTATAGCCGCTTAGCGTCGTGCCGACGCAGTCGAAGCCAAGCTCCGCCGCCTTCAAGCCTTCCTCGAACGTGGAGCAGTCGGCCATAAACAGCTGATTCGGATATTTCGCCCGGATTTGCGGGAACAGCTCCTCGATCGTCGAGCCGTCCGGTCTTACGCGATCCGTCGCGTCCATCGCAATAATGTCGACGCCTTCCTCGCACAGCGCATCAACCTCGGCCATTGTAGGCGTAATAAATACCGGCGAGCCTTCATACACCTGCTTGATAATGCCGATGATCGGCAGACCGACGCGCGTCTTGATTTCCTTAATATCTTCCACGCTGTTCGACCGGATGCCTGACGCCCCGCCAAGAAATGCCGCGTACGCCATTTTGCCCATAATGAAAGGACTGTGAAGCGGTTCCTCCGGCAGCGCCTGGCAGGACACGACCAGCTTGCCTTGAATTTGTTCCAATAGAGGGTTCTTAGTCATAAGTTGCATCTCCATCTATATTCGATTTAAGTGCTATTCTTTCACTGCGCCTGCCGTAGCTCCGGACGTAAAGTACCGCTGGAACAACACGAAGATAAGCAGCATCGGAATGGCAGCCACGGAAGCGCCGGCCATCTTGTATGCGAAGTTAGGATTCAAATCCTGCATCAGCGTCGCCGTGCCGACCATGAGCGTCTTCATGTTCTTCTCTTGGCCGATGACGAGCTGCCACAGGTAGTCGTTCCAAATTTGTACGAAATTCAGTATAAACAGAGCGCCGATGCCCGGTTTGACGATAGGCAGCATAATTTGCATGAACACCCGCCACTCGCCGGCCCCGTCGATCTTGGCTGCTTCCCGCAGCGCGTCGGGCGTGCTGTCGAAAAATCCTTTGAGCAGGAAGACGCCGAAGGCGCCGGCCACGTTCGGCCAGATCATGCCGTTAAAGCTGTTGACCATGCCGAAATCCTGAATGATTCGGAACAGCGGGACGATCATAATTTCCTTCGGAATCATTAAGCTGGAAATGAAAATAATAAAGATAGTCGTCCGGCCTTTAAAATTGATTTTCGAAAAGGCGTAAGCGGCCATCGACCCGACGGCAATGACGAGCAGCGTCGTAGCGCCCGCCGTGAAAATACTGTTGAACGTCCATCTTAACGCCGGCTGATTCTGAAAAATATCGGTGTAATTGGCAAATGTAACGGAAGTCGGCCACCAATCCGGCGGCATCTTCACGACGTCCGAGCTGTTCTTGAGCGAGCTTGTAATGAGCCAATATAAAGGGAATAAGCTGACAATGGCAAAGACGGTGACGACTATATTCGATACCAAGTCGAACATTTCTATTTTCTTCGTTTTTTTCGTTTGCGTCATCATGTATCGACTCCTCGCTTCTACTTCTGCTTCATCATGGCTCTAAGCTGCGGAACGGACAGCAGCAGGGTGATGGCGAACATAATAACGCCGACCGCGGAAGCTATGCCAAGCTGGTTGTACTTGAAGGCGTTGTTGTATAGGTAATACATCAGGGTGACCGAAGCGTTGTTCGGACCGCCGCCCGTTAAGAGCTGGATGACGACGAAAATTTTCAGCACCGCAATGATGTTAACGATCGTGATATAGATTGTCGTCGGCTGAACCGACGGAATCAATATTTTCATAATGACCTGCCAGCGGCTCGCTCCGTCTACCTCGGCGGCTTCGAAGAGATCCTTCGACACGCCGATCATCGAGGCGATATACAGAATGATCGCTTGGCCGACGTTGCCCGCGAACGTAACGAAGATGATGACGGGCAGCACCGTCTGCGGATTGCCGAGCAGATTAATATTGCCCATGCCCGCCTCGCGCGTCAAATACGAGATGAGCCCGTTGGCCGGGTTCAGCAAGAAGCTCCAGACCATACTCATGACAACCATGGAGACCATGACCGGTATATAATAACTTCCCCGTATGAAGGAAACGTACTTAGCGTTTTTATCGAAAATGGCGGATGCGACGAACAAGGCGAAACCTACCGTCAGCAAGACGATGAAGAAGACGAACACGACCGTATTGATTAACGCTTTGAAGAAGACGGGATCGCTGAACAACGTCGCGTAGTTGTCAAATCCAACGAACGTTTCATTGTTGTAATTAATTTTGTACAAGCTAAGCCTGATGCCTTCCAATATCGGGTACACAAGAAACACAAGGAAAATCAACATTTGCGGCAAAATAAACAAATAACCGGTAAGGTTCTCTTTCACAAAACTATTCCGAATGCGCATGGTGGTTACCTTTCTGATCGGCGGCCCTTCCTTGCTTGCAACGCAGGGCCGCTGATCATTTATTGTTTATTTGTCTATCGATGATCGATGATGGATTACAGGTAGATTACTGGTAAATGACTGAATTTTCTTTATTCGACTGAATCACTTTATTGCCGTTCGCCACGTAATCATTGATCGCTTGCTCCGGCGTCTTCGCTCCCATAAGCAGCGCCTGCAGCTCCGGATAAAGCGCTTCGCGCAGCTGACTGTACCCCGGAACGTTGCCGCTGAAGCTGAATACGTATTTCGAGTTCGCGTCATAAGCGGCGAAGAACGGGTTCTCGTTGCTCAGCTCTTCTACAACCGACGAGCGCACTGGAATGCCGTTTTTCGACGACTTCACGAGCTCAGCGTCGCTGGAGAAAAACTTCACGAAATCTTTCGCTACTTCCGTTTTCTTAGCGTCGTCCGATTGGAATACGCTTGCGCCTACCACGTAAGTGAACGTGAGCGGATCTCCGCCCTCAGAAGGGATGTTCGCCAGTCTTATATCGAACTTAGGCGATGTGCCGTTTGCCATATTGGTTTTGATGCCGTTAAACAAGATCGGGTTCGTGAAGCTGATCGCGAGCTGCTGATTTTGGAACATCGCGTTCGCATCGTTGGACGATACCGACTCCGCGCCGGGATTCGTATAACCTGCTTCGTATATTTTTTTCAGCCATGCAGCCGCTTTGTAACCCTTGTCGTCATTCAAGATAATGTTGCTGTCCTGATCGAAGAACGAGCTTCCGAACATTCTAAGGTAAGAAAGATTCCATGTGTCGCCTTGGTTATTCATTGCAAAAAGCGCCATCGGGTAAGCGTTGGAGTATTGATCCTTCGGCAGCTTCGTTTTCAGCGCCTCAAGAATTTGCTCGTATTCGGCCAGTGTCCACGTCTTGATTTCGTTTTCTCCGCCGAGGAGCGATTCCAGGCCTGCCGCCTTGAACATGTCCGCGTTGTACACGAGCGTTCCCGGGTTGTTCTGGAACGGGTAGAAGTAAATATCGTCGCCGTACGTTACCGAGTCCCAGTAGCCTTGCGAAATGTCGCTTTTGGCAGCGTCGTCGACGATGTCCGTCAGCGGCACTAGCGCTCCGCGGTGAACGTAGTCGCCCATGGCGAACGAGCTTTCGAAGAAGACGTTCGGCGCGGTTCCGCCGTTCAGGTTAACGTTAAGCAGTTGGTCGCGCTGATCGCCGGCGATAACCTCAACCTTAACGGTCGCGTTGTATTTGTCATATTGCTTCGTGAATTTCTCTGCCGCGTATTTCATGAAGCTATCGTAATCGGCACCGTCCTCGGATGCGTCAAGCACGCCTTTCCATTGCGGGGTGAGCCAGACCGATATTTCGACCTTCTCTTTGCCGCCGCTGCCTCCCGTGCCGCCGTTCGATCCGGCATTGTTACCGTTATTGCCCGAGCATCCTGCAACGATCAATGCCATTGTCGTAAGTGCCGCAAAACATGTTGTAAGGAAACGTTTACTCTTCATCCGAATATATCTCTCCCTTAATCTGATTGATTGTTTGCGTTGCCTTGCTTAGTTGACGTGGGTTGCAATTGCCTTATCGATATCCGCTACGATGGCTTGAACGCGCTCGCCATCATTGCCGCTTAAGCCGAGCATCGGCGCTCTGACGCCGCCGATATTAACGCCTCTAGCCCGCAGCACTTCCTTGATGGCGGCATACATCGAACCGTTCAAGGAGCATAATGCGATGATGATATCGTTGATCGCGCTTTGAAGGCTTGTCGCTTCCGCGAACTTGCCTGCCTTCAGCAGTGCGTCCGCTTGCAGGAAAAGCTCCGGCATTGCGGCGTACGTGCCGCCGATTCCTCCGTCCGCTCCCATCATCCGGCCTGCGACGAATTGCTCGTCAGGACCGTTGAATACGATGATGCCTTCGCCGCCTGTTTTTTTGAACCGTTCGATATCAAGCGCCGGCATGGAGGAGTTTTTCACCCCGATGACCTTCTCGTTCTGAAGCAGCTTTTGGAATACAGCCGGTGTCAGCGTGTAACCCGTCGTCTGCGGAATGTTATAAATGATAAACGGAAGCGATGTCGCGTTCATGATGTCGTTCCAATAGTTGATGACAGCGCTGTCAGGCAGTTTGAAGTAGATCGGCGGAATCGCGGAAAGCGCATCATACCCAAGCTCTGCGGCATGCTTAGCGAGCGCGATACTGTCTCTGGTCGAAGGAGCTCCCACATGCGCGATAAGCGTCATTTTGCCTCTAAGGTGATTCGCGACGTAAGTCAGTACAGCTTTTCTCTCCTCGAGGTCCTGGTAAATACATTCTCCCGAGCTTCCCCCGACGTAGACGCCCTGCACTTTCTTGCTAAGCAGGTAGGACGCGAGTTGCTCCGTCCGATCCTTCGATACGCTGCCGTCATCGTCATAGCAGGCGTAGAAAGCGGGAATGATGCCGTGAAATTTTTGCTGGCTCACTGTAATTCCTCCTATTGTTCATAGAGTGAAGATAAGCGGCATCCGCTTGGCGCAAGGAGTGTAAATTATTTTCTTTAAGATTTTGCCCTTGAAAATAATTTCCTCCAAAACGCTGCGCGGCCCGCCCGACCTATCTCCTTCAAGCTGACAGGACCCCCATGTAAGTCCCTTGCTAACGTTGTAACACAAAAAAATCGCGCTGCGTCGCGATTCGGCGATGAGGTAAAAACAGAGCCCGACTTTGTCAAAAACGAGGGATACGGTTGGAAATGATTGCCGACGAATTGTTTATTGGCGCATAACAAAAAAAGCCTCGCCGACGCCGGCGAGGCTTTCCCTTATTGCTGTATCGCCTTCGATGCAGGCAAACGAAGGATAACCTTCGTCCCTTCTCCAAGCTTGCTGTCGATCGAGAGGCCGTATGAATCGCCGTAATAATAGCGGATGCGATCATTCACATTTTGCACCCCTATGTGCTCGCTGTCCAGTGTATCCGTCGCGGCTTCACGCAGACGCTGGCGCAGTGCCGCGAATTGCTGCTCCTCCATGCCCGCCCCATTGTCCTTGATCTCGATGCACAGCGCCTGATCGGCGACATATGCGGCAATTTCCAGCTTTCCTTGTCCGCTCATACGTTCCAAGCCGTGTACAATCGCATTCTCCACGATGGGCTGCAGCGTGAAGTGAAGCACCGGCAGCGCCTCCGTCCCGGGCTCGATCGTCTCCGAATAGGTGAATCGGTCGCCGAAGCGCATTTGCTGCACTTTGACATACAAGCGAGTATGCTCCAATTCCTCGCGCAGCGTCACGATATCTTTGCCGGTCTGGATATGGATGCGGAACAGTCTGCCCAGGAGACCAATCATTTCGCCAATATCGCGCTGACCGGCGAGTATCGCTTTCATCTGAATCGATTCGAGCGTGTTGGCGAGAAAATGGGGATTGATTTGGCTCTTGAGCGCGCCGTATTGCGCTACCTTCTGCTGGGCCATCGTCATGGAGGAGCGCTCGATATGATCCTGCAAATCCTCCACCATTTTGCGAATGCCCTTGTACAGCACGCCGAATTCGTCCTGCCGATCCGTACTCAGATCGACATCGAATTTGCCGAGGCCGACCGCTCTGACTTGCTTGCTTAACGAAATAATGGGCTTGGTAACGCGTGCGGACAACAGGAATAAGAACAGCAGCGCCGTGGCGAGCGAGCTGAACGCTACGCCGAGCAATATTTTACGAAACAACGTCGCATCCTTGGTCATATCCTGCTCGTCAATGTATTGAACGACCTTCCAGCCCGAGTAGGAAGAGGTCACGAAGTTCAAGTAAGAGGGCGTTCTGTCTATCGTTGCATAGAAATTGCCCGTATCGTTCTGAAGCGCGTTGTTCACGACGGCTGCTCCGAGATCGGTAAGCTCCTGCGTTCCGTCATCGCTCGAGGAATAAACCATCTGACCTTTATTGTCAACAATATGAAATTTCCGATTCGTATTTTCGGATAAGCTTAATATTTCGCGCAGCGAGTCGAGCCGGATGTCGACGAGAATGACCGCGAGGTTCTCCCTCGTTCCCGTCTTGTTGATGACCCGGGCAATCGAGATGACAGATTCCTGCGAATCGATGCGCTGGAACGGGGCATGCGTGCCGAACAGCACTGCCTTGCCTTTGGACTCAAGCGTTTGCTTATACCATTCCTGCTCATAGAAATGCTCGGCATTATAGTCGGTTTGATTGAAGTCGGCGGAATAAAACACGCGGTTGCCCGCAAAAACCTGCACACTATCGACGTTCTTGATCGTCAGCTCGATCCGGCTAATGAACTGCTCTACTACGCTGCCGTACTTAATGCTGATATCGCTTGGATCGGGGTCTTGGTTTTCGGACCAGTGGGTTAGCGAGCTTTGGAGCTGGCTGTCGAGCTGAGCGGTGAGCGTGCCCGTCTCGATGCTTTGCAAATATTGATCGATGTTAAAGGACAAATTGTTAAGAATAAGATTGGCGCTGTTCTGATATTCGTTCTTAACCGTCTGCAGCGAGAAAAAATAGAGGATGCCCGACATCACCGTAAGCGGAAGCGTAATGATGCAGATCATCAAGACGAATATTTGATGGTTCACATGCTTCATCTGGAACAAGCGGGATAATCGTTTGAAGCCGCCCATAATGACCACAACCCTCATGTTTATGAATTCCTTAACGCCCATTGTACAGTTCAAACGCCCGCAATGCTAATATAGATTACAACCGTTCATGTAGTAAGAGAAACTGCTATAGATGGTAAAAAACGAGACGTCCAATGTCAAAATCGAGGGATTTTGAGTCTTTTTCATATCGACTATGCTTAATGGCAAGGAATGAATCCGCTTCACTTGTTCATTCTAAATAATGGCAGGGGGAATTTGAATGGCAGCACCAACAAAGAAGGCAACACTTTTGATCACCATCATGCTCGTGATGCTTTTGGCAGCCTGCAGTTCCAACAACAATGGATCCGACACCAAGACAACGGCAGAACCGAATGCAACCAGTACCGCAGCGCCTAGCAGCGCCGAACCGCCAGCCGCTGAGCCGGTAGAGATTACGTGGTGGAACTTTCCCAACTTCCAAGCGCTCGACGGTGAGGTTGGCAAATACGAGAAACAAATCATCGCGGCTTTCAACGAGAAGCACCCCGAAATCAAAGTAAATCTCGAGATGATTACGTTTGACGGCGGACCTGAGAAGCTGAATGTCGCGATCGCGTCCAACTCCGCGCCGGATGTCATTTACGACGCCCCGGGCCGTGTAATCGACTGGGGCAAAAAAGGACTGCTCGCGCCGCTCGACGACATGATTACAGACGAAGTGCGCGGCGATATATCCGAAGCATTCTGGAAACAATCCATGGTCGGCGACAAAACGGTTATGTACCCGATTAATACCGCTCCATTCTCGATGGCCGTGAACAAGACGGTATTCGAGAAAATCGGCGCTCTCGATCTGCTCCCGCTGGACAGACCTGACCGCGTCTGGAGCTTCGACGAATACAAAGCGGCGCTTCAAGCCGTTAAGGAGAAAGCGCCTGACATCATCCCGTCCGTCTTCTTCGCGAAGTCTCAAGCCGGCGACCAAGGCACTAGGGCATATATCGCTAACCTTGGTTTATCCAGCTTCCTCAATGATGACAATAGCGCTGTCGCGATCAATACCGATGCTGCCGGTGCTGCGCTCGATTGGATCGCCCAGGCTCAGAAGGACAAGCTGATCATTTCCGGCTCGGCTGCGCTTGCGGCATCGGACGTCAATGATTTGTTCCTGCAAGGTAAGGTAGCGTTCTCGATTAACTATTCGGCTGTATTGAAAGCGCAGAATGCAACGCTTAAGAAAGCCGAGTTCGAAGAAGTGCTGCTGCCGTTCCCTACGCTCGATGGTTCCGCACCTAAGCTTGAGCCTTACCTCGGCGGCATGGCGATCTTCAACAACGATAATGAAGCGAAAATTCAAGCTGCGAAAACGTTAATCGACTTCATCGCGAACGATGAAGTGTACGGCAAGAAGAACCTGATCCAAACCGGCGGCTTGTCCGTCCGCAATTCGATCACGGGTCTGTACGACGATCCTGAATACGCCTATGCGGAGGTTGCCCGCAAATTCATCACCGCTCCGCCGACGATCGCGGACGGCTACGCCGAGATTCGCACGCACTGGTTCCCTGCGCTGCAAAGCGTTCTATTAGGACAAGCGACAGGCAAAGAAGCGCTTGACGACTTCGCTTCCAAAGCGAATGAAGCGATCACCAAAGCCAAGTCCGAATTGAAGTAAATAACGATGCGTTCCCGGGAGCAGCGCACGCCATGTGCGCTGCTCCCTTTCTATCACGAGGTAAGGAGAGATCACACATGTTCGCAGCGGTCCTGAAATCCAAACGTCTCGTATGGCGCGAATGGCTAGTCAGCTATTTGTTCCTGCTTCCGGCAATGGCCTTCTTCCTTCTATTCGTCGCTTACCCGATGCTGAAGGGCATCTATATCAGCATGTTCGACTACACGCTGAACCGGTTCGAGTTCATCGGGTTTGGCAATTATACAGAATTATTCCAAGATAAGACGTTCCTGAAAGCGATGAAAAACACGATTCTCATCGTATTGATCACCGTTCCTGTCGTCATCGCATTCTCGATCTTCGTGGCCAATACGATCTATACCAAAAGCGAATTCACGCGCTCGATCTTCCGCGGCGTCTTCTACTTGCCGGCCGTCTCCTCGGTCGTCAGCATCACCGTCGTATGGGCGTCCATCTACGATCCGAACTACGGCATCCTGAATTTCATTACAAGCCTGTTCGGCGCGGAGCCCATTGCCTGGTTAGGCGATCTAAGAACGGCGTTGTACGCAATTATCGCCGTATTAGTCACGACATCGGTCGGCCAGCCGATCATTCTGTACGTTGCCGCGCTTGGCAACATCCCGACTTCGTATATCGAAGCCGCTCAGATCGACCGGGCAACTCCGGGACAGATTTTCCGCAAAATCGTATGGCCGATGCTTATGCCGACCAACCTGTACATTATCGTCATTACGACGATCAATACGTTCCAAACGTTCGCCATCGTTCAGTTGCTTACCGCTGGCGGCCCGCTTTATGCCACATCGACCGTTATGTACGGCGTATACGAGAAGGCGTTCATGCTCGGTTCGTTCGGCATCGCTTCGGCGATGGGGATGATCTTGGCTGTCGTCATCGGCATCATCTCGATCCTGCAATTCAAATTTCTAGGCAGCGATGTCGAGTACTAGGAGGCCAGACGCAAATGAAAACTTACGAACACATGCCTTATAGCCCAAGCATCGGCAACGCAAGCAAAAAACCGAAGTGGCTCGCCAAGCTGACGCCGGGCTATCTGTTATCGCATATCCTCCTGATCGTTCTGTCGCTATTCTTTATTTTCCCGTTTTACTGGATCGTAACCGGCGCGTTCAAGGTGCAGAATGTGGCGGTAGCCATACCGCCCGAATGGTTTCCGCTTGAGCCGACCTTGGACAATTTCGTAAGCTTGTTCAAAAATCCTGTGTGGCGCTGGACGTTCAACAGCTTCTTCATCGCGGCGGCGGAAATGGTAGGCATATGTATCGTTGCCTCTATGGCCGGTTATGTGCTGGCGAAGAAACGTTTTCCCGGACGGGCGATCATCTTCACCTTATTCGTCGCCGCTATGGCGCTTCCGAAGCAGGTCATTCTCGTTCCGCTCTTTACGATGATTGCCGATTTCGGCTGGATCGATCATTACAAATCGCTTATCCTGCCGGCGATCGGCTGGCCCTTCGGCATCTTCCTGGTTAAGCAGTTCGCGCAGACGCTGCCCGGCGAGCTGCTGGAGGCGGCGAAGATGGACGGCTGCTCCGAGCTGCGGCTCTATTACAGCATCGTTCTTCCGCTGCTGAAGCCGGCTTTAGGCGCACTCGCGATCTTCACGTTCATCAATGCTTGGAATGACTACTTCAGCCAGCTCATTATGATTCGTTCCACGCCTATGATGACGCTGCCGCTTGGCGTTGCTACACTCAAAGGTGAATATACGACGCCGTACGGCGTATTAATGGCGGGAGCGGCATTCGCTTCCATTCCGATGATCGCGATTTTCCTTCTGTTCCAGAAGGCGTTCACGCAAGGCATTACGATGGGTGCCGTGAAGGGATAAGGAGCAGGTTCCGGGATAAGGGAGGCATAGCGGACAATAAGGGCAGCTCCAATGGGTCAAATCGACCTTGGGGCTGCCCCTTCTTATTCACTAGTAAAGTATGCCAAGCTGCTTGCGGTAATCGGTCGGCGTCATGCCGGCGACGAAACGGAACATTTTCACAAAATGTTTATAGCTCCTGTAGCCGCACATCGTGCATACCTCGGTAACGAGACGGTTAGGATCCTCCAGCAGCTTCTTCGCATGGGCGATCCGTATCTCGGTCACGAAACTAAGATAGTTCTGATTCAGCTTCGACTTGAATAAGCGGCTCAAGTACGAAGGGTTATAGAAGAAATGATCAGCTACCATTTGGAGCGTAATATCTTGATCAAGATTATTCTCGATAAAGCTCCTAATCTGGTTGAAGATCAGGTTCTCTTGCTGTACGGGATGGTTCATCTTGCTGTACAGATCATTCAGATGAATGACCCACGCCGCCAAGTAGCCGAATAGTGCGTCCAACGTTCGAAAATCGTCGACGAAAGTCAATTCCAGCAGCTTGTCGCTGGATACACCCTCCATCGGAAAACCTTGCTTATGCGCGAATCGCAGCGTAACGCTAATAATCTCCTGCAAGAATGCGAGCCATTGATCGCCGCTCACATAAGGCAACGCCTCGGCGGACTGGGCGCAAAGCCGATCCATGAACGCCTTGACGGCAGCGCCGTCACCCTGCTCCAAGCAGGCCAGAAGCGCATTCCGATCGTCCGGCCTCAATTGAATGACCTTGTCGGCTGCTCCCGCTTGTGTTGGAGCCTCGATAGATCGCTCCGTTCGGATGAGCCATCGCTCGGATTCCGCGAATCTGCCCAGCAGCGCTTTGGCTGCAGCATGGAGATTGTCGGCTAGCTTCGATACGTCGGAGGAAGCATGTCCCATAGCCATGTACAAAGCTGCAGTCGCATCGGCATTCACTCGTTCCAGCGAGATTACGATTTGCTCCCTTAGCCGCTCAAGCCCTTCCTCTTTGTCCTCGAACTGTTCCATGACGAGAAGCATATACAGTCTGCCCCTGCTCGTGTAAACCATCAGCCGCTGCATCCGTCCGGTCGCTGCAGCCGCTTCAGCGACAAGACGCTCGGCCGAGACCCGCCATTTGCGTCCCTGCGCGATATTATTGCGAGAGAAGCAGGTTGCGGCAATCGGTACGCAAAGCGACAGCGGTTGCCGCTGCATAACATCATTCTCTAGAAGGCGCGCTCCAACCTCATCGGGATCTACTCCCTCCAGGATTTGCTTGACGATTTCGCTTTCCTTCCACTTCGTATGTTCTTCATAAGCTGCCTGCCATGCTTGCTTCTCCTGCTGTTCTTCACGGCTTTGCTGCAGGAGATGAATGCATTCCGTCAGCGCTTTCATGCTTGGCTCGTATTCGAGCGGCTTCAGCAAATATTGCTTGACCACTCCGAGACGTATCGCGTCTTGCGCATATTGAAACTCACTGTACCCCGTTAAAATGATAAAAACCGCATTAGGAAGCAGCGGCTTGAGCTGTTCAATCATTTCTAGACCGTTCATCTCCGGCATGCGTATATCCGTAATGATGAGGTCCGGCCATTCTTTCAGCGCCGTTGCGATCCCTTCCTTGCCGTTCTCGGCTTCCACGATCGTGCCGATGCCTAATTCATTCCAAGGAAAATACGCCTTCAATCCCGCGCGAATAAGAGGTTCGTCCTCGACAATCATCACTTTCAGCATGACAGTCCCCCAAGCATCCATTTACGAATCTTTAAAAATAATTATAACGGAAACGGCAAGCCCTCACAGCCGAATAATTAAGGAAAACAAATAAGTAGTCAGAATCGGACCCTTATTGTCAATTATAGGACATACGATAACCGGCAAAATCATCGATTGAAATTATTTTAACAAAGTAATTGCCAATTTATAAAACTCATGTTATAGTGATAACGATTATCAATATCAACTAAATAGGGGTGGAATTACTTTGTTTAAAAACAGAACCTTTTACGCTTTACTTGTACTCACTTTGGCTGTCACTTTCGTACTCGCAGCTTGCGGGAACAACAACAATTCCGGCAACGCTTCGCCAGCGCCTACGACTGCGCCAACAGCAGCTCCTGCTGACGATAGCGCAACAGGCGAAGCGGAGATGGTCACGTTCACAGCTGGCAACGGCGACGTAGAAGTTCCAAAAAATCCACAGCGGATCGTCGATCTGACTGCCTTCTATACAGGCTACTTCGTAGCGCTGGATGCCCCGCTCGTCGGAGCGCTTGATGGCGCATTGCAAAACCCTTATCTGAACGGAAAGGTAGACGGTGTCGAGAATCTTGGCAGCGAGCCTACCCCTGAGAAAATCTTGGCGCTTAATCCTGACCTCATCATTGCGTATGTAGGTACGGAAGGTCTTGAAAGCCTAGCGGAGATTGCTCCAGTCGTTGCCGTACAATACGGCAAGCTGAACTATAAGGATCAAATGGTCGATTTCGGCAAGCTGACGAACAAAGAAGCCGAAGCGAAAGCATGGGTTGAGAAGTGGGAGACTAAAATCAACGAGCTGAAGCCGCAGGTGCAAGAAGCTGTTGGCGACAAGACCGTATCGATCCTAAACCCTTATTCGAAAGGTCTGTATGTATTCGGACATAACTACGGCCGCGGCGGAGAAATTATTTACGGCGAATTCGGCCTGAAAGCTCCGGCAACTGCTCAGAAAGAAGCGATCGACAGCGGCACAGGCTGGGCGTCCATCTCGCTGGAGGTTCTCCCTACTTATGCGGGCGACATCATCTTCACTTGCCCTTGGTCCGGCGATACAAGCGATCCGAAAGTTGTTTATGACAACGCGCTCTGGTCCAGCCTACCTGCCGTTAAAGCAGGCAACGTGTTCCAACTGAATCCTGCAGCAGATACGTACAATGATCCAGTGTCGCTTGAAGCGCAGCTGGACTTTATCACAACAAGCTTGCTGTCCGTGAAATAGTAACCAGTAAAAGGACCTGGGCCTTCACTTTATAGTGGAGGCCCAGGTCCTTTCGTTTGTAAATCCGGAAAAGAAGACTCTCTTAGAGGTGTACTAGCCTTTAGATTGGATTTTGTACAATCAAAAGGCATAGTACCAAGAAGATATCAGAGTTTGATTGGATTTTGTGCAGTCAAATGGACGCGAGAGGGTTACTAGGGGCTAGAAATACCGATTTTGACTGTATGTTTTCCACTCAAGCGTCACTTAACATGCGATTTGGCCCAATTAGACTGGATGAAATCCAGTCACCAGTGACACGTATAAATCCAGAGGATCATCCAACGATTATCGTTCCAAAGCTATCGCTCCGATGGTAATCGGGATGCTGGGAGTTGACTCACTTCCAGCTCAAGTAATGCGGTGCCGGCGTCACCGTCGCAGCATGAGGCTCGTAATTAAGGAACATCGACCCAAGCGCCGCGGTTATCCGCCGATTCCAGCTCCGCCGTTACGATCTCGATGCTGCCCTTCGTGCTGTCAGGAGTCGCCGTATCGATTGGCAGCTCGCCCGCAAGCGACTCTACGAAATATTTGAGTTGATAGTAATAGCCTTGGTCGGCAGAAAGCTCGGGGCTGAAGCCGGCGCTATCATTCGGATTCACCTTGACGCCGGCACCGTCGAACTGGATGTTGCCGCGCTCGAAGTTTACTTTGAAGCCCATCTCGAATCCGAAGTCGCCATTCAGCGTCCAATCGACGTGCGCGGAAATAATTTTGTTGTCGTCGTAGCGATAAGTGGTGTTTACGATATCATACCCGCTGCCCGGTATGACATTGCGGCCGTAGCAGGATACCGCCTCCGGCTTGCCGAACAGCCAGTTGATCGTATCCGTATCATGCACATGCATATCAAGGAGCGCGCCGCCGCCCTTCTCCTTCTGCAGCACCCATGGTCCCCATGAAGGCGTACCGCCGCCGCGATAGAAGTAGCCGCTCGTTACGCTGCCGAACTTGCCGCTCTCCACAAGCTCCTTTAAATATACGTAAGCCGGCCAGAATCGCAGACATTGTCCGATCATAAGCTGCTTGCCGTTTCTTGCGGCAGCCTCGATCATCGCGTCGCATTCCTCGGCATTCATCGCCATCGGCTTCTCGCACAACACATGTACGCCGCTGTCCAAACATTGTATCGTCACGTCGCGGTGCAGGAACGTCGGCAGCGTAATGTCGACGAAGTCAAGCTGCTCGGCGTCCAGCATCTGCTGCACCGACGTATACTTGCTGAAGCGGCCGTAATCGATCTCGTTCTCCGAGGACGTGTCGATATTGCCGCCCCCTCCGCCGCCGTTCAGCTTCGCTTCATCTACGTCGCACAAGGCGACGACGCGAATCGGCGCGCCTTCCCGCTCCAGACGAAGATAGTTCTCCAAGTGCGTTTTACCCATAAATCCAAGTCCGATCAATCCGATATTCAGCATTAGCGTACCGTCCTTCCCAAGATCGCGTCCATCGCGGCCGACGTATTATAGATGATTTGTTTCGTATGATGCGTATATGGAGGAATCATCTCGGCAATCACGTAGTCGTCATAGCCGATCGACTCAAGCGCCGCGACAACGACAGGGTAATCCACGTCGCCAGCCAGCAAATCGACGAATCCATGAAGTCCGCCCGCTTGTCTGCGGTAATCCTTGAAGTGAACCTTCTTGATCCGCTTGTTCAGAATCGAGATCCAATGCTCCGGATAGCCGGAGTAAACCACGTTGCCTACGTCAAAGTAAGAGCCAACGAACGGCGAGCCGATGGTATCGATAAAGCCGCGCATCTCAAGCGGCGACAGCAGAAACTTGTTCCATACGTTCTCGATGCCGATCGATACGTTCACCGCTTCGGCCGTCTTCGCAAGCTTCGTGAAGCCTTCCAGCGCATTGTCATAAGCGCGGTCGTACGGCACGACTTCCGCATTCGGTATGAAATCGACGCCAACCGCGCCGGGAACGATCAGAATCGTATCGACGCCCAGAACCGCGGCGAATTCCAGCTGCTTCTTCGCGATATCGATCGCTTTGCCCCGAATTTCGGGACGCTCGCTCGTCGGCGGATAATCCCAGTAAAGGCCGCTGGCCAAGCTGGACAGCGCAATGCCCGTATCGTCGGCGAAGCGGCGAATGGCGCGCACCTCAGCTTCCGTGCTCTCCAGACTAAGCGCACCCGTCTCGTTCAACGACAGCTCGATGCCGTCGAAGCCCGCATCCTTCGCAAGCACAATGCTCTCCTCGATGCTCATGCCTGACGGGAAAGACCAAATATTTATTCCTTTTTTCATCGCGCGAACAACCTCCCTAGCTCTTCTTAATGCTAATTATAAGAAGTCCGCCGGCGTTCGCCTTTAGCAAATAAGCCGTTCGTTTTGCACAAGCCGAATCGGATATATGTTAAAATGCAAATAACAGTAATCACTACGGATCGGAGTGAGACGGCAGATGGAATTCGCCAGGCATACATTGAAGGAAATGATCGCGGTTCGCAAGCTGATCTCGTTTCACTATTTTGAATTCGCTAAAGGATACGTGTTCGAAGGGGAGCAGCATGACTTCTGGGAGTTTCTCTATGTGGACAAAGGTTCGGTCGAGGTAAAAGCAGACGATCGCACGCATCAGTTGGAGCAGGGCATGATTATTTTCCATAAGCCGGAAGAGTTTCATACCGTTCAAGTCAGCCAGCAGCATAAGCCGCCTAATCTGTTCGTTCTGTCCTTCGAATGCACCTCGCCCCACATGGTTAGATTCGAGAACCAGCTAATTAGGCTGGGCACGAAGGAACGCAACCTGCTGTCCCTGCTGCTGCAGGAGGGCTTTCACTCGTTCGAGCCGCCCTATGACAGCTCGCATACCCATGAGCTCATCAGCAATCCGGAGGCGCCGTTCGCCAGCGAACAAGTCATGCGAAACTATTTGGAAATGCTGCTGATTCAGCTCATTCGCCAGCAGGACGAGGGAGATCTCCGCGACGCCTCCTCCGCAGCTCGCAAGCCGGCCTCGTTCCAAACCGAGAATACGGAGGAGCAGATGGCCGAGCGAATGATCGCCTTCATGCGCGAGCACCTGCAGGAGCCTCTGAAGCTGGAGCAGCTGTGCAAGGAAATGCATCTCGGCAAGAGCAGGCTGAAGGAGATTTTCCATTCCCGGACCGGCACGGGGCCGATCGAATATTTCAAGCAGCTGAAGATTGAAGAGGCTAAGTCGCTCATTCGCGAGCAGCATTACAATTACACGGAGATCGCCGCCATACTAGGCTACAGCAGCATCCATTATTTCTCCCGCGACTTCAAGAAGTCGACCGGCATGTCGCCCTCGGATTATGCGCGAACGGCCAAAGCCCGCGTAAGGCTGGACACCTCATCGGCACCAAAACGCAAATAACCCTGCCCGGACGCTTAGTCTTGGAGCAGGGTTATTTTGTTAATCGCGGCCTAATGACCCGACGGCTTCCATTCCGAAGAACGGCGATGGATCATTCGGTACGGAATGGTCATCCTTATCGGGAGTGAATATTGATTGTCTAAGTAATCGAGCAGCAGCTTAACGGCGTACATGCCCATCTCGACCTTAGGCACATGAATCGTCGTGAGCGGAGGCGAAGTAAACTCGGATATCTCAATATTGTCGATGCCGATGACCGCAATATCTTCCGGAACGCGCAGCCCTCTCTCGGTTGCCGCACGCATTGCCGCGATTGCCATCATATCGCTTGCCGCGAATATCGCCGTCGGCGAATAACCATCCTTCTCGAAGGCTAGTTTCGTCATCTCGTAGCTGAGGGACACGTCCCATTTGACATCGATCATCCAGTTGTCATCTACGGGCAGACCCGCTTCGTTCATCGCGCTCTTGAAGCCGACGAAACGTTTCTCCAAACGGAAGTCGTCGTTCAGCTCCGGTCCGCCAATATAACCGATTTGCTTATGGCCTTGTTTAATGAGATGCTGCACGGCTTCCTTCGCGGCCAACTCGCGATCATAGCAGACGACCGGCAGCGTCTTGTCCGACAAATCGACGCCAACGACAGCTCTAACATGCTTCTTAATCCACTCGTAGGCATCCTGGTCAATCCGCTCCACGATAATCATGCCGTCGATGCGGTGCTCCTTCACTAACGATTGCAGCTGTTGGATGTCCGATTGGTTCTCGATGCTGTAGATGAATTCCAGCCTTATGCCCGCTTCGGTAAGAGCCCTCTCCACGCCTTCCAAAATGACCGAGAAATACGGATTATTGTATTTATTCTGAGGTATGGCAACGACGCAGCCGATATGAACCATGTTGTTCTTCGAATCATTTCTATTGCTCTTCTCCGAACGATTCGCCTTGTAACCGATTTTCTCGGCGACTTCCCATATCCGCTTCCGCGTTTCTTCGCTGACGGAACGGGTCGAATCGTTCTTCATCACTCTCGATACCGTTGAGATGGAGACACCCACCTGCTCGGCTATGTCCTTTAGCTTCGCCATCTTACTTTCCTCTCTATCCTGCATCGATTTCGATAAAAGCCTCTATAATTGCGGCAACAAAAAAATAAGTTGCGGCAAATCTATTTTATAACCCAGCCAGTCAATAGTCAAGGTGAAACGGCTGAACAAGCTTTTCGCATGAAGCCAAAAAAAGAGAAAGAAGCGTAAAACACGCTTCTTTCTCTTTCATCATCACTTGCGTTATTATTTCATTTTCGATTCCAAATCTTTGATCGCCGCATCGACGTCCCCATCGCCTGCCAACGGATTTTTGAGCGATTGCTCGCCATATGTCCAGACAAGATCGGTCTTCTTAGCCGTGAATGGGGAGATAATGCCGAATTGCTGCGCGTCGAGGAATATTTTGTTTGCTTCCCCAACCGTTGTGATGTAAGCTTCGGCAGCCGCTTTGTTGGCCGGAATCGAGTAGCCTTGCTTCGCCAGCTCCGATTGTCCTTCCGGACCTGCCAGCCATGCGAGCAGCTTATAAGCCGCATCCTCATGCTTCGTATTGCTTGAGATCGCCATGCCGGCCGGTTGAACGACCGTCTTGTTCTCCTTGAACTTCGGCAGGTACGTAATGCCGTAATCGATGCCCGCTTCCTTGAAGTTCGTCGTATTCCAGTTGCCGCCTGGGTTCATGGCAACCTTGCCGGTCGTAATCGACAGGTTCACTTGGCCGCCAAGACCTTCGATTTGGGCCGGTGTCGTATTGATCTTCTTCTTCGTCGCATCGATGAAGAAGTCAATAACTTCACGTGCTTCCGGCGTATTCAGCGCCAGAGCACCGTCATCCGTAACCAGCTTCGCTCCGTTAGACCACAGTTGCGGCTCGAGGAACCAGTCCATCGTCGAGCCCGGCGATACGGACATGCCCCATTGCGCGATATTGTTGCCGTCGAAGCCTTCTTCACCCGGGTTTTTGCCGTTTTTGTCAAGCGTAAGCTTCGTGGCGATGTCGATGATTTCATCCCATGTCGGCTCAAGCGACGGAACTGGCGCTCCCTTCGGATTTTTCGCGGCATCCGCGAAGATCGCTTTGTTGTAGTACCATACGATGACGTTCGCATCGATCGGAAGGGAAACCTGCTTGTCATTGTATTTATGCAATCCGAGTAAGCTCTGGTCGATGTTGCTCAGCTCGAAGCTGTTTTCAGCAAGCAGTCCGTCCAATTCTTTAAAAATGCCGAGCTCGGCATATTTCTCAATAAACGCAAAGCTTGTTTTGAAAACGTCCGGCAGCGTGCCGCCGGCCGCATTGGCCGTTAAGCCGTCCCAGTAGCTTCCCCAGTCCTTGCCTTCAAGCCTCACCGTAATGTTCTTATTGGCTTCCATGAACTTATCCAGCAATTCTTGCGTCCGCTGCAGCTCTTCCGCCGTCCCCCACTGCGAGTAGGTGATGGTGACGGGCTCTGCGGGTTTCTCGGTTTGCTCGGCGTTTTTGCCATCGTTCTGCCCATTCGCCGGCCCATTCGTCGGCTCGTTCGAGCCGCCATTGTTGTTGCCACACCCGGAAATAACCAAAGTCATCGATAAGACCAACGTAAATAGACTCAACAACCACTTACCGTTCGTTTTCATATCCAGTTCCCCTTTAGATTAATGTGAAAACAGCAGCATCTTGCGAACCTCAAGCTTAAGCGGCCTAGCCCTTCGAACCCGTGAGCACCACCCCCTCGACGATATATCTTTGCGCGAACAGAAAGAGGAGACCGATCGGCACGATGCTGATGAACGCCCCTGCCGCCAGAGCCGGAAAATCTTGGCTCGTCTGGCCGATCAGCAGTTGCAAGCCGACGCTTAGCGTGAACATTTCGTTGTTCTTGATGTAGAGGAACGGCCCCAGGAAATCGAGCCAAGAGTTAACGAAAGCAAAGATGATCGTCGTCATAACAATTGGTTTGGACAGCGGCATAATGACCTTGGCGTAAACCGTCCAGCGGCTGCCGCCATCCAGGTATGTAGCCTCGTCCAGCTCCTGAGGTATCGTCATGAAAAACTGCCGGAACAAGAAGATATAATAGGCCCCGCCCAGCCAAGCCGGTACGATTAACGGCAGCCATGTATCGATCCAATGCAGTTTCGTGAACAGCACATAGGACGGAATCATCATAATGGACGGCGGAATCATGAGCGTCATTAAGACGACTGGGAACAGCCGGTCCTTGTATCTCGTCGAGAACCGCGAGAACCCGTATGCAACGATCGAGCTCGATAAGACAGCGCCGATCACGACCAGAATGGAGATGGAAAAGGAGTTCTGAATCCACTTCCACATCAGCGGCTGCACGTCGAACAATCGGTTAAACGCTTCAAAGTTGACCGATTCCGGCAGCAAGGACGGCGGCGCCTTGTAGGTTTCTGCCTTGGTCTTCATCATTGTTGATAGCATCCATGCGAGAGGCCCTACGAATAGCACCAAGGTAATCGTCAGCAGCACATATTTGCCGGTTTGGTTAAGTATGCGATTTCTTTGTCCGCTCATTACGGTATACCTCCTATTTCTCGCCTTCGTAGTATACGAATCGATTGGATAGCTTCATTAGCACGAATGTGACCAGCGAGATGAGCGCGAACAAGAAGATGGATTGCGCCATGGCCATGCTGAACTTCAGGTCGGTGAATGCCGACTTATAAATGTTGTAAACGAAGGTGTATGCGGCATAGTTCGGTCCGCCCTTGGACAGCAGCAGCGCTTCCGTGAACATCTGAAAGTTGTACATCGTCTGGATAATGACCACGAACAGAATCGAAGGGCTTATTAATGGAAGCGTAATGCGGAAGAACGTCTGCAGCCGGTTCGCTCCGTCGATGCGCGTCGCCTCGTAAATATGCCTCGGCACGTTCTTAAGCGCGGCTAGAAAGATGAGTACGCCACTGCCCGAGATCCATACTTGAAGCATAATAATAACCGGCTTAATCGTGCTCTCCCCACCAAGCCAATCGATCTTGTCGATGCCGAGCAAAGACAATCCCGCATTCAAAAAGCCGAATTCCGAGTTGAATACGAGCCGCCATATGATGACCGTGGCCACAATCGGAACGAGCGTCGGCAAGTAATAAAACGTACGGAATAGCGCGATGCCTCTCACATTCAAATTCAATAGCAGCGCGATCAGCAGCATGCCGGCCGTTACGACGGGAACGCCAATAATGACGAAATACGCGGTGTTCAGCAGGCTTTTGCCGAAAATCGGATCTTGAAGCATCGTCACGAAATTCGACAACCCGACGAAGTTGTAATTCGCCGCACCGGGAAGTCTGGCATCCGTGAACGCATAGAAGACGGAAGTGCCGAACGGAAGAAGGAAAAAGAGCGTGAACCCAATAATCCAAGGGGATATAAATAAGAAGAAAGCGGATGTATCATATCTTCTCAGCCTGTGTTTCATCAAGGCACCACCTTACCTCGTTAATTCATTCAAATAGACGTAACGTTCTTCCACGATCGACTTCTCAGCAGCAAGTGCTATAAGAAGCGCGTCACGCCCTACATAAGCAGAAGCAAAAGGCTTGCCGCCCCCAAGTACGCTCTTCACGAACTCGATGCGCTGCCTCTGGCCGCCGGTATGGCCGCCCATGATCGAATCCGAGGTGACGTCGATATCTAGATGGTCGCGGGTATAATCCTGACCGCCTACGATGTCGATCGTCTTGTCGTTTTTGGCTACCATTTGACCGCCGTTCTGGCCGATCAAACCGATCTCCAACCCGTCGCCCATCAGGTTTCTTGGCTTCAGATACATACATAATCCCAAATTGGCCTTGCTGCCGTTCTCGTATTCAATCGTTACCCAAGCATGGTCGACGATCGATACGTCCTCAATCGGTTTCGCCGGATAATGGCTGTAGGAGTTCGTGATCATATTCGGCTCTCCTTGCTTCATCACATGCTGGCCGCCTGTCGCGAATACCCGTACCGGCTTAGAGCCGATCATCCAGTTAAAAATATCGAAATGATGGCAATCCTTCTCGACGAGAGCCCCGCCTGACTTATTCTTATCGTAGAACCATTCCGTTGGCGGGAACGGATCGCGGAATTCCTTGCACCACATCAGCTTCACATCGCCTAATCTGCCATCCTGCAATTCCTTGGCCATTCGACGGTAAACGTTCGAGTAACGGTAGACGAGGCCGATCTGCAAAATCCGGTCATGACGTTCCGCTGCCGCAATGATCGCATCGCAATCCTCAAGCGAGTGCGCAACCGGCTTCTCGAGAAACACATGCTTGCCAGCTTCGAGAAAAGCAACCGCCACCTCGCGGTGCAGGTAATTCGGTACACTGATGACAACAGCGTCTACATCATCTTTGGACAGCAGCTCCTTATAGTCGCCGAGAATGATGGGCTTCCCATTCTTCAACTCGACTAGCGTGCGCTCGACGTTCGCTTCATTCATATCGCAAATGTACTTCACCTCGCATTCCGGCAGCAGATCGAATCCGATGCAATGATGCGAACCCATATCTCCTACACCGATGAAAGCCATTCTAAGTTTGCTCATGTCCACACTCTCCACTATGAATTTGCGCCAATTCCACTTTGCATTTGACAAGTATTAGCGGCAACCGTTATTGCATGCTCTGATAATAACGTATCCTTTATAACAAGTCAACAATTTTTGCGTTGAATTTATGCTATATTTGCGCCAAATTTTTTTCCGAGAATTAACTGAGTAATAACGCGCATTTTTTGTTAAATTACATACTAAATTAAAAGTCATGTAAGTGTTTGCATTTACGTCATTTTGTCTAATGTAACCATAATTTGCGCCAAATTTTAGACAAGTACGACAAAAAGATTTGTTTTTTGCGCACGAGGTTGATATGTAGCGGCAATAAAGAAAAAAGCTGCCCTCCAATTACCGGGCAGCCTTACTCTATCGTCTATTTCTGAAGAAACATGAATAAATGCAATGCCGCTTGCGCAGCCTCTGCTCTCGTAACGCCGCCTTGGGGATGGAAGAACCCCGCATCGTCTCCGATCAGCAAGGAAAGCTCCCTTGCCTGGCGTACCGCATCGGCAGCCCAGATGCTGATGCTGCCTTCGTCCTCATAAGGGAGCTTCCGCTCGCCCGACACGGGAAGCGTTAATTTGCCGCCTGCGGCCCGTTCCGCAGCTTTCACAAGCAGTACGGCCAGCTCTTCCCTCGACAAAGCTGCGCCAGGCCTGAATGCGGCGCCGTTGTCGCCGCTTACCAATCCTGCCGACCGAACGGCGGCAACCTTATCTGCATACCAAGCATGAGGAGGGATATCGGTAAACGCCTTCGGCGCATCTGTATCGTCCATTGCTGGTTTCAGCTCCAGCAGCCGGGCCAGCAGCACCGCGAATTCCGCGCGCGTAATGGCGCGGCCGGGCTCGAATACGCCTTCCTTCACGCCGTTCAATACTTGCTTCGCGCTTAACGCCGCGATAGAAGAAGAAGCCCAATGACCAGCCGCTACATCGCGATAAGATTTCTCATAGGACAACCATTGGTAAACTCCCGGCTCGCTTATACGTGCCGATAGAATCCCGTCCGTTAGTACCGCAAATACGGCTTCAAGAGACCTGTCGCTGTCCTTCTCCCGGAAGCGATATAGATTAATGAGATCTCTATCCCAGTCACCTGTCGGCTGAACGGATATAACAACGGGTTCATCGTAAGTGAACAATGGCTTTACCTCATTGCCCGTCTTGACCGCAATCGAGAAAACGAATGCTTCTGCCGGAGCGCGCAGACGAGCTCCGCTGCGTGCGGCATAGGCTGCCAATTCGTCTACGGCTCCGTCCTTCTTCGCGATGCCGATGACGAGCTGCGCCGCTTTCGCCCCGGAAGCGGCAAGCCCTCTTGCTTGCGCAAGCAGCTCGCCTGGAATTTCGAAGCGCATAGCCCCCCGCGTTACCGCAATGGCCGGATTATCCTTCATCGACGGAGCGCCAAGCGGCAGCTCAATGCTGGTCTTGTTCTCCGGCATCGTTATATTTAGCTTACTATCCGTCAATACCGGTTCGTTAATATGCTGCACAAGGTCATCGTTTGTCTCGACCGCCCCTGTCCCTTCGCCGCTTCCGCCGCCGTTAGAGGACGATACGATTTGCAGGCTGCCCACCTCGTAACGTCCGTCTGGGCGCTCGCCTTCAATGGCCAGCTTCATTCCCGGCTCGTTCGTAGCCGGATCGATCACCGCAAGCAGAAGCTTGTAACGCCCCGCAGCAAGCGTGGCCGGCAGATCTAGGCTGTCGCTTAATAGATGCCTGCCTGGCAGCAATGCAAGCAGATCCGCAGCTTGCAACTGCTTGAATACGACGTCTCCGTTCCCATCTGCCAAGCTGTATTCCAGCTTCCAGTCTTGATAGAACGGGGCTACGCCCTTATTGTTCACCACCGTTTGAATCGACAGCGACTTGCCGCGCTTCGCCGAAGGTTGATGCTTCACCGCTTCAATAACGTAGCGGTAGCCCATCATCTTATGCATCGTTTCGATGTTGGACTGAATATCCGTTCCATAAGCCGTGCGAGCCGGCGAAGAAGGACCAAGCCATGACGTATGGCTCTCGCGCATCTGGCGGAGCGTCTCCATCATTGCGTCATCGGTCATCCAACTCTCCGGATTGCCATTGGCGAATTCACCGCCGGAATAGGCGTATTTCCAGAAGTCCGGCATAGCCGATTCAGCCAGCTTGTCGCCAGCTTCCGCGGGATCGTCGACGAATTCGCCAATACCCGTCCAGCCGCCTCGCGTCCATCCCACCCATTCATCCGTGCTCGACTTAATGCCGAATACGTCGTTGAATAGACCTAGCCGCTGCTCGCTGGCAATTGGAAAAGGCTTTCTCATTCCGATCTGCTTATTCGCGAAAGCCTCGCTGTAATGCGCTACGTATTGATCCGACACAGCCAGTTTTGGAAAAACGCCGGAGCCAATCGGCCACGTATGCCACTCGCCCCAGTGCCCCAAGCTTCCAAGTTGCACGAACGCGATCCGTTCGTCGTTGTCGTAGCGCTCGGCGACGGCGGCAATGAGCCGTTCATGCTCGGCGAGCAGCAGCGGGCTGTTGTAATTCGGACTGAAGCCGGAGCCGATCTCTGCCGTATCGTACCAAGTCCCTGCATTGCCTTCGGCCTCTAACGAATCATAGAGCCAATCAGGGATATCCATATGCGCGGGGTCTGACGTCGGGGTATCCAACACGATCCGCAGATTGATCCGCTTGCCCTGCGATGACCAATAATCGAACTGATATTTCTGCTCGATCGCTTCCCAATCGAATTGACCTTTGACCGGCTCCAGCTCGCTCCACGTAATGCCCGCGTAGACGAGGCTATGCTGTTGCTCGTAAGGCGTCCCGTATGGCCGATTGGCATCCTTCGCCCAGGCGACCCAACCCATATACGGATTATTAAGCAGCTCGAAGCTCTGGCGCGGGTAATATACATCGGATGACACCTCATGCGTCTGCACGATGCTGTCGACGGTAAGCGGCGGCGACCCGGCCGCAGGCAGCTGCAGCATCCCGCGATTCATGTAACCAATCTCAATCGGTGCAGGACCTGCTGGCAGACCGATCTGATCCAGGTACACATTCATCTCGATCCAATTATCGTCTACTGCGATATGGACCGGCCCCCGCTCCTCCCATTGACCGTTTTGCTCAGAGTAAGCAAAGAGAGAGCCTTTCTCGATTTTGTAATCGAAGCCTCCTTCCGCCCAGTAGGCAGACGGTTCCCCCGTCGCATCGTCATTGTCGCTATCGATATAGTAAGCGTTTCTCAGGTCCAGCCGGTCGCCGATGACCCTCACGTACAGCTTCCGCTCGTCCATCACGGCACGAAGCTCGTAAGGGGAAGCGCTGGAGGCGGCACCTGTCTCTACCTCGTTCCAATCATCATCATTTCCGTCCGCAACGATGGAAACGGCATTCTCCCTTAAGGAGATCATAGCCGGATCGCCGCTTGCGTCTGGCGCTACGTAAGAATTGCTTAGGAATCCCGCATGTATGGACTGCTCCGTACCAAGGCCAAGCTCGGACAAAGGAAGCGACCATTCGATCGTCTTGGCGTCGCCAGTGCCCGTGCTTTGATAAGGGAAGGCTGCCGCCGTCTGCGTCCAGCCTCCGCTGCCGTTCGATTCATATAACAAAGCGGTTTGTACGAGGAACTCCGCGCCGAGCTTACCTGCCCATGCCCATGAGGACGTGCCGGTCGACGGATTCTTATCAGTATCGATAAAAAAGTGCTCCCATATGTTCGGAAATTCGCTGTTTTCGATTCGACCGGTTATTAACGCATACAATTGCTCGTCGCGGGCAAATGCCTTCACCGTAGTGAGGCCGTCCGCCGTCACGGCAAGCGGAGCTACCCGCTCCCAGTCCGCCCCGTCTCCATCCACGGCAATACGCGGCTTGGAAACAAGACTGATTTCCATCGGATCGCCTGCGGCGTCAGGCATCGCGTAACTATTGCTCAAGAAAGCGATACGTACCGATTTGGCAGCGCCAACATTCAGTTCAGCAATCGGCAAGCTCCACTCGATCGTCTTGGCGTCTCCCGTGCCGGATCGTTCATAGAGCAGTCCTGTAGCAGCCTGCGTCCAGCTTCCGCTTGCGCCAGCCTGGTACAGCAAGCCCGATTGCACGAGGAGCTCCGAACCAAGCTTGTCGGCCCACGCCCACATCGTATTCCCCGTCCCCGGATTGCGGTCGGTATCGATAAGCAGATGCTCCCATAGATCGGGAAATTCGCCGTTATCGATCTTGCCTTCAATCAGTACGTTCAAGCTGTCCGCCGATGCCGAATACTTCACCGTCGTCTTGCCGTCGGCGCTCTGCAGTAGAACAGGAACGTCGACCCATTCCGAGCCGTCCCCGTCGATAGCCAGATCCGCCGGCTCGGCAGGCGCTTCCGATTGAGCCCCTCCCTGCGAAGGAGGCTGAACCGTCATCATCAGCTCGCCAAGTTCAGGCAGCATCGAGCCGTTCGAGGCTAAGCCGAGTTTCATCTTGGAAGTCACACCGCCCCCGTCCGAGAGGAGCGCACCGTCGATTTCATATTCCGCAACCGACTCCGACTCGCTGAGCATAATGTCCCCCAGGGCTGCCCAACTGCCATTGTCGTATTTAAACAAGACGCGATCGATGACTTTGTAATCAATCCCCGCAGAATCCTTCCAGCCCGGAACGCTTTCCCCCGTAGACGCCTCATTGTCCGCGTTGATGTACAGCGTCTTGGATGCCTCCATATCCTCGCCCTTCGCCATTACATAAAGCTTCCCGTCCCGGTTCACGGCTTTGATCAGCTCCAGTCGGTTGCTCACCGCAGCCTGATTTACCGCCGAGCCTTCCCAATCTTCAAAATTGCCGTACCTTTCGAACGAATCCTCCGCATGTACGGTCGAGTCGGCCTTGCCGCTTAAGGGCAGCGGACCTAACGTCCCCAGCATCGATACCAATAAAACAATCGCCGCACTCTTTTTCCCCGAAAACAATCCCATCGTTTCCTTCATCCTCTCATCATGACATGCGATGCAGATTTTCGAACAGACGACAAAAAAGTCATACCGTAATCAATGCTGAATCACCCACTTGAAACCTCTCCTTCACGGATTTTGTCTTTTGCGGCAATCTCATGATGTTTTGGATGCGTTTGCTTACCCAATTTTACGAATATTTAACCCAAATATCAATATATTTACGGCAAAAATTTTACTTTTATTTTATTTATTTGCGCCAAATATACCAAGATGCTTAAGTCGATATATAGGCAAAATAAAAAACCTTGATCGCTCAAGGTTCTG
Source organism: Paenibacillus sp. 05T425 (assembly GCF_056396205.1). Lineage (NCBI taxonomy): Bacteria > Bacillati > Bacillota > Bacilli > Caryophanales > Paenibacillaceae > Paenibacillus > Paenibacillus sp. 05T425. The sequence goes on from NZ_JBFTLA010000001.1 coordinate 685,618, forward strand.
CTGCCTGACTATAGAGGGCATACACATGCAAATTCGTTTCAGCATAACTTATATAGTTCCAACCATGCAAAGGAGGACCATTCATTGAACAAAAGCAAGGGTAATCCCGATCGCAACGGTCAAAATTCAAAAAAAACGGAAATTAGCGCCGCTCAGCTCACCTTAATTGCTGGAGCAGTCGTTACATTTGGTGATGTTTTGGCTACAATCGCAGGGGTGCTTGCTTTGGAAGAAGAACTTCAAGATGATGCTGAACAAACCGAGTATCTAAAAATGCAGGATGAAAAAATCGAAAGCATGCAAAAACAAATAGACGAGCTCACGCTGCAAATCAAAAACTTAACCAGAAGATGACTATAATAAACGATTGAACTCCACCGCGCCCAGCCATTCCGTCGCGATCAGCTCATGTCCGGCCGCTGTAGGATGTACGCCGTCATGAAGCCAATAGCTTGCATCCGCCATTGCAGCCGCATTGTCGAACGGCGCTTGCAATGGAACGAATACCGTACTGTACGAATTGGCTAGTTCGCGAACAACCCCTCCGTAATAATCAAGAAGTTTACGTCCTTCCTCCCACTTGTCCGCCATCAGCCCCGTCTGCAGCATAAACGGCTCACAGAGAACAAGCTTGGAATCCGGCATGATTTCCCTTGTCTCGTCAAGAAGATGCCGATATACTCTCTCAAATCGATCCGATGCTCCCGATGGTTGGCCGCTCATGATACGCCATGCGTCATTGACCCCAACCAGTATGCTAATAATGTCAGGCTTCAAGCTTATCGCATCCTCGTTCCAACGCGCATAAAGATCGGAGACGCGATTCCCTCCTACGCCACGGTTAATAACACGGCAGTTCGCTTCCGGAAACCGGTAGCCAAGCCTGCCTGCGATCAAATTCGCATATCCGTGCCCCAGATACGGATACGACTCCTCCGCTTTGTTCCGGTTCGCATCCGTTATGGAGTCGCCTTGAAACAATATGGTTAATCCTCTCTTCTCCAAGATTCTTAGCTCCTCTCGGTTCAACTTCAATTGACCCTGAATGCTTCCATATTATTTCAGCCCGCGTCATCCGTCTATGATCTATTATGAGCCAGATGTGATGCAAATGAGGGAATGCAAGCAACTCGATTCTGCGGCTAATTCTTATTCGCGAAAAAGGCTATAAGCTCCTTCGAAATCCGTTTTGCATCAAGCTTCTTCGTATGGCCAAGCCCTTTCTGACTGAGCAGCCGCGCATTAGGGAGCACTTGAACCAAAGCTTGCGCACCGTGGCGCAGCGAGATCGGACTCTCGGTCCCTTCGAGCACCAACGTCGGCATCGCGACCCCGCTCCATTGTTTGGCAGGAAGCGGATTTCCCTCGTTGTAGCCATCCAGCAACGCGGCATCATATGGCAGCGTGTGAGCAACGGCCATGAGCCTCGACCATACACCCGGAATGATACGCATCATACCGACAACAAATGAAGGAGCACCCATGCCCTTAGTCATAAAATAGTTAATCGCATCAGCCCGGCGATCAGCGGCAATGAGCTCCTTAACCTGCTTCGCAAAATCTTTTGGCGGCACGTAGCCTGCCGTATCAACGACAAAAGGCGGCTCATGCAGCACTAGCTTCTTCATGCTCACCCCGCTCGCCGCCGCCTGCAACGCAAGAACTGCCCCGGACGATAAGCCATATACATAGGCAGAACCTCCCGCTTCATCAATCAAAGTCTGTAGATCCTCAATCTCGCGCTCAATCGCATACGGCTGCGTGTCCCCGCTATCCCCGCGTCCCCGGCGATCGTAATTGTATACCGTGAACTGTTCAGACAGCAGATTCGCCAACTGCAGCTGCCCAGGAAATTTTCGATAACTGAACGCTCCTGCTACTAAAATAAGTGCTGGACCATGCCCCACCTTGTCATAAGCAATCCTCGTACCGTCTTTTGAAATGATCGTGTTCATATGGAATCCCCTCTCCAGCTTTCAAGCTTCTATTAAGTCGACGAACGAATAACGGTATAATCGACACATCTTGAAAAGTTTTTTATAAAAAAACTCCGACAAGCGGTATGCATGTCGGAGTTCTTGCTGTTGATAGGTGGCTCGTTTTGAGCTGCCAGCCTATATCTTTTTGACAAATTCGGATTTTAACTTCATTTCGCCAAACCCGTCAATTTTGCAATCGATATTATGATCGCCGTCGACCAAACGAATGCTCTTCACTTTCGTACCGATCTTCAACACGGATGAGCTGCCTTTAACCTTAAGGTCCTTAATAACGGATACGGAGTCGCCATCGTTCAGCACATTGCCGTTCGCATCCTTCACAATCTTCGTATCTTCGCTCGTATCTTCCGCCGATTCTAACGTCCACTCATGTGCGCATTCCGGGCAAACGAGAAGATTCCCGTCCTCGTATGTATATTCCGAATGGCATTCCGGGCAATTGGGCAAATCATTCATAACATCCGTTCCTCCATCACTGCAGTTGATTCAATGCTTCTATACTGCCATAGTGTTCACTTATTGGCAAGCTGGATGGAAGCCAGGCACTAGCTCATATGAGGTGTCGGATGCTGCTCGGTTACCGGGAGTTCCCCGCGGAGCATTCGATTAATATCCCCCGTCAGACGCAAGTAGAAATCCGACGACACTTCGACCCCATCCGCGTTAAGCGTCAAGAAATAAGGGCTGTCCGGCGCAAACGTTGCGTTCACTGCCGCCTTCGCAATCGCCGTCGCTTCGTCATATTCATCGAACATCGCTACATAGGCTGTCGAAATGCCGAGACTTGCAACGTTATAAGCCTGTCTCCACATGAAGTCGCCATGCAGTCTCGGAATTTGATTCGGCGGACCTGCATGCAGATTCACCCAACAGAAGCCAGGCCACAGCACGGGCTGGTAATCGATGCCGTTCCCGCTCGTAAAGCTGACATCCTGCTCGATCGGGTCCGTCTTGAATTGATCGGCTCCTTCGAGTCCGTTGAACCGTCCGACAAGCCAAGGCGATATCATATGGAATCGGCGGTATGCATCGAGAAAATCAGGTTTTGAATCAACGGTGCTCGTTCGCCAATACGTCGGTACACCGCCAATGACGTACATATTGCGCTCCTTGAACCATTCGATCAGATCAGCAGACTCCTCTACCGTTCCCGGCCGATCCGTGAAGCCCATTCCCCATATGCATACGACCAGCTTGCCATCCTGCTTCGCATAAGAGGGAGAGTCTGTCAATCGCAGGCTGCCGACGATATTCGTAGTCCAATCACGCTTGATCGCATCCGTCCAGGACTCGGCGTTCAAGCCCGAAGTGTCATACATGACGTAGAACTTCCGGCCATGCTTCTCCGCCGCTCCCTTCACCTTCGTCGCTACACCGTCTCTGTTCGCCCGCCATATATTCTGCTCATCGCTTGTGCTAGCTCCAAATCGCTGCAACGCAGCAACGTCGATACCGTATTCACGCATCCATTCGAAATGCTTATCGACGGTCTGATCGTCAAAGGATGAGAATAGCCTAGCCGGTTCCCCGTTGCCGAGGCACGGCAAATCGGTCTCGTACAGGTGCTCGTATTCGCTTACATCGGGGAACAGATCAAAGGTAAGGTTGCCAGTGGAATTCGGCGTCTCGCCTCTCCTTGACCAATGCACCCAACCATCGAAGGGCGACGGATCGCCCTTCGCGCTGAACCATCCTTGGTACCCTGTCGTCAGCTTGCCGACGACATCCCCTGCAACACGTGCTTCATTAGGAATCAAATGACTTGCACCTCCTGAATATGGCTTGCTTGTCTACTGACATAACCATATTCTTATATGCGCGCCGCCACGTATATGAGGGGATGTAGGCTTTTGCAGTCCAATAAATGCCTATTAAAGATTTTAAGTAGAATGTTACTTAATCCTGTATACTGGAGATATATGCTTTATAATTGCATCTATAAATTAATGATTAAGGAGTGCACGATGACCACGATGATGCTCAGAAAGCTTTTTTTCTCTATGCTTGCGCTTTGTTTGATTGCAGCGACAGCACCTGTTATGGTTGCCGCAAACGAAAGGCCGATTCAATTGATTGTCAATAATGAGGGAAAGGGCGAGTTGGACGCACTTATTCAAAAAGGCGTTATGTACGTTGCGCTCCGCCCCTATCTAAATGCGCTTGGCTATACGGTTCAATATAATGCTGCGGATAAGGAAGTCTCAAGCGACATTGACGGTACAGATCTCGTGTATTGGTTCGGGGAAGAGTTAATCGGGTTTAATGACCAAATGTATGTTTTGGATGCAGCAGCGCCTATTATAAAAGGTCATATTTACCTCCCTATCCGCTTATTAAGCGAGTTCACAACGCACACCGTAGAGTACGACAAACACCAGAGAAGCATTCGAATGTTGAAGTACGGTCACGGTCAAGAGCCGGCAATTCGTGCGCTCATTACGAAGTATTACGAGACGAATAGTCCAAAATTATTAACAGATGACAACTACCAGTTGCATTATTATAATCTGGATTTTGATTACGAAGCTGACGCTTACAAATCTATTAGCGAGATACCGGTCAGACACTTCAACGTTGTCATTGATGATATTGAATATACTTCGAATACGGAAGCAACACTCAAGGTAACCATTATTCTTAATAACCAAGTGCTAGATCGTAAAAACGAATATGTGTTTGACATAAGAAATGAAAATGGACAGTGGAAAATTTCGCGAATTGACTGGGTCTCTCTTCATTTCATTTTACCGAATGATATCGATGAAACTGCGGCGGCAATTCTAGAAAATCATAATCAAGATCAAGCAGCAGTATTGCAGGATCTACGAACTTACTACAAAGCCTATAACGAAGAAAACCTTGAACTTGCCTTGCGATATACATCACCTTCTTTCATGGAACGCTGGCAAGCTCTTTTAATTGACCATAGTACTTGGAAACAGAGTTTAGAGGCGCATTTTGCATACGCCGATGAAAGAGAAATGTTATCCGAAGAACGAGTCGTATTTCTGGGTGAGAGGGAAGCCGTCGTACAAGGTACGCTTGAATGGAGCCAAAGCGTGGGCGGGAACCCGGAAGGGTCTGACTTCTTTGAAGTTCTCATTTATATGGAATATGCCAACGGCCACTGGAATTTCAAAGAAAGCTTGGATATTGATAATGATTTTGATGAGAGTTATACCTCTACAGAGAGCGCAGCAATCGAACTGTAACTTAAACCCATCAAAGGCAGCCTTGGCTGCCTTTTTGCATGCTACCGACAACGGTCACAGCGTCATCGCTTGCCCATGCCGCTCTAGATATTGCTCCTTCTCCTTATAATCAGGCATTATGCTTCCTACTCGTCTCCAGAACGAGCGATCATGGTTCATATGCAGCAGATGGCATAGCTCATGGATGACGACATAATCGATGACCTCCATCGGCGCCATCGCCAATCGGTAATTGAAGGTCAAGTTCCGGTCAGAGCTGCAGCTTCCCCACTTGGTCGCCGATTCTACAATATCGAAAGCCTTCGGTTTTACTTTTAGCTGGGGCTGATAGATCTTGATGCGTTCGCCGATCACCTTCTTGATGCTTAGCATATAGAACTTCTTAAGCTTGATCTTCCGCTCTTCCTCGCTCAGCCCGTCTGTCTGTATTAGCTCATGGAGTTCGTAATAGCGGCCCAGGTGCAAAAACTTGCCCTCCTCATAATCTCTCGTCAGAGGCGTATTTCGCGCCGCTTCTATCGCATCCAGCTTATCCAGAATCGCTCGTCCATGACGTTTCACTGCCTGCATTAATTGTTCATCGCTTGTACCATTAGGGGCTTTAACCGTTATGTGCCCTAATGAATCCATTTGAATCGAGAACTTCGCTTTCGCTCCATATTGCACGTTAAAGGATATCGTTTGATTGTCGAATTGGATTTTCATGAACAACATCGTACCATGAAAAACACCGAAAGGTAAGGACCGGAGACGGTTGCCCATTAGCATCATCTCAAGGTAAACTATTGTCAATATATGCCGTCAAAACGGAGGATTCGATAACTTGAAGCATACCGAGATCCAGCGCCCGAAGAGCGGGCAAACATCTACAACGAAAAGGAACGGGGCCTCCCCCTTGCAGTTAAAGCCTTCCATGCTGGCACTCCAGCAGCAGATCGGCAATCAAGCTGTCTTGCAATTGATGGGGCCCAAGAAGCGCGCGCTCCAAGAAGACGTATATGAGGACGAAGAGGAAGAGGAAGAAGTCGCGGTCGATAAGCAGATCAAAAAACAGAAAAGCAATGCCGGTACGCCGATCCCAAAAGAGCAGCCTAAGCCGTCATCCGTTGATGTTGAAGAGGAGTCCGAGGAGTCTGATGAAGAAGAAGAAGAGGCGTCAGAATGGGAAGTGAAGCGCCCTAGCTTTACGACCGCCTCCAAGCGTGCCGCCTTCGCTTCGACGAATCGCGATCCGGGTTATCCGGTCAAGATCGGTGATTACCGCAAGCCGGGACTAGCGGAAATGAACGGAGCCATGCCGCACAGGATGTCTTATAACGATATTCGCAACAACGCCCTTAAACTGAGGGATGGTAAAGAAACAGCCACGGATTTCAACAGATGGACCGACCGTTTCATTACGGCCGGCAAGGAGAAAATCGACAAGCGCAAGCAAGAGCAAGTCGGCAAAGAGTCCGACAAAGAGTTAAAGCAACTGATCACCGACATGGAAAAGTCCCAAAAGTTGTTTATTATCACAAGGGACAAGCTTGCCTCGAACCCGAATGACAACGCTGTGTTCGAAGCTTTCATCAAGCAGGCCAACAGCTTCCACGCCAACGTACCGGATGTGGGCCCGCACTTCGGCGTCAACAATCCGGTGCAGGAAAACGCGCATATGCACGTGGAGACCGTCGAAGAACCGCAGACCGCGACAATGGACACGGGCGAAGAAGAGTCGGAAGAAATGACGGACACGACGCCTAAGCCTCCGAAGCTGACCCGCAGGCTCTCGATTATGAGCCGTCAAGTTCGCCGCATGTCGATCGGTCGGATCAGTGCTTTTCCATACGATGCGAAGGGTAATCTGATTACAACCGACGGATCAACCGTTAGCATGGACGATCTGCCTAAAGAGGACCGCGAAGCGATCGGGCAACATCCGAAGAAGACGGTGAAGGGCTATGATCCTAACTTCAAATTCGGGAATCAATAGTTGATGCCTGAGTTTGTCTACGCATTTGGAGGCAATACCATTTCGGTATTTCCTTCAAATGCACGATTATAGGTTTTGATCTGATCTATAGCATCTGCCACGCTATCTACGATATGGCTTGCTTGGTTCCTTATATCAACGTGGCTGCCGCTCATCGCGTAACTATGCTCCGTTAAGGCAAACATGGATAAATCGTTAAAAGAATCCCCAATGCAAGCAACTTCGTTTGGCTGCAATCCCAGCTTGCTGATCAGAACCGATAAGCCGATCCCTTTCGATACGTTTAGAGGCATGACATCCAGACAATCCTTGTCGGAAATGAACGTTTCTATTTTACCTGCGAACTGATCGTTCAATTCCGCCTTCAATCGGTATAATTCATCAATCTCGCCAAAGTAGGCGATCTTGCTGCATCTTAATTTGTCCTCTTTCAAATCTGCCTCCAAATCACCATGCTCGGTACCAGCGGTAAATATACGCGCTTCGTAAGGAAGCACGGCGTCCGTACGCTTCTTCATATAGTAGCTATCATCACTGCAGCTAACGAAATTCACAAATTGTTTATAGCCGCTTGTGGCTTGAAGAAGCCTGGAGGATACTTCTGGCTCAAAAACCGAGGATGCCATCAGCTCGGCGTCATGCGAATGCACCGTTGCGCCGTTCTGTCCTACCGCGTGATACCTATGGTTGAAATCATTCATCACGATCTTGATTTCGGAGTACATCCTTCCGGACGCAATGCACAATTGGAAACCTTCGTCGACTGCGGTTCTGACGGCTTCTCTGTCTCTGTTATTCATCTGACGCGCATGGTCTAACAACGTACCATCCAAATCACTAACAATCAGCTTAATCATCATTATCTACCTCCGAAACGACTAATAGTTCAACCTGGTGCTCAACAAGCTTTTCCATCATTTCGCTACTCGGCTTCTGGTCGGTAATCAGCAAATCAATCGATTCCAAGTCGGCAATTTTGAAAAACATTTGATCTCCGAACTTCGTATGATCGGCCAGTACAATGACTTGTCTTGCCCGTTTGATCATCTCCCGCTTCACAACGCCATCTTCCTCATGCGGATAAGACAAGCCATTAGCCGTAATTCCGCATGCGCCAAGAAATAATTTGTCGACCTGATAATCGGATAACTTATCAAGCGTGGATTGCCCGAATAAAAAACGATGCTGAGCATTTAGCTCCCCGCCTAGTAAATTGGTTCTTACCGCTTTTTTTCTAGACAGCACATCTGCGATATCGATCGAATTGGTCACGACAACGATATTTTCGGCAGATAAATGTTCCGCAGCGAATTGGACCGTGGTTGATGCATCCATCATCATGTAATCTCCGTCTTTCACAAGCGAAGCTGCAAAACGTCCAATTTCGCGTTTCACGTCCGATTCCCTCATCAAACGTTCTTTATATTCGTATACTTCCTTCGTTTTTTTGGGCAATACGGCCCCGCCGTGCGTACGGATGATGAGACCAAGCTCTTCCATCTTCAATAAATCCCGACGGGCGGTGTCGCGGGACACGTCGAATTTTTGGCATATTTCCTTAATATCAATGCGTTGATGTTGTTTCAAATGATCCATAATGGCGTTTATCCGCTCTTCTTGAAACATGCTGATTCCCTCCTTATTCATAATGCCATAAGCGGTTGTAAGTCATTATACATCATTCACTTAAAACATCGCAATTTTTTATCGTCTTTTGTGCATCAAAATTCAATTTCGAAGACGAATCAATAAAAAAGACAGCACCGAATTCTCGCTAACGAGTTCAGCACTGCCTAATATCTTCCTTAATGTAATTCCGACGGCTAGAGACTTTGCCACACAAATCCATGGCGGTAGAAGATGTACATCTGCAATAATTCAGCAGTAGCTGCATGCGGTTTTGTTGATTTGACCCATTTAAATAAACACTTTAAAAGCATTTATGGAACGACAGCATTCGAATACATGTCACTTATAACTTGAGGAATAGTAAAAAAGAAAAGCTCCGGCAAGCTTGAATGAGGCTTGCCGGAGCTTTTTGGCTTATTTTTCTTTAACAACGGTCGGAGACTTCTCCGTATTCTCTTCCTTCGGCGCGTATGTACGCTTGATGAAGAAGCTAATCACGAGTGCCAGAATGGCTAAGCATAAACCAATGAAGAAGGCGTCGTGCAAACCCGCCACCATCGATTGAAGTCCTTCGAGCGGCGAGGTTGGGTCCGAAGATGTTTTCATGTAATCTTTGGCTCCCGACGACATGATGCTGATGAACAAGGCTACGCCGATCGCGCCTGCCACCTGCTGCAGCGTATTCAGAATGGCGGTGCCATGCGGGTAAAGATGACGCGGCAGCTGATTCAAGCCGGTCGTCTGCGCCGGCATCATAACCAAAGACATGCCGAGCATCATGATGATGTGAATAAATACGATGCGGCCTTGCGTCCAATCGGATTGAATACCCATAAACATCCAAAGCGCGACGCACATAAGCGCAATACCGGGAATGACGAGCACTCTTGGACCGAATTTATCGAACAAAATACCAGATACCGGCGCCATAATCCCGTTGATGATACCTCCGGGCATTAATGCCAATCCCGATGCGAATGCGGTTAATAGCAGCACCTGCTGCATAAAGAGCGGCAGCATGATCATCGTCGAGAAGAGCGACATCATCATGACCAGCATCAATACAGTAACGAGTGAGAACATCGGATACTTGAAAGCCCGAAGATCCATGATCGGTTCCTTCGAAACGAGCTGTCTCCATACGAAGCAGATAAGGCTGATACCACCGGCAACCAAGCTCCACACCACAACCGGATCCGACCACGAACCACGTTCGCCTGCACTGCTGAATCCGTATACAATGCCTCCGAAGCCGATACACGATAGAAGAATGGATAAAATATCAATCCGCGGTTTCGTAAGGGTCGATACGTTTTTCATAAAAGCCCAGCCAAACGCTACCGAGAACACGGCGAGCGGAATGACCATGTAAAACAGCCAGCGCCATGATAGATGCTCAACGATTAATCCCGACAAGGTCGGGCCGATTACAGGGGCCGTCATGATGACGAGACCGATCATGCCCATTGCGCCGCCGCGTTTCTCCGGCGGGAAGATGATCAAAATGACGTTCATCATTACCGGCATCATCAATCCGGTGCCTAACGCCTGAACGACGCGTCCGACGAGCAGTACATCAAATATCGGAGCAACCGCACTGATGACTGTACCAATCAAAAATAGCACCATTGCCCCAATGAACATTTGTCTGGTCGTAAACCACTGCTGCAATAGAGCCGTTACCGGCACGAGCATGCCGACGACGAGCATATAGGCGGTTGCCAGCCATTGCACGGTCGAATCCGCAATATTGAATTCTTCCATCAGATCGGGAAATGCGATATTGAGCAGCGTCTCGTTCAAGATCGCGACGAAAGCCCCAATAATTAGCGCTGCGACGATCGGCCCTCGCTTGATGTTGCTGACATCGATCTCCGCAGCATTTTTCTCTTCACTACCGAAATTCAATCCAAACTCCCCCTTCAACTTTATCTGTCTTATTATATATCAAAGCTAGTCCAATTTTCACCATTCAGAATAACCCCGTTTCAAAAAAATAGCACCTATAATGTCCTATTCGAAACAGAAATACGCTTGAGCATTATGATAACAAATATCTTGCACGATCATCCCTAGCTGCTCTATATCATTGGGATACTCGCCTTTTTTGACCCATTCTCCGAGCAAGTTACACAGAATGCGCCTAAAATATTCATGACGGGTAAAAGACAGGAAGCTGCGCGAATCAGTCAGCATGCCAATGAAACGGCCGAGAAGCCCTAGTTCGGCTAGCGATTTCAGCTGAGCGATCATCCCCTCCTTCGTATCATTAAACCACCAGCCCGACCCAAACTGTATTTTTCCGGCAATGCCGCCACCCTGAAAATTGCCGATCATAGACCCGAGTACGTGATTTTGTGCCGGATTAAGCGAATACAGGATGGTCTTCGGAAGACCTCCTTCGCGTTCGATTGCATCCAGCAAACAGGACAACGGCTTGGCTATGGCACTGTCGTTAACCGAATCATAACCGGCATCAGGGCCCATCCGCTTAAATGCAGGCGTATTATTATTTCGAAGTACATTCATATGGTATTGCATCGACCAACCGCGTGCAGCGTACAAATTTCCCAAATAGACGAGAATAGCAGTTTTATAGAGCTTCTCTTCGTTTGGATCTATCTTTCCCCCTGCAAGCGACTTAGCAAAGATCGCCGCCGCGTCATCCTTGGTTCCGCCGACGAAGTGAACATCGTTTAATCCATGATCTGAGACTCGGCAACCGGCAGAATGAAAGAAGTCCACTCTGTTTTCAAGCGCCAAGAGTAGACCTTCATAGTCGAAGATGGCAATGCCTGAAGATCGTTCCAGCTTTCTGATCCATTCCAAAAAATGATCGCCGTTAATGTCAAGCCCCTTATCCGGACGAAAGGTTGGCAATACCTTCACATCAAAAGCAGGATCCTGCTTTAATTGGATATGATATTCCAGTGAATCCGTCGGATCGTCCGTCGTGCAGATGACTTGCACATTTGATTTTCGGATGAAATCTCTTGCACCAAGACTCTCCTCGGTGAGCAGCGCATTAGCTTTCTCCCAGATCATCGGAGCCGTATTGGCATTTAGTGTTTCTTTGATACCGAAATATCGATTCAGTTCTAGGTGAGTCCAATGGTACATGGGATTGCCGATCATCAATGGAACGGTTTCCGCAAAGGCAAGAAATTTGTCATAATCGGCAGCGTCCCCGGTTATCAGTCGTTCATCGATTCCGTTAGCCCTCATCAATCTCCATTTGTAATGATCCCCGGCTAACCAAACTTCCGTCATATTGCGATACTTCTTATTGTCATAAATCTCTTTTGGACTCAGATGGCAGTGATAATCAATTATTGGCATTTGTTTGGCGTATTCATGATACAAAGCAGCTGCTATTGGGGTGTCCAATAAAAAATCCTCATCCATAAATACTTTATCCATAGTCATCCTGCTCCTTTATTTTTCTGGTTCGCGATACTTTCCTAGAGCTCCATCAACCTAGCCAAACCTCAAATAGGCCTTCCGTTACCCCTAGATTGTACATATAGTAAAGTCCGAACAGGAAGCTCACCGTTCCGGCTATTCGGGCTAACGAGGTATTCCACGTTTTATTACGATTGCTGTATACGAACGGAATGCCCAATATAGTCGTAAAGACGAGCATTCCTGCGATTGTTCCTATTCCGAATACGAGTATATACAAGGCGCATTCCCATACGGACGATACCGTTGATAGGGTTAGGATCACCATCGCCGCGCTGCCAGCGAGGCCATGTATGAAACCGATGATCGTCACCTTCCATAATGAACCCTTTGCTTCGTTAGTAGATTTCGAGACTAAGCCCTTCTTTAGAATCAGGCTTTTCACACCTAAGTAAACGAGCATAATGCCTACCAAAAATTCTAGCGACATCGCCCATTTCTCCGACAAGTCCCCTTTCAGCAGGACGAGAACCATGCCGACGACGAACAATGTCGCAGTATGGCCGATTCCCCAAAAAACGCCCGTTAACGTCGAGCGCCAGAGCTTCTTGCTTTTTCCTACCATTGTGGATACTGCAATAATATGGTCGGGTTCAATGGAATGCTTGATTCCCAAAATAAAACCAACCATTAATGCGGAAAACAAACTCATAATCAAAATTCTGTACCTCCTAGAGGCGATGATCCTCTACAAATTAAACTTCTGCCTTGCGAACGGCATCATACACGCTCTTCAGCGGTATGCCATGCGTACTCGCGATATGCTTGCATTCCTCATATTCCGGGGCCCACTGGACGACGTCCCCGCCATAAATGCCTTTCTTGACCGTAACCGGCCCCCATTCCGTCTGAACACTGACAAATTCCCGCTCCAAACGATGAACGGACAACGGGTAATAACGAATGCCTAGAGTCGTTGTCTCGCGGAACAATATGTTTTTCATTTCGTCAATTTTGTGATCGGAACATAACAGTTGAAGCAGCGTGCCCGGCCTGTTCTTCTTCATGTAGATCGGCGTGTAGTAGACATCGTTAGCCCCTTGCTCAAAAAGCAAATCCATGACATAACCAAGCCACTCTCCAGGCATGTCGTCCAAGTTGACTTCCATCTTCACCATCTCGTTATCCGTATGCTCGTTCGGCGGCGGCAATTGCTTTCCCATCAGGCGTGCTCCTCTACTTCAATTATTCGCCAATCATGACACGAAGCACGTTGGGCTGTTCTTGGAACGTCTTTGTACCTGCCCCGTAGCCGACGAACTCTACATTGAGCGAGGGCATTGGACCGAAACTTTCCCCAAGAACCGCAACAATCGCCGCGCCCGTCGGCGTCGTTAGCTCAGCTCTAATGTGCGACTGCTCAATCGGTATCCCTTTGAGCATCTCGAGCGTCGCTGGAGCAGGAACGGGATAGATACCGTGATCGATGCGAATTTTGCCAATGCCGACTGGAACGGCGGAGCAGACGACCTTCGAAATGTGCAACTGATGAATCAAAATGGCCGCCCCAACGATATCCACGATCGAATCAACCGCCCCGACCTCGTGGAAGTGAACTCGATCTAGCGGAATGCCATGAATTTTACCTTCGGCTTCCCCGATTTTCCGGAAAATTGCTAAAGCGGTTTGCTTGACCTTATCGTCCAAAGCCGAGTTCTCGATTAAGCGAACGATATCCTTATACGCCCGGTGCTCATGGTGATGATGGCCCTGATTCGATTGATGATCATGAGTGTGAAGATGTTCGTGGTCGTGGTCGTGATTGTGATCGTGGTCATGATCGTGATCATGATGATGAGTATGATCGTGACTATGTGAATGCTCATGTTCATGTGTCTGCTCATGTAAATGTGCGTCCTTATTTGCTTGTTGAAGAAGCAGCACATCGAATTTTACAGCCGTAATGCCGTTTTTGACGACCGTTTTCCGCTTAAGCTCGTACTCGTTGTTGATTTGAAGCTTCTTCAGCTCCTCCTGAAGCAAGTCGAGGTCGCCTCCAGCGTCAAGCAGCGCGCCGATGAACATATCTCCGCTAATGCCGGAGAAGCAGTCGATATATAAAGTTTTCACTCCTTGCCCTCCCCTTTGTGAATAAGTTGATGGATAAGCGCGGCGTTGTAGCCGCCTCCAAACCCGTTATCAATATTGACGACGCTGATGCCCGAAGCGCAAGAATTGAGCATCGTCAGCAAAGCCGACAGACCGCCAAAGCTAGCTCCGTAGCCGACGCTTGTCGGGACGGCTATGACCGGATGAGACACCAAGCCTCCTACTACGCTGGCAAGCGCGCCTTCCATGCCCGCTACGACGACGGAAACCGTCGCTTGCTGAATTTCCTCTGCATGATGCAGAAGACGATGAATGCCTGCAACGCCGACGTCGTAAATACGGTGAACGTTGCTGCCAAGCACCTCGGCCGTAACCGCCGCCTCCTCCGCGACGCTTATATCGGATGTCCCTGCCGCGATAACCGCAATATATCCTTCACGCTTGCTGACTGATTGATCGGAGCTCCTCCAATAGAGAAGCTGGGATATCCTGTCATACACATAATCTGGACAAACCCTTTGAATCGCACCGGCTTTCTCCTCCGTAATCCGTGTAATAAGCACCTCGTTGTTTTGCGATTGCAGCGAGGTTGCGATGCCGATAATCTGTTCCGCGGTTTTGTTCTCGCCGTACACGATTTCGGGGAAACCCTGCCGTTTTTTCCTGTGATGGTCGACCTTCGCGAAGCCGAGATTCTCGAACGGAGTCAATCGCTTCGACGCCTCCTCGACGCTCATGCTTCCGTCCTGCACCTGTTTTAAAATGTTTTCCAGCACGCTGTTCACCTCTTCGCGTTATGAGTGGCTTAGAATAAAGGCGCAATGCGGGCTGCCAATTCCTCGTATCGCCAGTAAATCTCTTTGTACTTCCAGCTGTTCTCACGAAAAGGAAGAACGGCCTCTCCCATCGGAATATTGTTTTTAATATCCTCGAACCGTTCTTCTTCCCCCATCGCAACCAATGCCGTCCAAGCTGCTCCCCATGCTGCGCTGTCATGGTTCTCCGACACGTAGATCGCGGCGTTAAATACGTCTGCCATCATCTGAAGCCAAATCGGTGAACGGGCCAAGCCGCCGCTCACGTATATTTGCTTCGGAGGTCCTGCCAGCTTCTCCAGCGCCCGACCGATTTGATAGAGATTGAACGTAATGCCTTCCAGAACGGCTCTTACATAATGCGCTTTCGCATGCGTCATCGTCATGCCGAAGAAATTGCCTCTCGCTCTTTGATTCCAAAGCGGAGCCCGTTCGCCGTTAATGTAGGGCAGGAATAACAGACCTTCGGCCCCCGGAGGAGATTGGTCCGCCTCGGCAAGGAAACTTTCGTAGCTGCTAGAGTCGTCCAGCAACTGCTTCAACCACTGCAGAGCGATGCCACCGTTATTCGTTGGTCCGCCAATAATATAAGAATCGTTCGTGAACGAATAACAAAACGTCTCCCCGCTTTGACTGACTTTCGCTTCACGAGCGAATTGCCGGATCGCTCCGCTCGTTCCGACCGTTACAGCCACCTCGCCTGGCAAGAGCGCACCGGTTCCCAGATTGGATAGCTGGCCGTCGGCAGCTCCGATTACGAAGCATACCGATGGCGATAGCCCCATTTGTTCAGCGATATCTGCCTTAAGATCTCCCAATAAAGTCGTTGGAGGTACGATCTCCGACAACTGATCTGCGGAAATTCCCGCGAGCTCCAGCAGTTCCTCATCCCAATCCAAGGCGGATGGATTGAACAGGCCGGTAGCCGACGCCATCGAATAATCGATTATTCGTTTGCCGAACCAGCAATGAATGACATATTCCTTAATTGACATAAAGTACGAAGCCTGAAGGTACGCTTCGTCATGCTCCTCTTTCATCCATAGCAGCTTCATGAATGGCGTCATCGGATGGATTGGCGTGCCTGTCTTCGCATACAGACGGCTCCGTTTCTCATCCGTCATCCGATCGGCTTGCTCCGTTCCTCGGCCGTCCGCCCAAATGTATGCGGGGGATAATGGCAGTCCTTGCTCGTTCACAGGCACTAGCGAGTGCATGGCGGCGGAGAAGCCGATCGCTATAAGCTGTTCTCTGTCTATCGCCGCCTTGCTGACCGCTTCCCTTACGGCTTGAACCGCCAACCGTTCAATCTTGGCGGCATCCTGCTGTGCCCATCCCTGCTGTGGATATTGTGTAACAATCATCCGTTCCCCATGGGAGACTAGATTTCCGATTCGATCGAAAAGGCATGCCTTCACGCTCGTCGTTCCGATATCGAGTCCCATAACATAAGTAGACATGCGATTACCTTCCTTTTTGACAAAATCATCGAGTATGGATTCGGCTTACAGGTTAAGCGACTTGTTCATGCTGCCGCTCCGGTAGCCAAGCAGATCCAAAGTGACGAACTTATAGCCATATGCCTGCAAACGCTCGACGATTGCCTCGTGGTTGGACAGAACCACCGCCATATCCCCGGGTTCTACTTCAATTCGGGCAATTTCTTGATGCGTTCTCACACGAACTTGACGTATCCGAAGCGATTTCAAATAAGCCTCGGCCCGCTCCACCTTTTGCAGCTTTTCATTCGTAATAGTCTCGCCGTAAGCGATTCGAGACGACAGGCAGGCGAAAGAAGGCTTATCCCACGTCGGCAGCCCGAACGCGCTGGACAGCTCCCGAATCTCCTGCTTGTACAAGCCGGCTTCCAGCAGCGGTCCTCGAATGCCCCTTTCTTTGGCGGCCTGCATGCCCGGGCGGTGCTCATTCATATCGTCGGCGATGACTCCGTAAACGATATTGGCGAAGCCCCTCTCTTCGAGCAAAGGAAGCAAGTGGTCGAACAGGCTGCTTTTGCAGAAGTAGCAACGGTTTTTATTGTTCTCCGCGTACCCTGGAATTGCCAGCTCAGAGGTTGAAATGATCTCGTGACGCACCCCAACTAAATCCGCCAGCTGCTCTGCTTCTTTCAGCTCGCTTGTCGGATAGGTCTCGGAATCGGCCGTTACAGCCAGAACGTGCTGCGCGCCTAACGTTTCCACGGCAGCCTTCAGCAGGAACGTGCTGTCAACGCCACCCGAGAAAGCAACGACGACGGACCCCATCTCGCGCAGGATCTCTTGCAGGGCAGCATATTTATCCTTAATCACTTTATAGTCTCCTCTCTAAATCGTCATGCTGCCGAAGCCGCCGTCAACGCGCACGAGCGTTCCGGTGACAAAACCCGATGCTTTGTCCGACGCGAGCCAAACCGCCGCACCTTGCAGCTCCTCCGGCGTACCGAACCGGTTCATCGGCGTATGCTTCATAATGGAGGCGACGCGTTCCTCGCTTAATATTTTCCGATTCTGTTCCGCTGGGAAAAATCCAGGTATAATGGCGTTCACCCTAACCCCTTGCTCCGCAAACTCGCGAGCGAGAAATTGCGTTACGCTGTTCAAGCCCGCTTTGGACACGGAATACGTGAAAACTTTGGATAATGGCGTTGTCGACGAAACCGACGAGATGTTAATAATGCTGCCTCTCCGTCCTTGCTCAATCATGCGTTTGGCGAAAATTTGGCAGGTAAGGACGATGCCCTTCAGATTTACGTCCATAATGTCGTCCCACTCCTCCATTTCCAGTTCAAAGAACGGCGTAGGACTGTTCTTGCCTGGCGCGTTAACCAGAATATCGCAGCCTCCGGTCCATGCATCAATCTCCGAGGACAATTCGCGGAGCGATTCTTTGGAACCGACATCGGCTTGAAAAGCTTTTGCGCTACCTCCGGCGACGACTATTTCTTCAGCCACCGATTTCGCTTTGTCATAGTTCCGTCCAACGATTGCGACATGCGCCCCGTGAGCGGCCAAGCCTGCCGCCATAGAAGAACCAAGCACGCCGTTGCCTCCCACTACAACCGCCGTCTTTCCCGTCAAATCAAACAAATTAACCATTACCTATCTCCCCCGCTACCGTTAAAATAAGTTGCCTTCGTTATCGAAAGGCAGTTCGTATAAATCCTGGACGATTTCCATCTTGGGATGACGCCGCACGTCGTCCAGCAGCGCTTCGGATACTTCGATAACGCCAAGCTCCAACGTGTTTTTGATCCGTACCATTCTTACTTGTTCAAAATGTAAAATATTGCAGGTCTTGATGGACGCCTGAATCGTCTCTCTGTCATTCGGCAAAGTCGTTGCAATCTTCGTCGGCGCGACCACTGTGGACGTCAAGCCGTTCGCATACGTTTTCTCGCGGTCCATTTTGTCTACCAGCCGTTGCGTCGTGAAATCGGCCGTTCCAACGCCGTTGGCGTTGCCTTCGCTCTGATGGGTCACATCCAGTACCGCCATTTTGTTCACGTCAGGTCCGCCATGCGCGTACGGCGTCGGATAACGTCCTGTAATGTTCGGATCCATGCCGTCTCCGCTAATGTTTTTTCCGATCTGATCGATAATGAGAACATCAAGCTGGTCAAAATAAAGCTTAGGCAGCAGCGCCTTGGCCTGAACGAGCAGCGCAGGCTCGTTTTCCACAATTTCCTCAGGGGTCATCGTTTCGATAAGAGCCACTTTATCGAACGCATTTTCGACCGAGGCGACGCCAAACAAGAACGGTTTGTGCTCCATAATCATCTTGGCCATTGCCGGTACGTTCTCGGCCATATATTTAAAGCCGAGCTGGTGGCAAGCTTCCGCTCCTTTTTGCTTGCCAAGCCCTATGCTTATCATCTTCATCATGCCGCTCTCCACCTCGCCTCGGAACGCCGTATGAGGCTTGATTCGATTAATGACAACCATTCCGTCTGCGGCAGCGGCGAACTGATCGACATATACGGGTAATCCGTTAGGCAGCTCGCCAATCTTGACGACCTCCATCGATGACCGGATCTCGCAGCCTACCGTCTCCTTTGTAATACCAAGATGCGCCAGCACCTCGCGCTGTCCCTCCGCCGTCGCGCCGCCATGACTGCCCATGCTAGGTACGATGAACGGCTTCGCGCCGGCGTCTTGCAGAAACTTCACGGTAACGGCCGTTATCTCCGCGAGTCTGTCGAGTCCTCTGCTTCCGACTGCAATCGCGATTTCCATGCCAGGCTTTACTTTTCCGGCAATAGCCTCGCGCTGCAGCTTTGGCAGCAACTCATTGGCCAAATCATCGATACGGGTCTCGTCGAAATTCACTTTAACCTTCGCCATTTTCGGTATCGGAATATCTTTCACAAGCTCCTGAAGAATCCCCATTATGATCTCGCTCCTTTTCTAGTCCGCTCAACTTACGTTTGATCTTATCGTTATTGACGTCTGATCATTATGCGTTCATAATTAATTCGTTTACTAAACTAATTAATTATAGTAATAATGTATCAACCCTCAAAATCATTGTCAATTCTATCTTTTACCTTTAGTCGTAGGTTTTTCATGCTCCATGTTATACTATATGATAGCT
Source organism: Paenibacillus sp. 05T425 (assembly GCF_056396205.1). Taxonomy (NCBI): domain Bacteria; kingdom Bacillati; phylum Bacillota; class Bacilli; order Caryophanales; family Paenibacillaceae; genus Paenibacillus; species Paenibacillus sp. 05T425. The sequence goes on from NZ_JBFTLA010000001.1 coordinate 705,350, forward strand.
TATCTATTCGTTCGGATTTGGAGGATTATGTATTGATGGTTACTGGTGATGCATCCTATATCAAAAAAATGAACCGATCCTTGATTATGAAACATATTTTGCAAGAAGGAATGATCTCCCGAGCTGAACTATCCAAGGCAACCGCCTTAACACGAGCAACCATTTCGGCCCAGGTCTCCGATCTGCTGGATGAAGAGCTGCTCATAGAGAAGAACATGGAATACAACCTCGTCGGACGCAAGCCCATCATGCTCTCTATCCATGCGGAGGCGGGTTATGCGCTTGGTATCGATTTGGAGTTTGGACGGGTCACGTTCGCAGTTGCCAATCTGCAAGGCTCGATCGTAGCAACGGATACGATTCCGCTTGAATCGACATTGTATGAGGACATTTTAAACCTGCTCCTTACGTCGATTCGATCCTACCAGGAACGGTATGCATCCTGCAGGTATGGTATTGTCGGAATCGTTATCGGCGTTCACGGTCTCGTATCGACTGAAGAAGTCATTCACTACATTCCTTCGTTCGATTGGCATGACGTAGCGTTAAAAAACGATCTCGAGAAGACGCTTGGGGTCGTGGTGCACTTGGAGAACAACGCCAATCTGAGCGCGTTCGCGGAGCGTACTTTTTTCCATCACGAAACGGATAATTTACTATGCGTTACCTTATACTCAGGCATTGGCTTAGGAATGATGATTAACCATGCTTTCTTCCGCGGGCAAGACGGTTTTGCCGGCGAGATCGGCCATATGATTATCGTTCCGGACGGTCACCCATGCAGTTGCGGCAATAAAGGCTGCTGGGAGAAATACGCTTCCGAAGCAAGTGTCTTTGGGCAATTAAGAGCGGATAAGCACGGCGCAGCTGTTACATATGAACAAATAGATCGTTGGCTAAAGGAAGGCGATACCGAAGTCCATGAAGCCATGAAGACGTATATTTACTATCTGTCCATCGGGTTAAATAACATTATCAACATCTACAATCCCGAGATCATCGTGCTGGATAGCGAGTTATTGCGCCTTTACCCGAATTCTTTGGGGGAGATCCGTCAACATATGCATTCCCGAATCAGTCATTACCGCGAAATGGAACTATCCGCAACCGGAAAGCAGTCTTGCGTACTTGGTGCATGCGCCCTTGCGATCCAGAAATTTCTCCAAGTCCCCACTTTGAATTTACGCCAAGGTTAGATCATTTGGATTGAAAAGAACAAAGGCCTTGGCCTTAGCCAAGACCTTTGTTCTCCCGATTAAAGCGCTTCAGCCTTCGATTCAGAACTACACTTTTTTTATAATGGTGAGTTCTTTATTAATGGCGAATAAGAGCTTGTCGGGGAAATTTTCCGGCGCCATGCCTGCCAGCATGTCAATCGTAAAGCCTTGCATCATGGGGTATTGCGGCACGTCCCTGAAACCTTCTCCAATATACTTATTCAGGACGATTTCCGCATCTTTATTCGCGAACAACTCTTTAAAGGTGCAACGAGTGGAATACACATCGTCTGTAATCTGTAACTCCGCTAATTCTTCCTTGCTCGTTTCGGGGAGCTCGAACCAGTTTTTGGCTTCTTTCCCTTGGTCCGAAACCTGCGGCGCCTCATAACTTGCATTTGATTCTTCCACCCTGCTAAACCGAGCAATATCTTGATAGGTTACAAGATTTTCACTTGCCACTGTACGGATTTCATTCACGCCCTCTGCCAGTACGACATTCTCGAAGACAAAGACCTTCTCTTCACTCGATATAGATTGCAGCTCTTCGCCATTCAAATAAAGCGTAACCTTATTGCAATTTGAATAGACCTTAACCTGTATGCTGTCCTCCGCCCGATCCACAAAGCGCTTGCTCGTAATATGGACGAATTTGTCGTCGGACCAATGAGCTTTGTACATATAGAAAGCATCCTTCTTAATCTTTCTATCGTAGGTGACCAGCCCTTTGTTATTCCGCCCTTTGACTCCGCCCTCGTCCCTTATATTGGCTCCAAAATCAAACATATTCCATACATACGTTGCCCAAAGGAACGGTTTTTTCTCTAAAATTTTCCAAGCAACCTCATGATACAGCGCGTGGTATTCTTCCGTGTAGTCCTTCACCTTGGGCTCAGCGCTGTGGTATTGCACGATCCCTTCTACGCCATATTCGGAAATACATAGCGGTCTGTCGGGATTGATCTCATGGAACTTGTCTATCCACGGATCAAAATCTTCTGTCTTGCCGTGATACCAGCCGTAATACTTATTGTAGCCGACAACGTCCGTCATGCGGTTGAATTCGTCTCTCTCGTCAACGAATAAAACGTTGGCCATCGTCGTCAGTCGAGTAGGGTCTTCTTTTTTGGTCAATTCGTTTAACTCTTTAACGAGCCTCCTAACCTCCGGACGCTCTCCGCCGATTTGGATTTCATTTTGCAGCCCCCAGAATATGATCGAAGGGTGATTGAAATTTTGTTTGATCAGTTCCAGCATCTGCTGCTTGGCATTAATCCCTTCCACTTCGTTCTGAGACATAATCGAAATGAAAGGTATTTCCGCCCATACGACCATGCCTTCCTTGTCGCACAAATCGTAAAAGGTTTGGCTGTGCTGGTAGTGGGCGAGCCGAAGCGAAGTCGCGCCGATTTCTTTAATCAACTCCATGTCTTCGACCTGCTCTTGTTCCGTTATAGCCCAGCCCATATCTTTTCTGTCCTGGTGTCTCGATACGCCATGCAAAGGCAAATGCTCGCCGTTCAAGAAGAAACCTTTCTCCGAGTCGACATGAAAGTACCTAACGCCGAACGGAATCGCGATTTCATCCACCGTATCGTTAAAGCTAGTCATTGAAACCGTTGCCTGATACATATAGGGATTTTTTCTTCCGTGCCAGAGAATCGGATTGTCGATGACGCAAGCCAGCGTTTCCGTTCTTGCCTCGCCTGCGGCCAAGACGACTTCCTTGGCAGCATAAGTTACGCTGCCTCCATCTGCATCCGCAATATTTGCCCAAAGTCTAACCTTTTTCTCTTCGTCGCTGTCATTTACCAATCTGGAATCGATTTTGAGATGGGCCTTTTCCTTCGACACCTGTTCCTGCACGATATAAACGCCGCTCGAACCGTAATCCATCGTGTCGAAATGAACCGGATTCGTTACAATGATGTTCACGTCGCGGTAAATGCCGCCGTAGAAAGTAAAGTCTGCCTTCTGAGGATATACGTCGTCTACGACCGTATTATCGACCTTAACGGCGATCACGTTCTTCGTTCCGAAAGTAACGCCCTCTGTAATGTCGAACCTGAAGGTGGAGTAACCGCCTTTGTGCTGACCCGCATGCCGTCCGTTCACATAGACATCGGTTATGCTATTAGAACCGTTAAATTCGATAAATACTTTCCTTCCCTCATCGGAAGAATCAAGGACGAGCTCCTTTCTGTACCAGCACGCGCCTTGGTAATATTCATATCCGTTCGCCCCGTCGACCGCATTCCAGGTGTGCGGGAGACGCACCACGCTCCAATGGTCGTCTTGGTAAGATACGGCTTCAGCCAGCTCTTCATTATTGCGTATAAAACGCCATCCATCATTGATCGGACTGATCTTTCTCATTCTATTCGCTCCTTCAGAGACTTTGTCTCTACTTTCTTATATTTGAAAAAAATCCCCTTACGATACAGGAGCGGATTCCGCGCCTGCCTTCGTTAAGGGGAACGATGTTCCTCGTTTAATAGGCCGTCCAGCCCGCATCCGCGGTAACTGTCGTGCCGTTGACAAAGCTGGAATCGTCGGAAGCCAGGAACAGTGCAACCTTCGCAATATCTTCCGGTTGACCTAAGCCTGGGTTGATGCCCATGCCGATCTGCGCGCGCTCCGCGCCGAACAGATTCGGTGCCGTTAAGGACATTGCGATATTCGTAGCGACCGCTCCTGGCGCGATCGCATTGCAGCGAATTCCGTGCGTCGCATACTGGAAACCGACGTTCTTCGTAAATCCGACGACGGCATGCTTCGAAGCGGTATAGGCAGCGCCAGCCCGGGAACCGAACAAGCCGCCGGCCGAAGCGATATTCACGATGACGCCTTTCTTCTGGCCGATGAAAATAGGAAGAACTTTCCGCGTCGTCCGCATCGGACCAGTCGTGTTCACGGCGAACACCTTGTCCCATAGCTCGTCCGTCAAGTCCCCCGCAGGAACGAAATTGTCCATGATGCCGGCATTGTTGACAAGAATGTCCACCGTTCCGTACGTTTGAACCGTGGTGTCGATCAAGCGCTGAACGTCTTCTTCGACGGCGACATTGGTTGCCGCCGCGATAGCCGTTCCGCCTTTCGCTTCGATTCCCTCGACCACTTTGCCGGCATTATCGACGTTCACATCGGAAACGACCACTTTCGCGCCTTCTTCGGCGAAGAGCTCCGCGATTGCTTTGCCCATCCCCGATGCCGCTCCCGTGACGATCGCTACTTTACCCTTAAGTTTCATCTATTCAACCTCCTTAGTTCCGACACATCGAAATACCCGATTATTTATCATTTATTGTTCAATAGCAGCCAAATCGGCAACGATGAGTGCCAGTGTTTCCGCAGACACGCCTGCTTGCGGGAATGCTGCCAATTGGCTTAGCGAGAACCCTCCAGCCATTCCGGTCATCGGATTAGTCGAAAATCCAGGGAGATGCTTGTCCACCACGGCTTTCGCCGCATCATTCGCCAACAAATCTCCTACTTTGGAATTTTGATCGAATTTCATTGTCGTATTCACCTCCTTAAGTCATGCGATAGTTTGCTTGCTAACTATAATGATATCCCTTTGATCCAAGCCGGACTAACGGTTAGACGACATCTCGAATGACACTTTCACGACTTCTGCGCCTTCTTTATTGGTAGCCGAACAATTTGATTTTCAGCAACGTAGGCTTCTCATACCGCATGATCGCAACCTCGTCCCCATTCAGCCTCCGAGTCATTTGCCAATTCCCTTGTTCAAAACGACCTTCCTCCAGCGATAAAATATCTACGTTAGGCTTTGCCGGATTTGCGGAGAACGGGAAGACGGCACAGCCGTTGGCAATGATATAAAACTCGTCCGCGGCCCTCTTCAGCACAAGGCACACTCCGTCTTTCCGAGTCAAAAGGGGCATATTCATCAGTACTTTGAAGCCAAACTCCCCGAACATCAACATGTCCCGTTCCGGACGCTCGACGATCGCGGCCTGCAAATCCGATGTTCCGTATTTTTCCGTCAATAACGGCATCATGCTGTTAATCGTTTTGTTATACCATGAGTATTCCTCTACGTTTTGCGGTGTTTTCAACATAGGGTCGGAAACATCCACCCCGAACAGATAGCTGTCGATGGCCGTGAACGGTTCTCCCATATCTTCAAAACCGAACGGTGCAAATCCGAGCGCATGATAATGCCCAACCACATAAACGAGCCTCGGGCCTGCGTAGCTATGGGTCGCCGTCTCTGGAATAAAGAGAGGATTATTCATCTTGACGTACTCGTCGCACACGTCGCAGAAATTTTGAACATAAATATCCGGTGCGATCACATCCACATGAGGCGCGCAGTATTTCCACACTTCCATCACGCGAGATACCGGACCGCCGCTCGGAAACTTCCCGGCCTTCTGACCTTTGTCCAACCAGCAGTTGGCCATCATAGGCAGGGAATAAATCTCCTTGCCTGCGGCGGCTACTTTATCGATATAACTTGCAACGTGATACGCGCTGAATAGTTCCTCCGCCACATCTCCGAACACTGCCTGCCAGTTGCCGCTCTTCGCGCCACTCTCGACGGCCTGGCGCACATCCGAGGCCATGGTCCCGATTTGCGTATTCATATAATCGACGAACAGCTGCGGGACATCCGCTTCAAACAAGGCGTCGGCCGCATCGGAGTGTTCTCTCGCCGCCCCTTGCAGCCCCGGTTCGTTCTCTACCTGAATCATAATAACCGTCTGCTCTTTTTCGTCCACTTGTTTGATATGCAACATCAATTCCCGAAACGCTTTGGCATCAGCCGCATTCGTTGCTTCGCAAAGATAGGACAATGTCGTATAGGACATCCCATGGAAATCCTTTAAATTGGTCTTCTTCTTGCCTTTCTCGACTTCTGCTCTTTGGAAGCGTTCCATATCCGTCTTGACCCATGAAGGAGCATAATAGCACTGCGCGTTTTTCCAGGCGCCAAACCACAAGAAGCCAATTCTCATCCCATGCCTTCTCGCCTGGCCGATCAGCTCGTCCACCAGTCTGAAATCGAATACGCCTTCTTCGGGTTCAACCATTTCCCAGGTCACGGGCAACAATAAACTGTTCAGGCCGAGCTTGACAGCTTTTTCCCAGATGGGTTCCATATATTCAGCCGATGACGAGCTTGAATTATGGACTTCTCCCGCCAACATAATAAACGGTCTTCCTTGATCGACTAGCAGATGTTCTTTTCTTTGCATCACTTGATTCAACATGTAAATTCCCCTCTTCATGTAGATTAATGGTATTTACGACTCCGCCATCCCGCGAAGAATCGCCACTTTGTTTCATCATATCTTCTCGCTCTTGGGAGGACTAACGGTTAGACGACATGCTGAATAACACTTTCACGACCAATCGTAAACGGCTGACGCCTAAGAAAAAGAAGCTGCCGCATTAAGCGACAGCCTCTTCCTTGGTTAACCGGGCTGATTACGAAATTCCGTCGGCCCTGTTCCTACATATTTTTTGAATATTTTTGCAAAGTGGGAGAAGTTCGTATATCCGACCGAAGAAGCGATGGCGCTGACGGACACGCTCGTTTGGAGCAGCAGTTCCTTCGCTTTATTTATCCTTTCCAATAGGACGTAATCCGAAATGGAGTATCCCGTTTCCTTCTTGAAAATTCTGGATAAATAATCAGGATTCAAATACACCTGCTCAGCGATCGTCTCTCGCGACAAATCTTGATCCATGTTGAGCGCAATGTACCGTTTAACGGTTAGAACGACCGTATCGTTTTCCTTGACCGCATCCGCTTGATACATGGCTTTGTTGACGGCATGATGAACCCAGGCAATCATATCGGTAACGGAACGCCCAGCCAGCTCCGATAAGCGTCTTGACAGTTCATCCCCGAATAACTGGTGAGCCTGTATGCCATTCGTGTTCAGAAACGTATACAGAACCTGGATAAAATTTTGATTAAATTGATGCAGCGTTTCCGCATTGATCTCATGGTTGCTCACGAGTTTGTCGATGTATTTCTCTACTTCGTGTTTGACGGCTTCCTTCGTACCTGACTTCAATAAAGAAGACACAGCGCCGAGTTCAGGCAGCTCAGCCGGGTAATCCGCTTGCACAGCACGGTCGAGAGGCAGTACTCGATTGAAGTATGCAACGTTGTTCCGATCACGCTCCCGCAGCGCCGCGACCATTCCGGCCATCTCATGCGCTTCCGCGGAACGTCCCAAATAACAGGATTGGTTGCAATAGAAATAGCGATGACAAGACTCCACATAAAGACCCGCGGCTTCCCTTATTCTTTCCTCGTTCCAGGGGATGTCCCTTTCCGACATCAGGATCACGAGCAGCAACCCTCTGTCGAGCTGAAAACAGATTCCGTTATCGTGGCTTCCGATAATCATCTCTTCCGCGGCATTTTTAAGCGCGTATTCCAAAATTTTCTCGTCTCTGCGCTTCATTTCTTTGTTCCAGCGCTGGATGGAAATCAAGATCGGAAAGAACACCGAATCCTCCGTAATAGGGATATGATGCTGCTCGACCTGCTCCCGGATCGCAGCTTGATGGCTGGGGATTGAATGATGGATCAGATCCAACCAGAAGCGTTCGATGATGAACGATTGATGCTTCTGCCACAATTGATGGAATTTGACGTTACGGGTGTTTTCGCTGTTCTTGTCGATTACGGCCTGAGCCTTTCGAATCGCGATCTCCAGCTCCTCCGCCAGCACCGGCTTAAGCAAATAGTCTAGACTGCCAAGCGTTAGCGCTTCTCTCGCGTATTTGAAGTCGGCATGGCTCGTTAGAAATATCGTGACCGTGTGCGGATAATGCTCCCTTACCCAGGTCAGCAATTCCAGACCGTTCCCTTGCGGCATCTCGATATCGCATAACAGAATATCGATTCTTGCGCTTTCAAACCATTCTTTCGCTTGCCTAATATTATTGGCGGTATATAGCTCCGAGATTCCGAGTTTTGGCAAATCGAGATCCGCCTTAACGCCCTCAATGGCATGAATTTCGTCGTCGACGATGAGCAAGTGATCATTCATTGCTTTACCTCCATCAGGGGATTAATCGGGATAATAATGAATACAGTCGCGCCGCCGCTTTCCGAATCGTTAGCGAAACGAATGGATACCGAATCTCCATACAATAAATTCAGACGTCGATGAACGTTCCATATTCCGGTATGCTCTCCTCGTTCGTTTTCGACGCTTCTGCCCGCCTGCAGTTCGCGAAGCACCTCTTTGCCGAATCCGCTGCCCGTGTCTTTAATGCTGATTCGCACCCAGGTTTCGCTGTCTTCGTCCAGAAAGTCGATCCTTACGGAAATATGGACGAGCCTGTCCATCGTAACCGCGTGTTTAATCGAATTCTCGACGAACGACTGAATGACGAGTGGAGGAATCGGCGTATCCGTCAAGTAGTCGGGAGCTTCAATGGACCACTTCAGTTTCTCCGGAAAACGCAACGCTTGAATTCCCAAGTAGTTGCGGGTGTGCTCCAGCTCATCCTTCAAAGGGACGAATGTCGTATTGCTTCTGAACATGTAACGGAAATAGTGAACTAATGACCGCGTCAATTTCATCGTCAATTCATAATTTTTGACCTTAGCCAAATTGTAAACGATATTAAGCGAATTTAGGAAAAAGTGAGGGTTAACCTGCAACTGCAGCCGCTGCAGCTCTTCCTTCTGCTTGTTTAGCTGTTCTTCATAAACGTTGACGCGAAGCGTTTCGATTTCCGTCATCATGGAGTTGAACGATTCTCCGAGTATTCTGAACTCCTCCGAACCGCCCTTTTGCATGTCGACCCTAACGCTCCAATCCCCGCTTCGGACCTTCTTCATCGAGATAAGGACCCTGTATAACGGCACGAGTATGGCCTGTCTGATGGAATATAGTCCCATCGGAATAAAAAGCAGGGAAGATGCGGTAATGAACCATATGATTCCTTGCAAATACGGCAGTCTATCCAAGATGTGGTGATCCGGTATGACGGCAACCAGCTTGAAGTTGCCTCTGACGGAAGCCGAATCGACGATCAAATATTTCCGGTCGGAACCGGTCAAATAATAGTCGCCTTCGCTTTGGTGCAACCGGATTTCGTTCTCGTCGACAAGCTCCGTGTCCGTAATCGGTTCTCCTTCGTCATTCGCAAGCAATACGCTCCCCCCTTCTCCGATCTGAAGAGATTGGAGGGGCGCCAGCACTTGGTCGGTTCTCACCAAGCCGCCCAAATACACGCTGCCGGATCGGACGATATCGATGAAATAATCGTTTTGCCCAATCCGGGCGTAATGCCATCTTTGCGTTGAATTACCCGGAATGCTGCCGGATCGGATCAGATCGGAGACATACTCTTGAATGTGATCCTTTTCCTCAAACGTTAAATTTTGCGTCTTATTCACATCCATAAGCTCCTGCCTTTTATCCGCATAAACGAAAAAAGAACTTAAGGAATCGTATAAAGGAATATCCTTGCTCAATTTATTAAACAAATACACCTTCGAACTGTAATAATCCGCATCCGATTCGGCCTGATCAAGAGAAACCAAATCAATGCCCGATAACATGGAGTTCAAATAGGCATCCACATCGTATAATCCGGAATCGATCTGATTCATGTATAGAGTCAGCATGTTTTTATACGAATCCGCGACCTGCTCCCTAACGACATCAATCGCATAAAAGTTGTTATATATCAGCATGCCAAGCAGCGGTCCCGTCATGATCAGCACGCTTAAGATCAACTTGAAATTCAGGGAACCCCGTTGCCGCAACAATCCGTTTATCTTCATGCTCCTAGCTCCTTAATCAGTTTCCTCCATCTTATACGAAATGAAAGTCCAAGCGCCACAACCTCGTGCAAGGCTGCGGCGTTTGGACCTCTTTTGCGATCTTACCCTTTTACGGCACCGATCATAATTCCTTTAATGAAGTACTTCTGGAAGAACGGGTAGGCGACCAGTATCGGCAACACGCCGATTACCGCAATGGCCATCTTAACCGAATCGGTCGGCATCTGCTGCATGGCCTCGCCCGCGTTAGCGCTCAAATTGGTCGTAATAAACTGAATATCTTGCATAATTCGGTTAAGCAGATTTTGTACGCTGAACAGCTCAGGGTTGGTGATGTAAATCATCCCGTTCTGCCAGTCGTTCCAGTACATAATGCAGGTAAACAAGCCGATTGTCGCGATGACGGGCGTCGACAGCGGAAGTATAACGGACCAAAGCGTCCGGTACTCATTAGCTCCGTCCAGCTGTGCCGATTCGATTAACGCCGGCGGCACCGTCGTCTGAAAGAACGTTCGCATCATCATGATATAAAAACCGTTCGTGAGCAGCCCAGGTACGATAAGCGCCCAAATCGAGTTTTTCAAATCGAGCAATTGGGCGTACACCAGGTACGAGGGCACGAGCCCCCCATGGAACAGCATCGTAAAGAAAATAATGAACATGAGCAGATTTCGGTGCGGCGTTTCTCTTCTGGATAGCGGATAAGCCAGCAATATCGTAATGGCCAACCCGACTACGGTACCAAAGACCGTAACGAATACCGTAATGCCGTAAGCTCTCGCGATGTCTGAGCCTCTGTCCAGCAAGTATTCGTAAGCCGACGTACTGAACACTTGAGGAATGAAGGAATAACCGTGAGCGGTAATCGCATTCTGATCCGTCAAGGATGCCGAAATGAGCAGCAGGAACGGAATGAGACAAACCGCAGCGAATAGAAACATCGAAATATGGCTAAACCAGGTTATAAATCTGTCTTCGTTTTTCATGTCAGGACCTCCTTAGAACAAAGCATTATCTTTATTTGAACGCCTTACGACAAGATTCGCCACGATGACGAGGATAAAGCCGACGATCGATTGATAGACGCCCGCCGCCGTGGACATTCCGATGTCGCCTGAGCCCATCAGTCCTCTGAAGACGTAAGTGTCGATCGTGGAAGTCGTTTCGAACAATGCCCCGGAGTTCATCGGCACCTGATAGAACAATCCGAAGTCGGAGTAGAAAATCCGTCCGATGTTTAGCAGCGTCAGCATGGTGATGACCGGTACAATAATCGGCAGCGTAATGTGACGAATTTGCTGCCAACGGGTAGCGCCATCAAGTCTGGCCGCCTCGTAATATTCTTCGTCAATGCCAAGAAGCGCTGCGAAGTATACGATACTGGAATACCCAATGGCCTTCCAGAAATGGACCAAGGTCAGAATCCAAGGCCAATACTTATTTTCCGTATACCACGAAATCCCTTCCTCGATGCCGAGCCATGGCAGTACCGTTCGGTTAAGGAACCCCGTATCCGGGCTTAAGAAAGCGAATCCGAGATAACCGACGATAACCATGGATATCAGATGCGGCAGCGTGATGATGCTCTGGTACGTCTTTACCAGCACCTTGCTCTTGATTTCGTTCAGCAGAATCGCAGTGGCCAGCGAAAGCACCGTTCCTAGAATAATGAACACAAGGTTATAGAGAATCGTATTGCGCGTGATGATGTACGCATCAGTAGTCTTGAACAGGTACTCGAAGTTGGCGAGTCCAACCCAATCGCTCTGCAAAATGCCTTTGGCAAAGTTCACGTCCTTAAATGCGATGACGATCCCGAGCATTGGGAGATAGTTGTTGATCAGAATGTAAAGAAGACCTGGAATCATCATAATCAGAAGCGGCGCATATTTCCGATATTGGGTTTTCCTTTTCATTGGTTTCTTTACGGCTTTTTGGGCATTTACCGCGGAGGCTTGTGCCATTGTCGTTCCCCTTCCTGTTCATGTGTTTTCTATTTCTGACTATCCTTATCATACGGGATGACCGCACGGCCAACTAACGGAATGACGACTTTTTCGATAACGGTTTGACGACTTTTCCCCCCGCTTAATTTTGAAGCCGGATCCTCTCCAGGATCCGGCTTCTAATGCTCTTATATTGAATTATTCCTAGCGATGCTTCCTAGATGATACGCACTCGGTTTGGGCTTTCGTTCTTGCGTTGACCGGTCCACTTCGATCAATCCGAACGTCTTCGAGAAGCCGAGCTGCCATTCGAAATTATCGAGCAGAGACCAATGCATATAACCAATGACCGGGATTCCTTCCGAAATACAAGCTTGTACGCCTTTCAATGCGTAATCGATAAATGCAATACGGCGCTCGTCGTTGTCCGTCGCGATTCCGTTTTCCGTAATCATAATCGGCTGCTTCAAATGCTTGGAGACGAAACGAACGGCTCCCCCAAGCGCTTCCGGATAATACTCGTTCCCCATCTGGGTCTTTTCAACGTCCTCGGGAACCGGCAGAAGACCATCCGGCCCGTATACCATACGGGTATAATTTTGCAAACCAAAGAAATCGTCATCTGCCAGATACGGAAGAAACTGCAGGAATTCTTCGTGATAGGCTTCAGCCGCCTGCTCTTCCCCGCCCGGGACCGATTGAATGTCGTACAGCGACAAAGACAATCCGATCCGGGTATTCGGGCTCACCTGACGAATCGCGCTTCTCGCCTCCGTGTGCGACTTGAAGATGATCTCCAGTCCTTTCTCCGTACGAGGACCGAGGAAAGAGTGCACCTCTTGCGGATGTACGCCGAATGCTTGCCCTAAAGCCATGAAATATTTTTGCATCTGGCTCATATTGTCCGTATTGATGCCAACCTGGGCTTGGCCTCCCCCGGATTGATGCCGCTTTATGATTTTCGCAATTCCGATAGAAATGTTCGCTTCATTGATCGTGCAAACGTATGGAATCCATTCGCCTAATTCTTTCATGACATGGGCACAATAACGAGCAAAACGGGCAGGCGTCTCAGACGACTCCCAACCGCCAGCGCGAATGAGCCATTGCGGCGTCGTGAAATGATGCAGCGTGACTATCGGCGTTACATTCGAGCTTTTGCATGCCAACAATACGTCCCGATAATGTTCAATGGCTGCCGGATCGAAACGCCCCTCTTGCGGTTCAATCCTCGCCCATTCGATGGAGAACCTGTACGAATTCAATCCGAACGAGGAGAGCAGCGCAATGTCCTCCTTGAACAGCCGATAGTGGTCTACGGCGCTGCCTGAACGCTCCTTAAAAATCGATCCCTCCAAATTTTCCATAAGCCAAAAATCGGAGTGGGTATTGTTTCCTTCTACCTGATGAGCGGCCGTCGAGGCCCCCCAATAGAAACCATCGGGAAAACGACTTGTCATATTGAATTTCTCCTCTCAAGTGTTGTCTATACTCTCTCATTCATCATATTCAATTCCCGTAGGGCCAACTAACGTTATTGCGACTAATCCGCTAACGGTTTCACGACTTCCCAAGCCGAAGTCGTCAATCCGGCAAACCAAAAAAATTCCCGTTCATGAAAGAACGGGAATCAATGTTATTCGCTAAGCTAATGACATGATCGTGAAAAAATCCATCGGTTTATCTTCCAAAGGGGCATAGTTGAAATAGTCGAAATGAGCCGGTTCATGCGAGTTTCTCCCATTCCCGGTCGCATACATCGCAAAGAACACGCCGGTAAAGCCGCCCGCGACTTCCTTGGAGAGGAAAGCTGTCTCTCCCTTGCCAATCATGACGGGTTCCTTGCCGGGAGCAGCATACGTGAACGTGTATATTACTTCGTTCGCTTGTACACCGAGAATAACCGTCGGTTCGTCGTAATCCACTTCCGCTTCGAGAAGCGACATGCTTCCGACACGGCGCCTAAGGACAAGCTTAGGCTTGCCGTCCTTCATCGTCTTGGCAACCTCGTAATGGAATTTCTCGTTCATGAATACGGTAAGTCCGGCCTCTTCGCCTTCTTCCGCCGGCCCAAATTCGATCAGCGTCTTGACCTCGCAATTGAGATGCTGCTGTCTGCGGCCGACGAACGCCGGTGATTCTTTGTCGTTCAAGGTGCAAGGCTGCCCCCTGAGCGTCAACCATCCCGGCCGGTCTATCAGAGACCACGATTCCGGGACGGGGTTCCGGTAGAAATTCCAAGTCGGCCGCAGCTTGTCCGAATCAAAATCATCCCGGTCTACCCACTCGGCAGAATCTCCTAGCGGCAAGCTTCCGGCATCGTGCTCAAGCTCAGCTCTGCCATCATTGCCGACAACCGGCCAACCTTCTTCGCACCAAGTGACGGGCGCCAAATTCGTCTCTCGTCCCAGGATATGACGTTTCGCGTTAGCGACCGGCCGGATGCCCAGAAACACGCACCACCAGCTGCCGTCTGCTGCTTGAACGAGATCGGCATGCCCCGTCCCCTGAATCGGCTTCGGCGTGCTTCGATTGGAGAGGATCGGATTCGCCGGATTGCTCTCGAACGGACCATACGGGCTGCGGCTCCGCGCGATCGTTTCCATATGTCCGTATTCCGTTCCGCCCTCGGCCACCATGAGATAATACCACCCGTTAATCCGATACAAATGTGGACCTTCGGGGTGGCTTCCGCCCGTACCTTCCCATATCAGCCGCCGCTCGCTTAATAATGTCCCGCTTGCGATATCGATCTCCGCTTGGTAAATACCTGCGCTTTCCCCATAAAAGTTGGCCGTACCCGTCAAATACACGTTGCCATCTTCATCGAATAACAAGGACGGATCTACGCCGCCCCATCCTTCAAGATAGATCGGCTCGGACCAAGGCCCTTCCGGACTTTCCGCCCACACATAGAAGCTTTTATGGATGGAAATGTTCGTTGTAATGACGTAGAAGCGCCCGTCGTGATAACGAATCGTTGGCGCATAAATCCCTTGGGAATATCCCTGCGGGAGCATACCCTTGAGCGGAAGTTGACTCTCTCTTGACAACACATGCCCCAACTGACGCCAGTTTACCAAGTCCTTGCTATGAAAGATCGGAATGCCCGGAAAATAATCGAAGGAGCTCGTGACCAGATAGTAATCTTCTCCGACCCTGCAAACGCTGGGATCGGGATGAAAGCCCGGGATAACCGGATTTTTAAATGATGCCATAGCTTATTCCCCTTTTTATTTAAAATATAGAGGGCCTAATGAATGACGCTTGGAGCGTCCCCATTAAGCCCTGCGGTGACTTAGAGGTAGAACTTTTCTAACTTACATTATTTATTGGTTGCCGCCCATTCGTCCAACTGCTTTTGCTTTTCCGCGATGACTTTGTCAATCCCTGCCGACTTAAGCTTCTCTTTGTACTCTTGAAGTTTGTCTGCCGGATCGAACGTTCCCGACTCCAGGGCCTTTCTATATTGTTCAACGACATTTTGGAGTGCTGTAATTTCGTTCTTTACTGGCTCCGAATTAAATGCGAAGCCAAGCGCTTTCGATTTGATAGCGTTTTTATTCGCTTCTGCTGTTAATTCCCATACATTCGGCAAATCAGTCGTCCGAATATAGCCGATGGATTGGTTAGGAACCATCCAGGTTTGAAGGGAATATCCTACCGTCGTCGCTTCTACGCCTTCCGGATAATCAATCGTGGATTCGTTTACCTTCACATAGTGTTTGCCTTCAATGCCCCATAAGAACAAATTGGTAAGATCCTTATCCGTATACATGAGGTCCAAGAACATCATCGTTCTTTCAGGATTTTTGGAATTGTTGGAGATTGACCACAATCCCGCCGTTGCATCGGTTGTTGTCGCATAGGTGTTCGACGAAATCGGTACAGCGATGAGTTCTTTGCCTGCTGCCGCGCTTTGTACTTCCGCTCCGCCGACCTTAAGCCCATCGAAGTAAGAAAAGGCTTTGCCCGCCTTAACCATTTCCGTACCGTTGATTTGGCTTGTAGCCGCGTCTTTGTTGATATAGCCCGCTTTAAACCAGCTATGCATCTTGTTCAAATAGTCTTCGTACTCTTTGGACTCAAATATGTTTTCAATCTTAAGCCCGTTGTCGAATCCAGGCAGAACTCCAAATCGATTACCCAGTCTGTCATATTCGCCATACTTATCCGAAGGAACGGATAACCCTACCGCAAACGGTACAATGCCGGGCTCGTTTTCCTTAATCGTCTTAAATACCTGATCCAGATCATCGAGTCCTTTGATGGAGGTTACATCGATCTTATGTTTTTCCACCAGCGCTTTGTCCATGAGGATCGAATTTGTTCCGGTTGTATAGTCCTTGTATACAGGTACGCCGTACGTTTCTCCTTTAAGCTTAGCGCTTGCCAAATATTCGGGCCCAATCGCTTGTTTGATGCCCGCGCCGTATTGATCCAAGAGACTGTCCAGCGAAATAATTTTCCCTGCTGCCATAGCGGCGCTGTAGCCTTGGCCAAATTCGAACAACAAGTCCAGCTTCTCGCCGCTGGATGACATCAAATTCATTTGCTGTGTCCATGTGCCAATGCTGATCGGCAAAATCTTTACGGTTGCGTTAATTTTCTCTTTCGTGATCTTGCTCATTTCTTCTTGAACCAACCCAATATCAGCCGGAGTTGCTCCAATGATTGGCAACGCAAGCGTGATTTCGAAAGGATCTTTTATTGCTTCGTTCGAACTGCCGCCGGACTCCTGGCCCGTATTCGACGGATTGTTTGTTGCAGCGTTTTTTTCGTTGTTGTTAGACGACGAGCATGCGCTGAACAACCCCATCAACATGACCGCTGCAAGTGTCAAAACAATAAATCTCAAATTCTTTCTCATTGCAATCCCCCTCATTTATCGTTAGCTTACACCTACATCGTATCGCTATGCCCCTATTGCCGACTAACACTTTGACGACTTTTCTGATAACGCTTTCGCGACTTGTTCAGGTCACAAGATGTGTTCATTCATGAATTTTGCGCAGAAATGGTAAAGCGATACTCGCCGCTTCCCGCCGTAAAGAGGATTCGTCCATCTTCAAAACGCGCATCCTGGAAATTCTCGAATCCATTCTTCAGGTCGTCTTCATTGCCCGGAAGCATAATCGTCGCTGTCGTATTGGCCGGCACTTCGAATCGATAGGCGATCTCTTGTCCCGTCTTTTCCCAGCTCGACCCAATAGTCCCGTAGAGAGATTCGAACGTAGCGGAAGCTTGCGTAAGCGTTCCCCCATGCAATGGTTTCAAAATAAAGTGCTTATAGCCCGGCACGTCCCAAACCGGACGGATTCCGGCTATGCCCGCGAAGAGGAAATCGCATACGGCTCCGTACGAATAATGGTTAAGCGATCCCGAGAACTCGCCGTCCTCTTTCATTCCTCTCCAGCTTTCCCAGATCGTCGTCGCTCCCTTGCTGACGGCATACAGCCATGACGGGCACGCTTGTTGCTCCAGCAACTTGAAAGCAATATCCGCATATCCGTAATCCGCCAGCACTTGAAGAATGAACGGCGTCGACAGGAAACCCGTATTCAGATGAAAGTCTTGCTGCCTGACCAATTGCGCCAAGCTGTCTGCAACGGCTTGCTTTTTATTATCATCCGCTAAATCAAATGCAAGCGTTCGGACATTCGGCGCTTGCCTACCTTCAAGAATTTGACCGTCTTCTTTAATAAAATACTGATTGTACACACGCTTGATTTTTCCATAGAGCTCCCGATACTTCCTTTCCTTCTCGGCTTTTCCAAGCACCTGCGCCATTTCGGCGAGCAGCCTGGTGGAATAGGCAAAATAAGCCGTCGAAACGTCAGGGAAACAGCCGCCGGTTTTCGTCAAAACTGCAGCCAGATCCGTAAATTCCGTATCGGTTTCCAGCCACTCTCCCCAATGGAACTTCGTATCCCACACATAATTCGCGTCAAGCTCCCCGTTGGTATAATTTTGATAAACGGGGGTATCTTTAAATCGTTGATTCGATTCTTTCGCGCTTGCGGCCATATAATCCACCCACGCCTTCGCGGATTCGAACTGTTTCTCCAAAATCGACTTGTCGCCATAGCATAGGTACATGGTCCACGGGATAATAACGGCCGCATCTCCCCAGCCCGAGGAACCGTCGAGCATGCTGGCCACTCCTGGCTTGCGAAACGCCATCATCGGATTGGAGCTCGTCTTGGAAAGCCGCTCATACTCAGCTAAGTTGTGGTATCCGATTACAGTGGGTACCGTGCTTGGCACCGATCCGCCTTGGAACTGCTCGACGGCCAGATCGGCCATCCACTTCTCGAAGAAAGGATACACATTCATGAAATCGGACGACGTTCTGGCATAGACCTGCGCATCCCCTGTCCAACCCGCCCTCTCCCGTGTCGGGCAATCGGTTGGAACCTCCATGAAATTGCCCTTCTGGCTCCATATCGAGTTGGATACGAGTTGATTGATCGACGGATTCGAGCAGGTAAACCCGCCCGTCTCTTCCATATCGGAATAGACCGCTACCGCCGTAAAGTTATGCGGATCAATTGTACCCGGGTAATTTTTCAGCAGAACATAACGGAAGCCGAAGATGGCAAACCGCGGGTGGTAGCTTTCCACACCGTTGCCCGCTAGAATGTAACGAACTTCTTGGAAATCGTCCAATTCTCCATGTCCCGCAAGATTTTGCAACGTGAAGTTTCCGTTCTTATCCAACGCTTCACCATGAATGAGGACGACCTCCGTCCCCGCGTCTCCCTGAACCTTCATATCGACCCAGCCGGCGATATTTTGCCCGAAGTCCAATACCGTTTCTCCGTTCGGCGTATGCAGCACTTTAGGCGTGAAACGTTCTTTCGTTCTTACGGGTACGCTGTTCGTTCCGATTAAGTTGTCGTATCCGTCCTCCGTAGCGACGACTTGCTCCCATGCGGAATCGTCATACCCGCTATTACTCCATCCTTCGATATTCATCGTAGCGTCGTAGACCTCTCCCGCCTTCATGTCCGTCTTACGCAAAGGTCCGCGGGACGTCGTCTTGAAGGAATCGTCGCTGGCGATGATGTCGCGACTGCCGTCCTCGTAGGTCAACACCAGTTGTCCCAAAAAGGCTACTTTATAGCCGAAGTTGTTTTTCAAGCTTGCCCCGCCGGTGGTGCCTCTCCACCAGCCGTCCCCGAGAATAACCCCGAGCGCATTCGCACCTTCGCTCAGAAGGCTAGTCACATCATAGGTTTGGACCTGGTGCCTCTTGTGGTAGGAGGTGAATCCCGGCGTGAACAAGTGGTCCGTACCTTCGATCCCGTTCAAAAAGAAGCTGTACAATCCCCTCGCCGTCAAATAGGCTCTTGCCGAGACGAGGCCCTTCTTCACGTCGAATTCTTTCCGAATATACGGAGCCGGCTTATAGGCGTCGACATCTACCTCTTTCTCCGGTTCGATCCAACGTCCCTTCCAATCCGAAGAGTGTAACAATCCGGTTTCGAAATAAGCAGGCTCGCTGAACGGCGATTCCTCTCCATGATTGTTCCATACTTTGACCCGCCAATAGATGCGCTGCATCGATTTCAATTCGGTACCGGAGTACAAGACATGCTGCGATTGGCTCGTCTCCATCCTCCCGCTGTCCCATGTTAAGTTAACGAAACCCAAGGTTTCGGATGCCTGCAATTGATATGCGCATTGTAGCACATTTTCCCCGTCGCTTCGAAGCTTCCAACCCAGACGAGGCTTGTCCGAATCCAGCCCCAATGGATTTTCCAGATATTCCGTTCGCAAAGACACTGCTTCCAGCATAATTGTAACCTCCTGTACTATTTCCGTTGTAGTTCTTTCCCTCTTCACGATACCATTCCGGATTATATGCGGACTAACACTTAGCCGACTTTTTGGATGTCGTTATGACGACCATATAGGTTTAATAAAAAGTCGTAAAAATTCCATCCGTAAAGTCGTAAAAGCGTTAGAGAAACAAGCCGGATTGTTTTAAGGTGTAGGTGACAGGTAAACGTTCAACATAGGAGGAGAATAGATGACGGATTTTTCCAGTGTAAAAGGGAAGGTTGCTATTGTCACAGGCGCTGCGGACGGTCTTGGCAAGGCGATTGCGCAATGTTATGCCGAGAACGGCATGAAGGCCGTCGTATCCGATATCAATGCCGACAAGGGATCGAAGGTCGCCGAGGAGATTCGTGCAGCGGGCGGAGAGGCAGCCTTCTTCAAATCGGATGTAAGCAAAGAGGATGAAGTACAAGGACTCGTCGATTTCGCTGTCGCGACGTACGGCCGATTAGACGGTCTCGTGAATAATGCCGGAATAGCAGCCGAGAGCAGGCCCACGCATGAATTCTCGGTGGCTGAGTTCGATCGATTAATGGCCATCGACTTGCGCGGCGTCTTCCTTGGCATGAAGTTCGCCGTCGAAGCGATTCTGAAGTCCAAGTCGACCGGAGGATTCATTATTAACGTTGCTTCCCAAGCAGGGATATTGGGCAACAGCTCCATGGCTACTTATGCTTCGGCGAAGCATGGCGTAGTCGGTCTGACGAAGAGCGCCGCCCTCGATTACGCGCCTTACAACATCTCCATCAATGCGATTTGTCCGGGAACGTTCCGAACCTCCATCTGGGGACAAGCACCCGAGGAAGTCGTTTCCCAATACGCGA
This sequence comes from Paenibacillus sp. 05T425, assembly GCF_056396205.1. Classification (NCBI taxonomy): domain Bacteria; kingdom Bacillati; phylum Bacillota; class Bacilli; order Caryophanales; family Paenibacillaceae; genus Paenibacillus; species Paenibacillus sp. 05T425. Next base: position 725,973 of record NZ_JBFTLA010000001.1, read on the forward strand.
AAATCCTGTCGCCAAGCGGCAAGCTTGGCGACCCGAAAGAAATCGGTCATTTGGCTTTGTTCTTAGCCTCTGATTTGGCGCGTTACATCAGCGGCTCGGCTATTGTGATCGATGCCGGCTCGCATGCGGGCAAGGTGACTCCCGTTCAATGGGCGCATCCGGAAATTTTGGAATAACCGGAATGAACACAGCGAAGGGGTTCTCGGCTATTTCCGGGAACCCCTTCTCATTGTTATTATCTATTTCTTTATTCGGTTTAAAGCCGTATTAAGCTCGAGCATCTTCTCTTTGGGAATCCTGCCTGCAAAAACCCTTCTAACCGTTAATCGGTTGACCATCTCTTGCATTTTGGCATCCATCTGAGGCGCCGAAGAAGGCTGGCTATTGTCAGAGCTGTTACCCGCTTGAGCTCCTGCCATTAGGTTACGTATTTCCTGTAAGATTAACGCTGCCTCAGGATGACTCGCGACATCTCCTACCTTATCATGGATGGAGAAATATCCATCCGGTGCAGTAAGCTCAAACCAGTTGATGATATCTCCATCTTCCTTCAGCTGCTTCATGCGGTAATCTTCATTAAATACATCAACTTTACGGATCAGGCTTTCATCCTCGCATTGTCCTGCCTTTGCAATCAGCCTTGTTTCTCCAGAGATCGGTACGTCGAAATAGAAGAAATGCACATCGCTGATTTGTTTTCCAACACTTTTCCCATCGGCGAACAATTCAACTTCCGGCTGGTTGGAATATACCGTAACCTTGGTAACCTCCTCGACCCTGTCCACATATCTCTTTCCGCAGATATGAACAAACGGTTCATCGGTCAGCCAAGCTTTGTAGGCATAGAAAGCATCTTTTTTATACTTTCTGTCAAAGGAAACGAGTCCTTTATGGTTGATTCCGTCCTTGCCGCCTTCCGCTCTTGCATCCGAGCCAAAATCAAACATATTCCAAACATGGGTTGCCCATATATAAGGCCGTACAAATAATTGCTTGATTAACTCCTCATGATAATAAGCCTGGTAATCTTCTGTATAATCTCCCTTTCCAGGTGTTGAAGTATGCCAGTTGCACGCCGCCTCGCAACCGTATTCACTTAATCCGATTGGTTTATTAGGAAACTTCTCATGGAACTCATCCATAAAAAGACCATTCTCGTGCGTTTCCCCAACATACCAGCCTAAATATAAATTATAGGAAACAACATCCGTTATATGCACGTACTCTTTATCCATTGGACAGTCTTTGATAACCGCTAAGGTCGTAAGTCTTGTTGGATCCATTTCATGAACCATATCGTTTAAGATGCGGTGGTTCTCCACCATATCCTCATCGTCCGCTCCAAGAATGGTAATTTCATTCGACAACCCCCAAACCGCAATCGAAGGATGGTTGTAATTCTGAATGACCAGTTCCTTCATCTGCGAAATGGTATTTTCTTTTCCTCCCACCATGTGGCATGCAATATAAGGTATTTCCGCCCATACGATCATTCCCCGTTCATCGCACAGGTCCAAGAAATACTGGTCATGCTGATAATGGGCTAGCCTTATCGTTGTAGCACCCATTTCGCAAATGAAGTCCATGTCTTCGTTATGGTGTTCCGGCAATAATGCATTTCCTATTTCCGGACGGTCTTGGTGACGATTTACACCGCGCAACGGGTAGCTTTCTCCATTCAGGAAAAATCCTTTTTCCGGGTCTACCTTGAAGGAACGGCATCCGAATCTGACATTTCGTCTGTCCAATTCCTCTCCATTTTCAACTAATCTAACTTCCAATGAATAGAGGAAAGGGTCCTTCCGTCCATTCCAAAGACGCGCCTGACTTATCGTAAATGTTACTCTTGTCGTATGCGCATCCGTTATTTGTTCGGCAACTACCTGATCTGCTGCTTTTACGGTATAAATGATCTGCTGCGAAGGCAATGCGCCCGTAACATATACTTGTACATCAACTTCAGCATCGCTGCCATTTACGACGGGAGTAACATCCACACCGGGACCGCCATAATAATCCAGGTCAAAATGAGATTCCGGAACCGTTATAACTGACACGTTTCTGTAGAGGCCGCCATAAAAAGTGAAATCCGCTTCTTGTGGATAAACGCTTGCATTAGAGGCATTATTAACGGCAACCACAATAAGGTTTTCGTCTGCCAGCAAGCCTGTAATATTCACTCTCCATGTTGAATATCCGCCATCATGGCGCCCTGCATGGCGCCCATTCACATAAACATCCGCAGACGAATTAGCAGCTTGAAATTCAAGGTATACAAGCTGGCCGGCAGACAGATCGTCCTTGCTAAGCTTTTTGGCATAATAACAAGTTCCCCGGTAATAATCGTTTCCGCCGTCCTGCCCGTCTTTTCCATTCCACGTATGGGGAAGGTTCACCGCTTCCCAGTCAACCGGAAGGTCCTGAGGAATATCCAAAGCCGTTTTTGAAAAATGCCATGCTTCATTCCATAGTTTAATCATTATACGATCTCAACTCCCTCGCATACTTCGCCCTCTGTGATCCCAACTTCATTGAAGCTATCCACTCTTACATAAACCGGTTCGCCTTTGATTAACGCCTTAATAGTAAGCTGATTGACGCCGAAAACCATATGGCTGTGATACAGCTTATCCGGCGAATATCCCCAGAGCACGTTGTAACCGACGGCATCGGCAAGCTCGTTCCACGTTACGGAAAGGTCCAACTCGCCTAACCGTACTGTTTGGACGGCAATTGCTTGTTTCGGCTGCTCCCCATGTCCGATCCCGAACACTCGAAGACCGGAAATGCATGCGGCCTGGTTAAAAGGGAGCTCCTTGACGGTACATCTGATATACCGAACCTTTGCTCCGCCTTCTATTACAACAAGATCATGCGGTAAATCGGAGTCCGCTTCCGATTTGTCTTCCAATACGAAATAGTCGGTTCCGTCAACCGAGCCCTCCAGGAGCCATCTGGTGACATGCTTCCGCACGTCGAGGTATCTTCTTATTTCTCCGACTTGCTGTAAAGCTGCTCCCTCGGGAAGCGGAAGGTTCAACTGATCGTCCGCGAAATTAATTTGTACAGCATGCACGTCGCAAGCCTGCTTCAGATCAACCTCAAGCCATTCTCCAGGCTCATTGGTTGCTGCTTTCCACCAGCTTTGAACATTCTCATCTGTAGCCTTCGAAGCCTCTTTTCCATCTTTGCAGGAAGATGCTTTGGCCGGCTTGCCGTAGGAGAGAAGCAGCCACTCCGGATTGCTCCATGGGTCTAAGGCAGCTTGGTCGATCCGTATCGGCCAATCGCCATAGCGTTGATTGCAGAATAATTCCCCGTCTTGATCGAAACCCGCCGGCCATAGCCCAATCCGTCTTTCAAAAATATGGTTGACGCTCACTCTCATCGTCGAGGCATGCCACCAATTTCCGTGCTGATCTTCCATGGTCGATCCATGTCCCGCTCCTGGCAGAAACCCTCCTGGCTTATACGAGTACGGATTATTTTTCGCTAGCGTAAATGGTCCGAGCGGGCTGTCCGAAATGTAGACCCCGTCCGCATACACGTTGTATTGCGTCCCGGGCGCGGAATACTGGAGATAGTATTTGCCGTTATGCTTGTCCATCCACGCTCCCTCGATATACGGATCTTCATTCCCGAGGGACTTTCGGATGATTTGCAAAAACTCCTCTGTAGCGTCGGGATTCCTTTTCACGTAGTTTTTAACCATCCCCTCGACCTCTTCTGCCGGTCTAGGCAAGTGATTTTCGCCATTTCTTTCATAGCCGATAACCGCGATATTGCTGTGCACAAGGGCGATCGGTTCCCCGATAGGCTTCATATTGTCCGGATTTAGTTCAACGCCGTAAAGCGGTGTAACACTTGAGCATCCCCAGTAGAAATATATCCTGCCGTCGTCATCCAAGAACAGATTCGGGTCCCAGAAGGGAAACGTCCCTTCGACTTCTTCAAACGCGCCGTTAATCAGATCTTTCGTTCTGTAGAAGGAACAGTTTTTGGCTTTGCTCGATGCGGAGAAATAAACATATTCTCCGATGACCCGAACATCCGGGGCATAATCGTAAACCGGCACATCCTTCAGCTGGTGGAAGGTCCAATCGGTCAAATTGTCGCTGACAAGAAACCCCGCCGTCATCGAAGGAAACAAATAATATTGGCCCTTGAACAAAATCATGGAAGGATCGGCCGCTTCCCTATAAGTGACGTTAAGTCCTCTTGAATCGGTGAATTGATATTTGTATTCCATATTGATCGGGTTGCACATATACGTCATTGTTATTCGCTCCTCTTCATTTCACTTTTTTTGAACTGAATATTCTGTCATCGAAATAATCGATCGATTTCTGTAGCAGATTGGACAACATGCGGCTTTCTTCGGCACCCAGATGCTCCGCCAAACCTTCGTAAAGCTCGCGGGAATATCGGAGAACATAGGCGGCTTTCTGTTTTCCCTTCTCGGTTAACGAAACTCTAACAACCCTACGATCTGCCGAATCTTTAACGCGCACAATGAGATCCCTTTCGACCATATCGTTCAAGAGCTGGGATACGAATGGAGAAGTTACTCCCAAATACTCGCTGAGCTCCATTACGCTCATAGGGTCATGTTCTCTTTCCATGAGGATGGACATCATACGGGCTTCATTTACTTTTTGGTTAGCAGCGTCTATGCGGGCTTCGATATTTTTGCGGTACAGATGCCCGAATACCTTCATGAGCTCCAACGATTCGTGATCCATTCGACTCTCCTTTCGCGTGTATATCTGAATAGATAAGTTACTTATTTATTTGATCTGATTTGATTGTAAAAGTTAACGCATTCCCTCACTAACACTTTTAAGACTTATTGGCTATCGCTATCACGACTTTCTGGACCGTAAGGACAAGCATAAACGTGAATCCAATAAAAAAAGACACCGCTCGGGTGTCTTATAAAACAACTCTTTGAAACGATCCTATTTACGCCACCAGCTTCAAGCCGATCGCCGAGCCCAACACCACGCCTATGCATAGTAACCTCAAGAAACTGCGAGGCTCTTTGTAGATAAGCATACCGAGTATCGCACCGCCAGAAGCGCCGATCCCGGTCCATACCGCGTAAGCCGTACCCATCGGCAACGTCTTCATCGCTAGCGACAGCAATAGGAAGCTAAGGCCAAAGCTTACTATCAGCAAAAGCAATGGTTTCCAGTTACGGGCTTGATTGAACGTATTAATAAGGACGACGCCAAACATTTCGAATATGCCTGCCATAATCAAAAACAGCCAATTCATACGCCCTTCGCCTCCTTCTTCTTGTCTTTACTAAGGAGCTTCAAGCCTATCACGCCTAGAAGCAGCAGAGCGATCAATACCATTTTCATCGCTTGGACCTCAGCATCGAACAATAGAATCTCGGCTATGACCGTCCCGGCAGTCCCCAAACCAACGAATACGGCATATACGGTGCCTACCGGCAACGTACGAGTAGCCTTGATCATCAAATAAAAACTAACAAAAATAGCGATTGCCGTTCCTACCCATTCCAGCCCGCTGTCCGCATGCTTTAAACCAATAACCCAACCTACCTCGAATACCGCTGCAATTACGACCGATAACCACGTTTTGTTCATCATTCATTCCTCCTTGATATTGCCGTTAGTATGGCGTATTAAATGAAAAAAAAATAAAAGCCCGAGAAATAAACCGCATAACGCGGTTTATCTCCCAGGCTTTTATCCTTCCGTGTCGCAGCCGATCGGCTGCGGGCTCTCTCTCGGACCGGACCGGCATTGCATCGCATGCCGCGGAACCCTAGAGAACCTCACTATATTCATTTCATCAAAATATACGTTGTATGCGAGCGGTTGTCAAGCCGATACGTCGCTTATTACACTGCTGCTTCATCATGCTCGAACTGGCTGTTGTACAAATCGGCATAGAAGCCGTTCGCCGCTAGCAGTTCCAGATGGTTGCCGCTCTCGATAATATCGCCGTCCTTCATGACGAGAATGATGTCGGCGTTCTTGATCGTAGACAGTCGGTGCGCGATAACGAACGACGTGCGTCCCGCCATCAGCCGGTCCATCGCCTCCTGAATGAGCAACTCCGTTCTCGTATCGACGGAGCTCGTCGCCTCGTCGAGGATGAGCAGCGGCGCATTCGCGATCAAAGCTCTTGCGATAGTAATGAGCTGCTTCTGTCCTGCGGAAAGGTTCACTTGCTCGTTCAATACGGTGTCGTAGCCGTGCGTCAATGTTCGGATGAAATGGTCAATGCCAACCGCTTTGCACACGTCCTTCACCATGGCATCGGTAACGCCTTGCTTATTGAAGACGATATTTTCTTTGATCGTTCCTTCGAATAGCCACGTATCCTGCAGCACCATACAGAACTGCTCATGCACGTTTTCCCGAGGAATCTCGTGGATCGGAACGCCGTCGATTGCAATTTCCCCGCCGTTCAACTCGTAGAATCGCATCAGCAGATTGACGATCGTCGTCTTGCCCGCACCCGTCGGGCCTACGATGGCGATCTTCTGGCCAGGCAAAGCGCGTGCCGAGAAATCATGGATAATCAGCTTATCGGGATTATAACCGAACGTAACATGACGGAACTCGACTTGGCCCTTAACGTCCTTAAGCACCTTCGATTTACCGCTCTCGTCCTCGAGCTCTTTCTCCTCCAGGAATTCGAATACGCGCGCGGATGCGGCAGCCGTCGATTGCAGCGTAGTTGCGGCCTGCGCGATTTGCCCGAGGGGCTGCGAGAACAACCTTACATAGAGCATGAAAGCGACGATGACACCAAACGAAATGTGATTGTTCATCGCTAATGCGCCGCCAACAATACAGACCGCTACATAACTGAAGTTGCCGACGAACATCATAAGCGGCATCGTCAAGCCGGATAGGAATTGCGACTTCCATGAGCTTTCATATAGTTTATCGTTAATTTCGTTAAACGTTTCCTTCGCTTTCCGCTCGCCATTATAGACCTTAACGACATCATAGCCCGAGAAGATTTCCTCGACGTGGCCGTTCATCGCGCCCAAGTTCGCTTGTTGGTGGACGAAATGTGTTTGCGATTTTTTGATCATCACAGTCATGAAAGCAAATCCTAGGAAGGTCGACACGATCGCCGTGAGCGCCATCCATACATTCGTAACGAACATCATAATCAAGGAGCCGACCAGCATCGTAACGGATGTTACGAGCATCCCGATACTCTGATTCATCGTTTGACCAATCGTATCGATGTCATTCGTCACGCGGCTCAGCACGTCGCCGTTGCTGTTGGAGTCGAAATATTTCAGCGGCAGCTTGTTGATCTTCTGCGAGATGCGCGTTCGCAACCCTCGCGATACCTTCTGCGTGACTGTAGCCATGATAAAGCCTTGGAAGTACGAGAAGACGACGCTTAATCCGTACAGGACGGAGAGCAGAATGCCGATCCTGGCGATCGCGTCCATATCAAGCTCACCCATTAAGCCCGCGGTGATGTGATCAGTCATCGCTTCCAGCTGACTTGGTCCGATAATCGTAAATATCGTGCCCACGACGGATAACAGTAAGGCAGCGATAATAAGAGGAAGATACGGCCGGCAATAAGCAACCAGCTTGCCCATTGTGCCTTTGAAATCGATATTTGGTTTTGTTGCAGGTTGTTGTGGTTTAGCCAATTTCGAGCTCCTCCTTCGACAACTGAGAGTTAGCGATCTGACGATAGACCTCGCAGGTCTGCAGCAGTTCTTGATGCGTGCCTCTTCCTACGATTCTGCCTTCGTCGAGAACGAGGATCAGATCGGCATCCTTGATCGTTCCGATTCGCTGTCCCACAATCAGGTTGGTAGCTTCTGCTGTTTCTTGCATCAGCATGGAGCGCAGCTGGCGGTCTGTCTTGTAATCAAGCGCGGAGAAGGAATCGTCGAAAATATAAATGTCCGGCCTGCGGAAAACCGCTCTAGCAATAGATAGCCGCTGCTTCTGGCCGCCCGACAAGTTCGTTCCGCCTTGCGAGACGCTGCCCTCGTAGCCGCCTTCAAGCTTCTCGACGAACTCTGTGCCCTTAGCGATCGCTACCGCTTTTTTCACATCGTCCGCTGAACCTGCCGCTTTCCCGTTATCGCCATATGCGACGTTGGATGTCACGGTTCCGGTGAACAATACTGCTTTCTGAGGGACATAACCCAGCTTGTTGTGCAAATCACGAAGCGAGTAATCCTTGACGTTCACGCCCCCTACGAGCACCTCTCCGTCCGTCACGTCATAAAATCTCGGGATCAGGTTCATGAGCGTACTCTTTCCGCTGCCCGTCGAGCCGATGAACGCAACCGTCTCGCCTTTTCGCGCAACGAAGCTGATGTCTTGAAGCACGTATTCATCCGAATCGGCATACTTGAAGCTGACATTTCGGAATTCAATCTCACCGGTCTTAGTTTGGTTAGATGATTTCGAGCTGCCGTCCTTGATGCTTGGTTCCGTATTCAACACTTCCATTACACGCTTGGCCGATACCGATGCCCGCGGCAGCATGAAGAATACCATCGACAGCATCATGAAGGCCATAACGATCTGCATGGCATAGGAAGAGAAGATGACCATGTCGCTGAACAAGCCGAGCCTATGCGCCGCATCCGCCCCATCGATCAGATAAGCGCCGATCCAGTAGATCGCGAGGCTTAATCCGCTCATGATCAGACTCATGACCGGCATCATTAACGCCATTAATCGGCTTGTGTACAGATTGGCGTCGGTCAAATCCTTGTTCGCGTGTTCGAACTTTACTTCTTGGCTCGGAGCCGCATTATAGGCGCGTATCACTCGCAGACCGGTCAAGCTTTCTCTCGTTACCCGGTTCAATTGATCGGTTAATCCTTGAATCGCTCTGAACTTCGGCATGGCGAACAAGATGACGATCGCGATCATGAGCAGAAGCAGCGCAACCGAAACGCCCGAAGAGAGCGTCCATTGCCAGCTCTTGTGGGAAATCTTCACAACCGCCCAGACGGCTAGAATTGGCGCTTTGATCATAACCTGCAGACCCATCGCCACGATCGTCTGCACTTGCGTAATATCGTTCGTCGATCTAGTAATAAGGCTCGCAGTCGAGAATTTATTCATCTCGGCCATCGAGAACGATTCGACCTTATCGAAGAGCAGGCCTCTTAGTCGCTTAGCAAGCGATGCGGCGCTCTGCGCCACGAGATAGACGACGATGAAAGAAGCGATTAAGCTTCCGATCGCGCACATCATCATATAGGCGCCCGGCTCCCAGACCTGACTCAAGGAGTTGCCTTCGGTCTGCACCAGCTTCGTAATTTCGGCCAAATAATCGGGAAGCTTCAGGTCGAGCCATACCTGGAGCACAATAAAAGCGGTACTGATGATAATAAACCACACATTTTTCGGATTAAAATACTTTAAGATCTTAAGCATCTACCGAACGCGCCCTCTCTCTACTGTAATTGTTAGCTATGCAAGCGTAAACGGCTGACGCCATCCTTTGGCGGCAACAGCAAACGTTTCGCGGTGAAATATAAGCACAGTATAAATAGTAATTTATACTTTCTTATATTTGAACAATAAGCTTTATTACTATATTACTTTAATTTAAGCCTTTCCAACAACTAGGGCGGTTGCTACTCTAGATTGCTTTTGATTTTATCAATCACATTAAAGAACGTATCCAGCTCATCCCGCGACAAACCCTTCTTTAACTCACGCTCTAATTCGACGTACTTGCCAAAAATGGCTTCGCAGTACTCAATAGCCATCGGCGTAAGAATGATTTGCTTTAACCTGCCGTCGTAGGCAACGGATTGTCTGACGATAAGATTATTCTTCTCCATTAGCTGTAAAATCTTGCTCGCGGTCGAGCGTCTAACTTGGAAGTGGTTCTCGAAGTCGCGCTGGAAAATCTCCTTGTGCCGGTTATCGACGAAAAACTTCAGCGCCCATCCGTGCATGCCGGTCAATTGATCGCCGTACTTATAGTGAATGAACCCGTCAACCTGCCGTTTCAACAAATTCCTCACCGTTCTAAGCTCAAGCGCAACCGATCTGTCATTATCCATTCTGCACCCCCTTATCCTTTCATTCTTTCCTAGATTATACCTCAAAACTTGTTAGCCGACTAACATAATTACGACTTTTTGATTAGCATTTTGACGACTTTGGCTATCGCCACAAAATCGTAACACTTTGCACATTGTGCATGTTTGCCCATTGGGCAATAATATAGATATGAAATGAGGTGAGCGCTTAGGCGAATGTATGATGAACAAACAAAGCTTGCGCGATATGAAAAGAGAAGCTACCGCCAATTCGCTAGCCGATGCTGCGTTCGCACTTGCGCTTGAGAAAGGGTTGGACGGATTCGTCGTCGAGGATATTGTGCAGCGGGCCGGATACTCTAGAAGAACGTTCGCGAATTATTATTCCTGCAAAGAAGAAGCCGTTGCTTCCGCGGCAGTCATCTTCCATGGCGCCGATGAGGTCGAAGATTGGATCGGACGCTTAGACGAGGCCATGACGCCGCTGGATATCCTGTACAATTTGATGAAGCTGCAGCTTACAACCGAGCATCTATCGAAATTGCAACAGCTTATTTCGCTTTCTAAGCATAACCCGACACTTGAGCCGTACATTCTCAGCGCGCTTCGCAGTCTGCAAGCAACGGCACAGGAAACGATAAGCGAGTTGTCTCGCGGACGTTATCCCGAAGGGTACACGCATCTTCTCGTCGGCGCCGTATACGGAGCCGTGTTGCCGCTGCTTGATGGGAGCATGAGCGTGCTGCTTCCTGGTGAATCAGCAGAGGAAACCCCTCATGCGGTAACTTTCGATCACTATCTGGATACGATGTTCGATTACTTACGCAAAGGATTTTAATTCATTACATCCTATATTTCCGCAAACAAAGGAGAAAAGCTAACGCATGTCAACTTTCCTGTACCGGATGGGCAAAGCTGCCTATTCCAAACCATGGTATTTCATTGTCAGCTGGATTGCGATCCTCGGAATTGTGCTCGCTATACTTGGAGTGAACGGTATTCATGTCACTTCCGATATGAAAATCGAGGGCACGGAATCACAGAAGGTGTTAGACCAGCTGTCGGCTGAGCTACCGGAAGCTTCTGGCGGTCAAGCCAGCATCGTATTTACGGCGCCTAATGGCGAACGTCTGGACACGGCTGAGCGTTTGAGTTCAATAAGCGAAGCCGTTAATAAAGTGTACACTCTTGAATATGTCATTAATCCGATTGAACTGGCCGCTCAAGCTGGAGCATCGATGACCGATGCCGCTGCTCAAGGCGGTCAGGCTGAGCAAGCCGATGCAGCAGCTTCCCAGCAAGCCGCTTCCGGCGAATTGCCGCCATACGGACCTATGATGATAGACGGTGTTCCCGTGCCCGGCGTCATGATCGCATCGGATGGCAGCGTTGCTTTATTCCAATTCCAATTCACCGTCCAACAAATGTCTTTGCCCGAAGAAGTACCTGATTTGGTCATCGATGCCGTATCGCCTGTCGAGCAAGCCGGTGTTACTGTACTCCCGAGTGACTCGCTCTCCACCAAGCCTGCAATCGGCTCGACGGAAGCAATCGGCATCGCCGTCGCGGCTGTCGTCCTCTTCATGACGCTTGGTTCGGTCGTTGCCGCAGGTTTGCCGCTTCTGACCGCTCTTATGGGCGTAGGCATAAGCGTAGGCGGGGCTTTCGCCTTCTCGAACGTGTTCCACATGACCGATCTAACGCCTGTTCTTGCCTTGATGGTTGGACTCGCGGTCGGTATCGACTACTCGCTGTTCATCGTGAACCGTCAGCGCCGCATGATCCTCGAGCAAGGACTTAGCGCCCGGGAAGCCGCGAGCAGAGCGGTCGGCACTGCTGGCAGCGCCGTATTTTTCGCAGGCTTGACCGTTATTATCGCCTTGTGCGGCATGCTTGTGATCGGTATTGGTTTCTTATCCGCAATGGCGCTTGTTGCCGCTGTAGCCGTTCTTGCCAATGTATTGGTTGCGCTGACCCTGCTGCCGGCATTGCTCGGTCTAGTCGGTGAACGCATTTGCTCGGCCAAAGCACGCGCGAAAGTCAGCACTCAAGCAAATACGAATCCAAATGGATTTGCGCACCGCTGGGTAACGGCAGTCGTAAAAGGTCGCTGGGCTATCGTCGTTGCCGTTATCGTCATTCTCGGCGCTGCTGCGATTCCGGTCGCGAAGATGGAGATGGGTATTCCTTCCGGCGCTACGGCGAACCTAGACACGACGGCAAGACAAAGCTACGACGCGATTTCGAACGGTTTCGGCGAGGGCTTCAACGGTCCGCTGCTCCTGGTCGCCGAGCCGCAAGGATCATCAACTGCGATAACGATGGAAACGCTGGGCGGACTCGTTCAAGAGCTTCAGCAGCATGACAACGTTTCGGTCGTAACGCCTATGGGCGTCAACAAGAACGGCGACATGGCTATCATTAGCCTCATTCCGAAGACTGGGCCAACGGACAAAGAGACGAAAGATTTGGTCCAAGAGCTTCGCGACATCGATTCCAGCATGGCTCAGTCGCATGACGTTAAGATTGGCGTTACCGGCTTCACCGCAATCAACATCGATATGTCGTCAAAGCTGGCTGAGGTATTCCCGCTTTACGTCGGCATTATCGTCATTCTTTCGATTATTATTTTGCTGCTCGTCTTCCGTTCGATCATCGTGCCGGTCAAAGCTACTGTTGGCTTCCTGCTCAGCGTACTCGCCACTTTCGGGATTACGACTGCCGTGTTCCAATGGGGCTGGGTGCATGACCTGTTCGGCTTCGATACGGGCGGACCGCTGCTCAGCTTTATGCCGATTATGGTTACCGGCATTCTGTACGGACTTGCGATGGATTATCAAGTGTTCCTCGTCAGCTCCATGCGCGAATCTTACGTTCATGGGCATCATGGCAAGGAGAGCGTCATTCACGGCTATGACCAAGCAGCCCGCGTCGTCGTAGCTGCAGCCGTCATCATGGTTTCCGTCTTCGCCGGTTTTATCTTCGCTCATGATATTATGATCAAGCAGATCGGCTTCGCGCTCGCGATCGGCATCCTGATCGACGCTTTCTTCGTCCGTATGGCGCTTGTTCCGGCCGTCATGGCGATCTTCGGCGATAAAGCCTGGTGGCTGCCGAAGTGGCTCGACAAGTCGCTTCCGAACCTCGATGTGGAAGGCGATAAGCTGCTTGCTCAACTGAAGGAGCAGGAAAGCCCCGCTGGCAAAAAGAAAACGAAGGCAATCCCTCGTCAGGCTCACTAAACAACTACTAAACAATAAACGCCGGAGAATTCCCTGCTCAGCAGAGGATTCTCCGGCGTCCTTTCGTTTCATCCGACTTCGTAAAAATAACAGGATTTCCTCCCGTTGATTATGAACTCAATGCTTCAATTTTGAGCAATAGATGGAATTTCTCCCGTAAATTTCAGCCTATTCTTTGAGCATGAGGACGGGAAGCGATATTAACGGGAGAATTTCCAGTTATTCACCTATCGGCCCCATTTAACAATAGATTAACAGGAGTTATTCCAGTTATTTGGCGTTTATCGCGTTCAGCTTGATATGTTTTTCTACACTGAGGATACCTTCAACCACTGGATCTGTACAGGTCCGCGACCGGCATGGATCTTCAGACTATGAAGGCCGGGCTCTACCGCTGCCTCGCTGCTAACCGTCGCTGTCCTCCATTCCGAAGCCTCGCCGCTTATGCGACCGATCACTGCTTGATCCAACATGACGTATAACTCAGCAGATTCATCCTTCAACTGCACCCTTAGCTCAGCATTCAAACCGGCAGCTTGCCCAGCTGTCGTGATCTCATACGTCGCCCAATCGCCAGCTGCCAGCTCGATGCACAGCCATTCGTCCGACTGCCACTCCTGCCCTTGCCCATGCTGGAAGTTAGCCTCGACGCGCTCGCTGTCGACGAATCGGAACGTCATACCGTCATTCGAACGGAAGCCGGCAATGCCTTCAGTTCCCTCAGCTCGCCCACTGGAAGCACGTCCGTAACTCACACCTTCACCCTTATACCCGTAGAAAATCGCAGGAATACGCACCGGCACCCGGCGGAACAGCGAATGAACGACATCGGCGTGATACGTGCAGTTCTGGATTAACAGGTTATGCAAATATTCATTAAGAATCGCCCGCGCCTCCGCTGCCCCCGGCTTGCTTCCGCCTTCCAGATAAGCCACCAGCTTGTGCCAGCCTTCCGGCAAGTTCACCGAGCAAGGCGAATTTGTCGTATCTAGCTTCTTCCACGTCCAGAAGTTCCACGAAATGTCGTGATCCTCGAACAACCGGAACGCTCCCGTGTACCAGTCCTTATTGTTCTCTCCGCCTTCGCCCATGAACAGCGGAGCGTTCAGCTCGTCCCTTTTGTCCAGGTAGATCTGAATGCTCTCCGTATCGGGGTTGTTCCAATACTTATGGAATTGCAGCAGCACATTATTGTCCGGCAGTGTCGTGAAGATCGACCAGTCCGTCGCCCAATGCACGCCCTCCAATATAATGAGGTGTTTGCTGTCAACTTCTCTAATGGCATTAATGATATCGACATAAAGCGGCATCACTTGGTCGTTATATTGCGCGAACCAATTCGGAAGCGGTTCATTAAGCAGATCATAACCAGCCACGATCCACTCATCCTTATAGCGCTCGGCCAGCATACGCCATAGCTCTACCGTTTGCTGCTTGTTCCGTTCATCCGTGAACAGCTCGGGAAGATCGTTCTCCGAGTCGTCGATGTTCGTTCCCGTCTGCCCGCCCGGCGCGCCGTGCAGATCAAGAATCGCGTAGATTCGATACGTCCTGCACCAGTCAATAATACGATCCAGCATCGCCAGATGTTCGTCATGCCAGACCTGCCCAGCCTCGCTTTCCCGCATGAGAAAACGCGCATTAATCGGAATACGAAGCGAATTGAAGCCCTCCTCGGCCATCCGCCGAATATCCGCTTCCGCAACATAGTTTTCATAGTACGTTTGCCAAAAACGTCCTGCCTCTTCCTCGCCGATTAAACCGACGATCATCTGCTCAATACGACGCGGCCGATCGCCCTTTCCCGGGAACCTCCACATATAGCCCTCGGGAAGCAGCCAGCTTCCGAGCCCGACGCCGCGAAGCAGCACTTCCTCGCCTACGCCGTTTCTCAGTTTCTTTCCGTCCGCATACAGGAATCCGTTAACTTCCCTTTGATCAAAATTCACCGCTTACGCTCCTCTCCTCTTAACTTTTAACCCTTAACCGCCCCGTCGCCTACGCCGTTAAGAATATATTTTTGCAGCAATAGATAGACGACGATGACTGGCAGCATTGTGAGTACGAGCGCCGGCAAGATAGCCGCCCAGTCGTTGTTCCCGTACTGCCCGAATAACATATTGATCGATAACAGCAGCGTATATTGATCCGAATCGGACAACATAAGAAGCGGAAGCAGGAAGTCGTTCCACATCCATAGCAGATTCAGAATCGCCGCCGTCATCGTTATTGGCATTAACAATGGCAAGATGACCGTAACATACAATCGCAGTTCCCCGCAGCCGTCGATAACCGCCGCTTCGTCGATATCCCGAGGGATCGATTTCACAAATCCATGATACAAGAAGATGGCCATCGATACGCCGAGCCCGACATAGATCATGCTTAAGCCGACCAATGTGCCTTGCACCTGGAGCGCCATCGATACGCGATTCAAGGAGATCATAATTGAATGGAACGGAATCAGCATCGACAGGACGAACAAATTGAACAAAAACGTGCTCAGCTTGCCCGGCGTTCGCGACAGCTTATACCCGGCCATCGAGGAGAATACGATAATGCCTACCAAACCCGCAACGGATATGAGCGCGGTATTGCCCAAGCTGCGCATATAATTCGTTTTCTTGAACGCATCCTTATAGTTGCCGAACTCGAATTGCGCGGGAATGGACAGGATGTTGTTCATCATATCCCCTTCCGTCTTCAAGGAATTAAGGATGCCCATATAGATCGGAAACAACGTCACGCATGCCCCTAGCACAAGCACAACCCACACGATTATGGAGAACACCAAACGTCTCGAACCGTTCCTCATGCCTCCACCTCTTTCCGCTTCATGATTCTTAGCTGTACCAGCGTAATGATGAGGACTACAAGGAACAGTATCATTGCTTTCGCGCTTGCGTAGCCGTACCGGCCGCTCATTTTGAACGCTTCCTCGAAAATATTAAGCGCAATGACCTGCGTCGATCGTCCAGGTCCGCCCCCGGTGAGCGCGAATACCGCGTCGAACGCCTTAAACGAATTGTTTAACGTGACAAATATACCGATCGTCACCGCCGGATAAATCATCGGCAGCGTAATATTGCGGAAGATTTGCCAGCCGTTCGCCCCGTCAATGGCGGCCGCTTCCTTCAGCGATTGGGCGACGCCCTGCAGGGATGCGATATAGATAACCATGAGGTAACCGACGCCTCCCCATAACGAGACGATAACGATCGCATAGAAGGAATAGGTCGGATCGCCGATCCACGAACGATCGAGGAACAGCATTCCGGCATGCTCCGCGATATAAGGCAAAGCTTTGGTGAAAATAAACAACCACATGAACCCGCCGATAATCATGCTAATCATGTTCGGCATGAAGAAAATCGTCCGGAACCAGCCTTTGCTGCGCCCGCGCGATTCAATCAATACCGCAAGGAACACAGCCAATACATTTTGCAGCACAACCATCGCTATGACATATTTCAAAGTAAACCAAACCGAATCAACAAAAAAGGAATCCTGCGTCAGCGCCTCGACATAATTGGAGAACCCCACCCAGTTATAGGTGGGATTCAGTCCGTTCCAATCCGTAAAGCTGTACCATGCCCCGCCGATCGCGGGAACGAGCATGAATACGGCGTAAAACAATAAAGCAGGAAGTACGAAGGCCAGCAGGATGAGTGTCTTCTTACGATGTTTGGTCCTATGCAATTTTCTCACTCTCCCAACCGTTCATCCGTTACTGGCCTGCTTTCAGCGCATTCGCCCAAGTCTTATCGAGCGACTTGATCATATCCTCTTTGCTTACCGACTTCGCGTAATAGCTTTGAAGCAGCTTCGCCGTTTCGTCGGTTACGCCGTTCGGCAGCGACAGGTCTAGATAAGCTTTGCCTTGCGATACATACGAGCTCGCTTCCGTCACCCATGGGTACGTGTCGTATTTATGCTGCTCGGCAACCGGATTGAACTTCAGTTCCTCGAACAGTGCGGAGGAATCGTTGTCGTCGAGAATATAATTGACGAGGTCGAGCGCAACTTCCTTGTTCTTGCTTGTCGGAGAGACGGCAAGAGAAGTCGAAGTCGCCAGGTTGATCATCGTGCCTTTCGGATCATTGCTGACAGGAAGCGGCGCTACGCCGAATTCCATGTCCGGATTCGCTTTCAGAATCGACTCGGCCTGCCATGGACCTTGCACCCACATCGCTGCCTTGCCGCCCGCGAAGTCGGTTGAGCCAGCGGCGCTTCCTACTTCGAACGGCTTATCCGTTCCGTTCGCCATGATGAGGTCGATAATGTTGAACACATCTTGCACATCCCCATACGAAGCTTCGCCTTTGTTCATTTTTTCGACCCAATCAGGATGCTCTGACGATACGATGCCTCCAAGGGACAAAGCCATCATCAGCTGCGGAATCCACGACTCTTGGAACGATAGTTCGAACGGTTTAATGTTAGCCGCGTTAAGCTTCTCGATGGCGGCTTTCATCTCGTCGAGCGTCTGCGGAGGCGTAATGCCTAAGTCGCTGAATATCGTCTTATTGTAGAGATATCCCCACGATAAGCTCTCCATCGGCAAAGCGACTACTTTCCCGTCATGCGTAACGGTCTGCTTAACGCTGTCGTACAGCTTAGATACAAAAGGCTGATCCGACATGTCGCTTAAGTAGCCCGCTTTGTAATACCTTGGCACATCGGCGATCGCATGGAGCGTGAATACGTCCGGTGCATCGTTGGATGCCATGCGCGTCTCCAAAATTTGCTTCGCTTGATCCGGATTCGGCATCTCGAGCTTGATTGTGACATCGATGTTTTTGTCCGCAAGCTCCTTCGCCTTGAATTGGTCGAAGTAGCTGTCGAACTGTTCCTTAAAGCGAGGGAAGTTCATGAATACCTTCAGTTCGACCTTCTTGGGCGAATCGCTCGTTCCTTCGCCGGAATTGCCTCCGGAGTTCGCCGAGTTAGAGCCGCAGGCCGATGCAAGCGTTGCGACAAGCATAAGTGAAAGTACGATATAAAGCGCTTTCTTCATTTCTATTACCCCTTTCGTTTGAGTGCACTCTCAGTGTAGAGGAAATAGGAATTCAAGTCTTTCCAGCGTATTAACATGGCGAATTGTACAATATTGATGTGCTACTTCTCTTCGCCCCGCAGCTCGCCCGGCGTTATTCCGAAATGATTTTTGAACACCCGGTAGAAATAGGCGAGGTCCTTGTAGCCGCACAGCTCCGCCGCGTCCTTGATCGTTGCCTGCTGATCTTTGATTAGCCCTTTGGCCTTCTCCATGCGCAGGCGTATCATTCTTTCCGTTATCGTTTCGCCGGCAGCCGCCTTGAACGCTCTACTTAAATGCTCCTTCGTCACGAGAAAATGCGCGGCCAGCTTCTCCAGCGACAACGTCTCTAGGAAGTGGTTAGCCAAGTAAGCTTCTACCTCGCCGATATCGAGCTTAATCCGGTTTTTCTGATATTCCATGATCGCCCCAATGACCTGACCATATACGTCGCCGAGACCGTTAACGAGTTCCTCTCTTGTTGACCAAGCGGTTGCAGCAGGAAGCTCCACACCGGCAATTTCGTTCGTACTGTTCGCCGTCTCTTCGGCCATCAGCAATAAATCGCGAGATACCCGTTCTGCCATAGCCCCGAACTGCTGCTCCGGAACGGCGCTCTCGAGCTCGCGTCCCATTTTGTCCAATTCCTCTAGCAGCGCCTTCTTGTTCAAGCTGACCAAGTGGTCGTAAATCCGTTGCCGGTACGCCATGTAATGCGTGAGCAGCTTCTCGTCCATGAATAGAACCGGCGAGGCTGCCGCGCGCCTTCGCTGCCATTCCTCTACGCAAAGCGATAATGCGGCATTCAACTCCTCGGCGCGGATCGGCTTCAGCATATATTCGATAACCTTAGAGCGGATTGCTTGCTTCAAATAAACAAAATCGTCGTATCCGCTCATGACGATAATCGACGCTTCCGGGAAGCCGCTTCTCATTGCATCCAGCAGTTCAACCCCCTCGAGCCCCGGCATTCGCATATCGGTAATGACGACTTCCGGGTTGAACGATTGCATCATCTCCAGCGCTTCGATGCCGTCCTCCGCTTCCGCTATCACTTCCATATCGTAACGATCCCAAGCACCAAGCGACTTAATGACCGCTCTGGACCAAGGCTCATCATCCACGATCAACACTTTCAGCATTCCCACCAAGCTCCTCTCCCGTATTGACATAGGGCCAACTGATGACGATCATCGTTCCCTCGCCGGCTTTGCTGAACACGCGCATACGATGTTTATCGCCGAATTGAAGCACCATTCTCGCATTCACATTATGGAGGCCGACGCCTTTTCTTCTCCCCGTCCCTGCAGACTGCTGTTGTCCTGCATTCAAAGTAATGCGCCCTTTGAGCCGATCTCTGATTTCCTCCAGCCGCTCCGGCACAATGCCGATCCCTTGATCCACGACGATGAAGACGCATCGATTCCGAATCCGCTTCATGCGAATAAAGAGATGCCAGCTACCTCTCTTCGGCTGCAAGCCGTACTCGAAAGCATTCTCTACGATAGGCTGCAGCGTGAACCGCGGCAGCTGGCTGGCAAGCACCTGCTCGTCCACGTCCATCCCCACTTGGCAGCGACCGTAGAACCTATTTTCCTGGATAAAAATATAGTTGCGCATATGTCGAAGCTCTTCGTCCAGCTTCACAAGCTCCCCGTCGGTGCTAATGGAATAACGCAGCAAATCGCCGACGACAAGCGTAATTTCGTGAATCTTAACCGCATTAACGGATAACGCCATGCCCCCGATCAATTGGAGTGTATTATGCAAAAAGTGAGGATTGATCTGAGCTTGCAGTGCCAGCAGCTGCGCCTTCTTCACTTCGATCTCCTGCTGATACTCCACCTCGATCAGCTCTTTGATTCTTCCCATCATCGCGTTATAGCCCCGCTCCAACAGCCCGATTTCATCCTGGCTCTGAATGGAATGCTGCTCGAAATTGCTGACATGAGCATGGCGCATAGACTTGGCGAGTCCGATGATTGGACGTGTAATTCGGAGCGAGAACAATACGGACAGCAACAGAGACAATAGAACGAAAAATCCTCCGATCAGAGCGCCTGCGACAATCGTAGGCCTTGCGCTTTCCGATACGGTCGAGAACGGAATCGCTTTGACGATCGTGAGCTGACCGCCGGCAATTATTTTGATAAAGAAGAAGTACCCGCCCTCTACGATATACGGCTCATCGTTGCCGCTCAGCATCTGGTCAGTCAGAAGCGCGCGAATGTCGTCCGTCTGCTCCGATACCGTTGAGCCGGAGAGCGTCTCTCCTTCGTCATTGAGCAGAAATACGGTGCTCTCCGCCTCCGACTGCAGGATATGGCTGACCTGCTGCCATACGTCGCGGTTAATTCGAACGCCGATGCCGCCTAGAAGCATTCGGTCCTCGAACCGGTTAATGCTATGATAAGCATAGATGCCTTCATTCGTTTGCTTGAAGTAGATGTTGATCGGCTCGCGCAGCAGCCGCTTCCAAGCCGTATCGTCGATGGTCAACGGATAGACGGTACCATTATTGGCAAAATCGACGGTAATCGCTTTTTGGCTTTCATGCATGTAAAGCGTTAGTTCATCGATTTTGCGGGAATTGGTGTAGAACTGCGACGATAGCGCCTCGCGAATATGATTCAGCGACCGATACTGCACGCTGACATCGGGGTTGTCCGTGTCGTCCAAACCGGACACCAGCTCTTGATTGATCTGCAGCGAATAAAACAGAATATCGATCTGCTCAATAAGTTCGTTCAAATATTGCTCGGACCATTCGATCCGCGAAAGATTGGCGTTAATGATCTCTTCCTCGACCGAGTTTCGCGTGTTAACGGTTGCAATAAGCGTCACGATTAATACCGGAAGCGTAGCGAGTAGAATCATTAACAACATTAAGCGCATTCGGATGCTTTTTCGTTTCATGCCATCCCCTCTTTCTTAGTGCCTGCATTTCTCCAAACCTTATCATTTGCATGAATGTTGTACGCTAAGGTTGTAAGCTAAATCCCCCGGCAGGAGTTGAACGCTAATGGATAAAATCATTCCTATTTTACCGTGTCCGTCCATAAAGGAACAGGTCGCCTTTTACGAAAACCTCGGATTCACCATTGTTCAGTTGTACACTCGCCCGAATCCTTATGCCGTTGTGCAATATGGATCCATTGAAATTCACTTTTATGGCAGCAAACGAACGTTGCCGGCCGAAAATCCAAGTATGTGCTATATGAGTGTGGATGATGTAAATGCGGTACACGAAGCGTTCTCTACCGGATTGAAACAAGCGCTTGGTAAAATCCCTCGTACGGGTGTCCCACGTATATCGAAATTGAAAGATTTGAAGGAAGACAGACGATTTATGGTGACGGATATGGGCGGCAATACGCTCTTTATCGGAACGCCGAATGCAGAAGTCAATGCCCCCACCTTCTTAAGAACCATAGAGAGTGCGGAAAATGCGGAACATTTTGCGATTCTGTACGATCTGATGTACTCCAAGGAGGATACCGGGGCCGCGCACAATATGCTGGTAAAGTTTTTCCCGGCGGATCTGGTTTCCACGGGACTTGAAGGGCTCGATCTCGCGAAGCTGCTGCTCGTTGCACTGGATATCGGGATTCATCGCAATGCCTCCGTTGATCCGGCGATCGATGGCAGGCTGTTGGAACTGCTCGATAGCAGCGACCGGCAGCATCCGGACTGGACGAAAATTTCCGAGAAGTATAACGATATTGTAGAAGGTTAAACCTTTGAGGTAGGGAATTAGATGATAAGGAGCTTCGAGAGTCCTTAGAAAGGATGATTAAATGATGGGAAGCTTGAAGCCGTATATCATTTCGGAGGATGCGAGAAGCCAAGCGGCATTCTACGCGCAGTCGCTTGGAGGAGAGATCGTGTCCGTCGCCACGCACGGAGATCTAATGGGCGCAGAACATGAGCTGAAGGATAAAGTGATGCACCTATGCGTCATGGTTGCAGGCGGACATGCCATCTTCATGGCCGATGCTATTGAATCGTTTACTCGGGGAACAGGTCTCTCGCTCGAGCTCGAGTTCGACTCCGAACAGGACGCGGGCGACGCTTTCGGCAAGCTTGCAGTCGGCGGCCACGTCAAACATCCAATTGAGCGTCAACCCTTCGGTATCTATTATGGAGAACTCACGGACAAATACGGCGTTTCGTGGATGATTACGGCTGCGTTGTAGTTGTGTGAAATCAGACAAAAACGGGGAGCTGCTTCGGGAGCAGCTCCCCTGTTCATGTTGTTCAAATCCGAATTTATTTCACGACGACTCGAACTCGAGCTAGATTCAACACTTGCGTATACAAGTCACCGCTATTGCCTTCCCTGTCTGACGCAGCGCGCAATACCGGGAAATAGGTTCCAGGTTTGTTGAAGGCGTAGGCTGCCTCTACCACCGCTTGTGATTCTTCTTCATTAACGCGGCTAATCTGCGCATGGATCGGAAAGGTGGCTTCCCCTTCAAAATCCCATTCCGCATAGACGACTTTACCCGTATTCGGCGGAACCTCGATCTCTGCCTTGAAGTTGACCGTTTCTCCCACCGAAACCTCCGCCCGCTCGCCATCATTGGCTTTGAGAGAAATGACCGGTTGAATGCCTCTGCGCTCTGCGGCTGTGGACGGAACGATAACCTGTCCTTCTTCAACATGGTAGTTCGTGCTGGCAGGAGGGGTAACACCTCTTTCTACCCATGCGCTCAAATCGAGAAGCGCCTGATGCAGAGCTGGGATGTACGTGACAATATGGAGTCCGTCTAAAACATGGTTCGAGCTCGTATCGGCATGCAAAGCGTGGTCAACAAACCAAAGTCTAAAATGATCATCCAGCTTTTCCCCTAGTGATTCTGTAACCTTCGTTCTATACCAGTCGGCTTGCCAAGGGAACGCACTCTCGTCCATTAACGTTTGCACGACAATCATTTTTCCTTCGAAACGGCCGCTTTGAACAGAACCTGCCCCGCCGAAGGCAACAGCCGGCCCGACATGGAATGGACGCTGCGGATACAACGGCTCGCCGTTGTCGTCCCGATACTGATCCCACACCGAATAATCGCTGGTCGGAACCTGGTGACGGTGGTACGTTTGAAGAGCGATATAATCCGAGTTATCGAGCACGATCTCGTCGCCTGGCTTCACTAGCTCCAAGGTTTGAACGGATGTGAAAAATCCGAATGCCGCTCCAACCGTGACGATGTTTCCGTTGATTCCGCCAAGAGGAATTTTCAGACCGGCAGCCTCGCCGCTCGTAATGCGGATATAAGCTCCATCCAAATAGACATCCCCCGCTGGCACATCTGCCAGCTTAAAGGAAGGTATGGACTCCTGACCTTCCGTAAGCATTTTCCACGCGTCGTCGACGCCCATCTTCACAGCGGCGTCGGAATCCGTAACCTCTGTCTGCCGCGGTCGAATGACCTCCGACACAACTGTCTTATGTTGAAGACGCGCTCTGGAAGCTGAACTTTCGGGATCATAGCCAAGGTATCCGGGAACGGTCCAGAAGTCCTCAAAGTATGACGGGTCCATCTTCATAACGGCGGGAGACAGTACCGTGAGCGCTCCATCGCCAATTTCTTTGTAGGCAAACCACGCCTTGGGAGGGAAACCCATTCTCGTCACTTCTTCAAGTGCTTGTCTCTCTTCCTCATTTAATCCGGCATACATATCCCCGCTGCCGCCAGGCTCAAGCGCATCAATAATCGCTGGGAACTTATCCCGCAGAATTCGCATCGCGTGTACGCGTACCGTGAACACATTCGGAATCGCCATTGGTGTTCCAATGACGAACGGCACTGCGCCGTCCCAAACGCCTGTCGTATTTTCTATGAAGCTCATCGTTTTGAACCCGCCGCCGCTGCCGCCGTAAATATAACCGTAAGGGCGGTGAGTGCCGAACAACTCAGCCGCCTTGACCCGGGAATATAGCGCGACTGCGGCGCTTGCGCGATAAACAAGGCTAAAGTCATCGGACGCTCCGCCCATATTGGTTTCTACCAAATAGGCGCCGCGGGAAATGGCAAAACCAATTTTATTGTCCACGCCGTCAATATGGCTTTGGGCTGCGTTCTCACTGCCCTGAACCGGGTAGACGGGTTGAAAGAAACGTTTCTCATAACTTTCCGTAGGCGGGAAGTAGAACGAAAACCTTGTATCATTCCCCTCGAATCCGCCATGAATGTAACGATGGCGCACAGGCTCATCCCGCCATTCATCGATATCCACATAGGGATGTTGGAACTGCGGGTCTTGCAACCCGTTGTAAAGCGATTGATTAGTCATCTTATTTTCCTCCTGATTCATCGTGTGACGCCATTGGCATCTTTCCTTCTTTTTGCAAGGTCTCTCGTTATTTGAGCCTGCTTCTCCTCGGTTAGATCGAACCATAACATGCTTAATTGAAGGATAAGGAACAGAGCAGGCAGTACGCCTACTAATATCCTGAGCCCAAACAGTGTTGAACTGCTTTGTTCCGCTCCCGGCACATAACCGATAACCATTAGTGCACCGGCTGCTATTGCACCTGATAAAGCAGTTGCAAAGGTTTGTATAAATCCATTGAAAGAGCTCATAAATGCATTAATATTCAGCCCGCTTTTCCATTCCGTATAATCAATTGCAGCTGGCATCATGGCGCCTTGGGCGGGACTGCCGCATGCACTAATTAAACCGGTAATAACGGATGCAACAATATGAATAATAAGCCCGGTATTATTAGCTGGAATGAATAACATAACGGGACATGCTGCTACATTTACGATAACGCCAGCCAATACTGTATTTCTCAAACCAAAACGCCGTATTACCCGCTGGCTGAAGGCTACCCCAATAAGGGTTGGAATGAGAATAATAATCCCCATGATCGCCATTAAGCCTTCGTTGTGGAAAAAGTATTTGTAAAAATGGATTTGAACGCCTGACCGAATACCGGACGATATCGCGTTTGCGAACAGAAACACATATAAGATGACCGCGTATTTGTTCGTAAAAGTAGCCGTAAGCATCTTTTTGAATGAGGGAGACTTTTCCTCGCGATTAGCTGCTACTACATATCTTTCTTTAATTTTCATGGATTGATAGATGGCTATTAAAACGGTAAAGACAGCTGCCGCCGCCATTAATAGGGAGAAACCTCTAGCATCGTCGCCTCCGCCGAATGCTTTGTACAAAGGCACGGTACCTACTTGAACAATCAAAGCCCCAATCAAAATAAACAGGAAGCTAAGTTGACCGATCGTTATTCGTTCATCAATTCTTTTGGTAACGGTTGGTACAGCCGCATTGCCCGGGATTGTAATAATAGAGGCAAAAACACTATAGACCGTATAGGTGATAGCAGCATAGACGACCTTACCTGTGTCGCTTAAGTCAGGAATGCTGAAGGTTAACCAACCGCAAATACCAAAGGGGACGCCTAAGATCATAAACCACGGCGTGTACTTCCCCCATGGTGTCTTTACTTTATCCATGAAGGCGCCAAATAGAGGAGCAACTAAAGCATCCACAATACGAACAACGAGAAATAACGCGGCAATAAAGGCCGGATTAATTTTCATAAAATCCGTATAGAAAAATAACAAATACATTTGAATGATTTGATAATGAAACGTATTAGGCGCGTTCCCGATGACGAGAGCGATCTTTTCCCCTCGTTTCAACTTTGAATGTTCGCCTTCCCCAATGGCTTCATGGGGCACCGCCTCTTCAGCTGCCATAATCTTAGCCTCCGCTCTATCGTCTTGAAAGCACTTACAAATGCATTATGACATACATCAGCGTCGGAAGATGGTATGATATGTAGAAAAACGGTATGAAATCGAGGCCTTGCTATGTTCATAACTGGTGATTTTCCCGATATAAGCTATTTGGGTAAACTGATTCATGAAAGTTTGCAGCTGCCGGTTTTCTGTAAATCGAATGATGACTCACAGGTGGAATACATCTGGAGCTCCAGCCTGCCAACGCATCCCTTCTTTTCCGATCCACATGAAATGTTCCGTTCAGTAGTTAGACAAGCAAGGAACCTGATTGGTCCAGTTATTCACGAAACGAATTACATGGAGCAGTTTGTCGTTGTGCCCGTAAGACGGAACAATCACTCCCAGACCATTATCGTTATCGGTCCCACCACCCGGCAAGAACCGAACGGCGAGATCTTTAACCAACTGTTGAACGATTATGGAATTCCGATTCAGGAGCGTTCGAAATGGATGGAATATTGGCACAACCTGCCGATCATGAACCGTCTGCGATTATTGCATATATGCGTGTCGGCGAATTGGATGATTAATCAAGAGGCGCTGGACATTACGGATGTGCTTCAGTCCAGTTTTCCATATGGATCGGATCAATTGAAGGAGAGTGAACTTGCGCTTGCCGATCACCGAGAATTTTCCGTCTTTCAGGTCGGAAGCTCAAGTTCGCATCAGATGCTTGCCCTCATTCGAAGCGGCAATAAAATCGAACTGATGAAGATGTTGGCCAAGGCTACCAACAGCAGCAGCCAAAACGGGATGCTCTCTAAACGAAGTTACCTTCGAAATGTGAAAAACTTTTCCATATGCGGTTTAGCCTTAAGCAGCAATGCTGCCGTGGAGGGAGGGCTCAATGAGGAATTAGCCAGCAAGCTGTTCGAATTGCACATGCAGCACGTCGAAGAATTGAACGAACTGGCATTGGTAGAGGCTGCCGTTATCGGAGCTATTGTAGATTTTGCTGACCGCGTAGACCAGAATCGCAAAAACAGCTGTTCCAAACCAGTCCAAGACAGCAAAGAATATATTTACCTTCATCTATTCGAAGAAATTACGCTACAGCAGCTTTCGGATGTGTCCGGACTCAACCCTAACTATTTGTCCCAGCTATTCAAGAAAGAAACCGGTTTACCTTTGATGAACTATATCCAAAGGGAGCGAGTGGAAGAGGCCAAGAAGCTGCTCGACCATTCCAAAGACATGATATCCACCATTGGCGCAAGGCTCACCTTCTATGATCAGACCCATTTCATTAAGATCTTTAAGAAACATGCGGGAGTAACGCCTAAGCAATATCGGAACCGAAACCGTTCGAGGTAATTGAACAGCAAATGATAAAGAGGGAGCCTCAAAAGCCATCGGCTCTTGGGACCCCCTCATGATGTCGTCCTTATTTCAATTGCATTTCTCTCGTTGGCCCGAGCACACCCGGTACCGCGAGGCCCGCTTGACGAAGCAACACGGTCATTTGGCCGCGGTGATGCGTTTCATGGTCAAGGAGCTTACGCAGGAACTTGCCGCGCGGCGTCATTCGTCCGAAGCCGTTGATTTCTTCCGCCATTTGCTCGTCGGACAGAGCCTTCGCTTCACGATTATAAGCTTCAATAACCGCTTCGTATTTCTCTACAGAGGACAATTACAAATTAGGTCGGCCTACCCTTCTCGCGCTCGTTTACAGCTTCTCTTCCAGATACTGACGACAAATTTCTAAGCTTTGCCTTGGTGTATGGCGAGATTGGTCAACCTCAACGGTTACCCAGCCCTCATAATGAATGTCATTAAGCGCCTTGAACACGCTATCGAAATCAACAGAACCTAAACCAAGCTCACAGAAGAAGGGCTGCTGATTGCTCTCTGCATCTATTCCTTCCGTATTCTGAGTTTGAATCGTCAAATCCTTTAGATGCAGATAAGCTACTCTATCTTGATAACGGCGAATGACCGCTGCAGGATCCATTCCCGCTCCAAGCAGCTGCGCGGTATCGGGAGCAAAAAACACTTCAGGCACGAATAGCTCCATTAACGCATCTATATCTTTCTCATACTGAATTTCGGTCCATAAATGTGGATGAAGAGCAGATTTGATACCCAGCTGATACGTTGCCTTAGCCGTTTCGTTAATCGTATCGGCCATGATCTTAAGCTCCTCTGTAGTAGAAGGAAGCTCTCCCGTTCCCCCCGGTCCCAGTACTAATATATCCGCGTTGCATTTGGCAATGAGCTTTGCCAATCGAACATTATCGTCAATAAGCTCTTGTCGAACACTTACATTGCCAAAGCGTTTGTCCGTGCCAAATGAAGCCCCACCATACAAACCTGTTAACACAAGATTATGCTGATCTAATAGCTCGTGATAAGCTTCAATATTATCCTCATAGCGATATACAAACGACGCCCACGGTTCAATCGCCCGATAGCCAAGCTCTGAAATATCTTTCATCGCTTGAAGATGATTTTCTCCCCATGTAATGGCGTGCACGGCTATCTTTCCTTTAAAATCAGACATATACCAATCTCCTTGTCCTAAATTACGCTTACCTCACCAAACACCTTATCAAATCCCGCCTGAGATCTAGCAAGCAAAACATCTGAGCTTTGATCTACGGATGGAGATATGACCTCCTGCGCAATGATTCCCCGGTAACCAATGCTTTGCAGGCTAGAGATGAACCCTCTCAGATCAATTACTCCTTCTCCCGGATATACACGATCGTTGTCGATTACCTGTTCGATAGGCAAGTCCTTCGCATCATTAATATGGACATGAACAATTTGTTGCGGCTTTAGTTTCAATAGATCACCGGTTGATAGGCCATTCGTATGCCAATGGTAGGAATCGAGCAGCAACCCCACATTTTGAGACCCAATCGCCTGGGTCCAGCTAAGCGTATCCTTCATGCTCCAAATCGTCGGATTCGTCCATTGGGTGCGCAAGTGATGACTGCCTACAAACTCTAATCCTAATGAAATTCCGTAAGCCCCTAAAATATCTGCTACGATTCGCAGTCTCCTGGTTGCCGCAATCATAAAGGATGCCGCCGGCTCATTGGTTGCAGGCAAAATGTAGGTGCAGCAGGTAAAACAGCGCAATGAAGCCGCTGCCGCCGCCGCTTCCACTAATGAAGGCAGTCCTTCTACAAATTGCTCCTCGGATGAACGCCAATCCACATGGAGATCAAAGGACCCAATGACTACTCCATTGCTCTCTAGTAATTGAACGGCCCCTTCTAGACCATACACTTTAATCAAATCTACAGGGTTAAGGTCTACAGACTGAAAGCCATACTTTGCAGCCTTACGAATGTAATCCTCATCCGATCCAATCAATCCAACACCCGCGCGGGTTAAGCCTCTAAGCATATCTGCTTCTCCCTCCTTATGACCAGTCAAATAATACGCCATTATACTGATCTTTATTATTTCTCAATCCCTCATAAGCATCTGGCGCTTGATCCGGCTTAATAACATGACTAATTAGTGGTTCAATTTTCAATCGATTCTGCTTCATAAGATCAAAGACAATATGCGAATTTCTTACTAGGGAATGCTTAACAAACGGATTCGGTCCCGTCGGGTAACGCCACTCATGAGCGCCCTTGAACGTAATACAGCCAAGGTTGTACAAGTGGCAATGGTTCAGCACATGCGTGACATCTGCGTTGTACTCTCCTCGCGGACTGCCTAAAAATACGATTTCCCCTAAGGAGCCGATATAACTCAAGCTATCTACAGCAACCTTTGGTACGCCGGTTGCCTCAATATGCGTGGACACGCCTTTACCGCCGGTAATCTCCATAATTCGATCTCTAGCATTTTCTTCTGACCCGTTTAGCGGATAATCTAATCCACATGCACGAGCTGTATTTAGTCGTTCCTTAGCAAGATCAACACCGATAACCGTCGCCCCTTGCAAGCGAGCCAGCTGTGCCGCCAGATTACCGACAAGGCCCAATCCGGATACGCTTATATAATCGCCCAGCTCAATATTGGAAACCCGCACGGAGGTCATAGCTACCGTTGCCATACGGGTAAAAGGAACCCATCTTAGATCGAGACCCTCAGGCACTTTTATAAACACATCTTTCGTGCCTACATATTGGTATTCCTGATGGCTTCCATAATGGAACACGGTATCACCCTTGCGGAAATCGGTTACAT
This sequence comes from Paenibacillus sp. 05T425, assembly GCF_056396205.1. Lineage (NCBI taxonomy): Bacteria > Bacillati > Bacillota > Bacilli > Caryophanales > Paenibacillaceae > Paenibacillus > Paenibacillus sp. 05T425. The sequence continues at coordinate 756,213 of NZ_JBFTLA010000001.1, forward strand.
CCTCCCCTACCTCCACGATACGGCTGACGCTGGCGTAACCGGGACATACAGGATGCGGTGCCCAGCTCTCCTTGCCAGACAACATCGCAAGCTCTGTGCCGGGGCTAATTAACGAATAAATTAATTGAACAAGAGCTTCGCCTTTTCCTGGTTTTCTTGCTTCGAATGGTTCCTCTATCGTGTCTACTTGCCAAGGACTTACGAACATAATTTTTCTATTATTCATTCACGTTCACTCCTCATCGTTATTTCCCTATTAATGTAAACCCTTGCAAGCAGAATGTCTTTGCCTGCAAAAATGATTTTTTGTCTGTGACTACGAATCCGAGATTCGCTTCCAAATACAAAAAAGGTGCCTGCACCCCCTTAAACGAAGGAAGATACAGACACCTTTTGTTGCAATGCAAGCTTAATGCGCGGTCTTCATGTTTGTTGACTGTGATGCGGCATACTTGCTTGGCGTGATTCCAACATGCTCCTTGAAGGAGCGGCTAAATAAGTGAACGCTAGAGAAGCCGACCTCTTCCGCAATCTCTGTAATCGACTTATTACCCGATAAAATATGGAGCTTTGCCTGTTCGATCCTGACATGCTTCAAATAATTATATACGGTTATGCCAAGCTGGTTTTTAAACAAATACGACAAGTGATTAGGCGTTACGCCTGCATAGTTGCTCACATCCTCATTATTTAGCTGAGGATCATGATAACGTTGATTCATACACACGATGGCTTTCTCAATCGCCGGCCAGCCTTTGGTCATTTTCCCTTTACTTTGATTATGTTCAGACTGGTTTTTGAAAAATAAATGCAACAGCTCCAGACAAAGCGATTTAACTAGCAGTATATTTTCTTGGACGGGGCTAGTTATTTCCTGTTGCAATTGTAAAAATCGCTTCTTGCATTCCATTCGATCCGCTAGCTTCAAATGAGCTACAGGATGTATATCAGCCAAGCTCATTTCTTTAGACAAAATATCATCCCTTCGAAAATGAGCTGCGCTTGTGCTCTTCAATTGACTCCTGTTTTCGTCATAGAACAAATCAAAATGAAAAATATATTGAATAAGGGGAAGGTCTGATGTAGATCGGATAAGATGAGACATCATCGGATGCATGACGATCACATCTCCTTCACCTACTTCATATTTAACGCCACTAAGAATGAATTCCGCTTCTCCTTGCTCGATATAAGTATAGACATGATCATGATCCATCCACTCTCCCGTTAAAGAGTGCGACTTCATCATTCTTCCTGTTCGAACAAAGGGGGAAATGTTATTCAACCATAAATGATGATTCAATTGTAATCCTCCTGGCAAAATGCAGTATACGTTAAGCTTCTGTAATAAGCATAGCACCATGCGGGGAATAAAAGTAAAGCAATAAATAAAGAGAGGCCCGTTATAGGAGGCCCCTGAAAAAGTCCTAAATATGAAAGAGGCACAATCTCCTCACGCTTTTACGGCAAACAGTTACAAACGTTGATTACGCGAAATATGACTTTAGCCGTTGTGCCAGCTCGTCGTCGGACAATGGATTGCGATGCGTATTTTCCAAGTAAATGTATTTCTCCGTTTCCGGCATCAAATATTCCTTGTACCAGAGGAAGAAATCCGGGCTGTCGCCGTGCATGCGGATGAAGCGCCGCAGCGTATCTACATTTTGCACCGTGCTCTGAATGTTTGTCAGCCAGTCCGCCTCGTAGAAGCGCCCCCACTTTCCATGCTCGGAATCTCGCAATGCATCGAGCCCTTCCGCATAACGCCACATCGATTCCGAGGCGTAGACGAACGCTTGCGGATAACGTTGCTCGCTGAATGCTCTGTAGGATCGGCATAACCAATAGAAGCCTTCGCAGCCTGACAAATGCAGCGCTCCATGAAACCGAAGCTGGTCGCGCGCCCTGCGCTGATCGGCTGGCTCCAGCTGTGCCAGAACCTCATCGCAGCGCTTAAGCCACGCTCCCCACGTCTTCATCCCGAGCTCCAGCTTCTCTTCGAAGCGCTTCACCTGCTCCGCAAAAGGAACGTCGCCAACGGCCCAGAACTGTCTCGAATCCGATTGCTTCTCTCTTCCTTGCAGCCAGTGACCGATGATTTGCCTAGCCGGATGATGATAATATTCGTCCCCAGCCAAGTCGTCCCCATGCGGACCATATGGAATAGCCGCTTCCGCATAGCGCAGGTACAGCTCCGCCAGTTCTTCGTGATGTCCGGCATAGTAGCGGCTCACGAATTGGTTCAAATGCTGCTGGGAATCGATCGTTCCTGTACTCCACAGCTCTCTTATCATATCCAACGAGTAGACATGAGGCCGAATGTTGCCGCAGTTGAGCAGCAAATATTCGTCCGCCCCTGCTGCGAAAGCCGTCTCGATCTCCCCCTTGAGAAAGCTAGCCGAGCCCGGATACATCGTCAAATGATTGGAAGCTTGCAAATCGTGGAACGTCACGTGATAATACAGACCGTGCTTGCCCCCGTCATCTTCCGCAGGGAGCGCGTCGACGCGATGGTTCTGATTGTTATGCCTCCGGGACACCATCTTGCCGTAACCATTGTCGGCCCATATTTTAATGACATCATCGGGAAGCTGCACGTACCCGCCCTTGTACAGCTCGGCTATCTCCCCGTACAAGGCAACGCAACAGGGCGGATTCTGGATTGCTTCTCTAATCATGTCATACTGCTTACGAATCACTTTGCTGATCATGGCGCCGCGTTTCTCCGAAGTATCGAAGGAGGGGTCGTTCATCCAGAAAGGTGCGTCGCCTTGGCCCCGGAACGACAACACCCATAAAACCTTCCTATCCTTTTGCTCATCGATGGCTTCCTGCCATAAGCGTTCGAACAGCTCCGGCGCCTGCTGGTAACTTGCCGTTCTTCCGGGGAATGCGCGCAAGAACATCTCGGCGCCCAGCGGCTCGGCATGATGATGCGTGACCCATAGACCCATCTCGGCGGCAAGCTTGTAATGGATGCCGTCCCGCGGCAAGTCCGTACCCGGAATGACCATATTGCCTCCGCAGCGGAGCAGCGCTTCGAAGACGGGCTCCCATACTTCGCTCGAAGGCGGATACGCGTCTTTCCAACCAATCAAGCACACTTCGTCGTTCACGAACCAGCCGCGGTAACGAACCTTTGGCTCAGGAGCGTCATAATCGCTGCACGGAATAGTGATTTCATCCTTCTGATTGATAGGTTGATCAATCCAATACCAGAATGGCTCAATGCCGAGATAGATTCGGCTAAACTCCAAAATGCCGTATACGATTCCAAGCTCGTCATAGCCAATAATGCTTATACTTGTTTTGCCGTTATCCTCGTGAACTCGGAAACAGAATGCTTCGGCACGCTGCGCGCAGCGGTCCCGTTCCTCTGCATATCTAATCGTAAGGGACGCTGTATCGTTGCTATTGTCCGCCTCTACAATCTCGGGTTTCTCCCCCAATACCGCTTCGAAGTCTCTTGCCAGCATCCGGAGCGCATGCCGGACCGGCGCAGTCAGCAAGGAAATAGCCTGAATGCGCACCTTCCCCTTTAACGTTATCTGGCCAACTGCATGTTGCTTCACTTCTCCAACACCCTTTCGTCCATCGCCCTAGTTTAGTTCCGTGCCCTTCATTTGCGAATCCCGATATTGTCCCGGAGACAAACCGACCACTTTCTTGAACACTCTTATGAATGACGTTGGATTGGCATACCCCAACATGTCCGAGATGTCCTGCACCGTAACGTCCGAGTCCCTCAGCAGCCGCTTGGCGTAATCGATCCGAAGTCCGATGAGAAAATCGCTGAAGTTCTGGCCAATGCTTTCTTTGAACAGCTGGCTCAAATATTTGGAGCTGATCTGGAACCTGTCGCTTAGAAGCGTAAGCGAAAGGTTCGGGTCCATGAAATGCTCCGCGACGTAATCGCGAATTTCTCTCATGAGCACATTGTGGCGCCTGCTCTGCGAAAGCTCCTCCATATGCTGCGAGAGCCCGGTTAGCGAAGCAACAAAGCCGTCTTCAAGCTGCTTAAGCGTATCGCACTGCGCCATATCAGCGAGCATTGCCGGCTTCGTTTCTTGCAGCCATAGCTTAACCACTTCGGGAAGCGCGCCTTCCAGTTCGTATTCCAGATGAAAAACAAGATAGTCCAGCAGACGATCGACGTCATCCTTGCGCAGTCGATGGACCGCCATTTCGCCGAACAGTCTCTTCAGCTCGTTATGCCATTCTTCCTCCGACATGCGAAGCTGTCGAACGATAGTACGGATCATTTCCAAGTAGGCAAACCATTCGCTGTCCGACTTGCCCTTAACTTCGACCGAATCGATAATTTGATTCACGCCGAAGGACACTTTGCGGCTCACAGCCGCCGTTGCGTCGTCGAACGAGCCGCCTATGCCTGATTCGTCCTCCACAGGCGATCCGACTCCGATCGTGACCGTGAAGTCAAGATGGCTCTCCACCCACGTACGGATCTGCTCGGATAGCTGCAGCATTTTGTGTTCCAACGCTCCGCTTTCGTTCGATATTAGCAAAACGACAAGCTGGTTTTTCGCGATCCACTCCGCCACGATGCGAAGGCCGTTCTGCTCGGCGATCTCGACCGCAACGCTGCTGACGATAAACTTGAACAACGATTGATCGTTCGGACTGTATTTCATGGCGAATTGTCCGTAATGATCGAGTTCCACGAGCGATACGATGAATTTGCCCGCACCGAGTCCGTAGAACTCCCACTCCTGTGCCCATTCCTCGCGTTCGCCTTCATATTCCCCTTTGAGCAAAAGCTGCAGAAACTGCTGTCTTCGAATAACCAGGTGCTCCTGCTGTTGTTCTTGAAAGACCATATTGTTCGTAATTAAACGCTCGATCGCCTGATCGATAAAGGAAAATTCATTTTCTCTCTCTTTGAGATCGCCTGCCTTAACGGATGACGAGAAACGCTCGATTCGATGCATGATCGATTCGATCGGCTTATAATTCCTGCGCGTCACATAGAGGGTCGACCCAATCGCGAACACGATGGCGCTAAGACCAAGAAGGATCCATACTGTACTGCCGTGAAATAAAAAATCGAATAGCTGTCCGCCTTTAATACCGATACGGTACGTCCAGCCCGTATAATCAGAGACGATGTCCGCGCTAAGCCGGTTATGCGACGGCGCCTGCCGCTCGCCTTCGAAGAAAGACTGCCCCCCGGCGTCGAACAACTCCGCTTCCGTAATAGCAGGGTCGATCATCTGTCCAATGAACGATTCAAGCGAAGAAATTTTGACATTAACGATCACATAACCGAGGCTTCCGGAATCGCGCGGAATTTTGAAGCCCAAGGAGCTGACGCGAACCTCATTGTGCCCTTCGCTCTCCTTCACCCTAGGCGAGGACCATACACCTGTATAAGGCTGCTCCAGCACGCTGCGGAAATATGCTTGGTCGGGAAATTGCGCCAGCGGGCGAATCGTGCTCTGGTCGAGCACCTTGCCATCCTTCGCGCGGTACAAATAGACGGAGTCGATCAGCCCGTAGCGAACCATGAGATTGCTCAGCAAGTTGGAAGCGTCGAAGTCCGTCGCCCGGTCCGAAGGACCGTCGAGAAAACGCTGCATATCTCCGCCGTCCTCGATCATCTTCTGCGCGTCGAAGGAAATGCCTTTGAGCGAGCTGTCCACCATATTGGCGACGTAGTCGGCGGTCAGATCATTCGCCTGAATCGCATTGCGAACATGCAGCTGGTTAATAACGGAGAAAAAAACAAAGATAAGCATGCTGATCGTGACGAGCAGAATGGGGAGGTATGAGAGCAGCATCCTTTTAATGTAGTTGTTGTTGACTTTCATAAAGCCCCATCCTTCTCTCGTTGCAAATATGGACAAACCCCATGATATGGATGGGGTTTGTCCGCCTTTCGCGTTTAGTTGTTCATTTCCTTATAAGCCGTTCTTCGTTCATCGATAACCTCTTGGCCGCCCAGCTTCAGAAACTCCTCGACGTTGGACTCGAACACCTTGTCGAATTGATCCGGTTTAGCCAAAATGCTCTTCACCAGCGTCTCTTCTCCCTTATCCTTCAGCGTCTTGGCGTATTTGATCTCGGATTCGATCGGGCGATCGAAGCGCGGCAGCGTATAGCCGTCTTTGAGCGCGTTGATGATCGTTTGCTTAGCCAGCTCGGTATAATCCGGGAAGGATAGCGAGACGACTTCGATATTTTTTTCCTGTGAACCGAAATCTTTGCCGTTAATGACGATCGCCAAATCGCTGTTATTGTAGAACGTTTGCTTCGCTTCGTCCGTCGTAATGGCTTTCGGAATATCGTTCTCTAGCGTATAATGCTGTCCTTCGAACCCGTTCGTGAGCGCGAACAATACGTCCGGCTGCGACATCCAGTCCAAATATTTGATCGCTTCCGCCGCATGCTTGCTCGTCTTCGGAATCATGATATGAATACCCGTCGGGTCGTAGATCGCTTTCGGCGACTTGCCCGCTTCATTCGTGAACGGATCGATTGCGATATATTCCGCACCTGGTACGTTCTTCTTAAGCGTATCGAATACGTTGCCGCTCTGCATTAAGGTCGGATGGGCGGCCAGCGCGGTGAAGGCGCCGACATAGCCGTTCGACACGTCGCTTTCGAATTGCTTGCCGTCCTTGTCGAGCGCGAAGTCCGGATTGATAAGGCCCTCTGTATACATTTTGTTCATGAACTGCACGCCCTCTTTGTAGCCGGGCTTCGTCAGTTCGGGGATGTAGTTCGCCGAAGACAACGCGTAGAAGTCTTCTTCCGTCATATCCTTTACGAACGAGCTGATCAGAACGCCTGGGCTCGTTATGGTCGTACCGTTCATCGCACTGAAGGAATAAGGAATGGTTCTGCCGCCTGTTTGGCCTGGGTCCTTTTCCTTAAACGCTTTCATGGTTTCGTAGAATTGCTCGGTCGTCGTTGGAACCGGCAGTCCCAGCTTGTCGAGCCAGTCTTTGCGAATGTAGGATGACTGCGTGAACTGCAGCGTTCGCTTAGCTGGAATCGTATATTGCTTGCCTTCGAATATGCCGTAGCTTAATACCTCGTCGCCGAGAAACTTCTTCAGGTTCGGGGCGTTGTCTGCGATGAGCCCGTCAAGCTCTGTCAACCCGCCGTCTTTCACATAATTGTAAATCGTATTCATGTCGTAAGTAAACACAAGATCGGGAGCGTCGCCGGTCGACATGAGCACGTTCAGCTTATCTACCTCTTGGTTCCGCGGCACCGGCACGAACTCCAGCTTAATATTGTTCGGATCGCCGAAGTTTTTCTGAATCCATTGCGTCCAGAAGTTATCGGTTACAGGTCCCGCTCCAGCCGGTGCGTTGCCGCGGTCGAACACTTCCACCTTCAGGGTAACGGGCTCTTTGCTTCCACTGCTTCCTTCGTTACCTGTCTGTTTGGAATTGTCTTCATTAGCAGGCTTCGAGCAGGCGGACAACATACTTGCAAGCAGCATTACGACGGTCAATATGAGTAACCATTTCCTTTGCTTCGCCTTCATGTTCTAGCTCCCCTTTACGTATCGTTTCGACTTTCCTCTATGTTATACAACTCTGCCTAAGCAGAAGGATAACCGATCGTTATAGAATCAACTAGCCTTTAACCGCACCGATCATGACGCCGGATACAAAATACCGCTGCAGCCACGGATAAACGATTAGAATCGGCGTCGTAGCGAACATGATGCTGGCCGCCTTGATGCCCTCCGGAACGACATCGAGCTGAGCCGCCCCCTCCTGAGCCGTCAAGTCCGTTACCATGCTGTTCATGACGATCTGGTACAGCTTCAGCTGGATCGGATACAATTCCGAGTCCGTAATGTAGAAGAGCGCATCCATATATCCGTTCCACCGGGAAACCGCATAGAACAAGCTGAGCGTTGCAATAACCGGCAGCGACAGCGGCAGAATGATGCGAATTAACGTTCCAATATGAGAGCAGCCGTCAAGCTGCGCCGACTCCTCCAGACTGGCCGGAATCGATAAGAAGAACGTCCGCAGAATGATTAGGTTAAAAGCGCTGATCATGCCCGGAACGATGAGCGAGAGCAGGCTGTCCAATAACCCAAGCTCCTTGACGAGCAAATAATCGGGAATCAATCCGCCGCTGAAAAACATCGTGAACACGATAAGCAGCATGAAGAACGCTTTTCCTCTCAGTCGATCCTTCGTCAGCGGATACGCCGCGCTTATGCTCATCAACATACTGATGATTGTATACGTTACCGTCAGGACGATCGTAAGCCCCATCGACCATAACATTCTCGTATCGGTGAACACAATCTCATAGGCATGGAAGTCCCAGCCTCGAGGGAAAATCGTCACTTGACCCGATAACACGAAAGGTTTGGAGCTTAACGATATCGCGATAATATGCAGGAACGGCAAGAGGCATACGATTAAGGCCGCGCTGACGACCAACATAATGACGACATCCGAGAGCCTCAGCTTGGATACTTTCTGTTTTTGTTGAATGACACTTTTCATACCGCACCTCCTACCATAGACCTTGTTCTCCGGACCGCTTCGCAATCGTATTCGCCCCGACGACGAACACCAGTCCGACCAATGCCTGGAACAAGCCCATTGCCGTAGCTAGCGAAAACTGCGCCGATTGCAAACCTACCTTGTACACGAACGTACTTATTACTTCCGCATAGTCCATCACGAGCGGATTGCTCATGACGAACGGACGCTCGAAACCTATTGTCATAATATGGCCAAGCTGCATAATGAGCATAACGACAATCGTTGAACGGATGCCCGGCAGCGTAATATGCCATATTTTTTTCAATCTGCCTGCCCCGTCTACCTCTGCCGCTTCATACAAGTCCTTATTAATGCCCGTTAACGCAGCTAAATAAATAATCGTTCCCCAACCGGCGCTTTGCCATATGCCCGTTCCGAGGTATACGAGCAGCCAATTGTTTTTATCGGTCAAAAAAGGAATCGGATCAAACCCAATCGCGGCGAGAAGATTGTTGACGAGGCCGCCGTTTGTCGCGAACATTTGGTACACGAGACCGCCGATAATGATCCACGAAATAAAATGAGGCAGATACAGGATCGTTTGAGCCGCTTTTTTGAACCAGACGACCCTTAGCTCATGCAATAGAATAGCGAGCAGGATCGGTGCCGGAAATGAAAACAATAAATCAAGCAAGTTAAGCAGCAGCGTATTTCGGACAACCTGATAGAACTGGCTCATTCCGAACAACTGCTGGAAATTCTCGAATCCGACCCAAGCGCTTCCCGTTACGCCTTTAAAAATGCTGTAATCCTGAAAAGCGATCGCTGCCCCGTACATCGGAACGTACTTAAATAAAACAAAATACGCGATGGGGAGAATGAGTAATAAATATAGTTGGTAATCCTTCCAGGCTCCTGTTACTATCCGACGACGCTTGCCTGCATGTATTAATGGTGTGCTGCTTTGCGTAGAACTTCGATTCATATGCATTCCTTCTCCCTGTGACTAGCTTCGGTTGTTGCATCCGCCCTTCGCAAGCTTGCCCTGCCCGGGTCGACTAACCACACTATACGGTGATCGCATCGGTAGGCACAATAGACACATTTCCGACTGTTATCCGAATTCCGAAACCGTTGCTGCTACTGGGTTTATCTGAATTCGGTGCATCGGCGGAATAGAGTTGATCGCATGGCAAAAAAAGGGGGCGCCGATAAGGCACCCCCCTCAAATGAGAAATTTCTCACCGGGTATTTCGTTTCAACTTTCGGCTAGGCGTTTAACAACTCATTAAGCAATACCACTACTACCAGCCGAGAGGGGATTAAAACGATGTCAAACGAAAGCAAATTAAACAAATTATCCAAATTCATGCTCGTATCTGCCCTGAGCGTTATGCTCGTATTTTCAACAGCGGCTTGCAACAATAATGCTGATGGAACGAACAATAACAATAATAACGGAACCATTACCGATGCGCCTGCCGGCGATGAGCCTATCATGACTGATGATCCAATGGATGCGGAAGACGATTCAACGACGACCCCTTAGACTTCGAATAGGATTCCTCCAAGTAGCTTGGAGGGATTTTTTTTGCCCGTTTATGCTTACTGAAACGTCAAATTGAAGCCGTTCTGGATAAAGTTCAGATTGGGATGCGCGATGTTGCTCGTCGTCAAGTTGTTAAACGTGGCTGAACCGTTGCCCGTGTACGTATAGATGGCAGCGCCAGGGTGCGGTGACGAGAAGCGCGACGTCGTGACGCCGTCCAGTCCCGTTCCGTTAATGTTAATGTTGTTGAATACGATGTTCTGAAAACCTCCTCCATACCCGAACTGGATTGCGCTGCGCTGGGTGTTCAAAATATCGATGTTCGTGAAAGTGACGTTCTTGATCGAGCTGTTGGATGCTTCCAGGTCAATTGCCCCGCGTTCGCCATTATACAGGTCTTGGCTGGTGCCGCTGTTAATGATCGTCGTGTCCGAGAACAGGATGCCCGTATTATTTTGGAAGTCGTAGCCTGGGAATACGGTATTCATCCGTATGCCGGAACCGCCGACGGTATCGATGATCATGTTGTGGGTCGCCTTGTGGCCGCTGCCGCCGAAGAACGCGATGGCCGCCGCGCGCCAGTTGTTCTCGATCGTGTTGTAGGAGAAGGTGTTGTTAACGCCTGCAGGAGCGCCGTTGACGTTACTCGTCCATACGGCCAGTGCATCGTCTCCGTTATTACGCAAGCTGCTGTTGCGAACGGTCGAATTGCTCGTTCCTTGGGCAAAGTTCACGCCGTCGGCGAGGTTATTCCGAATTCTGCTGTTCTCGATGAGCAGTCCGCTTGCGATTATGGCTGGCGTATGCGCGTAATCCCCTACCCAGAATCCGCATTCGAAGTGCTCCACCCATACGTTGTGCACTTTGGAGTTCGTTCCGAAATTATCCATGAACGCTTTATATACCGCTTGCTGCCCGTACCGCGAGCGAAGCTTCGAATTCATATAGATGTTGCTGAAATCCAGCTTGCCCTGTACGCGGAACGAAATGCCTCCCGACGAGGAATTTGGATTCGTAAATTGGATGTTCGTATGCCAGATGCCTGCGCCCACTATCGTAATGTCGTTGATCATATTGCTGGCGGAACCGATTTCCCACATGTTGCCCAGATGGAACGTGCCTTCCGGAATGTATAGCGTTTTGCCGGAATTGACAGCATCCGTAACCGCAGCTTTGAATGCTGTCAGATCGTCCAGTCCGTCGTTCGCCACGGCTCCGTGATCCGTTACGGAAACGGCGCCAGCAGGACGGGCAATGGCAGTCGGCACGGGTTCGATCTCCAGGAAGTCGACGCCGTATTCCAGGCTGTCGGCATTGCTCTTCTGAATGCGAATTTTGTCGCCTGGCACGAGCGGCGTATCTAGCTTCCAATGTACTTCGTCGAAGCGGAATAGCGGACGTCCCCCGCCCGGCGCGTCGGCTGGGTGATCGCTGGAGAAATACTGCCAATTATAATAAGAAGTGAGCGGAACGGTTTTGGCTTTGACTCCGTTCACGTACACATCGAGCGATCCGTTCAATCCCATGCCGTCTGACGAGTCCGGCATCGTGAACCGCATGGTGACGCCTGCTCCTCCTTCGCCTTGTCTAACCGTCCACTCCGCATACGAGCCGTTAGAAGGAAGGGAAACGTATTTTTGTCCGGAAGCTTCCGACGCTGTCAGAGCTTGGTCGAACGTCGGTGCGGACTGCAGTGCTGCTCCGCCGCCGCGGGATGCATCGTCGGTGTCATACCGAGTATACGGCATGCTTGCTCCGCGCGCGGAATAAACCGACAGGCTAGACGAGCTGTTGTTATTGGCTTGCTTCACCGGCAATTCGTTGGCGTCGGCTGCAATCGTCAACGCAGCCGTATAGGCGCCGCTTGTTGCCGTCCATGAACCCGTGAGATTCACGTTTACGGATGCGCCAGCTGCCAGAGTACCGTTGTATGTTCCGCTGAACGTTTGCAGCGTAAAGCCCGCTGCATTTTTCAAGGAAAGCGTTATGGCATGCGCGCCTCCTGCGGAAGCGATGCTGCCTAGGTTTTTCAAGTTGACCGAGAACGCGATCGAGTTGCCTACGACCGGCGTGTTAGGTGTCCAAGACACCGTTCCTACGAGGTCGGAGCTCGCTACCGGCGCGACGACGAGAGCGGTCGGATTGTTATAGCTATTGTTCGATTCGTTCTGCTCGATGACCGCGTTGTTCTCGTCCACTTTGGCGCTCAAAGGGTAATTTGCGGCTGTTTTGGCACCTGCGTTGAAGGTTACCGTCGCCGAAGAACCCGCTGTCAGCGCACCTACCGGAGCCGTACCCGCCAGCTCGTTGCCGAGGTAGAAGTTAACCGTCGTCGCGGCAGAGCCGGTGTTGCCGGTGTTCTTGACCGTGGCGCTCAGCGTGATGGCATTCGTCTCGATCGGCGAGGACGGCGTCCAAGTCATCCCCGTTACGAGTAGATCGGGATTCGGACCAGGCGCTCCGAATACTTGAAACTCCGCGATTTGGCCAGCAGACGCGCCCGTGTTGCCCGTAATCGACAGCTGGATCCGCTTCACGGTTGCCGTTACCGGGATCGTGACCGTATTGCCGGTTGCCGGATTAAACGTGTACGTCTGGGACGAAACAAGATTGCTGAAGGCAGTCGTGCTCTGGTCGTGGCCTAGTACCTGAATGGTCTGAGTGCGCGTTGCCCATACCGAGGCCGGGTTCAGCTTCAGTACGATCGATGTCAGATTGTGGTTCGTGCCAAGATCGAGCGTCAACGTGCTCGGATTGCCGCCGCCCTCCCAATAGGTGTCGGTGCTGTTATCGTTGGCGTTGGCCGCCACGTAGGTAAATACGCTGGAAGAGGCATTGATCGGCTTACCTATGGCGATGTTACTGCTTGGAGACGTTGTTGGTGTCGGTGTCGGTGTTGGTGTTGGTGTCGGTGTTGGTGTCGGTGTCGGTGTCGGTGTCGGTGTCGGTGTCGGTGTCGGTGTTGGCGTTGGTGTCGGTGTTGGTGTTGGTGTTGAGGAAGTTGTTGCCGTTACTGTAATTTGATCCAGATTCACATTGCCGGAATCGCCCGCGTCGTATATGTACGCGATCGTATTGTTTCCAGCATTCAGCGTTAGCGTTTCTTCTTTATTGCTCCAAGTATCCCAGTTCGCAAGATTCGGCAACGAGGTTTGGCGAATTTTCGTCCCGTTGACGTAGATGCTGACCGTCTTCGAGCTGCCGGAAGCGTTAGCATACTTCAGCGTTACGTTGTGACTGCCCGCTGACCCGGCTGCTACCGTAAAAGTCGTCGCTGCTCCTTGCGTCCAGTAACCGTCAACAAAACCCGTTCCGGAGTAGCCGACATGATCCGTATTCGCTTTGGCTCCTCCTGTCAAGGAGGCTGACTCCGCTTGATACGCGCCGCTTGTCGGCGTCGGCGTCGGCGACACGGTCGGAGTAGGCGTCGGCGTAATGCCCGAGCCGTAAATTTCGAGTTCCGATAGCTGCGCGGCCGGCCAGCCCGTATTTGCCGTTACGACGAGCCTGACATAACGGGTGATCGTCGCGGAGAAGTTGACCGTAACTGAATTGCTTGCCACCGATGGGTTAAACGTATAGCTCGCCGATCCTACGATGTTCGAGAACGATGAACCGTTCGTGCTTCCATCGACGGACAGCGTCTGCGAACGTGTTTCCCATGTCGCGGGAATCTTCAGCACGATCTGGTCTATGCTTGTACTCGCCCCCAAATCGACTTGAATCCATTGCGGGAACGCCTGGTTTGAGCTTTCCCAATACGTGCCTTGATTGCCGTCCTTCACATGCTCCGGTGCATACGTTTGCGATTGGCCGCTTGCCGTCACGCTCTTGCCCAGCGTCAGGTTCGGCCCTCCCGCAGCTGTCACCGGGGCAATCGGTCCAAGCGTGAGGGAAAAGCTGGATAAGAACAAAGCGACGACCAGTGACCATACGACATACTTGTTGCGCATCAATATCCTCCTTTAATTTCGGTTATGGAAACCATAAAGCTTCCATACCCCCTCATTATAGGGATAGCGCTTTCAAGCCAATAGATGTATTTCTACGCTAACTGTATGCGATTCCATGAATCCCCACATAAAAGCAAAAAGCAGCCGCCTTACCGAACATCGGCAAGACGGCTGCTCTAGAAGCTATTAACCAAAATATTTGGCATGAATCGCATCGTATTCGGATTTCGTTATCGGGATAACCGTACCGTGACGCGGGCTGCTAGGCAGATCGTAATCGGTAGAAACCATCCATTCGCCGGAGTCGAGATCGGTCGTTTCGAGCGGCACGTATCCTCGGGAGCCAAACTCGTCGACGAACAAATACCATTTGTCCTCCGTATTCGATTTGAACACGGTTGGGCCCTCGACGCCTTTCAAGCTGCCGACGCCTTCTTTGATTGTTCGAGGCTTGCTATCGAATACAGAGCCTTCCAGCACATCCTGAAACACCATTTTACCGAAAAGAGATAACGGCCCGCTGTCTCTTTCGTCCTTCGTAAACCGATAAATCTTGCCATTATGGGCGATCATCGTCGTGTCGATAATGGAATAACCGAAATCCATGTACACCTTCGGTTCCGAAAACTCGCGGAAATCGCGGGTCGTGCTGTACATCATCTTCTGATACGCGTCGCCGGTATGGCTTTCATTCGCGAACAGCTTGGAAGCCCAGAATACGACATACTCGCCGCTTGCTTCATCGTAAAACGCTTCGGGAGCCCATGTGTTGCCGGCCTCTGGCGGCGACACCTCAGCCATTCTCGGCTCGGACCAATGGATCAAATCATCCGATTCCCATACGATAAGCGATCGACTGCCCGCTCTTTGCGCCCGATCCCAGTTCCAGTCGCCGTTGATCTTCAGATCGGTCGCTATCATATAGAACTTATTGCCCTCGGGCGAACGGATGAGAAAGGGATCTCGAACCCCTTTCTCCCCCATCGTTGACGTAAGCACAGGCTTGCCGCCATTCAATTCTTTCCAGTGCAGCGGATCATTCCCTTCGCTAAGCGCGAAGTACACTTGCTCGCCATCCGGTGACCCTTCTCCCGTAAAGTAAGAAAAGAGGTAGCCCGCATACTCTTCCTTGTTAGTACCGCCCGATGCATTCATTTCCGTAGTCACTCCGCTTTCCTTGTCTTCGTCTGCACCAACCGAACCGTCTGTCGGTGCTCCCCCCGTCAAAGTGACGATCGATTTCGCAGGTATGATCGCCTCGAAGGTTTGATCGTCACGTACCGCGACATCCTCGCCTCTTGCAAGATCGCTGCCGGCCGATGTGATATACGACTCCAGCGCCTTAAGGGAAACAAATTGATCTAACCCTTTAATCGAGAGCTGGACGCGCTTATCTTCATTACTGTTGTTGACGAATACAGCGGTAACCGTCTGTTCGCCTTCATGAACATAAGCCGAGCCGAGCAGCTCGCTCTCCGCCCCTTCGTCCAGCCCCGTAAGCGCAATGCGCTCCGCGCCGGGACGAATGAATTTGCTGTAATTGCCGAGCGCCCACAATAGCTTCGAGGTCAGAATGTTCTGCTCGTCACCTTCATTATTGAAGTCGGTATAGATCAAGCCGTCCTTGTAATCAACCTTGGATACCGCCGTCCACCACTGCCATGCGGCCGCATTCGCTTTCGTCAAATCGAAATGAATGACTCTCGCAACATACAAGGCAGGATCGATGCCGAGATCGCGGCCGGGACCGTAATCGCCTAGAATGCAATATTCCGTCATCCAGTATTTAGCCAACGGATCGTATTTCTTCAAGTTCTCGTCGAGCAACTCTCTGAGCCTGCTAAGCCGGTCGTCTCCCGGCTTGTAGTAATCCGACCAATAGGAATGCGAGGCGATCTTGTTGCCTACCGCTTCCTTCAATTCCGGATCTCCGAGCAATTCCTTGATATACTCCTTATATTCGCCTGTTCCAAGGTTGTTAGCCCCGCTCGAATATTGCCCGCCGCCAGCGAACATTTGGTAATACTCGTCGTCCAATAGCGATGTCACTTCCACGCCGTCCGGCGCGCTGATCTGCGCTTCAACACCGCTTTCCTTCAGTTGCTTGTGCAATTCAAGTATGACGCGTTTCAGGTCCTCGTTGTTATAACGGTTCCCTTCCTGTTGCGCACGGTTCCAATCCCAGGTCGGCTCGTTAATGGGACTAATATATTGGAACTCTAGCCCTTCCTGCTTGAAATGCTCCAATACATCAACGAGGTACGTCGCGAATTCATCCTCATAGTCGTCTTTCAAATTGGTCGAGCCGACATCCGGATCCGGCTGAGCGTGACCGTTCTTCGTCATCCAAACCGGCGGACTGTTCGCGAATGCGATTAACGTATTGACGCCGCGATCCTTGGCTGCCTGCAGAAACCATTGCTGGCCCGCTTGCTTGCTCCAATCGTAATCGCCGGTCTCCGATGACTTGAACGCTTCCGAACGCCTCCATGGATCGGGAATAATCGATTGATCCGTTTCACTCGAGCCCGCCCCGATGTTGAAGCGCCATGCCGACAGCCCGATTCCTTTCTCCCGCGAAAACAACAGGTCTGCCACTTGGTTTTTATTTTCTTCGGTCCAGTGCTTGCCTAGAGGCTCCATCGACCACGCATCGGATGCGCCGAAGTTATCGATCGTTTGGTAACGGACCGAGCCGTCGATGATTGCGCTAACGTCTGGAGTAGGAGCCGGCTGCACCTCAGGCGTCTCCGTCTCTTTTACCTCGCTAGAGTTGTTGGTGCTGTCAGAATTGCCCTCCCCTCCTGATGTTAGTCCGAAATATAAGCCAAGAACCGAGGTAAAGGCAACCAGTGTGATGACTATCAATTTTCTCTTCATCCGCCTCTCCTAACCTACTAAACCTGAGCGTTCTACGCTCTCTACAAAGTGCCTTTGGACGAACACATATAAGATAATAAGCGGTAGTATGGCCATCAAGACGCTCGTGTTCATCATCATGGACATGAAGAACGGATCCTGCACGTAGGAAGCCGTTGCCGCTTGCTCGCCTCCGCTAAGGAAAGTCGCAATGGCATAACCGGAGGACGACATCATCGAGGACATGACCTTCGGCTCATTCAAATACATGTTCGTGAAGAAGGAGTCATTCCATTGCCATACGAAGGAGAACAGCATAACCGTTATCATCGAAGGTATGGCATTAGGCAGAATAACTCTGCTGAAGGTCGAGAAGTAGCCTGCACCGTCCACATAAGCTGCTTCTTCAATTTCTCTCGGAATGCCTCTGAAAAACTGGCGGAAAATATAAACGTACAAGCCTGTCTTCACGCCCATGCCGAGTACGGCAGAAATAATAAACGGCCAGTACGTATTAATTAGATTGGCTGGCTTGCCCTTTATCAGCTCGATCAATCCGAATAGATCAAAGTTTTTGAAGTTCAAGTAGAGCGGAATCATAATCGTATGCGATGGCACTAGTATCGTAAAAATAACGGCCCCAAACAATAAGCCGCTGCCCCTGAACTTGATTCGCGCGAAGCCATAGCCGGCCAGTACGCAGGTTATCGTCTGCAGAATCATAACTCCAGCAGAGAGCATGAACGTATTGGTCAAAACCTTCGGATAGTTCATCGCCGTGAACACGAGCTTGAAGTTATCGAGCGTAAACGCTTTGGGCACCCAAATGACGGTAGAATCGTATAGATCGTCCATGCTCTTGAATGCAATCGACAGCTTGAGCAGAATCGGATACACGATGACGAACGCTATGCCGAATATCAGCACGAATCGAATGATAACCCATAACCATTTCTTGGCGAATTCCACCCAATAGGCAGCCGTTGCCATCCGTTGCAGCCGCTCTTCTCTCGCCTGCCGCCCATGTACTGCGGTTTCCGTCTTCATGGAATGCCTCCTTAAGTGTTTGCGGAGCAAACACAGCTTCGTAAGCAGTAGCTAAACAACTAATCTTGATAAAAGACTTTGCGCGATACGATCGACGTCGTGATCCACAGCACAAGCGCAATAACGGCAAAATACATCCAAGCCATCGCGGCGCTGAGGCCGAAATCGAAGCTTTTGAATGCCGTATCTACGACTAAACGGCTCGTTTCATCGCTAATGAAGCTGTCGATGATCGTATAGACCAGATTGGTTAATATTAGCGGGCTGATCATTGGAAAAGTAATTTTCCAGAACGCCTCGTAGCCGGTCGAGCCTTCGATCTTGGCAGCCTCATACAAGGAGGGAGAAATCGACTGGAGCCCTGCCAGGAATATTAATATTTGCACGCCTGACTGACTGACAATCTCGTAGATTCGGCTGACAGCACCGGTTAGATATTCAACAAACCTGATATCGATCCCCGATTGGACGAGCATGACCGTGAGCTGCAAATTATCCATAACAGACAAATCTCCGCCTGTCGTGTCATTCGCGCTTTTGACGACGGACTGCATCAAATCCCCGTTCTCGATGCTGGCGATAATACCCGATGCCAGAATAACCGGGAGGAAGAAGATCGCCCGCGCTAACACCCGTCCTCTAAACTTTTGATTAAGAAGAACCGCAAAAAACAAACTAAAAATAATAATAAGCGGTGTATTAACGCCAATATTGATGACCGATTCCGTCAATATCCGGACATACGATTCATGCGATAGCAATGCTTCGCGGTAGTTATCAAAGCCGATAAAATCCAGGCTGAAGCCCTCATCCGTAACCTGCAGATTGCTTAAGCTGTACCGAAGCGAGGACAGCAGCGGAATCATGAACAGGAACAAGAAGCCTACAAACCAAGGAAGGATGAAGTACAATCCGTAATATCTGTTTTTCTGTTCCAGCGACAGCTTCTTTAGCTTCATTGCCCTGTTTCACCTCCAACTAGGTAGTCCTTTGCCCCCACTGTAATTCCGTCTACATTCGAGTCGGTATCGTTATAGTTGACGATAACCGTTTTGCCTTTCTCGAACGTCGTTTGATAGACACCCTTCGCCAGCATCCGATGATCAATAATCGTTTGGGACTGCACATCCTGGAGAACCTCGTTCAGTTCGCGATATTTTTGTGCCGCATCTTCGATCCATAGCCGGTAATCCGCGGAGTACAAATCAGCGAATTCCGTCATCTTAATCGCCGATGAATCGGCATTAAACCACGTATAGTTCAAAGCGGAGCCCGTTTCGAGCGCCTTCAGGAAGTTGTGCGTCGAATCCTGCTCGTCTGCCATGTTCCAGGCTTCTCCGGCGTAATTAACGTAACCATGGAACACCATCTGGAAGAAAGGAACCGTTTCATCGGTAATAATGAATTGGCTGCTTGTCATCGGCGCACCCACGATATGCCGCGCATAGATAGCCGCATAGGCATTACCGCCTTCCACCAATAATTCCTCGACGGAGCCGCTTATTTGCTTCAACTGTTCATTCACAATCCCTTTCGCTTCTTCGCGATCGATGACATTGGAGCGATTGTAATCGGAATTCAACTTGTTCCCCATATCGCGCAGCGACAATCCGGTGAGCTTAAGCTTCTCGTAATCGTCCATGAATCCGTCTACCATATTCGGCAGCACCTTCGGACTGATTACATAACCAGGGTCCAGATAGTCGTTCTCGCCGAAGTTGGCCGGATAATACGGATAAACCTTCGCCAGCTTACCCGTAATAAAGCGGGAAGCTTGCTTCGACTTCTTGAAATCGTCCGCGTTCCGAGTCGCTTCAAGGAAGGTTGCGTCAGGGAACAGCGAGATATGATTCTCATCGGTATAAGCCTTCAGCTCCTTCAACCCTTTGCTGCCGCCAAGCTTCTTGTCGACGCTAATGGATTTCGGGAGGTCATGGTTGATGCCGCCGTTGAACCAGCCAGTATAACGCAGCTTAATATTGCCGATTCCCTTATCCAGCATCTCAGTCAATACGGATTCAGCCTGATTGAAGGTCGTCAGCGGTTCATAGGCACTATAAGGAATGCCTAGGAAAAACTTCTTTTTCGGTATGCCGCCGATAAACTCGGCATAGAACGGAACGCCTTCTTCATCGCTCAGCTTGGTTAGACCCGCCTGCTTGATTAAGTAATCGCGGTAATGCTTAGCCATGCCGGAGTAGCTGGCGTCTTCGGCGCCGAGAAATCCGTAGCGAACGGTCATGTCGCCCTCGAAAGGCTCCGCTTGGAACTTCTTCACCGTACTGGAGCGCCATCCGTTCGTCAGCGTAACCTCCGCAATATTGCGGAGCGTAAAGCTCGGGGATACCGTGTTGTAGACGTTCAGCCTGCCGCTTACGTCGGCCTCGACGGCGCCGACCGCATCGCCCTCTTCAATGATGCCGACAAAAGCCCGGTCCTCGTATTTCATCCCGAATACAGGCAATCGCGCAGCTTCATCGTTTTGGATTTTGATCGGCTGGTAAATCGTCGCATCTGTCCCGTATAGATCTACACGGTATGGAGCTGCATACGTTTTTTCATTATTGAAGTAGATGAGCGAACCCGAACCGTCCGGAACGAGCGTGTAACCAACATCCTTAACCCCGCTCGCGCCAAAGAACGGCAGCAGCGACAGTCTTTCAATCTTCATCGATTCCGGATACTCGACACCCTCCGCATCGACCGTCACCTTCAGCTGATCTCCGTCAAGCCGATATTGGAGTGGGAGCTTCACATTAAGGTCGCCTGCAGCCGCTTCGCCAGAAGCAGCGTTATCGATCGCGATCTGCTCCGCGTCGTATCCGATTTTGGCGAATACATCCGTTACTTTCTTGAGCCCGACTCCCTTAAGGGAGGAGTCCCTTCTTTCGTAACGTTTCTCGTCTTCGTTATGCTTGAACCGCTTCTCAACTTCCCGTTTATCTCCGTCATCCTCGATCTTATCCAGGATGAGCGTCTGGAATCTATCTTCGCTAATATACTTAGGAATCGCGTCGATATCGCTTTTCACTTCCCCTAGCGTGTAAGAGATGTTCAAGCCGCCCTCTACCTTCTCGATAACGAATTGGCCGTTCTGTACGCTATGCGTGTAATTGTCATACTTCAACGAATTACCCGCATTGTCCAAATAAGAGATCTCGACCTGTACGTTCAGCTTCTCTTTGTTATAGCCGGTAGCTATGGAGTCGTCTGCGCGATCTTGCGGATTGGAATACCAGATCGCCCCGCTGCGCTTATCCTGTACCGCTATTTCCGTCGTTGCGTTATTGACGTATAAGATCAAAAATTCATTTTCGGCCGCCTGCTCCATACCCTCGGCTATACTCGCCGTCTTGCTCGGATCGACGCTCGCAGCCGTAACCTCGGCCTCAGGCTTGTCGCCAGACGCGGACTCGGATACGGTAGATGCCCCTGCCTCTGAATCCGACGCCTCTTCGGATGCAGGTTCTGCGAAGTTGGTGCCTTGGGATATAAGCAAGCAGCCGATTATGACTGCCGACATGATGCTCGCAAGCCTCCGTTTCACCGCTAGGCCCCCTTTCTCCTCATGCTCGCAATGAAAGTTCCTGATAGATCGTGTACACAAACCCAACAATCTGTTGAATGAGACTGAAGAATAGCAGCCCCAAGAAGATGATGACTCCCATGACAACGATCGTTAAAAGCATGGTCGTAATCGTCTTCATAACCGTATACTGATGAACCGTCATCGTTCCGATAAACATCAGCCAAACAAACCATATCGTAGCCACGGATTCCAATAAATAATAGAAGGAAGCCTCGCGCAGCGTAATGACGTTGCTGAGCAATAAATTGGGCAGGTAGAGCAGAATCAAAGGGAGCATCGCATACCCTGTGGCGATAACGATTTCTTTGAACTTCCCTTCCCCGTCCATTAACGTCGTTAACGACCAGTTCGCGATACACCAGAGTAGAAACGGGAACACAATGTATTTCAGCTCGTTAATGCTGTTCAGATCAAGCGGATAATTAAAGTTGACGACGTAGCCGGAATACTGGCGTTTCAATATCATCATCACCGTCACGCCGAGCAAGATGGCAAGCGCGACTCTAAGCTTCCCTCTGTTCTCGTACTTCAGATCCCAGAAACCGTCAAAGGGATGAAAAGCAACATGCAGCGAATATTTAATGTCCTTGAGAAACTGCATTCTGTTTCATGCCCCCTCTTCTTGACCTCAGGCCTCGACGAATGGCCACCACGACCACTATGAACGCGATTAGAATCGTCATGTAGGTTCCGAAGTTCTCGCGCATATATTCCCTGCGGTACTTCGTTAACGCTTTGGAATAATATTCTCTGTCGTTGCCTAACTTCAGATAAGTCATCGCTTGCTTGTATTCGCCCCGGCGCAGCATCGACTTGCCGATTCCGACATAGGCCATTTCGTAATTCGCATCCAGCCTAAGCACCTGTTCCCATATCTTAGCGGCATCGTCGTGCTTGCCTGCACTGTATAATCCGTTCGCTTCATTGACCAAGCTTCCGAATTTGGTCGCCGTAAACTCGGTAATCATGCCCAGATCGCGATCTAGAGCAAAGATCCGATTGCCAAAGCTTTCAATCGCGATCGGGGTTTTGAACGTACCGCGCTGATTGCCGACCTGACCGACTACATACAGCAAGCTTCCGTCTTCGTTATACGTGAAGATTCGTCCCCGAGTCGAATCAAGCGTCCGATACACCCCATTGCCGCTGACATCGATATCGATGAAAGCCGATGGATTTCTCGTTAAGTCGCCGACCGGTCCCCAATCCCCGTTAATACGCAGCACATCGATGCCGGACGGATTCAGCCTTTTGACAGGGACCGCGGTTTGCTTGTCAGCCGTCGTTGTAAATATAAATCCGTCCCCATCCACGTCCACATTGTTGAATTCAATCGGAACGAAACGGATCATTTTTTCCCGTTGCTCTTTGGTCGATACCGTCTTCCAGAATAAATCAACCGGATCGAATTGCACGGGGTTCGTGCCTATAAATCCGGTAAAGTCGCCTTCGCTGTCGAATTCGATAATGCCGTCGAAGACGCCTCTAGCGACAACGTAGATACGGCCGGCTTTATCGACGATGACCTTGCGCGGAATGTATTCGAACTTGTCGCTAAGCACCTCGGACTTCGGAGCCCCGATTTCTCTGATGAGCGCTCCGCTTTCGTCGAGTACAACAACGCGCCTGTTCTCGGTATCTGCTACGTAAATATGACCTGCCTCGGTAACGAAGATACCCTCCGGTTTATTGAAGGTATCCTGCTTGCCGTTATTGTCGAAGCCTTGATATTGGCGGATCGCCTTCCACTCGCTGTTAAGCACCACAACTCGCCCGTTGCCGGAATCCAAAATATATAGATTGCCGTCAGCAGCCGCGAACATGTCGGTCGGCGTCGCGAGCGGTCCAATGCCCATTTCCTGTCCCGTTATCGTCCTAGAAGGAAGATAAGCGATTGGCGATTTAACGGCGTCTCCCCAGTACGAATATACATATCCCTCATACGGCGATGCGTGAGCCGACTTCGGACTTAGCAAGGCAACGATCATCACAGCCGCCAGGATCAGAATCGATCGCTTTATTATCAAACCTATACGCCTCCATCGCTTTAGTCCTTCATGCCGGACGTTGCCATCGTTTGAATTACATTGCTCTGAGACAATACAAACGTTACGATTGGCACCGTCATCATAATAACTGCTACTGCGGCACCTACCCCTGCGCGGGCAATACCGCCCTGAACGATCTGCCCCATGGCGTAATGCATCGTCTTAAGCTGCTCGCTGTAAATAAAGCTGCCTCCATCCGTTCCCCACAGCATCTGCATCATGAGGATAAGCAGCGTCAGCCAGGCTGGCTTAACGAGCGGCATGACGACTTGCCAGAAAATACGGTATTCGCTTGCTCCGTCGATCTTCGCGGCTTCCAGCAGCGCGTCCGGTATTTGCTCCATGAATTGCTTCATTAAATACAGGCCGAGCGGATAAGCAAATGCCGGAATGATGATGGCCTGATACGAATCGATCCATCCGAGGACCGACATGATCATATAGTTTGGAATGGCCGTTACATGCGGCGAGAACATGAGCGAAAGAACAATGACGGTGAACAATATTTTGTGGCCGCGAAATTTGTGCTTGGCCAGCGGGTATGCCGCCGCCGAAGCGAGAAAAATATGGCCCGCGGTGCCTGCCGCCGTAATAAAGAACGTATTGAAGATATATCTAGAGAACGGAACCCAAGAGCTCTTCATAACTTGGAACAAATCCGTAAAGTTATCGAACGTCGCATTCCTCACGAACAGCGTAGGCGGGAATACGAACAGCTCATCGAGCGGCTTGAGCGCATTGTTAATGACGTAAATCAACGGAACCGCCATAAAGGCGCCGAACGCGGCAAGCAGCAGGAACAGCAGGACATCCACCTGCCAGGAGCGGTTCACTTTTTTCTTGAGACCTATAGCTAGCTTCATCTCGCCTATTCCCCCACCCTCTTCAGCAACTTTTGAACGGCCAGATTGGAGCCCAGCATGAGAACGAACAGAACGGTTGCAATGGCTGAAGCATAACCCATCTCGAACCGAATCGTGCCGTAATCCACCAAGTGGGTAACGACCGTATGAGCGCCGTACTGCACGCTCGGGAAGCCCGCCAGTGCCATTGCGACATCCGCAACTGCAAGGGAGGATGTAATTTGGATGACGGCACCGAACATAAGCTGAGGCCGCATCGATGGAAGGGTAATAAACCAAAGCTCCTGCCAACGGTTTCTCACGCCGTCCACCGCTCCCGCCTCATACAGCGTACGGTCAACCGTCTGCAAGCCGGCAATGAACGCCAGGAAGCTGGTGCCCAGACTGAGCCATAATTGGACGACGATAATGATCGCGAGCATGTATTTCGGATTTTGCAGCCAAAGGATCGGCTCGTAGATGATTCCGAGCTTCATCAGCAATCCGTTCATAATGCCGTATGAATCGCCAGAAAAAATAATTTGCCAAATAAAGAAAACGTTGCCCGATATCGATGGCGCGAAGAACACGAGCGTCATGATGGCTCTTACCTTTGAATTAAGCTCATTAATGAGCCATGCAAAGACGAAGCAGGCAATATAGCTGACCGGGCCGGTAATAACGGCGAAGATCATCGTGTTTTTGAGCCCGATCAGGAACACATCATCGTTCCATAACAGCTTGGAATAGTTCTCCCAGCCGACCCATTGCGGAGCCTCCAGCATATTGAAATTCGTAAAGCTGAAGAAAATCGAAATGGCGACCGGGAGCACGGTAAACATTAGGAACAGCACAACATATGGAGCCAGCAGGACGTACAAGTGCTTATCCCGCTTCACGTCCTTCGTGAACAGCTCCCATTTCCCTTGCAAGCCGGCAGAGCTTCCCTTCGGCTGCATGATCGTCTCGGTTGCGATTTTTGTTTTTTGCAAAAAGAGTCCCTCCTAGTCCTTCACGTCCAACTTGAACTCGGCTCGTTTCTCCGCGATCTCATAGTCGATTTCCTGCACATAGTCGTATAACGCATCGGCCGTATTCGTACCGTTATTGATAACTTCACGAAGCGCGTTGTCGAGATGTCTTCCCGTGAAATATCCTCCCGGCACCTCAGGCACGCCTTGCACCCATTGCCATTGCTCTTCGAGATTGCGATAATCCCGCGCCGGCCATGGCAACTCCTTGAGCGCTTCCATATTGGCTGTCGGATAACGCGCCGCAGCGCCCATCAGCCCTTCCATCTCTCTTCCGAACCGTACTTGCGAGTCCTTGCTTACCCACCACTTCATGAACTCCCATGCCGCATCCTTATCCTTGGCCTGCTTCAACATGATGGCGGCTGTTCCGCCGCTGGCGACGTCCCGGCGAATCGTGCCGTCCGTCTGCTTCATGCCCGGAACCGGAATGAATTCCCATAAGCCTTTGATTTCCGGCGCGGATACGGTCAAGTAGTTGTAGAACGTATAGTCTTGAATACCGACCGGCATCTCGCCTGTTCGGAACCGCATTGGAAAATCGAAGATCAGCGGAAGCTTGTAGCTCGTATAGAAGTCGGTCCACTTCTTGAATGCGCTAAGCCCTACGTCTGTGGCCAAACCGCTCTTCGCTCCATCGTTCAAGTAGAACGCTCCATCCATTTGGTACAACAGCATCGCGAACGCACGGTTCGCCTCCAAGACGGGAACGCCCGTCGATTGGGCAATCGGAAGCGCGAAATCCATATGGTTCTTCTGCAGAACCGGGATCATCGCATATACCTCTTCCCACGTCTGCGGCGGCTCAATATTGAGCTCCTCCAATATATCCTTCCGGTAGAAGAGCATATTGAATATTTGCTGTTCAGGCAGCGCAAATACTTGGCTTCCGGACTTGTACGGAACGACCGCGCTGTCTCTGAACTGCTTCACGACCGTCTCATAGTCCGGGAACTTAGACAAATCCTCGGCTGCATTTCGCATACCGAAGTTCATCGGCACGTCATTGCCGACCTGCATCGCCACATCGGGGCCTTCCCCGGCGAGCGAAGCGCGAAGCAGCACATCCTGATTGACCAGCTTCAGATTAACGCCGATGCCCGTCTGCGGAGTGAACGTATCGTCGATCATCGCTTTCAGCACTTGCGCCTGATCGCGCCCTGTCCCGATCCATACGGTGATGGACTCCCCTTCTTCCGTCGTGTTGCCGATCGTATCGTAATTTTCGAAGAACGAATGGAAGAAGGACGATACCTCGTGAACCATCTTTCTGCCGAAGGAAGCACCTGCTTTAGGCAGCTTCTTATCAGGCGAAGCAAGAAGCAGGTAATCAATCTCGAGCGGCTGCTCTCTAACCTGTAGAATCCAGGCGCCGACGCTGCCAACATTGATCTTGAATTGACCTAACCGCTTCTGAACCGATTCCGGTTTCTTAGCCAAATCGGCCAGCTGATAAGCGGTTTTGTTCAAGACAGCGGTTTTGTCGCTTTTCTCACCCGTCAAGCGAACCAGTTCTTCCGAAACGGAATACAAGATGTCGCTTTGCTTCTTGAACACGTCTACCATGTCGGGAATTTGTTTATCTAATTGATAATCCCGATAAGGATCTGGAACGTTACCGGTAATCATCAAGATTTTTCGATACATAGCATTAATATCGAGCACGCTTGCTTCTACTTGGCGAATCAGCGGCGCGATTGACCCGAGGCTGACCTCAAGCTTCAGCTCGTGTTTGCCTTTCGTCATATAGAAAAGATAGGGCTCTTCCTCGTTGCCAAGTACATTCATCTGCCAATCCGAGTCGTAATAAAACGGAATTTGCGCCATTTCCTTAAACGGGATTTCCCCGTCAATCCAGAGCGAGCGTGTAGAATAAATGCCCCGAAGCAATTCTTGTCTGTTCTTGATCGCGATCCGGTACAATCCGTCCTCCGGCGCCTCGACTTCCCAAGCGATCCATTGGCCCGGTATCCGCCAGTTGTTGCCGCCGACCGTATTCATTCTGACCTTCGATACGTCATACGGCTCCGTTGATGGACTGGAGCGGTCGGTAATCGGATACAATGTCGGCGATGATTTGTAAGATGCGCTTTCGCCCTGAACCTTGATCAACTGCCCGCTTGTCTCTTTATAACCCATTGACTCATAACCGGCCTTCACTTCTTCATAAGTGGAAGGCGCATCGTAGTGAAACAGCTTAATGTAGTCGATGGCCATCGGCTCTCGCGAGGATACCAGCGTCAACTTGTGCTTACCAGCTGTAAAATAAAAAACGTACGGGTCTTCGAAATACCCATCTGTATCTCTGAACAGCGATTGCTGCCACTTAGGCGATTCGACTTGGCGAGGCCTCAGCTCGTTGCCCCTGTTATCTTGCGTGATTTCTTCGCTCTCGTTTTTCCATACACGATGGAAAGTCAGGTTTCTAGCACTTGCGAAAGGCAGCTTGCCGTCAATCAGCAGCTCTCTTTCAATGGTGGAGCTTTTGCCTTCGATTGGAAAATAGTTCATAGCGATATGATATAAGCCGGATGTCGGCACCTCGAGCTCCCACTCGATCGAGCCGCTCTCTCCTGTCTTAACGAAGTCGCCTGTTACTCCGCCCAGCTCGCCTACGATTTCGGGGGTCATATCGTGAGAGGCTGTATAATCCGCTCCTCGAATCACGATCTCCTCATCGGGCTGCTCTTCATCCTTGTATTGCTGCAAATAAACGTCGTAGCTGTTCTCAGATGCGTTCGTCAAGGAGTTCTGATCGCTCTTTGCATCGGCTTCTGTATTTGTCGCAGCCCCCGTACCGGCCGCATCGGACTGAGATATAGGGGGGATAACCAATATCGAGAGCAGCATAGCGATGATAATCAGCCAAGCGACGGTCATTCTGGAAAAGGCGAATTTCACCTCATTCCCTCCTTTTCGCAAACTAGCGGAATCTTGTTTTTGTGAGCACCGCCCGGCCTTCCAAGAGTCGGAAGACCGGGCAGTCTGCTTGTTGACCTATAAGTGTTGCTTTATTTACTCTTTCTTCTCTTCCACTTCGCCGCTCAATACTTTGTCTGCAGCCGCTTGCGCTGCCGCGATAACTTGAGCAACACCTGTGGACGGCGTAACCTCGCCTTTGACGAACTTGCCTGTCACAGAGTCGAGCTGTTCTTTCACGCCGAGACCGCCGAAGCGTCCGCCGAATACACGTTGTACCTTGCCAGCTTCGTTCATAGCGTTAGCGATGGACGTATCATCCGGAAGCACGTTCTCGAGCCACAGCTTGCGGTTGCCTTCCCAGTTGTCGAAGTCTTGCAATTCTTCCCAGATCTTCACAATAGCTTCTGCGTCCTTAACGCCTTTTGGAATCACATAAGCAGCCGTTTGTCCAAGTGGATCGGAGTAGCTTGTCGCGTTAGGTGCTTTAGGGAAGTAGACGTAGCCCCACTCATCTTTCATCTTGTCTGTCAGACGTCCTTCGATTTCCCACAATCCGCCCGGATACATGGCAATGTTGCCTTCCGCAAAATATTTGGCTGGATCTTCCCAGTCGTTGCCTTCGTTCTCTTTCACGACTTTGTGCGTGTTGTACAGCTCGTATTCAAAGTTAAGCGCTTCCATAGCTGCCGGAGAATCGAACGATACTTTCTTAGTAGCTTCCTCGTAGATCAAACCGCCGTTGCTTGCGATCAGTTGCTCCGAGAAAATGTAGTGTGCGCCGGCAAGACCGTATTGGTCCACTTTGCCGTCACCGTTATTGTCAACAGTCAGCTTCTTAGCAGCATCAAGCATCGTGTTCCAGTTCCAATTGTCCGCGTCCATCAATTGCTGTGGATCTTGCAAGCCCGCTTCTTTGAAAATCCGTTTATTGTAATACATACCGGAGTCGTTCGCGTTGTACCAGCCTTCAAGACCGAATACTTGCTCGCCGCCGAATTTCATTGATTCGATAACGTCCGGCGCGATGCGGGAGTTGTTGAGATAATCATTCAATGGCGTTAAGAAACCGCCGTTCGTAAGTCCCCAGATGAATCCGTCCGGCAAGCGGACGATTTCTGCGAAAGGATCGCCTGCCAATACAGAGGAGGACAGCTTCTCTGAAGTGGACCAGTATTCTGTATTCAGGTACTTGATTTTGACGTTGTATTTCTCTTCAACCTTTTTGATTCTTTCGCGAGCCAATTCGTCCGCTTCGGAGTCCCCTACAGGCGTTGCGTCCCACCAATGGGAAATGCGAATCTCTCTGCCTCCGAGGTCCGGAGCCGGCTCTTCAGGTACCTCAGTCGGAGCGACCGATGCAACAGGAGCTTCCGTCGCAGGCGCATCGGTAGCCGCCGGTGTATTCCCTCCGTTATTGCCGCTGCATCCGGACATAATCATCATTGCGGCGGTTACAGTCATCAACATCGGTTTCATCTTTTTGATTTGTTTCATTGTTTAACACATCCCCTTCATGAATGATTAATCAAATAAAAGCAAGATAGACAGATTAATTAATCAGAGAAATGATTCTACCCTCCTCAAATCAAAAATTATATATAGTGGCGGCTGCCATTATATAAGCGTTTCGAGCATTTTATTGCAGAAAACAAAACAATCTTGATGACTCGATTTTTTATGTAAGGGTTTTCATGAAACCCATTTCATTATAGCTCGCTTCCTTTTCTTGGTCAATACGAAAGTTTATATTTTCCATAGTTCCTGTTAAGGCGCCTTATTTGGCAGGAATGAACATTACGC
This sequence comes from Paenibacillus sp. 05T425, assembly GCF_056396205.1. NCBI lineage: Bacteria > Bacillati > Bacillota > Bacilli > Caryophanales > Paenibacillaceae > Paenibacillus > Paenibacillus sp. 05T425. The sequence goes on from NZ_JBFTLA010000001.1 coordinate 786,336, forward strand.
TAAAACAGCTCCACCCACCATCGTTGATCTCACCAACCATAAGCTGCGTTTCCCATCCTATTTCCCTCAAGTAACCTAGGTTTGTGCGAATAGGATGAGCTTCCCATCCTATTTCCCTCAAGTAACCTAGGTTTGTGCGAATAGGATGAGCTTCCCATCCTATTCTGTCTTCAACCCAACCCGCTACCCTCATCGTCGTCGCTTTCACCAACCATAAGCTGCATTTCCCATCCTATTGCCCTCAAGTAACCCAGGTTTGTGCGAATAGGATGAGCTTCCCATCCTATTCTGTCTTCAACCCAACCCGCTACCCTCATCGTCGTCGCTTTCACCAACCATAAGCTGCGTTTCCCATCCTATTGCTCTCAAGTAACCCAAGGGTGTGCGTATAGGATGAGCTTCCCATCCTATTCTGTCTTCAACCCAGCCCGCTTCCCAGACCATCGTAGAAAAAAAGAGCGCAGCCCCGATTGCTTGGGCTGCGCTCTTGAAGGAATAATTGCGTTAAGGCATTAGGGCTCGCGTGCTTTGCCGCACGATGAGCTTAGGCTCTAGCGACGTATGCTTCTTCACTTTCTCTTTGTTCATCATCGCTTTCAGCACTTTGACAGACGTCATCCCAAGCTCGTGCGCCTGCTGGGAAACGGTGGTCAGCTCGGGAATGAAGTGATGCGCCAGCGGAATATCGTCGAATCCGACGATGGACATATCATCCGGAATCGTCAGTCCAGCCTCTGCCGCCGCCTTGATCGCTCCGATCGCCGTATAGTCGTTCACGCAGAACACGGCAGTCGGACGCTCCTTCATGGCCAACAGATTATGCATCTGGCGTTTGCCGGAATCGATGGAGAAGCTGTCCGGCAGCAGCCATTCTTCCCGAATGTCCAGATTCGCTTCTTTCATCGTCTTGCGGAATGCCCGCAGCTTATTAGAGGTCGTCGTCATATGACTTTCCCCGCCGATGAAGCCGATCTGCGTATGTCCTAGCTCGATAAGGTGTTGAACGGCAAGAACAGTTCCCGCAGCCTCATCCGTAGCAACCCGAGTCAAGTCGGTCCCCCGCAGACCGCCATTGACGAGTACGGTCGGAATAATGCTTGCGCACTGCACCAGCTCTTGGACAAGATGCTCTTCACAGTGCTTCAAGTTAATTCTTCCGCCCATAAATATAATGCCGTCCACACGTTTCTCCCGCATAATGCTCAGATATTCCGATTCTTTCACATAATCGCCGATCGTATTACTAAGCAGGAAGGTAAGGCCTGACCGCATCGCCTCCTCCTCCGCTCCGGCGAATACTTCCGGAAAGAAGGGATTAGTCAGATCGGGCACAATGACGCCGATAATGCCGGTTTCATTTTTGAGAAGCCCTCTGGCCATAGCGTTAGGCTGGAAGTTATATTTTTGGATAAGCTCTTCAATTTTGGCGCGTGTCGATCCTCTTACCGGAGCGGTATCGTTCAACACACGGGATACGGTCGAAATCGATACTTTTGCCTCCTTGGCAATATCATATATAGTGACCTGTCTCAAGCTTAACGCTTCCTTCCTACTTCATGTCACGGAATATTATAGCAAAATCAAACATGTAATGATATGCGTTACACCTATTGCAGCGAAAATAGAGCAGGCTCGTCTCGTCAACGAACATTCCTGCTCTAGCTATAGAGTCCTAATTGCGATGCCTACAGATTGCCCCAGCGTCTATAAGATTGCTCGTCATAGAAGAGCCTTACCGCAACCGGAGTTCTGCCCTCTTCGTCGAACAAAATCAGTTCATTGTCCTTCTCCTTAAGCCACGCCATCGGAATCTTGTAATCCTCCTGCGGCCCAATCTGCCAGTAGCGGCCTAGATTACGGCCGTTCAACTGCAAATACCCTTTGCTTAAGCCCGTCAATCTCAGCTTCAGCTTAGGATTAACGCCTTCCGGAATGGCTGGAAGGTCGAAATTGCTGCTATGCCATGAAGGCCCGCTATGAATAGAGGTGGCTGAGCCCTCCGCAAGCTTCGCTGCATCTTCTAGCGATACTGCCGACCAGCCTCTCAGCTCCCGTGAACGGTCATAGGTCAGCAGCTCCAGCCGATTCAACGGCGTACGGCCTACCGGCATTTCAATGGTGTTGCTGCCTTTGACGATATAGGAGGAAATGTCGACTGCATAATAGGCGAACCAATCCTTATAGTCGTCCATAGGCACTTCCCGGCCGTTAATCCGGAGTCCGCCGCTTAACGCTCCGACCAGTATAGCCCCATTATGATCATTAACTTCAAAAACTCGAGTGAGCGCAGAGGCGAACGGTTTTCCTTGCACCTCGTCTAGGTGGACAGACTCCATACCGCAATGCCAATCTCTGCGTAGGTCGATGACCGAGCCGTCCATATAGACTGGACCGAATATGCCTTTCTCCTCGCCCAAATTCGGCGAGAAATTAAGACTGCCCATATGCTGTACAAGCAGTTGCAGCTTATTGCGTCCTTTGTTCAGGCGTACGACCGCCGACGCCGCGCCTACTTGGCGGATCATCGCTTGCTCTTGTCCATTGACGAACAGACGCGCAGAATCTTGAATGGCTGACAACACCATTGTGCTTTCTTGATCCCGATCGCACTCCGCTTCACTCGTGTAAATAAGATACCCAAAGTCCTTATCTAGCTCTGCGAATCCGCGCGGAGTATCGGCAAGCTCGCCCGCTCCGAGCGCAAGCAGGTTCAAGTCTTTGCGAGTCCAATTCGATAAGCTCGGCAGAAGCCACGGCTCACTATCTTGAGCGGTGTTGCTTGATTGCACCCAGTCTCCAATAAGGAAGGGTTCGCTCTCAGGGCCGCCCCTTACTCCGCTCACGTTGCCATCAACGTCTATGTCCATGTCCTCCCAGCCGAATGCCCAGCATGCTTCTCCACCTTGCTGCCGAAGCTTCCATGCTCGGTCCGACATATAGCCGTTTAATGCAATCACTGCGATACGCTGCCCGCCAACCGTCAATGCAATACGCTGCGGCGTTTGGAAATGGAAGACGTCTAAATGCAGCGTCCGGCCATCCGGGCTCATTTCATGTCGGATTTGTGCTTCATTATCATACTGAATCACGTGATCGGCTTCGAACACGATATGCGTACGCTGGCCGTCTTCTCCAGCCACAATAATCGTTTGGACCTCGCCAATCCGGTCGTTCCCAATGACGAACCCTCCGCAAGTAAGTTTCAAACCAGGACTCACTTCATACCGGTCAAGAATCGGTACGATCTGACCCGGTTTAATCGAAACCTGAAGCGTTCGGCCGCATTCGAGCGTAATCGGGTACATTTCCTTCTCCTGCTTGGCGCTTTCGGCGAACCAAAGCTTTTGCCTGTTCCACTGTCTGCCTTGGAGTTTTATTCCGTCTGGGCAAGTGGCCTCGCATGATTCCATCGGCTCCGCTTCCAGCAAAAACGCGCTGAGCGCTTCCGTGAATAGGGAAACCTTTTTGGCCATTCTATATTTGGCTGTCACTCTCCCATATTCGGACAGTGGAGCATCGTAATCGTAAGAGGTAACCATGTAAATATCGCTGCTTCCTACCGTTCGGCCGCCGTAACCTCCAAAGTTAGTACCGCCAAAAAACATATAGTGGCTAATGCCGTCAAACCCGGCGCGAATCGCCTCCATCATCCTCTTCTCGTACAATTCAGGCGTCTTCTGCGTGGCAGAAGGCGCTCCCCAATGCTCGAACCACCCTGTCCAAAACTCGGTTACGAGCTTCGGAACGTCTGGCTGCTTAAGCATCAGCTTCTCATAATGTCCGTCTGCACCCGACCAGAAGTTCGCCCCTTCGATCGTTCCTTCTAAGCCGCCCTCGCAAGTTATTAACGGCATATCAATTCCACGCTCGAGCAAGCCGTCGCGCAGCTCCCTCATGTAAGCCGCACCTGCCGTGTCATCGGCCAAATAACCGTATTCGTTCTCGACCTGGACCATAATAACGGTACCGCCTTGCGACATTTGGCGAGAGCGGATAACCGGAACAATCTGGTCAAAGTAAAGATTAACGTAATGAAGGTAAACCTCATTGTTCGTTCGGAACTGTATATTAGATTTATGTTTCAACCAATACGGAAAACCGCCGAAATCCCATTCGGCGCATATGAACGGACCCGGCCGCGCGATGACCCATAGTCCCAGCTCCGCGCATAGATCAAGGAACGCCCCGCAATCGTTGTCGCCGCTGAAGTCCCAGTTGCCCTCCTCCGGCTCATGCACGTTCCATGCAAAGTAAGTATCGATACAATTCATGCCTGCTAGCTTCGCCTTGACAAGCACTTCCCGCCATTCCTGCCTAGGCATTCGAAAATAATGAATCGATGCGATGTTCAGAAACACTCTCTTCTCCCCGATGATAAAGCTCTTCGCATCATAGCGAAGCTGCGTTCCCTGTAATCCAGTGTTGTCTAAGCTATCCGTAATCATAAATTCACTTTCCTTCCTTTTTGAACGCCATGTCGCACTCTTAAAAACATCACAAGCGTAAACGGCTGTCGCCGTCCTTTAGCGGCAGAAGCTCGTTTCGTGGAGATATATAAGAACCTGATTAAGTGAAAACTTATAAATTCTTATATATTGAAAAGCGGTAAAAATCGTCTTTCATAGCGGCTGCTATCATTTATGAAATGGGTTTCATTAAAGGCATATAAATTATAAAACTACTCTGTAAGCGTTGTCAACAATTGGATTGTAACTATTTTCCTCAACTCATAACAAAAAAACAGTCCAAGGCTGATGCCCCGAACTGTTACTTTGATATAATGCTATACGGACTCTACTGCCGACTGCGCCGGGCTGATTTCGCTCCATTTGAACGATTGCTCCGATGGCTTGTAATTGGCGATACGCTCGAGCAGAACATCGGGGTCGCTCTCGACAATGAACAGATCAAGGTTCGATTCTCTCATGAATCCTTCCTTTACCGCATGCTTCAGAAGGTCAATCAACGGATTGTAGAATTCTCTTACATTCAGGAGGCCGATCGGTTTCTTGTGGATGCCAATCTGCGCCCAGCACGCCATCTCGAACAGTTCCTCGAATGTTCCAAGTCCGCCTGGCATGCTGATATACGCATCTCCCAGCTCGGACATCTTCGCCTTGCGTTCATGCATATTGGCAACCTCGTAAAACTCCGTCAGCTCGGTATGCATCACTTCACCGCTAAATAGCCCCCGCGGCATAACGCCGATTACCTTGCCTCCGGATTCCAATACCGAGCCCGCAATACGCCCCATTAGGCCTAGCTTGCCGCCGCCGTATACTAGCTCTATATTTTGGGCCGCCAAGGCTTTGCCTAAAGCGATTGCGGAATTTTCATAATCGACATGGTTTCCCGGATTGGATCCCGAATAGACGCAAATTCGTTTCATTTTGTTTGTTGCTCCTCTGCTTCTGCATTTTTGATTCCATTCAACAGATGGTGTTTAAGTCTCTTTATACTACTCTTCGCCTTAACTATTTTCCATATCAAAAAAATCCAAATAAATCATTTCGTTAGCGGCGAGGGCCCTCCAGATTTTCATTTGCGTTCGCCTTCCAACAAATTCGAGAAATATTGATAACTTTCGTTAATTTCTTCCGCCCTTATTTATTAGTAAAATGACAGGAAAGATCAAATGATCCGCAATCGTTTAGGAGGAAAATGACAATGAAAAGATTGGGTTATATGCTGCTCTGCGCGTTCATTCTGCTAAGCGCCATACATGTTCCGGCGCGACAAGTTGCAGAAGCAGCGGCAGCGACGGCCGTTCCCCAAATCTACGCGAACGAATACTCCAGCGTAGGTCTGGTCAGCGACGGAACAGTGTGGTCTTGGGGAAGGGGAGGCAGAGGGCAGTTGGGCAACGGACGATCGAACAATTCTTCGTCCCCGGTTAAAGCCTCGGGCCTGTCCGACGCGCGAACGATAGCCGCCACGTACGCCAGCTCGTTTGCCGTCAAGAGCAACGGCACGGTACGTGCTTGGGGCGCGAACGAGAAAGGCCAGTTGGGCGACGGCACCGTAAGCGATCGGCTCTCGCCGGTTGCGGTGTCGGGACTTGCCGGCATTGCTTCGGTATCCAGCGGCCCGGGCTTGCATACGCTCGCCGTAGGCAACGACGGAAAGCTATGGGCATGGGGAAACAACGAAGACGGACAGCTAGGCGACGGTACGACCGACCAGCGGCTTACCCCCGTAGAGGTTGCCGGACTTCCCCCTATCGTACAAGCAGCGGTTGGCGGCTTCTTCAGCATGGCACTGGACTCGGACGGACAAGTATGGTCATGGGGATGGAACAAGCAGGGCCAGCTTGGTGACGGCACTGCCGACCATAATAGACTTATCCCTATGCCAATAGCCGGCTTAAGCAACATCGTCGCCGTGTCGGCAGGTTACAACCACGCGCTCGCGCTTGACGAGAACGGGGACGTGTGGGCATGGGGCCAAAATACGAACGGCGCCGTAGGTGACGGAACCTATACGGAACGCCGGACGCCGGTGAAGGTCGTTTCTTTGGACAACGTCGCCTCCATTTCCGCAGGCTTTTTTCACAATCTGGTCATTAAAACTGACGGTACGGTCTGGGGTTGGGGGTACAATGCTCAATACCAACTGGGCAATGGATCAACCGAGAAAACGAACTCGCCGATTCAGGTCCCCGGAGCAAGCGATATGCGGATGGTTGCCGCCGGGCAATTTCACAGCCTAGCCATGGGCCTGGACGGAATGGGCTGGGCATGGGGCTATAATAGCGGCGGATTGTTGGGCGATCGGACGGGAACGGATCGCCCGCTGCCCGTACAGAACTCGGCGGTGATGGACGTAACGGCTCCGGCGGTTGTTGACGGCGCGCTCGCCGTATCGGACGCGGGGACGAGCGGCTTAACGGTGAGTTGGCAGAAAGCGGCCGATAATATGTCTCCGCAGGTCGGCTTGCTCTACCAAGTATTCTTCTCCGATGCCGGCAATATCGGAACCGTGAATCAGATGCTTATGAACGGCATGGAAGCCGGCCCAATGCTGGAGGACATCGATTCGATCGAGGTAACGGGCCTTGAACCCGATCAGACCTATTATTTTAACGTAATCGTGTTGGACAGAGCCGGGAATATAAGCGCTTATGCGATGCAGCAAGGAGATACGGCTCCTGAAACGGTACCGGATACGGAAGCGCCGGTCGTTCAGTCCCTTCTTCCGGCTAACGGCTCCTCCCTCTCGCATCCGGTTGCAGATCTGTCGCTGACGTTCGATGAGCCTGTTGCAGCGGTCGCCGACAAAGAAATCGTCGTTCATCGTGCAGATGACGATGCCGTTGCAGCGACTATCGACGTTGCAGACGCGACACAGGTAGCGATATCCGGCGCGATAGTGAGCGTCCGACTGGAGGACCCGCTTCCATCCGATGCGGCTTATTATGTCCTTATTGATGCGGGTGCTTTCGAGGACTTAGCGGGCAATGCATTTGCCGGCATTAGCGATCCTTCGACCTGGAGCTTCGCCGTAGAAGAAGACACGGGCATTCCGATTCCTAGCGATGATGCAACGTTGACGTCGTTAATCGTGAACGCGGGAGCGAAAGCGCTGCGTCTCTCCCCTGCTTTTGCTCCGGACGTTATCGAATATACGGGCAGCGTTGCGCATTCGGTTGCTTCCGTTACGATTACGGCAGCCGCAAGCGATAGCCATGCTACCGTGACCGCGAGCGTCTATGACAGCGCGGACCGGGTCGTATTCGGTCCACTTGCTTTAACAGATGGAGAAGCAAGCGATCCGCTGCCGCTCAGAACGGGAAAAAACAGGATCGAGCTGACCGTTACCGCCGAAGATCATTCGGTGGCCATCTACCAAATAACCGTGAGGAGAAGCTCTGCTCCAGCAACAACGCCATCTCCCGCTGAGGGCGAGAAGCCCGTTGTGGCGAACGTAACCTTCAATGGCCAAGAGATGAATGTCATGGCGTCCGGAACGCTGCAATCGGACGACGGACGCACAACCGCAAATGTAACGGTAGATACGGATAAGCTTGCAGCGCAATTGGCCTTGGAGGACGACAAACCGGTCATTCGACTGACGATAGAAACAGACGTTGATCAAACGTCCGTGTTGCTGGGCGGACAATCCGTGAACCTGCTTAGAAACAAGCAAGCCGTGCTTGAGATCGTAACCGCGAATGGCAGCTACAGGCTGCTTGCGGAACATCTGCCTCTGGATTGGTTATCCGACCAATTCGGAACGGATGTGCAGCTTCAGGATGTTTCATTCCAGTTGGTTATCGCGGCAAGCAACGACAATCGGAGGGCGCAGCTTCAAACCGCGTCGACGCTCAAAGGCTTTGCCATTCTGACATCGCCGGTCGATTTCCGCTTGTTGGTTTCTTACGGCGGCAAAACAATCGAAGCCGATCGTTTCGATGCCTATGCGGAAAGAGAGCTGCCAATGCCAGAAGGAGTAAGTCCGGACGGGACGGTAACTGCCGTCGTATTGGAGTCGAACGGAGACATCCGTCACGTGCCGACGCGGTTCATCGTTCGGGACGGCCGGTATGCGGCGATTGCCAGCAGCTTAACGAATAGCAGCTATGCCCTTATTCGGCATTCGAGATCATTCAGCGACGTTGTCTCCCACTGGGCCGAGTCTGCCATTAACGATATGGCCTCGCGACTGATCGTCAGCGGCGTGAATAACGACTCCTTCAACCCGAACGGGGCCGTAAGCCGGGCAGAATTCGCCGCTATAATGATACGTGCGCTAGGATTGCCTGCGAACGGAGCAGGCTCGTCGTTTACGGACGTCGCCTCCAGCGATTGGTTCGCAGGCACAGCCTCTATTGCGCAGCAATATGGAATTATAGAAGGTGAACCTGACGGCAATTTCCGCCCGAACGCCCCCATCACGCGGCAAGAAGCGGCAGTCATCGTGTCGAGGGCTTGGCAGCTTGCCCGTACCGGGAGGGAAACCGCTTGGAACGATGCGAATTCCGGCCCGCGTTCAGAGTCTTTCCGCGATGAAGAGCAGATCGCGAGCTGGGCCAAGAAATCGGTCGATTTGACCGTCCAATTAGGACTGTTCAAGGGAACTTATGGCTCATTCCTGCCAAGCAGCAATCTGACGAGAGCGGAAGCTGCAGCTGTCGTGCAACGACTGCTCCAGCAAAGCGGACTCATTGATGGTTGAGCAGACCATCCATTCACCTCCTCCCTCGACTACAAAAAAGACCTCAACTTCCACTTTACCGTGGAAGTTGAGGTCTTTTCGCATGCCAATCGGGCGATCCCAAGCTGTACAAACGCTTTTTCTTCTATTTCGCAAGTCCTCTTCTTATCAAGAAGAAGTAAGCCAGCATCGCCACGACACTCGTCAATAAAATGATGACGCCGAGCGGTACGGCCGTGTCTTCACCTGCTATGCCGACTAGCGGAGTAACGACCGCTCCGAGCAAGAATGGTATGACGCCAAGCAGAGCCGCAGCGCTGCCGGCCTTCTCGCCTTGACTTTCCATTGCAAGCGGGAATGCCGCCGTTGATGTAATGCCGATTGCAGCTACGAATACAAATAATGGAATTACCAAGGCAAAAAGCGGTCCGTGTACGAAGGCTACCACTAAGACAACGACGCTAGCCAAACCGGCCAGTATGAGTCCGAACAGCAGGAAAGTGTGTTCCGATACGCGATGCGACATTCGTCCGACCAGCTGGGAGCCGAGGATCAGACTAATACCGTTCGTTCCGAATAATAGAGCAAAGACGGTCGGCGAAACCCCGTAAATATTTTGATAAATAAATGGCGTCCCCGAAACATACGCGAAAACCCCCGCGATCATAATGCCCTGTGCCAGCATGTAGCCGACAAATTGGCGATCCCGCAAGAGCGATCCGTAGTTCTGCAATTGCTGCATGAAATTGCTCGGTGTCCGGCGATCAGGCGGCAAAGTCTCCCGCAGTCTCCATTTTGTCATCGTTAACAGGTAGATTCCGAGCAGCGTCAGCGCTATAAATACGCCTTTCCAATCCGTGAAAGAAAGAATCCCGCTGCCGGCAACCGGGGCCACGAGCGGACCCAAATTTCCGACAAGCAAGAGCAACGAGAAAAATTTAGTGAGCTCGTGACCATTAAACAGGTCGCGTGCGATCGCGCGGGAAATGACAATGCCCGCCGAAGCGGCAAAACCTTGTACGAAGCGGAATGCGATCAACAGTCCGATATTGGGCGAGAATGCGCAAGCCAACGAAGCGATCAGATACACGGCCATAGAGATAAGCAGAGGGTTGCGTCTGCCATGAACGTCGCTCAGCGAACCCATGACGAGCTGCCCGATACCAAGTCCGAGCAAACAAGCCGTCAAGCTTAGCTGCACCAGGGAAGCCGTCGTTTCGAATTGCTTCACGATTTCCGGGAATGCAGGTAAATACATATCGATCGTAAAAGGGCCGAGTGTCGAAAATAATCCAAGCAGCAAAGCTAGTCTGAACACGTTCTGTTTGTTGTTGCTGGTCATCATGATGTGAGTCTCCTATTGTGTAAGCGGCAAAACCTAGTCCTTGTGAGCTTTGCTTAACTTTACCTGATTAATCATTAATATAAATGTAATTAAGCATTTCTGTCTACCTTAGCTCGTTTATTTCCTTTTAACCATCATATAGAGCTGAACACTTCATACCACAACCATAACAAAAGTAACGGAATGCAGCAGACGATAAAAATGGATATTACAATGGCCTTGTTCTTGAGTTGTCTCCTCATCTATACCCTCCGTTCATCACTCTAGCTCCTAAATAAACGGATTGCAGGTCAGCTTTGTTGCTAATCTATGGATTTATTAGGTTTACTGCTCGCGAACCGCGTGAACCTGCACGATTAGCAAGTCCGATCCTTGCCTGTCTCGCGCAGCAGCGCATGTTCGATATGTCCATCGGATATAATCGGTTTGGCCTCCATCACCTCATTTTCCAACTATTAGGTTTACCTAGCCCCGCCCAAACGATTCACATCATTAAGCAGAACGCAGCCGATCACGTTAGATCGGCTGCCCTCTTCTGCATTATTGAACGGTTTTATTGTAAGTTGCAATCTTATCGGTAATCGCCTTGGAGGCGTCTTCCAACGCCTTCGTTGCGTCTTTGGCACCTGTGAATACCTCTTCCATCGCCCCTTCGACAATTTGACGAGCTTCTGGGAACACGCCCATAACCGCACCTTGCGTTGCCGTGGATAATTTTGTTCCATGCAACTGGTCGATTGCCGTTTGGAATTGCGGGTAGTTGACGAGGTTGTCCTTCACGATCTGCTCGTCATACGCTAATTTGTTGATCGGGAAATAGCCCGTATTAATATGCCACTGTGCCTGCGTCTTCGGCTCTGCCAAATACTTAATGAACTCCCAAGTAGCCTGTTGCTCGGCATCCGACTTATTGTTCAGAACCCATAGGCTCGCTCCTCCGACAATAACGCCGCCGTCCGTTGTTGCGCCAGCCGGCTTCGGCAGAGGTGCTGTTCCGACCTCGAATTTGCCCTTTGCGCCGTCTACGATGCCGCGCAGGCTTCCAGTAGAATCGAGCGTCATACCCACTTGCCCAGCTAGGAACGCTTTTTTCGTATCGTCTGTTTTACGTCCGAGGTTAAGCGCTGCTTTGCTATCCAGCAGCTCCTTCATCCAATTAATCGTTTGAATGCCGGCTTCGCTGTTCAACTGCGACTCCGTTGCAGGCGCGGTACGTCCATTGCCGTTGTTGACATACTCCGCGCCTTGGTTTGCAAACAGCTGTTCCATGAACCAGCCATAGATGGCGAAGGATGCGCCGGTCTGGCCGTCTTTCGTCAGAGCCTTAGCTGCAGCTGTGACTTCCTCGTACGTCTTAGGCGGATTTTCCGCATCAAGTCCTGCCGCCTTGAACATATCTTTGTTGTAGTATAGAACGGGATTAGACGTGTTGAACGGCATCGAGTACAGCTTGTCGTCAAATTTATAGTAGCCAAGAATGTTCTCTTCCAGGTTGGATATATCATAGCTTTCAGCATCGATGAAGTTTTGAACAGGCGTCACTGCCTTGGAGTCGATCATGAATTTAGAGCCAATCTCGTACACTTGGATCAGCGACGGCCCTGATTTGGCATCCATGGAAGCCTTCATCTTGTTCAAGCTCTCATCGTAAGTGCCTTGGAACACTTCCTCCACTTGGATGTCGGAATGAGAAGCATTGAAATCGCTCGCAAGATGCGTGACCACTTTACCGAGCTCGCCGCCCATGGAGTGCCACCAGATCACTTTAACCGGCTCTTTTGGAGCATCCGTCGATGCCTGTTCCGAAGCGTTTCCTTCGCTTGCTGCCGTATTGTTCGGCTGCTCATTACCCGTATTACCGTTCGTTACGCCGTCTCCGCAAGCCGTCATTAACACCATCATCGCTGTCGTAGCCATTAGCATGGCTATTTTGAACCGGTTTGTCTTCATCGTTTCTCTCCCTTAATCTCTTTTTTATTTGGAATGTCCTAAGACAATATCCACGTACCCACAACGATCGATTGCTGATTACCCTTTGATCGCACCGGCCGTCAAACCTCCGACCAGCTGTTTCAGTCCAAGTATAAGCAAAATAAGAGATGGCAGCAGGACAAGCGAGACCCCCGCCAATACGAGATTCCAAGATGTCATTTCCTCGAATTGAAGCATGCTGATGCCAATCTGAACGGTGCGCATTTTGTCGCTGCTCGTTACGAGGAGCGGCCACAGATACATATTCCATGCGTTCAGAAACGCATAAACGGCCAGTGAAGCGAGTGCAGGACGGGACAGCGGCAACACGATTCTTATAAAATGTCTAACATGGCCGCAGCCGTCGATCTTCGCCGCTTCGAACAACTCCCGCGGCAGCTGCATGAAAAATTGGCGCAGCAAAAATATTCCGAAAGCAGAAGCGATGAAGGGAACAGTCAATCCCTGGTAGCTGTCCAGCCACTCCCATGACTTGATCGTCAAGTAATTCGGGATAATCGTGACTTCCCAAGGAATCATCATCGTCGAGAGGAATATCGCAAACAAGAGCGCTTTGCCGCGAAAAGCGACGTATACGAATGCGTAAGCAGCCATGCTTGCCGTTAGGACTTGTCCGATCATAATGGACGCAGAGATCACAAAACTGTTCATAATAAAGGATTGAAGCGGCACCAGATCAAGCACCGTACGTAAGGTCCCGAGATGCAGGCTGGACGGAAACAACTTGTGCGGATACACCGATGATTCTTCCGGCGTCATCAGTGAAGCGAGAAAAGTATACGCCAGCGGGTATAACACTAGGGACGCCGCAAGGATAAGGACGAAATAGAGGAGCGACGAACGCAGCAATCGATTAGCTGTCATTGATAGTGCACCTTCTTCTCTACAAACCGGAATTGAATCCATGTAAGAATCAGAATCATGACGAACAATACGAGCGCCAGCGCACTCCCCGTCCCGAATTGATAATTAACGAATGCTTCCTTATAAATGGAATAAACGAATGCCTCTGTCGAGCCAGCCGGTCCGCCTTTGGTCAAAATATGAATTTGACCGAAAGATTGAAAGGCGTTCATGACAGACACGACGGTCAGAAAGAAAACGGTTGGCGACAGCAACGGCAGTAATATTAGAAAGAAAGTACGGAACGGGCCGGAACCGTCAATACGCGCGCTATCTCGAATGTCGTCGCTAATTCCTTGCAGGCCGCTTAGCAGCAGGATGTAATTAAATCCGGAATTCATCCAGACGGTCATGATCGAGATCGAGATCAGCGCCCAGGTCGGGTCGACCAGCCATCCAATCGGAGAAACACCCAGCTTCGAGAGAAAATAATTAAACATCCCCGTTGTCGGATGATAAAGCATCATCCAAATAACAGAAGATGTGCTTACGGACAGCGCAACCGGCAGGGAAAAAACAAATCGGAATACACTCATCCCTCTTAGCTTCGCATGCGTCAACGCTGCGAGCAGCAGCCCGGCAACGATGCCAGCCGGAACCGTCAGCAGCGTAAACTTCATGGTTACGCTAAGGCTATTCCAGAAAGCGGGCGAAGCAAACAATTGGTTGAAATTATCGAGGCCGACGAAAGCGGCTACCTGACCTCGCGGATCTGTCAGGTGAAAGCTTAGATAGATGGACTGCAGCAGCGGATAAAACAAAAAAACGGAAAACAAGACTAAGGAAGGGGCAAGAAATGCGTAACCTGCAGCATTTTCCTTCCAGATCGATAAACGTTTTGCTCCTTTGCGAACAACGGTTTTTTTGGTACGAATGCCGCTGTTGTAAACCTCTCGATGCGTCGTGCTCATTCCATCACCAACCCTCTTCATAACATAGTTGAACTATACGGGTACTTTGTTCGGTGAATGTAAGAGGGATGCTAAGATTTTGTTCCGCGGGGGAAGAGAATACACAAAAGAAAAATATATCTGTTTAAAACAATTACATGACCATTTCGGTTATTTTGGTGATACTGATAGGAACGGCGTTGCCCTTTTATAACCATTGTCCCAAACTTTTTTTGGGCAACGTGAAAAATAACGGCCTCCTCAATTGTATTACTAGTGAAAGGGGGACATCAGGTGCACGATTCATATGAGCTCAATGAATCCGTTCGCAAAGCCGTGGTCAACTATTCAGACAGCCTGGTCAAGATAGCGTTCGCCTATCTCAAAAACGTTGCCGATGCGGAGGAAGTCGCGCAGGAAGTATTCCTCGCCTATCTCCAAAAAACCCCCGTTTTTGACAGCGACGAGCATGAGAAAGCATGGTTAATTCGAACGACGATAAATAAATGCAAAAACCTGCTCAAGACGGGCTGGTTTAGAAGTCGGAACCCGATACCGGACAACTTATCTTACCTTCCTAAGGATGAATACATGGTTTTGCAGGCTGTTTTGTCATTGGATAAGAAATACCGCGTTCCGATCCATCTGCATTATTACGAGGGATACACATTGGAAGAAATAGCTGACCTTCTAAACGCCAAACCTGCAACGGTAGGGACTTGGCTTGCCCGCGGGCGCAATCAGCTTAAAGAAGTAATAGGCGGTGATTTGTGAAAATGAAGAAAATAGATTATAAATCGGCCATGTCCAAATTGAAAACAAGCGAAGACTTTGAGCATCGTACGCTTGAACGGCTAAGCAAGGAAAGCCGCAACATAATCGATATTGATAAGCGAAAAGGAGATAATCACATGAAAACAGCTAATCCGGCAGTAAAGAAAAACAAGGTATTCATCTGGGCAACGAGCGTTGCTGCATGCGCAGTCTTAACGTTGAGCATCTATGCGGTTAACCAAAATGGAAGCAGTACTGCCCCTGATCCTGCCACGAACAACCCAAATAATGGCGCCGTCGTCGAAAATAACGGTCCAGGGGCAGGCTCGTCGGCAAAACAAAGGGTCAACATTGACGGCGTTATTGAAGAGGTAAGCGCTGACGGTCAAAGCTTCCGAATCGGCGAGCTTTGGGTGACAGTAACCGAAGACACGACTTACGGCATATCGGACACGACGGCACCGGATGCTTCCGAGCAGCTGGTGAGCAAGGAATTTAAAGTCGGCAACACGGTATCCGGCTTCACTTCGGAAGACGTCGCGAGCGGCAAAGTAACGGCTAATGTGATTTACAACAATTTTTAAGCTTTAAACATCATATCAAAAAAGGCTCGCCTGCTCAGCATGAATCAGCTGAGCGGGAGAGCCTTTTTCATTTATCCGTATGAGCGACTTATGACGCTTCTCCGTGCAGGTAACGGAAGAACGGCTTATCTACCCAGAATTCGAACGGCGTGATGACCGCGGTAGGATCAATCGCTTTAAGTCCTGCCACAACCTTCGCGGAATCCTCATTCAGCGAGAACGGGTTAACCGTGTACGTGCTGTCCGGATCGGAAATCAGATTGTTCGTAATGACTTCGTAATTGGCAAGCTCCGTGTTCGAGTAGTACAACGGCTGCCACCACGAACCGTAGATCAATCCTTGCTGATCGGCAACGTTTTTCTTCGCGAACTTCTCGATAATGCCGTCGAATGCCGCTTTGTCGGCCGCCGTCGCGAATTCGAACGCAAGATCATATTCCTTCGCGAATGCGATATAGTTGCCGTTAGCGATTTGCACGACATTCGGACCCGGGTCGCCCCAGTCGGCCAAGAACAGAAACGCGGACGTTTTCGGCTCGAATTGCACCTTCGCGTCGATGCCTTCGCTGCGCAGCAAGCCGATCAGCTGCTGGGCATGCTTAAAGTCGGAATGACCGTAAATAAGCGACAAGGAGTCGATGAAGTTGGCGTCGTAACGGGTGTCCTTGATGTTGTAGCCCGTGAACAGCTCCTTCTCAAGCCCCGCGTTCACCAGCTTCTGCAGCTTCGGAGCGTCGATCAAATCCGATGTCTCGTAAGCCGTGGAAAGCTTTGCGTAAATATCGGAATCGCTCGTGTAGCCGATGTATTTCTTGTATAGACCTTTCGTGATCAGAACCTGGCCGAGCAGCGTTTGGATCAGCTCGTCGCTCGCAGGGGCGTTCGGTTTAAAGCCTTGGCCAAGCGAAGCCGGCAGCAAGCCCGTGTCGATTGCGGCAGCAACCTCCTGGGAGGCCTTAACGCCAAGCGTGCCCTTCTTGACTTGAACCTTGGCGAGCACGTTATCCGCCTTCGCAGCCGGGTAAGTGGAGGCAAGCTCCTTCAAGTCCGCCGCCCGCAGCGCGATCGCGACCGCCACGTAGTTCGTAAGCTGCTGATCGGCCTGAATGGACGGACCAGCCAAAATACCTTGCTCATAAAGAGCGGCAGCGGCTTTGAACACCGGCGCGTCCGCAGTCAAATCGGTAAAGGTTACATCCTTGCCGGAAGGCTTATACTCGAAAATGTCGGCGACAGCTTCGATGAGCTGTCCCTTCGTTACTTTACCGGAAAGCTGAACGTCGTATTTCTCCTGCAAAAACTGCTTGTATTGTGCTGCTCCGTCCTTTGCAGAGACTGAAGAAGGAGCTGTCGATACGGCTTGCACCGCTACCGGCGTTGCGGCAAATGCGGTTGCTTGCGTAAATAATAGAGATGATGAGAGCAAAAAGGCAGCAAGCATCTTGGTGCTGAATAGTGCTGTTCGTTTCATGGGCTTGACCTCCATTATAATAATTCCGATAAAAATAATCGGGTATGTAATTTCACCTAGTATAGCAACGCTTGGTTAATGATGTCAACGAAAAAATATAACAAGCGCATGCCAATGCCGGCATGCGCTCTTAAGGCTGCGAATATTCTGCTATTCTTCTTTCGCCGATTCGGCATATTTCTTGAAATTATCCAAAATCGCCTGCCATCCGGCTTGCTGCATCTCGACGGCGTTAGTCTCTTCGGCCTCGAACGATTCGACGATTTTGGTGTCGTCGCCTTGGGCAATAAAAGCGATGCTTACCTTCCTGCCGTCGCCCAATGTATAAGCGATGCTCTCGTTAAGGCTCACCTCGTCGTAAACGCCGCCGAAATCAAATCCGAAGCTTCCGTCCTTGGCTTCCATTCTCGAGACGAATGCACCGCCGACCCTAAGATCGTTCTCCGCGATCGGCGTGTGCCAGTCATCGGAAGCATTGTTCCATTGCTTGATATGCTTCGGTTCCGTCCAAAATTTCCATACGCTTGCTACGGGAGAATGAACGATCGCTTCCACCGTTATCGTTACCGGACTGCTTGTTCCCATTACTTAACCTCCTCATATGCTATGAATCTATTTTTCTCAAATAATACCATAATCATTCATCGCTAGTCGATATGTCTGAAGCGCTATCATATGACCTGATATATGGAACGACGAACAGGGAATGGATGAATCGACATCGCCGAAATAAATTTTCGTTCAAGCAGCTTTCAACAAGCTTTCAATTCGGTTTAAGGTACGCTTAAGGAAACATCTGTAATCTGGCAATGTCATAAACAACCGAAAGGAAGTGAAGTTATGTTATTGAAACGAACGACGATGTTGATGCTGGCAATCGTGCTGGCACTCACGACTATGATTCAAGCCGTATCCGCCCAATCTGCCGAGCAGACGGTCATCACGCTCTCCGATGCCGGAGTAACGGTAGACGGACAAGCTGCTTCCACCGATGCTTCAAGCGCAGTGTATACAGGCGCGGACATCGTTTATTACGAGTCCGGACGCGGCAGCAGCTATGGCGAAGGAACCGAATCCGATGCGCATAGCGCGGAGGAGGCTTCCGCGCATACGGTCGTTACCATCACGGAGCCGGGCACCTATCGCGTATCCGGCCAGCTCTCCAAGGGCCAGCTGGCGATCGACCTAGGCAAGGAAGCGGCAAGCGATCCCGACGCGCGTGTCACTCTGATTTTGGACGGAGCGGACATTACGAGCACTGTCGCGCCCGGGGTCATTTTCTATAACGTCTACGAGCCTTACAGCGACACCGAGGATACGAAAGGCGTTGTTGATCTTAGCAAGGCCGGCGCGCAGGTCATTATCGCCGACGGTACGGTGAACACGGTGAACGGATCGTATGTGGCGAAAATCTACAAAGAGGGCACAACGAGCAAGCTGCACAAATACGACGGGGCCTTCTACTCCAAAATGTCGATGAATATTTCCGGCGGAGCTGCCGGAACGGGAGAGCTGCGCATTACGGCAGCCAAAGAAGGATTGAATTCGGAACTGCACTTGGCTTTGAACAGCGGCAACGTGTATATCTCGGCCCAAGATGACGGGATCAATACGAATGAGGACGGCATCTCCGTCACGAGCATCAACGGCGGCTACCTTTACGTCAACGCCGGTCTTGGAGCCGAGGGCGACGGCATCGACTCCAACGGCTACTTGACGGTTAACGGCGGCACGATCGTGACGATGTCCAACGAACGAAGCCCCGACGGCGGCATTGACGCGGACAAAGCTATTCTGATCAACGGCGGCACGGTAACAGCCCTTGGTACCCGCAACGATGCCGTATCGCAAGATTCCAAGCAGACGTATATGGAGCTCGCCTTCGCTTCGACCCAAGCGGCAGGAAGCGTCGTTGCGCTAACCGATGCGGACGGCAACGAAATATTTAGCCATACGGCTGAGAAAGCGTTCCAAAGCATAACGTTCTCATCATCGCAATTGAAGCTCGATACCGAATATCATCTCTATGTGAACGGCGTCCAGCAGCAGTATACGGGCAATGCTTCCGGCATGATGGGCGGCGGCGGCAACCGCCCGCAAGACGGAGGACCCGGCGAAGGCAACCGTCCGGAGACCGGAGGCATGAACGGCCCTGCTCCGACAGGCAATCCGCCTACGGGCGACTTTACGCCGCCGGCCAATACGAACGGCACCGAGCCGGACGGCGCTGCGGCTAACGTTGCAGGGTCGACTGCCTTCATCGTTACCGAAGCCGTATCCAGCTTCTCGGGCATTTCCCAGGCTTCGGATGCCAGCGGCAAAACGCGCGTAAGCTTCACGGTCAATAACGGCGCGGGTATTCGGAACGCCGCGACCGGCCAACAAGCGGTACTGGAGCAAATCGCTGCAAGCGCGGATGTACCGGAGCAAGATATTCAAGTGACGGTGACCGACGTGCCGTCGGAAAACTATTCCGAAACAAAGCTGCTGTCGGAACTGAAAGGTTCGCTGTCAGACATCATGCCGGAGGCGGACGGTCAGTATCGCCTGACGGTAGCCGTCGTTTCCACTAATGAAACGTATACCGGCGTATCGCAATGGCTGTTCACGATCGGCGGACTGCCGTTTACGGATCTTAACCCGGCCGACCCGGCTTACCAAGCCGTGAAAGCCTTGTACGACAAAGGTCTGATGGTCGGAACGGGCAGCTCCAGCTTTTCGCCGACTGCTTCCGTAACCCGCGCAATGGCCATTACGACGCTTGGCCGGCTGTTACGCGTTGAAGCGGCCGAATCGTCCGCCTTCAACGATGTTGCAGCGGGCAGCTGGTATAGCGGTTATGTAGGATGGGCTGCCGAGAACGGCATCGTGGTCGGCAACGGAAAAGGGTTGTTCCTTCCCAACCAACCGTTGACGGCGGAGCAGATGGGACTTATCTTATCCCGCTACGCCGAGCTTGCGAACATCGAGCTTTCGATCGACGAGCTGCTTCCCGATCAAGAAGAACAAAGTCTAACTCGTGCTGAGCTGGCGATTGTCCTTAACGAGCTGCTGTAAGGACATCTCTAACTTTTTACGGAATCATACACTAATGCACAAAACCTAGCTTACTTTTGCCTGTATTCCGTACAGTCTAATCGGTCCCAAACGCCTGTGAAGTCACTTTTGAGTGGAAATTATACAGCCAAAAGAGGGATTTTATCCCTCATCGACCATTTTCCGTCCATATGACTGTACAAAATCCAACCAAACTCTGAAGTTCTCTCATTCCTTGCCTTTTGATTGTATGAAATCCATTCAAAAAGCGAAACAACTTGATCGAAACGGAATAAATAAAACGAAAGAGGAACATCCCATGATGTTCCTCTTTCGTTTGCCGCCCTCATTACTTTATGTTGCGGACAAATGGTGCTACAATATCTAGGTATGGCTATAATGACTTTCCGATCTACGGATTGAAAATGGATAAGGAGTTATTTACTGTGGAAAACCAATATCGAATTTTATTATATTACAAATACGTAGCGGTACCCGATTATGAGCTGGTCGCGCAGGAACACCTTGATTATTGCAAGGAGCTAGGCGTCAAAGGCCGCATTCTAATCGCTTCCGAAGGGATTAACGGCACTCTCTCCGGTACGGTCGAGCAAACCGATGCTTATATGGCTTATATGAACAACCACCCGCTTTTTGCAGGAATGGTTTTTAAAATAGACGAAACGAATGAACATGCTTTTAAAAAGCTGTTCGTTCGCCCGAAGAAAGAGCTCGTTACGCTGCGATACGAAACACCGCTTGATCCCAATGTGAATAGCGGGAAGCGCCTGTCGCCGCAGCAATTCTACGAGCAGCTTCAGCGCGAGGACGTCGTAATCATTGACGGAAGAAATGACTACGAATACGATCTAGGCCATTTCCGCAATGCGATTCGTCCCGATGTGAAGTCGTTCAAGGATTTTCCCGAATGGATTCGGAACAACTTGCAGGATGCCAAAGATAAGACGATCCTGACTTATTGTACGGGCGGCATTCGGTGCGAGAAGCTAACCGGCGTGCTCCAAAATGAAGGGTTTAGCGACGTGGCGCAATTGGATGGCGGAATCGTTACTTACGGGAAAGACGCTGAGGTTCAAGGACGTTTGTTCGATGGGATGATGTATGTCTTCGACGAACGACTCTCTGTTCGCATAAATCAGACAGATGAACATACCACGGTCGGTAAGTGCCATCACTGCGGAAGTCTGACGGATACGATGATTAACTGCAAGGACGACACCTGTCACGACCAGCATCTTGTCTGCGACGACTGCCTGGAGAGCCATGAACAATATTGCTCCGAGGAATGCAAAGTTAATGATACGGCCGACCATTCGGCGCATGTTCAATAGCTTACCCATTATCAAGCATTTACAGTTATATAGCATGCTTATGAAACACGGAAGAGGGTGTCCCGACGGGACACCCTCTTCCGTGTTTCCATCTTCAAACAAGCAGAGCGTCAGTGCCCCCGCAGATCAAGATCACTTAACGGATAGTCGCTGCTGCCCCAGGTATAAACGATGTAGTAGTCGGTTAGTATTTGATCCGCCTTTAATGCCTTGAAGGTCAAGTCGCCATGGTCAATAACATCAATTTGCCTGCTCGTTTGCTTTTCGACGATGTAAAACCCATCCTTTTCGCGATACTTTGAAAAATAATGATCCAACTCTTCCAAAGCAAGTTCCGATTTAATTAAAATAGCTCCAAAAAACTGCATGCCATTTCCGTTACCCACCAATTTTCCGGCTGACGATATAGAATCCACGAGTTCGGTTTTGTCGGGCAAGGATACTCTTGTTAGCTCTTTTTTTACGGAATATGCAACATAATTATTCATAAATGGAATGGAGACAACCCCTAAAAAAAGAGCAACCACTATGATCGTAAACATAATTTTGGTCAACTTCTTCAAGTTTGCACCTCTTTCAAAATCTCTGACTAACCATACAGATAAGCTGTCATTATAAACGTTAGATATTTATAAATGTTTCAATTTATTGGTGTTTCATCCATTGTCCGCACCGAGGATACAAACGATTTTTGTGAGCGATTTCTCCAATCTAACGTTTGTTGACTATAGTATCAAGTTTGTTGTCTAGAAGCATCGAATCCTCCCAGTATACAATGAACGCAACAAGTGAAATAAAAGCAAGAATTCACCGGAAGGAGCGACAGACATGAGCCTTGCAGTTGAACGACAAGATAAAAGAAAGCGCTTACGAATTCGTTGGCGCAAGCAGGATACAGAACTCAGCCTGCTGGCATTGCCCACGACGATTTGGTACATCCTGTTTTGTTTCTTGCCTATGTTCGGGATCATTATCGCCTTCAAAAACTTTAGAATTAGCGGCGGTTTCTTGAGCAATGTGTTTAACAGTCCTTGGATAGGCCTCAAAAACTTTGAATTCTTGTTCAGGTCGAACGACGCTTGGATCATTATTCGAAACACCATCGGATACAACATCATTTTTATCGTATTAGGCATTGTGCTGCCCGTTCTGTTCGCTATTATGATCGGACTGCTACACAGCCGCAAGGCAAGCAAAGTCTACCAGACGATGATGTTCCTGCCTTACTTCCTTTCTTGGGTTGTCGTATCCGCCGTGGGCTGGGCATTCCTAAGCTTCGATAAAGGCATTCTCAATCAAATGCTCGTCAACGCGGGCGGGGATCCCGTTAACTGGTATATGGAGCCGGCATACTGGCCCTACTTCCTGATTCTTTTGAACATTTGGAAAAGCTTGGGCTATGGCATGGTCATTTATCTAGCCACCATCACAAGCCTTGACAGCACTTATTATGAAGCAGCCGTTATTGATGGAGCTTCGATCTGGCAGCAGACGAGATACATTACCTTGCCCATGCTCAAGCTCGTTATCGTCATGCTGTTCATTTTGGCGGTTGGACGTATATTTTACACCGATTTCGGCCTGTTCTATCAGGTCACGCGAGATTCCAATTCGCTGTTCAACGTTTCTACCACAATCGATGTCATGGTCTATAAACAACTGAAATCCGCTACGCTCGGGATGGCTGCCTCGGCTGCATTCGTGCAATCCATTCTCGGTTGCGCAACGATTCTAGCCGCTAATTGGATTGTCCGCAAAATCGATCCTGATAGCGCGATGATGTAAGCCTGTGCTTACGAAGTGTGTTTGCTGCGCAAACACTGAAGGGGGTATCGCATTGTCAACGAGAACGAATTACGAAACAGGGCTTGAAAAATTCAACCGTACCAGCAAACCCGTCGACATCCTTTTCAATCTGACTTTTATCATCTTGGCGCTGCTCTGCGTCATACCCGTCATTGTTGTTCTATCGATATCCTTTTCCAGTGAGAACTCCATACGGGAGACCGGATACCATTTGCTGCCGGTTGCTTTGTCAGGGGAGGCTTACGCCTATGTCATCAAGCAGGGTGCGATGATTCTGCGGGCGCTCGGCGTATCCGCTCTTGTAACCGTAGCCGGTACTGTGATCGGCGTGTTGCTTACTACCTCCATGGGTTATGTGCTTTCCCGTCCAAATTACAAGCTGAATGGCTTTCTGACTTGGGTCGTATTTATCCCGATGATATTCAACGGCGGTCTCGTATCCAGCTACTTCATCAATACCAATTTATTAGGACTCAAGGATAGCATCTGGGCACTAATTCTGCCTCTCGCCGTCTCGTCGTTCAACGTAATCATTTGCAAAACCTTCTTTAAAAGCACGATTCCCGACGGGCTGATCGAATCGGCTGAAATCGATGGCGCGAGCCAGCAGCGAATCTTTTTCTCCATCATTCTGCCGATTTCCTTGCCGGTCATTGCAACCATTGGACTATTCCTCTGCTTCTCTTATTGGAATGACTGGTTCCAATCGATGCTGTATATCAACGACCAGAACCTCTATTCCCTGCAGGCTCTGCTGAATAGCTTGATGAGCAATGTGGATGCGCTTGCCAAAAATGCCGCAAGCATGGGCGTCAGCTATGCCGTGCTTGTCGCAACGATGCCGAAGGAATCTGCCCGCATGGCCGTTGCCATTATCATTGTTCTGCCCGTAGCCTTCGCCTACCCGTTCTTCCAGAAATATTTCATTTCCGGACTAACGATCGGCGCCGTCAAGGGATGACCGCATTCACTTCATTGATAGGCCTCGATAGAGGATTTATCATAGATCACCGTCCAACGGTTACGGTGACACAACTTCAATAAGGGGGAAATGAAATGAAGAAATCTTGGAAGCTCATCTCTGCGCTTTGTATTCTCACCCTGCTGGTGACTGCCTTGGCCGCTTGCTCCGGCTCCAACTCACCAGCCTCCACAAACGAACCGAATGCAGCTACGAACACCCCAAAAGATAGCGAAGCGCCAAAGGATTCCGAGGAACCAAGCAAAGATATCCCGACGTTGGTCTGGTGGCTCATCGGCGGCCAAGTACCTAATAATTTCGACAAAGCCATCGAAGCGATGAATGCATACACGGCCGAAAAGATCGGTGTGAAAATCGACATCAAGGTAGCCAGCTGGGGCGAGTGGGATACCAAAATCAATACGATCGTGAATACGGGCGAACCGTTCGATATTATGTTCACCAACAGCGGCAAATACAGCAAGCAGGTGGCTATGGGCGCTTTTGCCGATATTACGGAACTGGTTCAAAGCGAAACGCCTGACCTATACAAGCTGATTCCTGAGAAGGTCTGGGACGGCACGAAAATCGGCGGTAAATATTACTCCGTTCCAACTTATAAGGATTCATCGCTAACGCAATATTGGGTGTACGATGATAAATACGTTCAGAAGTACAATATCGATATCAACAATATCAAAACGCTGCAGGATCTGGACCAACCTCTGCGCGCGATAAAGTCTGGCGAAGGCAAGAGCTTCTACCCATTGCCTATGACGCAAGGCGAAGGCTTGAACGGCTTCTTCAACAATTATGACGACTTAACGCTTGGCTTCTCTCCGATCGGCGTAAGAACCGACGATGATTCGCGCACGGTTGTCTCCGTTCTCGAGCAGCCCGACATCATGGCCGATCTGAAGCTCCTGCATGAGTGGTATCAGGACGGCATCATTAACCCTGATGCTCCGACGAAAACAGAGAACGACAAAGGCAGACCATTCTTTGCCGCTCAAGCATTCCCAGGCGCAGAGATAAGCTGGCAGATCAATGATGCTATCGAAAAGTATGATATGGTTCAGCACTTCGGACCTATTTATACAACGAGCACGATCCAAGGCTCTCTGAACGCGATTTCCGCGAATTCGAAATATAAGAAAGAAGCATTGAAGTACCTCGAATTGGTCAACACAGACCCTAAGCTGCGCAATATGCTGGCATTCGGGGAGCTTGACGTAGACTACAAAAATGTCGATGGCGAAAAGGTAATCGAGCGCACTTCCGACACTTGGCCGCTGGCTGCTTACTCCCAAGGTACATTCTTTAATCTTGCCGTTACCAAAGGCGCTCCTGTCGATCAATGGGACCAAGTTAAAAAGCTGAACGATGCAGCGACATCTTCCAATGTGCTAGGGTTCGCGCTGGACATCGGCAATCTTCAGACCGAAGTGGCGAATGTCCAAGCGGTATGGGATAAATACAAATATGAACTCATTACGGGCGCATCCGATCCGGAGAAAATGATTCCGAAGATTACTGCGGAACTAAAATCCGCCGGCATGGACACGATTATGAAAACCGCTCAAGAACAAATTAACAGCTACTTCAAGTAAGCAAAATAAATACTCCATCTCTCTATCCGGCTAGCCTTAATCCGAACCTTTATTTGGAAGCACCTCCGCTTCCGAATAAAGGTTCTTCGCCATTGTGCAGCGGCAACCCGCAGCCATTATCCATTCGATCGAAACTCGGTCCAGTCGCCTGGGCGGTACCCGCTTCCATGCCGCCATTATTTTCAGCTGGTCGCCTTTACGGAATCTATGGAAAGACGGGGAAAAGATTGATATACTGTTTTTGCATGCGTAAGTAGATATGGGGGCATGAA
This sequence comes from Paenibacillus sp. 05T425, assembly GCF_056396205.1. NCBI lineage: Bacteria > Bacillati > Bacillota > Bacilli > Caryophanales > Paenibacillaceae > Paenibacillus > Paenibacillus sp. 05T425. The sequence continues at coordinate 812,485 of NZ_JBFTLA010000001.1, forward strand.
TATGTTTGCGAAGCGACTGAAGCAGATGCGGAAGAAGAGGAAATTGACCATGCAGGAAGTGGCCGATTTTGTTGGCGTTGCCAAAAGCACCTATGCCGGCTATGAGTCGGGATACCGCCAGCCGACGATAGAGTCCATACAAACAATATCCCGAAAATTGCGTACGTCAGCTGATTATTTATTAGGTCTTACCGATTACTCCGAGCTACCGGCGGATGTTAACCATAATGCAAAAGAATACTTAAACGTTGAGCAGCTTCATTGGGACGGCGTCCCTCTGGAGAAGGACGATCTCGATCTTATTCGCAATCTGCTCGACCGCGTGCTTCGTGACCGGGCTTTAACCAAAGAAGAATAACTCCTCCTCGTGATACTAACGCAGTAAGATATCAGGTCAGTTAATGGTTAATCACACCATTAACTGACCTGTTTTTATATGCTGGACAGCTATCCCCGCCGCTGTGCCCCAATAACCGCGAAAGATTGTGGTAACAAATTGCCGCGGTGTGCATATAATTGTCGAGATGTATCGAATTTGCAATTTTTTGTATCCGCTTTCATAACTTCTGCTTGGGGATTCACCTTTTCTTCAGCTAGTTCCGTAGATGTCATTCTATTGGATGGTCATGTGCAAATAAGGAGGAATAATGGCATGAACAAATGGTTGAAACTCGTCACCTTGGCCGTTATGCTGCTTACGTACGATTCCTTTTACAACTTTTGGACGGCTCGTGCCGAGTCGGGATTCTCAGACTATATTACGCGCAGCGGAGATACGTTGATGGAAGGGGCATCCACGTTTCGTTTTATCGGAACCAATCAGCCTTTACTGAATAGAGCATGGACGGATCCGTCTGAAATCGAGGATGCGGTTCGCGCGGCAAGCAGCTCAGGAATTAATGTCATCCGCTTGTATCCGTTTGAAGTGTCAATGAGCAGCGATCCCTCAGGAACTTATCGTCATGTGATGGGACCTAACGAATATAATGAAAGCGCATTCAAGTTACTGGATAAAATTGTGCAAATGGCAAACCATTACGATGTTCGGCTAATCGTGCCTTTCGTCGATAAGTATACCTACATCGGAGGGATTGCCGATTGGTCGGCTTTCCGCGGGAAAACGGCGAATGATTTTTGGAGCGATGCGACCATAAAGCAGGACTTCAAAAATTTCATTAAATTTGTCGTTCAACGGACCAATACGTATACGGGTGTTCCTTACAAAAACGATAAAGCCATTTTGGCCTGGCAGCTGGGGAACGAACTTCCCTCCACGGATAGCTGGGTAAGCGAGATGGCCGCGTATGTGAAGAGCCTCGATTCCAACCATCTTGTAGCCGATGGAGGATATGTCCGCGCACAGGGAATAAGGACCAATGCGCTGAATGACAGCCATATCGATATTATTGTTCCGCACATTTACAGCTATCACAATGTCGACTTGGCTACAAAGCTCAATGAGTGGAGAAATAGCACCAAAGGAAAAAAAGCGCTGATCATTGGCGAATTCGGTGACTATTCCCCAGCGGATACGGAACAGCTGCTCGACATCGTTCAGAACAATGGAACATCAGGCGCCATGGTCTGGGGCAGCATGCATCATCACAAGATGGGCGGATGGCATTGGCCTCCGGTCGGAGAATGGTCCTATTTGCGTTATCCCGGTTTCGCAACCGGCGATTGGGCGAACGAAACGGCCATCATCGATCTGCTGCGCAAGTATGCCTACTCGATGAAAGGCTTGGCCGTTCCTCATTGGCCGGCACCCGATGCGCCCGTGATGTTCCCTGTCGATTCCGTTCATGCCCTCTCCTGGATGGGTGTCTCCGGGGCAAGCACTTATGACGTTGAACGTTCGACAAGTCCCTCCGGCCCATGGATAGCTGTAGGCAGCGATGTGACGGATGATATTACCATACCGCGTCATCATACGTTTACCGTACCGATCTTTGGCGATGCATCTGCCCAGGAAGGCACAAGCTATTACTATAGGGTGAAAGCGAAAAATGTGCACGGCACCTATTCCCCGTACTCCAACATCATCGGTCCAATTAAGGCGAAAAGCGGGGTCATCGTCGACGCAGAAAGCAGCGGCTATGCCGAGACGGGAACCTGGGGGACTAGTTCGCTGGGCGGCAGTTACGGCGGCAGCTCGCGTTACAGCAGTACAATTGGAAGTACGGCTACGTGGAGACCGAACTTCACGACGCCGGGATACTACAATGTGTACGTCCGGTACCCTTACCATCAGGGTTCAACGAAGTATGCTCAATATTCAATCTTTCACAATGGCGTGACGAATACCGTAACCATCAATCAGACGACCATAGCGGGCGGTCAGTGGCGCCTGATTGATACGGTATATTTTGCTGGCGGACCGGAAGAATATGTGAAGCTCACGACCGCTCAAGGCGGTTCCAACAGAGCCGATGCGGTCATGTTTGAACCGCAGAGCTTTGGCGACAGCTTTCAGAACAATAGTTCCGGCAGCCCGGTCCCTCTGAGCGGCAGCTGGTCTTTAACCAATGATGTCAGTCACGACAGCATTCCCCTAGACAATAAAGTGTTGAAACAATTGGACACAGGCATTGCCGAAACCGCGATCCATTCGACCTACTCCAACGCCACCATAACCGTAGCCTTAAAAGCGTATGACAATCATATGGCCAACGCTTCTACCGGCTTGGTTGCCCGGGCAAATTCAGATTTCTCCTACATGTACACCCTGCGCATCAATTATGATCTGAATAAAGTCCAATTGTACAAGAAACTGGGCAATAGTTGGACCAAGATCGGGGAAGCGAGCATGACAGCCACTCCAGGCACTTGGTATCTGCTTAAGCTGGAGATGAACGGAAGCTCATTGAAAGCCTATGTGGACGGCGTGAAAAAAATCAGCGTTAGCGACTCCAGCTTGACCAGCGGGTACATCGGTTTGCGGACGTTCGATCAGACGGCTGTTTTCGACAGCATCGTTGTTTCGACGAACTGATCTTATTACGTATCGCCAGCAAAATAAGCTGCCGGCGACGGCAGCTTATTTTCATCCCCTCATTTCTATAAAGGTTCTTTAATTCGCATGGATTGTTTCCAGCCCTGCATTAACGGTCTTCATGATATTGACCATATCCGTGTAAGGCTGATCCTGCTGATTTACCAAGCCTATATTGAAATTCTCGCTGTCTTTACGCCCGGTAACCGCTTGATCATAGTACGCAAACCAGCCCGATCCGACAAATAGCGGATGTGCCGTTTGGCTTTCGATGAACGTTTTGAAGGCCGTGCCTCTATCCGCTATACTGGCTGTTCTTGTAGCCGCATTGATGGGCGATAACCCGCGCTCGCTAGTGCTAAACGTATATTCCAGATTCAACAGCGGTTTTCCGAAAGCTTCATATCTGGAAAGCCAGCCCGCATCATTCGTATAATTATCTACGGAAAAAGCATCCACAAACTCCATGGCTGCCGAATCCCAATCCAGACTGGTACGCCAAGTGGGAACGATAGATGAACCTAAGAACAAATGGTTCGTATCATATTTTTCGATAATATTCCGGATCGTCTGGAAGTACGTTCTGGATGCCAGCTTGATATAGTCCGATACATCCGCAGCCGGAACGCTGGCGATCGCGATCGTCGTATTCTTTAATGCTTCAAATGATTCGGCGCTCGTGCCAAGGATCTGGTTGACGGCGGCAATGTCATTGTTATATCTTGGCGCAAGAAAATCCACAAAGGCGCCCTTCGCCGCAGAGGTCGAACCATACGTCAAAATCTCTTTTACGATATCGGTCGACCATCCGGCCTCGTTATCGTAAGTGTAGCCGATCAGCCACCGGTCATTCCTCGCCTCTTGAAGCTGTGCGCTCAAGGCGCTGTCGATAATGGATTCCGCCTGCGGATCGAACACGTCGTAAGTCCATTGAATCCTTTTCAAATTTGACGGATCTTGCAGAACCTCTATATGGGGAAACGTGACATTATTAGGTCTGGTCCACTTGCTAAAGGCATTAAACCCCCAATTGATCAACCGCTTCTTGGTGATTTCCTCCCACTTCGACTCATAGTTTCTGCCGTATTTTTTCATGACGTTGGCGACGACGAAGCTGACTCTTTCGCCATTTGAGTCATTGGCGTAAGCGGGAGCATAGACGCTCGGATCGGGAAGCTCCTCGAACACCTTTCGGGGAGTGCCGTCCGTCTTCCTATTCGGTGTTCCGTATCCCCACTCCCATATGCTTGTCGCATCCACGCCCTTTAAAATGAATTTATAGCCGTCCGGCGTAATAAACCACCACTTATTATCGATTTGTTCCAGTCGGAAAAATCCGGTGCTTTTGTATATTCCCCCGCTTTTAATCCCGCCGTACTGATCATATTTCCTTCGGTCCAGCGAAACTTTCGCCAGCGCTTTCGCCTCATTCGCATATTCCTGCCGCAATTGCGCGTCAGTTGCAACCTTTCCCGTCCACGTTTCATAAATCCACTGTCCGTATTTATCCACCATCATAGCGTCTTTCTTAAGCTCAGCCTGCATCTGCTCTACGGTGAAAGCAGCAGCCGGATTCTGCCCTTCATCGCCTGTGCCTTTATAAATTTGCACTTCCGTAAGCGGGATATGCTGATAAGAGTGCGACCGCTTCATATCGATGACAATAAACCTGGCCGTCTTGTTTTCCATCTGGATGTTGACCGAATAGTTCAAGGCGGTTCCTGATTTTACATGCTTGCCGGCAATATAGTAAAAATCCGGTGTAGCCTCGGAGCGGTATTTGACCGTAAATTCCTTAAACCCCCAATAGATGTTAGGCGAATTCATTACGATGTTTATGCTGTCCAGCGGGTAGTCCTTCTGCAGGTCGAACACCGCCTGCACCGTCCCTTTGGCGGTCGCGCTTCCCATCCATCCGGCGTAGGTCTTCGTTAAGCCGTCAAGAAGCACGCCGCCCTCCGATGATACCAAGCCGGTTGCGCCATTGTCCGGAGAATTGCCTGCATTCGGGGCAGGGCTGTAGTAATAGTTTCCGGTCTTGAGCAGCGTAGCTTCCGCGAGCGCTCCTCCGGCAGGGATGAACGACGACAACAGCAGGATGACTAGAAACAGTCTAAAAGCATCACCTCGATACCCTCGATACCATTTGCTCTTCATTAACCTCCACCCCTTATCCCTTAATGGCTCCGATCGTCATCCCCTTGATAAAATAGCGCTGCAGAAACGGATATAGGAAAATGATCGGCCCAATCGTAATAACAACCGTCGAAAGCTGAACGCCTGTCGCCGAAACGGGAATATTGACATTCGCATTCAAGTAATCCAGATTCTCCGAATTGGAAACGATTCTTCGCAGCATCATCTGCAGCGGATGATTTTGCGGATCGTCGATAAACATCAGCGCGTTAAACCAGTCGTTCCAATAGGAAAGCGCATAGAAAAGGGCAATCGTCGCAATAACCGGCATGGAAACCGGCCAGATGATCCGGAAGAAGATATACAGCTCATGCGCGCCGTCCACGGTTGCCGCCTCATTCAATTCAAAGGGTAGCGTGCGGAAATACGATGTCATCAAGAAAGCGTTGAAGGCGGAGAACAAGAGCGGCAGCAGCAGCGCGAGCAGTGAATCCCGCAGGTTCAGCCAGTTGGAAATGAGCAAATAATAGCCGACCAGACCTGGTGGGAACAGCATCGTGAAATAAATGTAGAAGGAAAGGACATACCGGTATTTCACCTTCGGATGGGCTGCAACATAGGAGAACACGGAGGTCATAAGCACGGCTGCGATAGTGCCGGCAACCGTAACGAAAATGGAAACGAAACTGCTGTAGTACACCTGGCTGCCCTGGAATAAGAAGCGGTAGGAATCAAACGTAAATTCCGTAGGGAACATTTGAAACCCCTTGACAATCTGACTCTCCGCCGTGAACGATCCCATATACATAAGCCAGAAGGGAATAAAGCAAATCAGGGCGAAAGTGCCAATGCACAGATAAGCCGCTGCGGACACGGCGAGCTGCGAAGTATCCCGCTGTGTCATTCTCATACCATCACTCCCTTTCTAGAACAGCTTCGAATCGTTATCGACCCGGCGGACAACCAATTGAAGAACAAAATGGTGATCAGCCCCATAACCGACTGGAATAAGGCGACTGCCGCGGCATTGCTGTAGCTGTTCATATTCGTGGACCTCAAGGACCGGTACGTATACGTATCGATCACATCCGTAGAATCGAAGAGCAGCGAATTGTCTCCGATGATGCCGTAAATTAAGCCGAAATCGCCGTAAAAGATACGTCCCAGCGAGAGAAGCGTCAGCACGATAATGGTCGGCCTCAGGAGCGGTAACGTAATGTACCAAATCTGCTGCCACCGCTTGGCGCCGTCGATTTTAGCGCTTTCATAATATTCCTCGGAGAACCCGGTCAAAGTTGCAAGATAAATAATCGATCCCCACCCTGCACCCTTCCATACGAATATGATCGTGAGCAGCCAAGGCCAAACTTCCGGCGTTTGAAACCAGGAGATCATCTGAAACCCGAATTCCTTCAGCAAGCGATTAATCATGCCGTCCTGCCCGTTAAAGAAATTCATGACCATCAGATTAACGACGATAATGGAAATAAAATGCGGCAGAATGACAAGCGATTGCGTCACCTTTTTGATAAAGGAATGATGAATTTCATTCAGCAGCAGCGCAATGCATAAGGAGCATACAGTACCCGAAACAATGAACAGAAGATTCAAGTAAATCGTATTCAACGTTACGCCCAGCCAATCCGGACCGGTGAAAAAAAACGTCAGATTGTCGAGGCCCACCCATTCGCTTCCCCAGAGCCCCTTTGCCGGTACAAACTGCTTGAAGGCCAATATATGAGCGGACATCGGCAAATAAGAAAAAATAAAAACATACACAATGACGGGAAGCGACATCGCGTAAAGCCATTTGTTCTTCTTCAGCTCCTGCACAATTGCCAACTCAAGCTCTCCTTTCCATTCTTCTGTACTTGCAATATTACGCATGCGCGATGCCGTACGTATAGTCTTGTATTTATCAATAGGTATGAACGGCAACACCCTGTGAAGGTTCGATTTCTATCACTCGCGAAAAGTACGGAATTTACCGCTCAGCACGCAATATAGAAAAAAAGCCGGCTGCCTTGCTTCAAGGCCGCCGGCTTCTTGGATTACTTACTTGTTCTTGCCAGCCAGATATTCATCCAGCTGCTTCTGATAATCCGCTTGGACTTTCTTCACATTGTCATAGGCCTTTTCCTTAAACTTGGCCAGACCCTCGCTTGGTTCCACCAGCCCCATCACGATCGGATTATAAAACTCCACGCCCGCATTGCTGAGTTGTGCCACTTCATTGGCTACCGGGCTAGGATTGAAGGTGAAGCCCGTCAGAATATCCGTTGCGAAGTTACTGGGTTCCCTCTGCCACTTATTCAGCGCAATGACATCTTCAGGCAGGCTGGCATCGATTCGATCCAGCTTCGGATTCCAGCCCCATGCGAAAGGAACGCCCGCATAAGGGTTATCTTTGATCGGTTTATAAAGACCTTCGCCCGCATCTTCCCAGTTCTTTCCCTTTATACCGTAGGCAAGCAGATCGTAATTATCCTTCTGGTTCAGCCAATTAAGGAATTGAATCGCGCGTTCTTTGTTCTTACTGACCACCGGAACGGCAATAAAGTTGCCCGCTTTGTAGGTCGAGCTCAGCTTCATGCCGGAGTCGTATAAGGAGAAGGTTTCGGCAGAAGCTCCCGGAACCGATTGTTCAAGCGCCGTGCGGGTATTCAGATTGACGCCGAAATCGAAAAACGTGGAAACAGCCGCCTTTCCTTTGGCAAATTCCGCATTTTTGAGCGTAAGGGCGTCTTTGGCCAAAATTCCGTCCTGATACAGCTTGCGATATTGCTCGAAATTTTTCATAATCATCGGGTCCATGTTATCGATAATATTATAGACCTTTCCGTCGTTCCCCTTGGTGTACAGTCCGGGATAGTTCAATACGGCTGCAAGATTGGCCTCCGGATCAAGCATGTTTGCAAGCCTCAAGCCGATATGTTCCGTACCGTTAGGAATGAACGGAGTGATTTCCGGAACCTTCTCTTTCACCAAATACATAAATTCGATCAACTCGTCATAGCTTTTGATCGGTTCGACACTGAGCTGCTCCCGAATGTCCTTGCGAATGACGAACGTCCATGGGCGTATGAAATTCACTTCAAGCGGAACCGCATACAATTGGCCGTTTACCTTATTGGCTTCCATCAGCTCCGCAGAGCGATTGGCCTTGATATCGGGCCCGTATTTCTCGATCAATTCGTCCAGCGGTTCATAGAGGCCGGCGGCCATATTTTGCACCGGATTATTGTCCCAGATCAGATCGTAGTCTTCCGCGGAGGATAATGCAACTTGACGTTTCTGAAGAACGTCCGTCCATGGGATATACACGACGTTCAGCTTCACATTAAGCGTACCCGCCAGCCGGTTCTCCATCTCCGCCTTGACTTCATCCCAGTCCGCCGGCGGATCGCCGGGGAACATGATCTTCAAGGTAACCGGATTCAATTGGCCTTCCTCGGAAACCTGCGGCGATTCGCCTGTTTCCGAAGGGGCCGGCCCATTCGAACGGCAGCCGGCCAATATTACTGTCAGGATTAGCGATACGACCATTAACAAGAACCCGCTTCTTCTTAACTTCATGGCTTAACCCCTCCTGCTTGATGATCATCCGGGCGGCGGCCGCAACGATTTCCGTCTATCCGCGCATCCCGCTTCTGTCTGATCATACTCGGGTTGTTCTGCTTCCGTACAGTCCGGTATCTACCAATGGGTACGAAAGTCGGTAAAGGGCAAGTATCCATTTTCCAACAACTGTGAGGTACGGATTTCTACGCCTTGCCTTGCGTATTTTCAGTACGGTATTGGTTCGGCGTCATTCCGGTTGCCCGTTTGAACAGGGAATAGAAGGTGCTCTTAGTCTGAAAACCGGACTGTTCCGTTATGTCGGCTACCGTCCAATCGGTCGTTGTAAGCAGCTTGATCGCGTACTCGATCCGTTGGTTTGTAATATAGTCGGATAATGAGCACTCCAAACGCTCTTTGAAGATTTGCCGGGCATAGTTTACGGATATGGACACATGAGTGGCAATGTCGTCCACCGAAAGCATCGGATTGTGAAGATGGCTGCGCACATATTCGATCATTTCGGCGGCTACCTCGTCCTTTCGGCTCGAAGGATTTTTCTTGCGGTGCTGGTCCATGATCTGCTGCAGCTCCCCGTACAGCCACGAGTTCACTTCTCCAATGGTTGCGAATTGCTCCAGGAAAGTATGGATGCTCTTCATTCCTTGGAACGTCTTATAGTTTTTGAAGCTTTTCATAATCGAATAAATAATATGAGTCAGCTGCATCTTGCATTCCTCGTAGCTTAGCGCCTGCATTTGTAAGGTAAGTTCATCCAAGTAACTCTTTAATGCCTTATCGTTCTTAAGGTGAACGGAATAAATCACCTGCTTCAGCAAGTCTTCATCCAGCTTGCTGTCTTTGCCCAGCTGATACCGCTCCAGATCTTCGGAGGTGAATACCCGATCCTCGTTATAAATGAATCCGATCAAAGTGAGTTCGTACATCCGGGTATAAACGGTGTGCACATTGTCTTCCATATGAAGCGCGGAGCTGACAGCCGCATGCAATTCCAGCTTCAGCCACCGCCTGATCTGAGCTCTTACCTCCTCCATCGCTGCGATGACCGGCGCCGTATCTTCCCCCGAAGAGGGCGAAGAAATAAGCGCCACGAGGTGATCCGAGCTGAAATCGACCGTTTCAGCGGCAAACCCATGATTCGCAAGCACTTCGACCATAATATTGCCCAGTGCATAGCGGAGCAATTTTCGCGATGCGAAATCGTAACATTCCTTGAACCGACCATATGACTCCAGCCGTACGACCGCCATGCGGAAAGAGCCCGTCTGGAGGATTTTCGTTTCACTTCTAATAAACGCTTCGACGGGTCCGGAAGCTTTCGAATTGAGAATCCATTGACGCAAGAAATCCTCCTTCACCAAAGCTTTGCTGCTCTTGATCGACAAGTCCAATTGCTCGATCTGCTCGACCAGCAGATGGAAGCCGGAATGAATCCACTCAATCTCATTATTGGCATTGGCTGTCTGCGCCATCGGATGTTTCTTGCCGAGCTTGCTTTGCAATTGAAAGGCCAAATCGCTAATGGGCTTCAAGCTGCGGTAGGATTGCCAGAACAAGAACAACAGCAAAGCGATCAGCAGAATGATCGAGGATCCGATAATTTCCATCCGGATCTTGGTTATTTTCGCTTGCCACAGAGAGATCGGCGACAAATGATAAACCTTCCATCCTTCTATAGGAAGCTGGGCCGTCTGAATAGACCAGGTTTCATTGCCGGACTCCCATTTCCAGCCCTGTTCTGCCGCCTCCGGCGTATCCGTCCCCATGAGATCTTCCGTCAACGCGGCATTCGTATTGCCCAGAATGAACTCCTTATTTTTGCCTTCAATAAAAACTTTGTTCTGATCTTCCTCCGATATTTGCAGCATGTGCTCATTCAGCAGCGGCTTGCTGAACAGAATCGCCACGAATCCATAATAGTTCTGATTAGGCCCGGCTGCCGGCACGACAAGCGCTAGATGCGATTCGCCCTCCACCTCATGGTTGACAAACTGCAGATACGGCGTTTTCTGACTCTTAATGTAATTCAGCATCGCCTGATCATAGAAATCTTGTATTGTATAAATACTTGAGTCTGAAGTATAGATTTCGCCGAGATTGAGGTTAACTAAATAAATATCGTCTATGAAAGGCTCGCTGCTCCTAAACTCCCTTACGCTTTCGGCCGCTTTATTTAACGCCAGGGGGGAATAATCATTTTCATCCATGTTGACCCACATTGCGATATTTTCATCCGAATAAATTCTGAGTGTAAATTGACGCAGCTTCTGCAAAGTAAATTCCGAGGTTTTCACAACCTGGTGCATTTTCTCTTGGTTCGACTTATTGATTTCATCCATTGCGCTTTGAGCGAACTGCCGGCTCAGGAACATGGTGAACACCAGGGTCAGCAAGCTTACTGCTAGGCAAGAGTATAGAAAAATGCTGAAATATGTCTTCTTCGGCTTGATCCGGCTCCACATTGGCATCCCCCCTGCTATTCGCGTTAGAGCAGTACTCCCAACTTGTCCAGTATGAAATTTATTATAGAAGTCCGGATTTTATTACATGTAACCTAATTGGTGACCAATCAACGAACAAACTCTAGCGGACACAGATGACCTTTATTGGATAAAAATAGCCTCTTTTCATTTCTAACGGACAGAGATGACGCTAAGATCGCTAATTTATGCATATAAAGCCTCTCCTTTTAGAATAAGGGTCACTTTTGTCCGTAAAATGATCAAACAAGCAATTTTGGGACAGTTAGCGACGTTTAGGTCCGTTACACTTACATGCGTCATCGCTGTTTGTTAATTGGTCAGCCGTAGAAAAAAAAGGGTACGCAGAACTCAGAAATCGCCATAGAGGATCACAGCGTACGCTGTGATCCTCTATGGCGATTTCTGCGCGGTTAGTAGGCGATACCCACACGTGATTTTATAAAATCTCTACTTTTTATCTGGCTATATGTAAATTCTGCTGTATCCGACACAGATATTTCAACACCACCTTCCGGCAAAAAATGACGGTCTACACGATATTTACCTACACTTTCTCCATCCGGCAAATACGTAGGACAGACAATAGTCCATTGGAGTGTTGATTGTTTTAGCATATCGTAAACTTTATGATGTTCTTCTGCTGCACGGACTGACTTCCGCTTTGATTCACTTGACTGATAACGCAGTGAATCTGGGGTGGTTCTACTTTGCAGGATCCCAGCAGTTCCTATAGTTATAATTCGTTGTATACCTTCGTTTTGCATTGCTTCGATAATTAGAGGCATACTTTCTGATAGAGTAGTTGTCCCATCCGTATTTAGTGCGCTAATAACTACATCAATCCCATGTGTTGCACGTATGATATCATCTTTATTTAAGACATTACCTTGAATAATCGTTAGATTTCCATTATTTATTTGAATCTTCTCTGGAGTACGAACTAATACAGTAACATGATGGCTGTCATGAAGGGCATAAGTAACTATTTGACCTCCAACTCGTCCAGTTGCACCTAAAATTAAAATATTCATGAGAACCAACCTCCTCTTGTCAATACAAATAGTACTCTATACTTTAAAAGTTATTATCGTCTTTTTCAACTAACTGGCAGTTTAGCATGGTAAGATGGAATTTAAGCAGTTATTAGAGGTGGGATTGTTTGAGCTATAAATTTTCGGTTGTTAACGTTGAAGATGATTCAGTACTGGGTTTCTGTCATAAGGCAGAGATATTAACTTCAAATGAAGAAGGTTATTCAGTCTTGACGTTACATGGCTTTAAATTAACAAAGGACGTTAAGGAGACTTCTACATTGGCCATTTCAAACTTGTATCTCAAATTCCTATCTAAGGAAGGAAAGAGTTTAGGTGGATATTTTTTCGTTCCCAATAAGGATGTTAAGATAAAAACATTGGAGTTTTCCAAGCAAAGTCCAATTGAAATTATAGGTCATTTCCCTGAAAAACCGTTACCTTTCGCTTTTGATATTTGGGGGAAATTACGTGAGAATTCTAACGAACTTAGACAATGGACGGATTTCTCTTTAGAAGAAAAACGAGCATGGTTACAGGTTATACGATTAAGGCGTGTATCTAGTATTGATAGGAATGAACAAGTTATCATAATTGATGGAGAAATTATTCATGATATAGCATCTTTTTATATCGCAATAGGAGAAGCCATAAATGGCCCTTTCGGTTATTTCGGAGCTAGCCTGGATGGACTTGATGATTGTTTGTGTGGAGGGTTCGGATTGATTCCACCGTTCAAATTAGAGTGGAAAGCCTTTAATAAGTCCTTTCGTGAGGGATCAGTAAATCATGATGGATTTGTCCAACAGTTAATTGAAATACTGACAAATAGGAGCTGTGAAATACATTTATCAACTTAAACAAACAGGAGACGATAGTTGAATAATTGAATAGCAGAGTGATTACGTATTTTATTTGGTCGGCTAATACTTCGAATAGAATGAATTTGAAGAATAGGATGGATACAATGATAGATGATAATATTAAGACAGTTGTAACAGAAGCTATTAATTCGTGGAATCCTTACGGTTTGTTGCCGCATGCACCAGATGATGAGTTTGAAAGTGAGATTAAAAAAGTAATTGAAAGTATCGGAGATGCCACCTCTATTAATGAATTAGGTCATCGGATACAAGTGATTTTTGAGAAAAGTTTTGGTGAACCATTTAAAATAGAAAACTGTATAGAGGTTGCCAGGCAGATTTGGTCCAAAGCAAAAAGTTGATTATTAAATCAAAAAACTATTGCGCAGATGGTAGAGGTTTATAAATTTTTATAATGGTTAAACTATAAAAATAACTATCGATTGTGTTTAACTGATATTCATGACTAAACTGTGCAAGTCGGACCGTCTGAAGGTGCTGACAAAGAATATACATTAGATCAACGATAAACAAACCGCCAAGGCATTGTGCCATGGTGGTTTTTCTTATGCCCGTTTCCAACGATCAGGTGGGCAATAAAGAGACTTGCTTTTCGCGGAGTGTCAAACGACAACATCAAGTCGCTTAAACGCAGTTTTTTATTTATTGTATAGAACAAGAACTTCTATACAGCCCCGTGATCCTCAGAAATGCACTTTTAATTAAACTAACTGGCAGTTTAGCGTGACGGATTGAGAATGCTTCCATTTTGTTTTCAAGCTTAACTCTCAGTGTTCACAGAGATCGGAATTTTGATAGAACCTACTCCTATTGACTTCACACCATTTTTCGGATTCGTATCGGAACCTACGGTAACTAAAATGTTGAAGGTTTCCGATGGTAATATTGCTTTTCGATCAGAAACTAGATCAATTATTACCGTTCCAGTTCCTCCGCCTGCCGGTTTTTGCAGCTTTGTTACTCCGACTTCCACCATATTTCTCCATTCATTACCTAGGTTCATATCACTTTCAGAAGCATATGGTTCTAGTGATGTTTTTTGATTATAAGGATAACTACTTAATATATTAGAGATATACCATTTCTTCGGGATGTAAACCGTCATTCCGCCGAAATCTTCGGGATCAATCTCAAACGACGTAACTATTCGTATACGCTCAGCCATTCCTTTGTTGCCCCATACTATGATCGTTCCCTTTACCGATGTGTTTTGATTTGCAGTGTCGGACTTAACGCTAAATTCCTTGGTGACCACAACACCATCATTGACTGCAATGTTATCAGAATGCTTCTCTTGGAAAGGATAACGTTGCACAGACAACACAACTAAAACAGTAGTGAGAGCAACCAAGAAGTATTTAGCAAACGACTTCAGATCAATCCCTCCAATACAATTTCTGCCAAATTTATTATATCATGAATTACACTTATATTTGGACGTATTTGAATAATCCATTCAACTAACTGGGAACTTTAGCTCAATACACAACCTTGATGAAGCTGCCGCGGAAAACGGCAGCTTCATTGCGTTAACTGGAAGCATTTTTCAATAGCTTGTTTTTATGCTCGAAATAATGGTACATTTTATGGGAACATGTGTTTGTTTTTTGTATTTTCCAACGGATAAGGTGAAAAGGCGTGGTTGATATCATTTAAAAAGAGCAAAGGAGCCGATGTATATATGATCCAATTGACGAATCGCCAGGCACGGCAATTTCTGCTATTGAAGCATGGGTTGTTGGGCGAATATCATTTTACCGGAAAGCTGGGTGTATTGGATTTTGTGCGGCAGGTCGGCTGTATTCAATACGATCCCATAGATGTTTGCGGAAAAAACGCCGAACTGGTGTTGCAGTCGCGAATCAAAGGATTTACCAAGAACATGCTCGCCGAGTTGCTCTATGAAGATAGAATTCTTGTCGATTATCCCGATAAGAATTTGGCCATCATCCCTGTCGAGGACTGGCCGTATTTTGAGCGGTACAGGCAGGCCGCAAGACAACATGCCAAGCGCTATCCCGAAATGGAAGTGCTGTTAGAGCAAGTACGAGCTCACATCCAAAATCATGGTGTGCTAAGTTCGGATGATCTAAAATTGGATGGAAATTTCGCTTGGCAATCGGCCATCCACTGGAGCAGCGGAAACAATTCATCCCGGTCGGTGCTAGAGCAGATGTACTCGACAGGCGAGTTGATTATACATCACAAAAAAGGAATGCGTAAATATTATGATGTCGCCGTAAAGTACATTCAGCCAAATCTGCTGAATGCGCCGGAGCCACTGGAGAGCGAGCTTAAGCATCACAAGTGGCGGGTACTGCGTCGAATCGGCGCCGTTGGCCTTTTATGGAATCGCGCATCCGATGCTTGGCTGAACATTTGGGGATTGAAAGCGGAGCAGCGCAACGAGGTTTTCCGCCAACTGTTGCACGAATCTCGCATAGTTGCTGTTGCCGTGGAACAAATGAAGGATATACTTTATTGCCGCAGTGAGGACTTGCCGCTTATTGAAGCCGTTCTGCAAAATCCAGTGCTGAAATGGCGCTGCGAGCTGATTGCCCCACTAGATAATTTCATATGGGACAGAAAACTGATCAAGGAATTGTTTGGATTCGATTACACCTGGGAGATTTACACGCCTGCAATCAAACGGAAATTCGGCTATTATGTGTTGCCTCTATTATACGGAGAAAGTCTCATCGGACGAGCCGAGGTAATCGTGGAGCGAAAAGCCGGGACGCTCGTTGTTAAAAACATCTGGTACGAGAACGACATAAAGCCAACAAAGCAATTGCGAACAGCCTTGAACGATTGTTTTCAAAAATTTGCATTATTCAACGGATGCGAGACGATTTCGACAGAGTCTATGAACTGATATTTAGAGTTACCATTTTATTGTGCTAACGGGCATGATAGTTCCAAATTGGTTAACCTTGGACATCTTGCTTGTCTCGTAAATTAACATTAAATTGAATCTAATACAAAATGAATTCTACCAAAGACAGGAGAAGATCAGATGGAAATAGGAGAATTCGTAGAATACTGCTTGTCTTATCCAGGCTCGTATGAAGATCAACCTTTCGGAGAAGGCTGGACGGCCATTCGCCATAAAGAGAACAAGAAATTATTTGCCTTGATATTCAACCGAGATAAACATCTTTGCGTTAACCTTAAATGTGATCCTGAACGATCCCATTTTCTTCGACAGGCATTTAAGGAAGTTAAGCCGGGGTATCATATGAACAAAGAGCACTGGAATACAGTGATTCTGGACGAAGGACTGTCGGAAGATGATCTTCATGACATGGTAAGGCATAGTTTTGAACTCACAAGGCCTAAACGTAAAACCAAAGAATGTTTTCTTTAGTTTAAGTCTTGATAATTATCAGTCCGACACTTTATTTTCACCGAACATTGGTTGCTCAACACAAAAAGCGCCGTAAAGGCACAGCTAAAGCTGTGTCCTCTACGGCGTCTTCTAGTACTGCAATGGAATACGATAAATCCTAGGAATCATACACGTCAATGTCAACAAGCTTACCGTCAACGTAAGTAAAATCCATTTTCGATACACCGAAGCCTGCCATCGTTTCCGATACTTGCATCACTTCCAGGGATAGTGCTGTCCATTGTTTTTTCTCCATTACACTCCACCTCCTTTCATGTCCGTTTTCTGCCGTTTGAGAACCGATAAGCTATCTAGCAGCACATAAGTATATTTGAGTGAGGCTTTCAGTCTTCTCTGGCCATTAGTGCCGAAGAATACTAAGAATCATAAACATCGAGGTCTACGAGCTTGCCGTCAACGTAAGTATAGTCGATTTTCGATACGCCAAATCCTGCCATTGTTTCGGATACTCCCATCACTTCCAGCGAAAGAGCTGTCCATTGTTTTTTCTCCATACCATCACCTCCTTTCAAGTACCGTTCGAAATGCTAAATCAACCTTTTGAGAAAACGATAGGCAATCAAGCTGCGCATAAGCAGCTTTAAGTGAGGGTCATCAGCCTGCTCGGGCTTAATTCCCGAACTTACCTTGCTCATCGATTCCTTCACCTGCATCACATCCAAGTAGCGGGAAGCCCGCTCATCGCTGCACAGTGTACGAAGCTCTTCTTCTATCGACGGCCACCGGGGAATAATCCGATGCACCCAATCCATGCCTTGAACGCCTCGTGTCCGTTGATTCAATCGAACCTTGTCCGGTAGTATATTGTTGGTTGCTCTTCGGATAAGAGAACGTCCGAAGCCATCCTTCACATATTGCTCCACGGGGATGGACAGGCAAAATTTGATCAGTCGTATATCGCTGGTTGCATCCCGTTCCCATATTCCCAGCCGGTAGGATGATTTGGCCGAAATGGTGCCCTGCATGCTTAAAACCGCCTGATTGCTGAAATAATTCTCGCGTTCCCTCAGCATTTGATACGTTGACTCCCGCAAACCGACATCATACTGCGATAGCTTCTCATATACCCCGGAGCTCCTTGCAAAATCAGCTTGGATGATGGAAGGTACCCCCGGTTGAAACGGAGACCCTTTCTCCGGAAAAACCTGCTGTCTAATCGCGCGAACGATCCGTTTCCGGCCGATGCCCAATTGCTCGCCGTACATCGTAATCTCTCGGTATAATTGGAGCCATTGTAGCTTCTTCACCAGCAAGCTGTAATAACCAACAGCTGAGCCCCAGGATATCGAGTAATTTCCCCGGGCGCCTGTGAGCAAAACACCTACTCCTTGACGCGCCGCTTCCTCATGAATGCCTTTGACCCAGAATGCATTTTCGAAATTTTTGTATGGTCCTTCTAAACTGTCCATCCATTCATCCATCTCCGTAAAAGGACTCATCCCCGGGAAATCTAATAAGTTCGAATTCATATTTCCTACATGATCGACGATGGACTGAATATAAGGACTTTCATCCGCAAACATGCTTCTAGGCGTCCAATCTTTGAAATCCCGTTCGGGAATGTAGCTGTAGGCCTGTAAGCTCTTGCCTTCCTTAGCGAGCATCCTCGCAGCGAACCCTGACACTGAGCCGGAATCAAGTCCCCCGCTAAGGGTGACTCCCACCTGCTTGAAGGTACGCAGTCTGGAGCGAACCGATTCTTGGAAAATTTGCTGAAAGGCCTCCACATATTCGTCATCAGAGCCCAAGGTAAGGCTCTTATCAGGCATTAATGAGCCATACTTTGCAACCGTTAGCTTCCCCTCATGCAAAGTAAACGTGTGTGCCGGAGGCAACTGCAACACATCTGCATAATAGGTCGTATGGACATCGACAGCATCCAAGAGCGTCGGTATCGCCAAAAATTCGGCAAACCTCTCTTCGCATAGTCTCTTATCTATTCCCGTTAGGGAGAATAGCGGATGGATTACACTGCAGAACGAGAATTGATACGAACTGCGGTGATAATACAGGGTCCTGCTGGCCAGCTGATCTCTCGCCCCAAACAGCAGCTTTCTGCTTGCATCCCATATAACGAAAGCGAAGTCTCCAATTAGATAACGCGGCGTCTCCGGACCCCATTTGCGATAAGCCAGCAGGATGAGCTCACTGTCCGTTATCCCGCTTCTTCTATCTCGCTCAATCTCAAGCTGCTCGAACAATTGTCCGCGATTGTCAATGATTGCATCAGCGGTTATAACCAGTCCGGATTGCATATCCCGAAAAGGAAGCTTTTCATTAACCGATTCCGGTGTTATCCATTGGGACCGGCAGCCGAGAAGAGCCGACGTTTCCTCCCAGACTTCAAAGCCATCTCCGGGAAACTGCCGTACGGCCTCCATGAAATTTGCAGCCCCATCAGTTGGATGCAGAGGTCTATCGAATTGTATAACACCCGCTATAACGCTCATGCAATCACACCCTATCGATTTATGATTCATTACACCTATTTCTTCCTTACCCTCTTAACGATAAAGAAAGCTTCCGTGAACTTAAACCTTCTTTATCTTTAAGAAGGCCCCTTATACGTTATAAAAGTATAAGGGCCATGAAAATAATGGGACTAGCAGTAAGTCAACCTAGGAGTCCACCTCATGCGGGTGACCATTATTGTTGCCTTTGCCATTTCTGTCAGGATACACGCCATTTTTCCCACCCATGGTCGCGCTGACATCAAGGAGTTCCAACTTCAGCGGCTGCCATTCTTTCTTCACTTCCTTTGTCATTTGTTTCACCTCCTCTCATGCGTGGCGTTATGAAAATTGTTTTATAAAACGGTAAACAATTAAGCTCTGCATCAATAATCTTACATTCGGATCAAAAGCTAATTCAGGTTTGGGCGAGTTTCCGATTTTCGAAAGCGATTCTTTAATTTGTTTCACATTCAAAAAATACGAAGCCCGGGCATCCAGGCAAAGCTGATGAAGTTCTTCCGTAAAAGCACTCCACGATGGAATCATGCGATGGATCCAGTCCGCCCCCTGCACGCCCCGAACGCGAAGATTGAGCCTGACTTTATCGGGCAAATAATTTTCGGTCGATCTTCGAATTAAAGAACGGTCCATACCCTTTTGAACATATTGTTCTACAGGCACGGATAAACAAAATCGAACCACCCTGGGATCACAGGTCGGATCCCTTTCCCTGACGGCATAGCGTAACGATAATTTCGTTGATGACGTCCCCTGATGGTTTAAGAACGACGAATTTTCGAACTGATAGATTCTTGCCTCAAACTCGTTCATTGAAGAATCGGTTAATCCGACATTATGGTTTTTAAGTTTATCGAAGACTTTGGTTCGTTCCGCTAAATCCGGATTAATTAAAAGCGGGATATCCGGCGAGGGCTTCGAAAAAAAAGTTGGAGCCGGAAATGCCAGTTTGCCGATTATAGGCAGCAGCCTTGATCTCCCGATTCTCATATTTCTGCCATAGAGCTTCAGCTCATGGTAAAAACGCAGCAAACGCAGCTTTCTTAAAAGCTGAGCGTAGTAATCCAGCGCCGGGCCCCACGAGATGGAGTAATTCCCGCTCCCTCCATTCAACAATACTCCGACTCCGTCCTTCTCCGCTTGCTCGAGAATCCCTTTGATCCAGAATGAATTTTCAAAAAACTTATAAGGCGCCTCCATCAGCTCGAGCAGGTCATTCATTTCCTCAAAGGAGTTGCGACCCGGGAAGTCCAAATCGTTGTGCGCGATATTGCCTACATGCTGAACCGTAGCCCCGATATAAGGTCTCTCGTCGGCAAGCAAGCTTTTCGGTGTCCAATCCACAAAATCAGAGGGAGGGACATAACTGTAGGTTTGTAATGTTTTCCCTTCCTGCCGCAACGGGTTTGCGGCAAAGCTTACGACAGCCCCCGAATCCAACCCTCCGCTTAAGCTTGCGCCAACACTCCGGCATGTCCGGAGCTTCGATGTAACGGCTTCCTGAAAGACTTCACGAAATGCTTCTTCGTATTCGCCGTTTGTTTTTAGTTTAAGTTTCCCGCCAGGCGTTATGAATGTCCCGTATTGCTCCAATGCAAGGTTTCCGTCCGCCACCGTAATCGAATGGCCGGGAGGAATTTGATCGATATGATGATAGACCGTGGAGTGAACGTCGATCGTATCCAAAATGATAGGAATCATGAGAAACTCGGTCAGCCATGACTCATTCAGTGCCTTCTTGACTCCGGGAATAGTAAACAGCGGATTTATCACCGTGCAAAAAGCAAACCGTCCTGAATGATGATAATAATACAGCGTTCGATTTCCCGACAGATCACGTGCGCCAAAAAGATGGCGTTTGGGCTCATCCCATATGATGAATGCAAAGTCTCCTATCAGGTATCGCGGAGCTTCCCTCCCCCATTTCAGGTACGCCGCCAAAATAAGCTCGCTGTCCGTCATCTGTTTCCGCCGGAAATGCTCCACCTGCAACCGGTTAAATAATTCCTCCCTGTTGTCAATGATCGCGTCTGCGGTAATGGCGAGCTTATGTTGTTCGTCGTAATAGGGCAGCCGTTCTTTCGTCGATTCGGGTGTGATCCATTGCGCGTGACAACCTAAAAATACGAAACGGTCATGCCAAACCCGCACATCATGGGCAGGGTATTTTTGCAAGGCTTGCATCATATTTTCGATTGTTTCGACAGTTACAGGTTCTTCATTACAATTAAACACACCGGCTATCGCACTCATTATTACTCCAATCTTTTCTAGTTATATTTAATAGCGTCTGGGGGGGACCGAACTAACTGTTAACGCCGGTTTGATAGTTGAGCAGTTGTCTGAACTTTCCTTTGGCCTCTTGAGACAGCTGTTTATAGCCGCCTTGCTGAATAACCTCGCCCTGCTCTATGACAATAACCTGATCCGCATTGCGGATGGTCGACAATCGGTGGGCAATGACGATAATCGTCATGCTTCCCTTAAGGCGGTCAAGCGCCTCCTGAATCAGCCGTTCGTTCTCGCTGTCCAGCGCGCTTGTCGCTTCGTCCAGCACTAGAATGGAGGGACGCTTCAAGATGGCTCTTGCTAGTACAATCCGCTGCCGTTCTCCCCCGGACAACCGGATGCCCCTGTCACCGATGACCGTATCCAAACCTTGCGGCAGCATGCGTACAAATTCATCGGATACGGAAAATTTCAAAGCGTTCCACAGCTCGGTGTCGTCGGCATTAGGGTCAACCAGCTTCAAGTTATCTCGAATGCTTGCATTGAAGAGGAAAGGATCCTGTGCCACATAGCCGATTGCGCTCCGCAGCGAGAGAAGCTGCTTCTCGTCTCTCAGCGTAACGCCGTCAATCAGCACTTGCCCTCTCTCCGGCCCGATAAGCCCCATGAGCATATCAATCAGCGTGCTTTTCCCCGCACCGGACATACCAACGATAGCCGTCATGCGATTCGCAGGAATATAGACGTTGATATCACGCAGAGCGAACACCGGCTCTTTAGGGTCGTACCGGTAATTGACTTGTCTGCATTCGATTCCTTCCTGCAATTGAAATGGCTTTCCCCCGTCCGAAGAGCCCGACAAGATGAGCTCCTTCTCCTGCTCATATTCCTGCTGCAGCTTACGCATGGCTTTGAAAGCAGGCAGATTGGTCGCCAGCTGTTCGATATTCGACTGGATCCCGATAAACCTCGGCCACAGCCGCGAGAAGATGAGAACAACCAGAATCAATTGCTCAGCCGGCGTGTGGAAGACCTCTAAAGCTAAATAGACGAATCCGGCAATAAGCGTTATGGAAGAGATCCGGTAGATGAACTGGGACAAAGAATTGACTCGTACTAATTGGATAACGTTGCTCTCCAGCTCCTTGCTCATGTTGTTGAACCAACCGATATGGGAGCGTTCCAGCCTGTTGCTCTTAATATCCTTGATGCCGTTGAAATGATCGCTTATTCCTGCAAAATAGCTCTGAGACAGCTCTGATGTCTTATCGCCGATATGCCCCGCCTTCTTAATGAACTTCCGCGAGAATAGAGCGAGTATTCCGCCGCTTATAAGCACGACCGTCGTTAACAACGGGGACAGCCAGAAGGCCAGACCGATTTGAATAACCGTAAAAATAATGGCCGTGACCATCTGCAGGAAGAGGGAAGTGCCGTAGCTGACCCGTCCGAGCTCGTTCACCATGACGTGATGAAAATCCGACTTCCGCTTGCGGAGGAAGAACTCCCATTTCGCCCCAAGCAGCCCCTGATACGTTTCCGTCCGGAGCGAACGGACGAAGCCTTGCAGAATCCGTGAGTTCAACACCATCTGGCTTCGCTGAAGCAATGCTTGTCCCCCTACGATCATCACGTAGATCGCTAGTACGACCGGCAAGTTTAACTCAATCGACGATGACTCGATGAATGCGAATAAGGAAGAGACAAGCGGCACTTCATCCATATTCATTTGAAATACGCCTATAATGCTAAGCATAGGAACGATCATATAGATTCCGATGCCGTCCAGACAGCTGATAACGAATGTAGTGAACATGTTGAGGTACAGACGGAATCCTGAGACCTGGCGCATTTTTCGTATAAAATAGAATAAATCCTTCATTAGAAAAACCCCTAATGCGGATTATCGCTCAATTGGCGACAGAACCGCGGCTTCTGTGTGATTCCCGAACACGGCAACGACAGCATACCGTTCCAGTCTTTCATTGCCGGTTACATAATACGAACCGCTGCGCAGCCAAGCGTGAGCAATCATCTTCCCCGTCTCATCCCTGCCGCTGCCCAGATAGAGCGTACTTGCGATTCCTCTTCGCCGCAGCATCTTCATCGCCGCGACAGCCTTGACCATGCACTGACTTTCCCACCATGTGACGCGGCTCATCGCATGAACGGCCTTGGATACCTTGCGATGGATGAGATCCTGACCCATCGTGCTCGTATACGGTGTCTCCCTCATATGCTCGCCAAGAGAAGGAGCTACTTTGGCGAATGGCAGCAGCTTAAGCACCCTCGCCAAAGCTAAGTAAAAATAAGCCTCCGCATACATCCGCTTCAAGTCTGCGGGATAAGCTATAAATCTCTTACCTTTTCTTATCGCTTTCCTATACAAGTTCGTTATTCCTTTCTAACTTGTATGAGTCCTTCGGATTTAAGCTGCTGCAAGAAAGTACGAACTTGCTGTTCGCAATCTCCGGGCTCTATCTCATATTCGGTTACTAGCTGCTTAACCATATCTTTTATGGATACAGGGGATGCCATCAGCTCCCACACTCGGCCCCCGAGCTGGCCTAAGTTGTAGTATTTGCCGTTCTCGATGCTCAGCATGATCTTCTCCCCGTTCATTTCGCTTACCAGGTAACCATCCGACTGTACAACAATTTCGTTAGCGGTAATGATATCTACGCTCATGAAATAACAACCTCCCTTTTATTGGTCATACTTATAATTTGATCAACTAAGCCAAAGGCGGAGAAACCGTCTGCCGGGCGGCGGAGCTGGTACACAGGGAGCCCGGAACCCAGCCGGGCAATCGACTGAAATTGCCATTGCTGCAGGTTCAACAGATGGAGAAGGGAATTTCGATAGGTATGCACATTTAAGGCATGAAGCCCTTCTAATGTGTTATAGGCTTTAAGAGATGGTTCTGGATCGGAAGCTTTGATAAGCTCAATTACCCCGGCGAGAGGAAGAGGCTCTCTGCAAAATTGGGACCGTATAGGCACCGCGTATTTGTTAACCCTTTGGTAAATCGATGAATAGTTGTGAGAGAGCAATCCTAATTGTTCTATGCTTTCCTCCCAAAGCTTCTGCTGCGGATAGGATGGATAGACAGTAGCTGCTGCCGAATCATTGGACAAGGAGACCGCGATAACGTCATCCGTCATTAATGGATATCCTGCGCGTACAAACGCTGCGGCAAGAGTCGATTTGCCGGCACCCGATTCCCCGACAATGGCGTAAACCTTCCCGTCAATGACGACTGCACTCCCGTGCAGGGGGAGAATCCCTCTCTGCATGAGCAGTACGCCCATACAGGTTCCAAGCAGGAAAAGCCGAATCTTCGCCTCGTCCGCTCCCGGATACGGAGTTACCGTGATATGCGTACCGGATGTAATGCTGTAAATGGCTGTTTCGGGTACATGAAAGAGAAATCGACCGTTATCGAAGCGGTAGTTGGCCGTTGTAAATGGATCCTGGCAATCTTCCAGCGGTGGATTCAATTCAATTTTTACATCAAATTCCGAAATAATTCCATGTATTTCATATGCTTCAGGCAGAACAATTTCACTTCTCATGTTCAAACCAAATATTCGATATTCATTCAGAGTAAACACCCCGTTTAGCAAGTCGTATAAATCTTGTATTTATTTATACTATTCGTACTTAATATTCATTTTGTGTCTCTTTTTTCTAAATAAAAATTAATTATTTATGATATTTCTCCAAAACCATAGAAACGGCCGGAGCGGAACATATAGAAAATGAAATGGTTTATATAGCGGCAATAGAGACATATCTTCTACGTTAGGTTCCAGGTGATTCAGAAGATACTTCGCTTTCTGCCTGCCTGTAAGTAGGGATAGAGTGTACCTGAAATAATGCCAAACGACGCTTTTCTCCGGAACCGGATTTAATTTAACGATCTTTTTGATAAAAAACAAAGATGTTTTCGCTAGCCGAAGAGCCTTCTTATTATTCGTCACTTGATTCATAGATTGTGGAATCTTTGAATCAAGCAGATTAGAGGCTAATAGGAAAGCCTGCCCTGTGAAGGATTGCCCACCGTACTGTCTAAAATAATCATGCATTTTCCCGCTATCTATGTTAGGCATTAAACGATCGATATCCATTAACCAGCGCAATCGAAACCAGGCATGCCTGGCGCCGTGATCAGCAAGATAATAGAGCAGGTCTTCATTTCCTAAGCAATGAAATTCCCGATTCAATAAAAGAACTTTATTTCTGCGTCCCCACAGCCGATTGAATGAATGAGAATCACTGGAGTTAGGATTTAATCGCCAATGCATTTCAACTTGTACACCATTTTCTTTATGACGGAAGGAAAGATGATGCAACTTCTCTTTCCAATTATGATTTAATGAACGCTTATCCTCTAATTCATATCCAAGCCGTATCAAAACTTCCTCTGCTCTTTCCACATCTTCGACATCGAGCAGAATATCCAGATCCTTGGAGGTCCTATGCGACATATCACCGTAAAGCTGAATGGCCAAAGTAGGGCCCTTCAACAAAAGGGTGCGTATACTGTTGTCTGATAGTTTTCCGCAAATCATATTCATCTCTTTAGTCAGCTGCATCATCTTAAGGATATTGGAATTGTAATGATAGCGGAGCAGCTCCATAATTTCAGCAGGAATAAGAGATGAATGGATTTGACTTAGCTTCAAGTAAACGATCGGATAAACACGATGATGCAAGGTCAATTCCATGAATGAATCCCACTTCATATTTGAAGCGTATTCTCGTATCCTCTTCTCATCCAACTCTTGAACGTCGCGCAGAATGAATAACAGAAATGATAATTCATTCGAAATATCGCTTAAATCAATACTCGCTGCTTTTTTCATGAAAGAACCCCACTATCATTAGAATTACAATTGCATGACAGGAATTTGCTGTTTAACGCCTTTATTCAGGCTCGGGCGTCCGACGGAATAATAAACGAATGCGGTTCCGAGCAAATCTTCCTCATTAAACACATTGCGTCCGTCGATCAGAATGGCCTGATTCATGACGGATTGCAGCAGATTCAAATCCACTTCCGCGAACTCATCCCATTCCGTTAGCAAACAAAGCGCATCGGCGTCCTGAGCGGTTTCAAGTGCCTGATTGCACCATTTAACGCCTTCCTTGCCGTATACGGCCTTGAAGTTTCCCATAGCAATAGGATCGTAAGCTTTCACCTTCACGCCGTTCTCTACCAAATATTGAATGATTTCAAGGGCCGGTGAATCGCGGACGTCATCGGTATTCGGCTTAAAGGCTAATCCCCATATCGCGACCGTCTTACCTCGCAGCTGGCCATTAAAGATCGTCTCCAGCTTGCGGATCACATTAAACCGTTGATCTTGATTCACTTCCACAACCGACCGCAGCAGCTTGAACTCGTAATCGACGTTACCGGCAATTTGGATGAGAGCTCTCGTATCCTTCGGAAAACAGGAGCCTCCATAGCCGATTCCCGCTTTTAGGAACGACTGGCCGATCCGCTTATCGTAGCCCATCCCTTCCGCAACCTTCGTTACGTCTGCGCCTACCTTCTCGCAAATGTTCGCAATCTCGTTGATGAACGAAATTTTCGTAGCGAGAAAAGCATTGGACGCGTATTTAATCATTTCAGCGCTGCGGATATCCGTCACGATGATTTGCTCCGTCAGCGGCCGATGCAGCTGGACCATCGTATCGGCAGCACTTTGGTTATCTGCACCGATGACGATCCGGTCCGGATTCAGCGTATCCATGACGGCTGAACCTTCGCGCAGAAATTCCGGCAGTGAAATGCTGTCGAACGGCTCGGAGGTTTGGGTGCCGATCAGCTCGCGGATCCGTTCGTTCGTTCCAACCGGCACCGTGCTTTTTACAGCGATAATTTTGTAGCCGTTCATCGCTTCGGCGATATCAAGGGCGGCTTGATTGATATAGGCCATATTCGCCTCGCCGCTTGGCATCGGAGGCGTTCCGACAGCGAGAATAATAATGTCCGATTGACGCACTGCTTCGTTCAGATCAGTTGTGAAAGCGAGCTTTCCGGCGGAGCTGTTCTTGTCGGCCAATTCCTTCAGCCCCGGTTCATAGATGGGAATCTCGCCAGCCTGCAGCATCTCGATCTTCCCAAGATCCTTGTCGACGCAGATGACTTTATTCCCCAGTTCCGCATAGCAGACACCCGATACGAGCCCGACATAGCCGGTGCCAATGACCGTAATGTTCATTCTCTTCACTCCTTCTAATTAGATAGGTCACCTACACCGTGCATAATTGCATAATTTCATTCCAATCGAAGGCGAGCCGTACGATATCCTCTTCAATAAGCTCCGAACCGGTTTGCACCTCAATGATGTCCATTTCCGTCTCCGCCCGCAAACTATGCTTGCTCTGTTTCGATATAACGAGCACATCTCCGGCCTTTACCGGAAACCGCTTGTCGTTCAGTATCATCTCCCCGTTGCCGGAAACGACGGTCCATACCTCGTTTCTTAGCAGATGGTACTGGTAGCTTAAATTTTGGCCAGGCTCTATGCATATCCGTTTGGTCAGCACTTCATTCCCGTCGGGGTATTTCATGTAATCCAGCACTCTGTAACGGCCCCAACGCCTCTCCTCGTACATTGGACGCTGTTCAGAGTGTTTCATGACCTCTTTGATCATCGGGCTTGATGCCTTGTCCGAGATAAGAATGCCATCCGGACTCGCTGCGACGACGACGTTGGATAAATTAAGCAACGTAATCGGAATATCCAATTCGTTGATAATATGCGTATTGGATGAACCTTCGGTAATGATTCCTTTGCCGATCAGCGGGGTCGCAATTTCCTCGGTCAGCGTGTTCCATGTCCCAAGATCCTTCCACTCCCCATCGTAGGGAAGCGCGACGATAAGATTGGCTCTCTCCACCACCTCATAGTCGAAGCTGTTCTTCGGAAGCTTGTCGTACTGCTTCACCATCTCGTCGTATTGGATCGGAAGCCCGTGCGCAAGCAGGATATTAATGATGAAATCCAGCTTGAATGCGAACACGCCGCAGTTCCAGAGTGCTGCCTGCTCAATCATGGCCGCCGCCTCTTCTTCGCGGGGTTTCTCCCGGAAGCTCTGAACATTCATATATGGCGCGTCATGCGCAGTCCCGCTCTGCGGGACGATATACCCGTACTTTTCGGAAGGATAGGTTGGTTTTACCCCCATAAGGGCCAGATCCGCGCCCGACTCGTTCAACACCTGCTGCAGTTCTTTGGCCTTGTGGAAGAATGACTCCTCGACGTAAGGGTCGACCGGCATAACCACGACCGTTTCATTCAGGCTGACGCCTTCAACCGAATACAAATAGGTAGCCGCCAGCGCGATCGCAGGATACGTATCCCTTCTTTCCGGTTCGACGATCACTTCAATCTCGCTTCCCAGCTGGTTGTAGATCATTTCCACCTGAGGCTTGCTCGTTGCGATCAAAGCATGCTCGCGAAGCCCGGCACTGTCAATCTGACCCCAAACCCGCTGTACCATCGACTCAAACTGCCCTTCCGAATTTCTGAGCACCTTCAAGAACTGCTTGGACCTGGAATCGTTGGACAGCGGCCACAGGCGTTTGCCCGAGCCCCCCGAGAGTAGAACAATTTTCATGGTAACTCCTCCTATTTATAGTAGTTAACTGATTAGCGAAGCGTTCGAATTTGTTGTTTGCCCCTCATTCTTCACAATCAATTGGGCGGAACCTATGCCGCTTGTCCATGTATGATAATAGTTGGAGTTTTTGCCGTAAGAATTGTCCAGCAGCGTATTCGGCTTGTCCATCAGGCAGGACAAGATATGGCCGTGGAGCCTTGACGTCTGCACCGTCCGGTAACCGCTGAAGCGCTTGACTGCTTTATCCACCAGATAATCGGTGTACCTGCCCCAAATCGCCTGCATCGGCAGTGGTGTGCTGCCTCTCTTAATCATTTTGACAATGAGATTAATCGATTTCTGCTCCACCCTGTTGTACAGGGAGGCCCAATCCAATAAATCGCCGCGGCCCGCGGATTCGAGCTGCTCCTGCTCCGTCGTTTTCTCGATATCCGTGCGGAAGAAGCAGAGCAAATCTTTGTCAGGGCTGTCTTTATGTCGGATCGGCCATAATTGATGGGCCATGTCAGGCGATAAATAAACGTTGCATCTATGGAATTTCTCGGTTGCAGCGCTATGGGACAACGTGTCGCGGACATAGAGATGAATATCTTTATGTCCATTGAATATTTGCGCCGTCCGGTCGAATTCAGACTCTTTCTTATAAAATATCGTCTGCGGAAGCATCACGATCCGGTGGTGCGGATAGCTGGTAATAATTTTCTCGCGCAGCTTCTGATGCGCCGGATACAGGTCGCCGAAGTTCCCTCCTCCATGCAGCACGATAATATGATCTTTCGGAATGATGAGCGAATCGGGAAAATCAAGCACGCTGTAGCGTGCATGGACGCGAATATTATAGTCCTTGAAGAATGCCTCCGTGCCTTTCATAATGAGCAAGTCGCCGCCGTTGCTGTGAACAGGGATATCGATATAGTAAATGTTGGAGCCCGGCGGAATAACATCCGAAATTTGGCCCAGCTTTTTTTTCAGTACATCCATAGGGTGATTATTCTTGCTCTGCATGATAGCCCTCTCCTTTACCTTTTTTTTAACTCATTTACTGCTGAGATCGTAATAAAATTGGGACCGTTCCCCTAACATTACCTTGTAGATGTCGTAGTTGGTCGCCATGACCTCTTTCAAATATTCCTTGTAAGGACGGTCGGCGACATTCACGAGGCCCGAGTTATAGCGTTCTCCCCAAACGCCTTCCCAGTACCTGCCCAAAGCAGCTTGGTCCACATAATTGAACACATGAGCGCCCACAACGTTGTCTAGACCGGCCGCCGCCTCTACATAATTCCGGTAACGCGTTCCCCTCTGGGACTGATTCGTGGCCGAATTTTTCAGGAGCGGATCCAATCCTTGTTCCGTCGTACCGAAACCGAATTCGCTGATCAGAATCGGCTTGCCGCCTGATTTCGTGTACACTTCTTTCAAAAGACCGGGATCCAGGTTATAGCTGTAATAGTTGATACTGATGACATCCACGTATTTCCCTTCCACCTCTGCCATAACGCTCCGAAGCTTCTCATTCTGGAAAGGTGTCGTTAACCAACGGTCTCCGAGAAGAAGATGATTCGGATCATATTTGCGGTAGAGCCGCGATACCGTTCCGTAGAACGTATCCAGGTAATACCTGAAAAATTCGTCCGTATCGCGCCAGGCCGCCGATGTCTTGAGCGGCAGCTCCGCCTCCTTCAAATCTTCAAAGGATTTAAAGCTTGTCTGCCACTCGCTGTTGAATTTGTTTATGTCTTGATATTTATCCTTCAGCCTTTTAACCCAGTGTCCTTTGATCGCCGCTTTGCTTGCCTTCAGCTTCGGCACCCCAGAATAAAACTTGTGGAAATCGTATTCGTTGTCGATGAAATACCCGATTAGCATCGGATCGTCCTTGGTCGGCTTGACTGCGCTGGCAAACGCCTTATCGATCTTGGATTCCGCATCCGGCGCAAAAATATCGAATATCGAAATCCCGTCTATCTTGGCCCAGCTCATGCTGCTCAGAGGAAGCATCCGCACGTAAGGCAAGTTGTTCTCACTGCCGTATTTGTCGGGTGAAAAGCCTCCTACACTGTTAAATCCCCATTTTTTGATGCGCAAGACCGCTTCCGAATAGATCGCATGCTCGGTTGGAACTACCCCTGTTTTCCGGTATTTGTTCGCCAAGTAGAACGAAAAATTATCGGTCCCGTTATAAGCCGTTTTATATTCCTCTTGAATAGATGGAATCGACTCGAACAGCTCCTCCCGCCCCTTAACCATCGTAAAGGTTTCATTGGTTGTAAGTGCGTTCACGCCTAAGCTGAAGAAGAGATTGCCTTCCGGCGTTGTCATCACTTTGCGGCTTCCCATCTGCTGAATGGAAAAGAAGCCCTTGTTCTGCAAGCCGTATTTTGCCGCACTGCCTGCCAGACCACCGAAACGGTCCCGGCCTGAAGGAGGCGTTAAACCGGCGTAATAGGAGGCGTCGGCCTCGGCATCCGCTTCCAGTTGCTGATCGGTTATCACCTTCTCGGGAAACGTAGCCGATATCATTTGACCGAATCGGTCCACTTGAATATGATTGCTAGCGTTGAACGTATACTTACGGATTGGACTTGGATCCATGCCATCCTTGACCGCATAGGTTTCCAGCACGTTATAACCGGTGAGCTCGAGCGGTTCGGAATAGAGCTGGAAAGTGAGCCCTTTATTCAAACGATAATAAATCTTTGCCCCGCTCGAAGCCGTGGTCAGTACAGTATGCAGCGATTCGGTGCTTCTAGTTGACTGGACCTTCACGGAAGCGGTGCTTCGATTGAAAGTAACATTCGAAACTTGGGGCGACCATGCCGCCGTCGATCCGTACAGCTCGATCTTCAAATACCTCGTGCCCGCCGGCAGCGACGAAGCCTCGTAAGCGTACTTCTGCCAATTGGATACGGGATAGCCTACCACATAGGCCTCAGCAGAAATTTCCGTATAATCCTTTCCATTCGCCGAGCTATAGATCCGAAGTTTCTCCATGGCATGTCCAGTGAAAAAGTAGCTGTCAACCATAAAGGAAGAAATATCGAAATCCGTATGATAAGTGATGCTCCCAGGCTTCACCGTGGTACGTGCTATCCGATGCAAATCATTGCCGAAGTAATAAGGCGTATCTTTCGCAATATAAATACTCGATTTACTGTAAACCTGCTTGAAATTGTCGAGCGGATCAAGCATTCCGACTGCCGTATCCAACGAACTTTCAGGGATATAATGGTAATCAGAAACCCTGCTAGCCGCTTTTTTGCCCGAAGCCGACTTTTTCACGGCGGTAATCTTTAATTGGAGTTCGTTCACTACTATAATCGGTGAAGCATAAAGCTTGCGCGTAAGAGACGTTCTAGGGTCGCTGCCGTCCGTGGTGTAATAGACGGTGTCGCCGGCAGCTGCCCTTTCCAACATGACCATAGTGCCGTAAGGGACGGATCCCGAAGGCAGGTTGGCCGTTACGCCTAATGGACCATTCAGCACCGCTTTCCCGATTACCGGCGATTTAGCGATATCGCTGCCGGTGAATTCGATTTTCAAATATTTGGCGTCCTTGCGAAAGTTTCGCAATTCATACACGACCAAATTTACGTTATCCCCGTCATTGTAAATTTGCGGCGTCACTTTTTCATACTCACTGCCATCGTGGGAGACATAAAAATTCGGCTGATCGTACGGCCCGTTGTCATCGCGATAGTACGTGTATAAAGAAAAAGATTCTAGAGGACCGTTTGACCGGTAGGTCATGTATTCCTTAGACCTGAAACTTCGGATCACCCGGGTAGGATCATCGGCCCCGTCATATTGTTGCAGAGAAAGAGTCTCGGAACGTTTGTAAACGTGACTCCAATCCGCAAGATCATCAACTACGATTTCAGGAGAAGTAGCAAAACCATGTATGGGTATAAGGGTTATAAGTAAGGTGAAAACCAATAACAAATTAAGCAGAGTACGGTTACTTTTCTTGATGTTTGCTCCCCACTTCACCACTTCTCTCCTTTCTCTCTTAGTTAGTTATAAGTTCGCAATACACCGCTGATTAAACCATTATTGTAAATAATTTTGCTAATATTCCGAAAAATCCGATGCTTATCGAAGAAAAAAATAACCGCCAACAGCATAAATACCGGTACCTTCAGGACGGATTTGACGAAAATGCCCGTTTTCCGCTCCGAGCTGACCGCACGGCTTACTCCTTGCCAATAAATCCTCCGCAGCAGCCATTTCCGGCTAACTCTGCTGCGCGGAATTTTGTGCCGCACCCACGCATGAGGCGTATAATAGACGGTATATTTGCTGCGGATTCGATCAATGAGCTCAGCCTCCTCGCTTGAAAGCAGGTTGCTTCCCACTCTGCCCAGATCCTCTCGAAAGGGCTTAAGCGAATGGAACACGGACTTACGGAAAGCTACATTGGCTCCGAATGGGATGGCCGGCTTTTGCATTTCTACAATTTCTTGAGAATAATCCAAAATCGTATAGAGCGTCCGGTTTTCCGGCAAAAGCCAGGTTGGCTCCGCCACTTCCCATGCCGGTTCAATCCTGCCTCCAACGCAGCCGATCCGGGGATCGGTCTCAAATAAGGAGACTATGCCGCTGATCCATTCCTTGGAAGCCACAGCATCATCGTCTAAGAAGAGGACATACTCACCCTTCGATTCGCGAATCGCACGATTCCGGGCAACGGAGAGCCCCAGCCGTTCTTCATAAACATAAATAATCGGAATGTTTGTCATCTGATTGACTTCTTGAACAACCTGTTTGGTGTTGTCGGTGGATCGGTTGTCGACCACAATCACCTCAAAAGCATCCGTAAAATTTTGCTGTAAGAGACTTAGAAGCGCTTCTCTCACATCCTCAGCCCTGTTATGGGTGCATATCGCTATTGTCGCTTTCATGCTTTCACCTCGTACCGTTTCGTTCCGGTATACACTTTTATCATTTTTCCGGCTATCCCCTGCCAGTCCAGTTCTGCCAGTTTTTTCGAGATGTGCTTCCGGGCATCGTTCATATTCATATGGACTGCCATCGCCAGCGCCTTGCGTAACCCATCCGGGTCAGCAGGATCGTATAAGATTCCGCATCCGTCGGAAACATACTCGCTGAGTGAACCGAGCTTAGGCGCAACGACCGGCTTATAATGAGAGAGAGCGAGAATCGCGCTGCCGGAAGTCGTAATCTGGTTATAAGGCAGCACCATCACATCGCCAGCCCGTAAGTAGTCGACAAGTTCGTGATCATCCACGAAATGAGGATAAACCTTGATTCTGCCGTTATTAATCGGATCGATATAATCCAATTTGTAACCGGCATCCACTTTTCCCGCTATGAGCAGTCCGGCCGACTCCAGATTCAGCGATACAAAAGCTTCGACCAGCTTTTCGACTCCTTTATAAGAGTTGATTCTGCCGATAAATAAGAATAGGAACTGTTCCGGCGGAATGTTGAATCGCTTACGGATATCCGTCCCATTGCCGACATAGGCATCCACGTAATGGCCATGCGGCGTGACGATCAATTTCTCGGCTCTTACCCCGAAAGTTTCGATAACTTCTTGTTTTACCGTCTCACTCATGACGAATCCTTTGTTGCAGACGGATAAAATAAACTTCCGCATCATATAATCCCATTTACTTTTCCCCGTCGAATGCGGCCAAATATTGTGAACGGTCCAAAATAACCGTACACCCCGTACTTTCAAAAACAAAAGAAGTCCGGCAAACAACATTGACTTCATGACCGTAAGCGGGAAAGCGGACGACTGATACGAGTAACTGGGCCAATGCATATGGACAATGTCTCCCTTTGCAGGTTTAAGGGTGTTCTTCGTATCGTAATGCTCCACCCGCAATCCCTTATCCACGATGGACTTCGTCAGCAATTCGGAGTATTTGTTATATTCACTAACTTTGGGCCACATATAAACGGTTGGGTTACTCATCCATTCCACCTGCTCTTCCAGCTCTTTTAATTATCTTTTTTTCTCTCAGACGATCGATCAGAAAGCGGAAATCGTCCTTGTCAAAAAGCATACCGGCAAACCGCACCTTGAAAGCGACCCGCATCGCCGCTATCGTGACCAGCATTCTTACCATCGCTCCGATTAATAAAGATAAAGCTATTCCGTTCAGACCATACAAAGGGGTAAATACGAAGAATAGTCCGACCGTAATCGCGAGCGCTATAACTTGCCGGATTAGCACAAGACCGGGACGACCCAATGCGTTGAACGAAGCAGCCAGAATCCATGAGCCGCCGCCGAGAATGCATTCGAACGATAGAATATAGAAAGCGGTGCTGGCCTCCAGAAATTCCTTGCCGAATAACATACCCATCAGGAATCTGCCGATGAATATACTCGGTACGACCACAATCGTCATCAGGATAAGCGACAACCGGAAAGCCCGGCCGACCGTTGAAATAATCTTGTCCTTATCCAGCCCCGTCAACTTCGGAAAGATGACATTCGATATGGCCGTCTGAACCGTATTGAAGACTCGGGATAGCGCATAAACGACGCTATATAGACCGAAATCCCGCGGCGTGAGCAGCGATAATATAATGATTTTGTCAAACTGCGAATACAAGGTTCCCAGCAGCTCGACGCCAAATACTCTGCTTCCGTAACCGAACAACGACTTGGCCGCCACCCGGTCAACCATACGTTTGAACCAATCGATCTTCAGCTCGCCCCTCAATTGGAGCAAGGACCAAATGACGACGAGCAGCGTGGTGACCAAGTAGACGAACGAGGCAGCGTGGATATTCAGCACTCCGACCATAAAGAGGACGATGATACCCGCTAAATTAAATAGCGGAACAAACAACCGCACTCCGTTATAGACTTTGAAGTTGTCCGTGCTCTGCGCAAGTGCCGCAATCAGATTGACCGCAAGCAGCAGCGGCAGCGTCAGCACGGTGTACCATCTGGCGGTCTGAATGACGTCAGCCGAATAGTTGCCCAGCCAAACCGGCAGATAGATCCATGCAGCCACGCCCACAATGATGCTGACAGGGAGCTGGAAAAGAAATCCTGCCCTGATGTATTCCGCCCCTTTGCCGGTATGCCGCTTCATGTTGTAAATAAGGGACGTGGGAAGTCCGAATCCGACAATGCCTACGAGGAAGGTCGACCAGAACAGAATCGCCGATAATTCCCCTTTGCCTGCGACGCCGAACATTCTCGCTGTCACGATGGAGGTCAGCGTGGTTATGACCATCACCATAAAATTAGTTGCGCTGGTACGCAAAATCGTTTGAACCAGACCATTTCCATTTAATAGTTTACGGATTGCCAATTGTGCCATAGACTACCTTCCCGGTTACTTGATGCATGACGGATTGATATAATTCCGTATGCCGTTCAAGCAGTGATTGTTTGGTAAACCTGCGGCTATGATCCAGACATTGTCTTTGAATCGTTCTTTTTTGTTCAGCCGAGAGTGAATAATATTCCAATAACTTGTCTTGAATCGCTCCCGAACTGCCTGGCGCAAACAGATATTGCTTGCGATTCAGGACAACGTCAGGAATTCCGCCTACAGCTGAGGCGTATACGGGTGTGCCGACTTGATAGGATTCGATGATGACCCGCCCGAACGGCTCTTCCCAAATCGAAGGAACAACGGTAGCATCTACTTGGGCCATAAGTTCCCGCGCCTCATTCGGCTTCACTTTACCGGTGAACACGATGCGTCCGTCATTCCTGCATGCTTCCGAAAGCTCATCTTTTAGCTTTCCTTCTCCGCATACATATAGCCGCTCAATTACCTCTTCCGGTAAAGAGCGAACGGCATCGATGATTTCACGGACACCCTTCTCCGGTTCGATTCTGCCGAAATAGCCGATGCGCAGCGGTTTTCGCTCAAAATCCTTCTCTCCCGCAACGATGTCGCCATCCACAACGTTCGGAATGACCAGGTGTTCGGCATTCGGAAACAAACCCGCTTCCGTATGACGGTTTAAAATATGTGATGATATGCCAACGACCGCGGAAACCCGTTTGCTGAATCCTAGCGAAGTCAGCTTGTATAACCGCGACAACAGAGGATTGGATATCGGCGAGCTGACCGGCGAGATGAGCGAGTAATCTCTTAATGTATGAACGATCGGTACACCCGCTTTGAAGAAAGCGGTCCATATCCCGGCCCCGAAACCGGATAAATTCTGCGTATGGACCAAATCAGGATTTATTTCCTTCAATAGCTTCGCCACAGTCCCGATCTGCATCGGATTGTAAATATCGATAAGTCTGCGAGCCACCTTATTCAGCTTGCCGCGGTGTTCCGTATCGCCAATCCAATACATATTGTTGTAAGGCAGACGATGAACCGTAACTCCGTTAATCAACTCTGACGTTATACCGGCGTTTCTCTTTTGCCCGCCTGTCGTAATCACATGCACATCAGCAACGGATTCAAGCGTTTCGGCTAAAATTTGAGTCGATATTTCCGCACCGCCAATTATATGCGGGCTGTACAAACTATTTACAATAACGATTTTCATGCCTTTCGTCTCCATTCGCTATAGATAGGTCTAACGGGCAGTATGTTACCTTTAACCCGAACGGGCACTTGTACTGGCATACCGGTACGTATCGTTTCCGTTTCGAACCCTCCCCCGCGGATGAACCCGAACAACAACCAGAAATCCAGAAAAGCATATGAATCAAAATTCATGACGAGTGAGATGCATAACGCAAAAGCGAATTTCGAATACGAATTTGCCCCGCAGCTGCGAAAAATCGAAACCAGAAATCCTCCAAAAAGGATAACCCCGATGAGGCCTTCCTCAGCGAACACCTTCGACACCATATTTCTCGACGTAGCGTCATAGGGATTAATAAATACCAGATCGTGTACCTCGCTGAATTTCAATCCGCTACTGAAATACTGCTGTAGGAGGGAGGCAAATTCCGTATAATAAAAGCCGCCGCCTACTCCAAAAATCGGATATCTGGCAAATTCTAAAAAACCGATGGCCGGAAACACCAGCCTGACAAAAAATGAATTATCATTATTTATTAATTGATTGAAATTGAACTGAAACCGATCCGTAAAATAGCCGCTTATCTTGAACGTTTCGATCAGAAAAGGCACGCCTACAACAACGATTAAGGCGCAGACCGCCAGAACGACCAGCATCCGGCCTCTGTTCTTGTTCGTGACCAGTACATAAATGACCAGCGCGGTAAGCAGCACGGTGTAAGCGTAAGCCGAGAAAGAAAGCACCATAAGCAGCATAGTTGCGAAAAGCAGAAGCAGTTGCTTACGAAACCCCTGCTTATACAGGTAGAACATTATTAACCCGCCGCTCAGCATATGAATTGCCGCCCAAGAAGGCTCGCCCGACAGCATTTGAATTCTCCGGAGATACACTTTCTCCGCGAACAGTCCCGTAAAGGCTCCGGAAAATCCGCTGCGGACGAAAAAGGAGTCGAATAGCTGAACAAAACCGGCAAACAGCGGAGGAATGAAGGCTATCGCAATACTTTTTGCGATGCGCTTTATAATCTCCGGATCTTCTTTCGCTTGCTCAGTGACATAGACCGATACCCGAAACATAGATAGGCCGAACACAAGTGTAATAATATGCGACGCGCTGCTGCCGATATCACCGTTGATTAGTGCAACGATTAAGGAATGCCCGATGCTGTACATCACGAAGAGGAGAAAGAAAATATCTCCTTTCTTGAACCTGAAGTCAGTAAACAGGAGCAAGACGGATGCAAGAAACATCGGAAACATAGATATCGGCCGATAGACCGAGAAAGGGATATACGGCAAGCTGTCGTACGTCAATAGCATTAGGGATAACATAAATAGCGCAATTACAAGATTTCGAATAACCAACACCTGCTCTTTGCGCAATTGCCCTACGATAGAATCAATTCCAGATTTTTACGGGTCACGGAGCTGCTGAAATGATGGGTCACGTAACGGATCGAATTGCGCGATACTTTTTCGTTTATCTCATTGTTGTCCAATAACAGGAGTACATTTTGTACCATCGCCTCCTCCGTTTCGCAGACGAACAGGTCCTCATGATTGATTGCATTGATCCCTTCACTGCCGATCAGATTGGTTACGACCGGTACTCCCCAAGACATAGCCTCGACGATCTTCGTTTTAATTCCAGTGCCAAAAAGCAGCGGAGCGATCATTAAAGCGGCATCGCTTACGACCCGCTTAACGTTATCCACTTCGCCGGTTACGATAATGTCAGGATAGGTCTCCTGCAGCTTAAGCACTTCGGCAGTCGGGCTTTTGCCGATGATATAGAACTTTGCATTCGGTGCCTTCCGCTTGATGCCGGGCCATATCTTCTCGCAGAAATAAACGACCGCGGAGCTATTGTGAGGAATGTCCATTTTCCCTACAAAGACGATCTTGTTCCTGTCATACGACCTTGGATTTCCCGTCGTTTTCTTATCCGGGTCGAATCTCATCGGGATGCCGAAACAAGAGTCATGGCTCACCATTTGCCGGAAGCTCTCCGCTTCCTTGGGTGAAGTAAAGATAAGGTGTTCGAAATTTCGGGCTGCGCTTTTCTCGTACTTGTGCAGCAGCTTGCTTTCGAAAGCGACAAGCCATTTTTGAATGAACTTCAAATTTGCAAACCGCTTGATGCCGGATGGGAGCTTGTCCGAAAAACCGCCGAATACGGACGGAATGTACTGAAACCATTGCAACTGGCGTTCATAACGCAATGACAGCAGATCATCGTAGCTGAGCACCTTTTGCGAGGTTCCGTCCGAACGGTATTCCGCTACGCGCACCATATCGTAAAAGATGAATTCCGGCTGCTCTTCCTCGATCTTTTCTTTAATGAGCCTATGCGTTCTCCGGGAGTAATAAACGGATACTTGCAGCGGCCACCTTTGCATGAGCAAGGAATAGACCAGCACATTGAACAGCTTCTCTGCCATACCAGGCAATTCTAGACTCACCAGGCGAGAAATCGCATCCGGCCGATCCTTTAGGTACTTCTTGTCATCAATAAATGACAAGTTCACGATCTGACATTCAGGATAAATATCTTTGATTTGCTCAATGTATTGCTGAAGCAGGTTTTTTCTGCCGTCCGTATTCGGAAAAGGCAGCCTGTTCGTAATAAACATCATCTTTTTCATTCATTTTCCGCCTTAAAAAGCATCTTTTGCCCCAAGAAGCACTTTGAATGTCTTGAATATGATTTTCAAGTCAAACCCAATGCTTCGATCTTGGATGTACTTCAAGTCCAGCTCAACCATTTCTTTAAAACTTAATTCATTACGGCCGCTTACCTGCCAAAGTCCTGTACAACCAGGCTTAACGGTTAAACGAAGCTTGTCGTAATCCGTATACTCCTTGACTTCCCTTACGAGAGGAGGTCTTGGACCGACTAATGACATTTCTCCCCGGAGCACATTAATCAGCTGCGGGAGCTCATCAATGCTTGTTTTCCGTATGAACTTCCCGATCTTCGTAATTCGCGGATCGTTCTTCATCTTGAACATAGCGCCTTCAATTTCATTTTGAGCGAGCAGCTCTTTCAGCTTCTCTTCCGCATTGCTGACCATGGAGCGGAATTTATACATCCGGAACGGCTTCTCGTTCTTCCCGATCCTTGTTTGATAGAACAATACGGAGCCTTTCGAATCTTCCAATTTAATCAGAATGCCAATGACAACAAACAGCGGACTTAACAGAATTAATCCAGCCAGCGAGCCGATTATGTCTATGGCGCGTTTGATCACCGAATTCATGGTATTCCTAAATTCATTAGGAGTGTTTAATACCACTTCATCGCGATACTGCGGGGGCATCATTATTCACCCCCTATTCCTATTAATTGTTTCCCAAGCTCTCGCTCCAACAACTCCCCAAGCTCGCTTAAGAGCTGCTGCCGAAGTTCGTTATTCCGGAGCGCAAAATCGACCGATGTCATAATAAAACCGAGTCTTTCGCCCACATCATAGCGCTTGCCTTGGAAGTCGTATGCGTAAACGCCTTTATCCATATTCAGCTTTTGAATGGCATCGGTGAGCTGAATTTCTCCGCCTGCGCCAATTTCCTGCAGCCCTAAATAATCGAATATATCCGGGGTCAGAACATAACGGCCCATAATAGCCAGGTTGGATGGAGCTTGTCCTTTCGGCGGCTTCTCTACAAAACGGTTCACTTGATAAAGTCGGCCCATCGTCTCGCCTGGATCGACAATCCCGTATCGGTCTGTCTGATCCGCATGAACCGTTTGAACGCCGATGACCGAACGTCCGGTTTGCTCATACTGCTCGATCAGTTGCCTGGTGCAAGGAACGTCGGCCTCTACGATATCATCGCCAAGCAGAACGGCGAACGGTTCGTCTCCGATAAAATTGCGGGCGCACCAAACGGCGTGGCCAAGCCCTCTCGCTTCTTTTTGCCTTATATAGTGAAGATTCACATTGGAGGATTTTCTGACTTTTTCTAAAATGTCGAGTTTCCCTTTGCTCTCCAACGTATATTCCAGCTCAAACGCGATATCAAAGTGGTCTTCGATCGCACGTTTACCTTTACCGGTCACGACGATAATGTCTTCTACTCCTGATTCAATGGCTTCTTCTACGATGTACTGAATGGTGGGTTTATCAACGATTGGAAGCATTTCTTTCGGCATTGCTTTCGTCGCAGGCAAAAACCGGGTACCGAGCCCCGCAGCAGGAATAATGGCTTTTCTCACTTTTTTCAATTGACTTCACCCTATCCTATTTATATTTTTTGTTCGCATTGCAGCGAGACGCTAAAAATGCGAGCTATGCTTTCGTTATCGCTGAGAGCATAGCTCGAATTTTTAGATAGGGCATTTAACCCTTCCTCACGTCACGCCCTTGACGATAAACGTCTAAGGTCATTTGACCCACAGCATGACCGAGTGCCTCCGGTAATAGAGGTGCAGGAGACATTACCTTCCCATTTGGCCTATCAACTTGGTGTAATGACGCTAAGCGTCGCTGCTAGCTTCGTATGTAGTAGGAATAGGATTCCGATTGTTTTCGGTTAATGTTATTGAGAACAACGCCGATAAGATTGGCTTGCACATGCTCGAGAGAGGCCTTCGCTTTGAGCGCAACTTCTTTTTTCACTTTTCCCGAATCGATGACAAGAACAACGCCATCGCTTTGGGTCGCAACGATTTGTGTGTCCGTTACGGACATGATCGACGGTGTATCGATGATGATTACGTCATACGTTTGCCTCAATTTCCCAAGCAGCACCCCCATAGACTCCGACGACAGCACCTCTGATGGATTAGGAGGAGCCGGGCCTGCGGCAATGACCGACAGATTGTCCGTACTCGTTTGCTGGATGACATCCTTCGGCTCTAACCGTTGCAATAAGGCGGAC
Source organism: Paenibacillus sp. 05T425 (assembly GCF_056396205.1). Taxonomy (NCBI): domain Bacteria; kingdom Bacillati; phylum Bacillota; class Bacilli; order Caryophanales; family Paenibacillaceae; genus Paenibacillus; species Paenibacillus sp. 05T425. The sequence continues at coordinate 854,707 of NZ_JBFTLA010000001.1, forward strand.
GTCAAGCCTTTATGGTTGGATATTGCAAAAATGTGATGCTGCGTCGGCTTCCGCAAATCCGTATCGATCACCAGCACCCGTTTGTTTGCTTGAGCGAAAGAAACCGCCATATTGGCGCATGTTATGCTTTTCCCTTCGCCCGGCCTTGATGAGGTGACCATAATAATCTGAAGTTTATGGTCGATCGTCGAAAACTCGATGTTTGTCCGCAGCATCCGATACCTTTCGGAGATCGGCGACTTTGGATTTCTATCCGCGATAAGGTTCCATTTACGTATCAATCGAGACATTGCTTCCCCTCCCTGCTCTTGGTGTTAGATTGGCTTTGCTGCCCCGATCAATCGCATCGCTCTCTTTAAACTTTGGAATCGATGTCAGTACCGGAACCCCAAGCAGCATCTCGACGTCTTCTTCGTTCTTGATCGTTTCGTCCAAGTAATCCAGAAGGAAGGAAATGCCTACGCTCGCCATCAAAGCCAGAATGAACGCGACGGCAATATTCATAATCGGATTCGGGGCCACAGGGCCGCGCATCTCATTCGGATCCGCCTGATCCAAGACGAATACATTATCAACCTTCATCAGCTCAGGAACCGATTTTTGAAAAACGGTCGCAACGGCATTCGCCGTATTCGCCGCCTTCTCATAGGAGTCATCCCGGACGGTTATGGTCATGATCTGCGTTTCAATAGCGGAGCTGACACTTACCTTGCTTCTAAGCTCCGTGTATGTACGAGCAAGATCCGGGTGCTCTTCGATGACTTTTTTCATCATGCGAGGCGAAGTAACGATTACTTTATAGGTTTTGATGAGTCCGATCGTGGAGCTAATGGAGCCTACGTCTATGCTTGGAAGCAGCGTACTGCTGTCCTTGTAGTCGTTGACGATTAGTGTAGCGGAAGCTTCATACTGCGGTTCGATGAAGTTGAAGGAGTAAAAGCCGATGGTTATACAACTTACTGAAATAATTAAAGCAATCAATAGCAGTCTTCTTTTGATGATGTTCCAATATCGTTTTAATTCCAAATCTTTTCCTCCGTTACTTGTTCAGTCTATGGGCTTGCAAGTAATGATTCATAACGAGAATATAATGGATTGATTATTCAAAACGAGAACTTTTCGCCGTGAGGAATTGTTGATGCATCCCGCGTCATCAATTCTCGGTTCTTATATGGCCTTTTATCTCCCCATCTTCATAAAATCATCCACTGTACCGCCGTTTATGACATGCTGCATCATATCCTCTGAGCCTGCTTCAATTTCATTTTTCTTTAACAGAAGCGATACGAGCTCCGCCATGTCGATCAGCTCGTCCTTCGGATTATAGCCGGTTAATACAAGCAGTTCGGCCAATGATCCCCCATATCTCGTCATATTCTGATTGGCTATCGAAGGATCATCGGATAATCTTTTCAAAAACTGCTTTAGCCGTAACCGTTTTTGCTCCTGATTCAAATCGTCCATTTCAATGAAATCCTCCATTTCCAAGCTTACTCGTTCTTATTCGTAAGTTCAGATTGCTACAGATCGACATATTACACAACAATAATTAGGAGGTTCTAATATTAGTAATATCTAATTTTTGGTTTGTTTCGTAAAGTCTTTGAAACTAGTATGGCACAGATTATATAAATTCTTGAGGGAATAAAGACATGTTGTGCTTTAGACATTCCTTCTCATTTTGATATTAATTCTCATAAGGACTTACTCCTATTTTATCCAATTTTCCGATCTTATTCCTTTGCATTTCATTGAAAAAAAATAGAAAATTATCGAATGAAAGCGCTTTATGATTTTCATGGTCATTCCGATTAAAGACTCATTTCAGTATAGTTTTAAACTGACCGAATCCCTTGTGGAATAAAGATTGTAATCTACTTCCATTTGTATTCAACCGCCCTTTTTCCATGAAAAAAGGCCATGATTTCAACGCTGACCCAGGACTTACGTCCAGTGTCCTATAAAAACCTGACATGGAAATGCATTCGACAATATTTGCAAACGATATTTTTAGATTGTTATAAAAAATGAAAGCGATTTTTTGTCTAAAAAAAAGAATAAAAGGAGCTGTTTCACTCCAAATGAGTATGCTCGATCTCTTAAAACATCGATATTTGATAAAAGATGACATTTATTAAATCACATTTTCGATTGACTCTTATTTCTTGCTACCTATGAAGCTTTGCCTAATCATGATAAAGTAGTGTGGTAAATACCTGCTTATGATGAGCTGCTGCAATCGAGGTGTCCGATGAGCTCTTTTCTGCAAATTAAAATTTATCGTTATAAGTTTATTGCCTACGTCGTCTTCGTCGTGACCATCGGTCTCGCGCTTGGCACGCTGACCTGTGCCATGCTCCTGAACCAATGGATTGGCGATGCCCGTCTAGAGGCTGCTAATGCTTTCGCGGGCGTAGAGAACGAGCTTCAGTATGATGCCGACCGGATTGAGGCCTATATGCAGCGCATCTACTCCAATCATAGTTTGATGGATGATGCTCGCAGCTTTCTAAGCGGCAGTGCCGAAGGATACTTAACCGATAGTTTGCAAAACAGCCAATTCTCTAAGCCGCTCGTATCTTTTCCGGAGGATATTAAAACCTACCTGTACAGCTGGGCGCAAGGCGGAATAACGCAGGTTAGTCTGCATACCGGCCAATACGGCAATGTCGTACACTTTAACGATAACGGAATTGCAAGCTTCCTATTCGGTCTTCCTAATACAGACGAAGCATTCCACGATACGATTCTCAAGGGATTCGTATATCGCAAGAAACTATCAGATCTGGCAATGGGCTCGGGCTCTAAGGAATTAGGGGAGCTCCGCTTCTTGGTCAGCAGTGATCAAATCTTTGAATCTATCCAAAATTATCGCTTGGGCAAGGCCGCTGCAATCAGCGCTTCCGGCGAGATCTATCTAATCGGTAACGAACAGGATCAAGTCTTGAAGGAAATAGCCCTTCAAGCGGCGGCGAACGGGCGCAGTCACGGTTATATTTCGAATGGATTTTTTGAGCATAGCTTCTATATTACGTTTCCGTCCACGAAGTTCAATTTCAAATTCGTAAGCATCGTTGATTTATCCATGCTCATTCGACAGCATGCCAACATGCTGATCACCATCTTTCTGATCGTGTTAACGACTATGATTAGCGTTCTGCTGCTCATCGTGTACAACCTGCGGGATGATTCCCGCTTCCTTCACCGTATCATTCAATCGATTGGACGCGTGAAAACAGCCAACTTCACCCCTAATCGCCCTGCCCGTTATCGCCGTAATGAATACGGCATGATCGCTAGGGAATTAGACGATATGATTCAACAGCTGGATAAGCATATCCGCAATGAATATTTGCTAAAACTCAAACAACAAGAGACTGAAATGAAAGCGCTTCAAAATCAAATCAACCCTCATTTTCTCTATAATACGTTAGAGGTTATCCGCTCCACTGCCCTTGTTAATCAGGACCGGGACACCGCTGATGCCATTGCTACGCTGGGGGCGCTCTATCGCGAAATCGTCAAAAAAGAAAATATTATTACGATTGCAGGCGAGCTGGAATTGCTGCAGAAGTACTTGGAGATTATGGAATTCAAGTATCCGGAACGTTTCTTTTACCAACTTAATGTAGACCCGGCAATACTCTCGATCCCCACCGTGAAATTTTGGATGCAGCCTTTGGCGGAAAACTTCTTCATCCATGGCTTTAACCCCGGCAGCGAGTTTAACTTGTATGTCGTGAATGGCTGGGAAGCCGAACAGCATTATGTAATGGAATTCGTGGATAATGGGCGCGGTATCCATGCCGACCGTTTGCAAGCGGTACGAAGCACGCTGTCGAGCCATGACGATCCTTCTTCCGGAAGTATCGGTTTGCGCAACGTATACACAAGGCTTCACTTCTTTTACGGAAAAAGCTTTTCTATAGAAATTGAGAATAACGAGGAAGCTGGCGTTAAGATTTCTGTACGAATTTCAAAAGAGGTGATTGAACATGTACAAACTGTTGATTATCGATGACGAGCCTCAAATTTTGGAGGGAATGAAACGAATTCTGGACTGGAAGCAATACGGTTTCAGTCGGATCGATACGTGCGAATCTACGGACGCGGCCATGTCCATGGTTGTAGATCTGCAGCCTGATGTCGCCATATTTGATGTGTGCATTGGCAAAAATCTCGGCTATGAAGCGATCTACAGACTCAATGAGCTCCACATCCCTACCAAATATGTGATCATGAGCGGTTACAGTGAATTCAAGTATGCCCAAGAAGCCATTCGTTGCGGCGTCAAAGACTATTTGCTTAAGCCTGTTGACCGTACAAAGCTGCAGCAAGTGATCGAGAAAATCATAGTTGAAGATCTGGGTGGTACGATCGGCAATACAAGCTGCGAGAGTATGAACAAGGATCCTGTACTTGGCGTAAGCTATGACTGCTTATCCAAGCTGGCCAACCGCATTCTGCTCATAATCAAGACGGAGTATGCTCAGAATATTACCTTGAAATCAGTCGCAGAGCGCTTCCAGATGAACAGCACTTATCTTGGACAACTATTTCTCAAGGAATCCGGAATGAAATTTTCGGAATACCTCATGGCTTACCGCATGTTCCTGGCGCAAGAACGAATTCAAACGTCGGACGAGAAGATTTCTTCGATCGCGCTTTCCGTCGGCTATAACAATCTTAATTATTTCTATACCCATTTCCATACCTATTTCGGAAAATCCCCCTCCGATCTGAGGGGAAAAGGGTAGCAACGAGCTTTGCGGAAAGGAGGATATCGATGCTAAAGTCCCCTAGACTCGGATATTTCTTCATGGCAATCAGTATTATACTGCTGCTCACAGCGTATACGACCGGCTGCTCCCGGCAGCCTGGCAGAAATAACGACGATGTGTACGAAGGCGATACTGTCAATTTGATTTATTATACGATCGGAGAGCCAGACAAGGATCTGAAGCTCGTCAACGATAAAATCAATGAAATACTGGCTCGCAAAATCGGCGTGACGATCACCTATATCAAGATTGGCTGGCAGGAGTACGAGGATCGGCTGAACACGCTTATATCCGCCGGCACTCCCTTCGACATTGCTTTTGCCCCCAACTATGCAGCTACCACTACGCGCGGCGCTTGGCTGAGACTTGATGACTATCTGACTAGTCTCGGCAAGGATATGTACGATGCCATTGATCCAACCTTCTGGCAGGGGGTGCAAATGAATGACGGAGCCATCTATGGCGTACCGACCAATAAAGAACTGGCCGTGCGCGATCATTGGATGTACCCTGCTTCCATTGTCAGCAAGTACAATATCGACATTTCCAATTATAATACGCTGGAATCGCTAGAACCTTTGCTTCGGATGATACAGCAAAATGAGCCTGCCTATGTACCCATGGAGCTAGATCGAGATTCACACAATTTCTTCGCACTCTATGGCTACGAATATATCGTGAACCATAAGGTTCCCTTAATGGTGAAATCACTGGACCCTGACGCCAAGGTCGTGAATATTTTCGAAACCAAGGAAGCACGGCAAGTATTAGACACCCTGCGGCGTTATTATAAGGAAGGCTTCATTAACAAAGACGCGGCGCTCCGTGAGCCAGGCGGACTTAAACGCGGGGATAAAGTGTTCTGGAAGTCCTCCGGCGGCGGGCCGCTCTCGGAGACGGCTTGGAGTAAGGATCGCGGCTACAAGGTTGTATCGAATCCGGTAACCCCTAGCGTGGTGACTACGGAATCGGTCCGTGGCGGAATCATGGCTGTCAATGCCAACACCAAGCATCCCATTGAAAGCATGAAGTTTCTGAATCTGCTCAATACCGACCCGGAAATTCGAAACCTATTCAATTATGGTATCGAAGGGGTGCACTATACGCTGAATGACCAAGGACAAGCGACCCCCATTCCAGGCAAAGACAGCCACGGCAACCCGATTCCGGATGGGCCGGCGAGCTATGCAGGCGTCCAATATACACAGGGCAATTGGTTTATTCTGAGAACCATGGGCGGCGATACCCCTGAACCCCTCGATAAATGGGAGCTGTTCCGCGAATATAATGCGGAGTCGATCAAGTCCGCCGTTCTCGGCTTTACTCCCGATTTATCCAAGCTGACCGCTCAAATCGATAACATTGAGATGGTTTGGAGGAAATATTATGCAAGCCTCATGACCGGTACCGTCGATGTTGACTCGATCCTCCCCAAGTTTAACGAGGAGCTGGGGCAAGCAGGCATTGAGGAGGTAGTTAAGGAAGTTCAGAAGCAGCTGGATGCTTGGCGGAATGAGGCGGGTGCTGTAACGGGTCGTTAACATCAAATGGGCTGTCTGGGACAGCCCATTCATCCGATCGTTTTCACTTGATCTCTTACGACGATTGATATTTTTGTTTCTTTTGCTGGCTTGATTGCGTGACATGACTTTTATAATCGGTAGGCGAGACTCCGAACTGTTTTTTGAACATTCTACTAAAATAAAATTGGTCGCTAATTCCTACTAGCGCAGATATCTCCTTGATGTAAGTATGGCCTTTCATAATTAATTCTGCTGCTTTGTTCATCCGTACATTGTTTATATATTGAATGAGGCTCAATCCCATTTGATCCCTAAATACGCGGCATAAATAGTTTTCGCTGAAATTAACGTGGTCGGCAATCATTTCCAACGTGATCTTATCCCGATAATGTAACCCAATATAGGTTATGACATCGGCTATTTCTTTCCTGGTCACAGTCGAATCAAGAGAACTTGGAACATCCGTCCAGAAGCTCAAATCTTCTAAAGCTTCCATAGCAATAGCTAATAAGGCATCCGAACTTTTACAATCCCAAACCTTGTTTTTGTTCCCCTCATATTCCTCCGCATTCGTCACTGTTATTTTATTGTCGCATAACGGTATATAATCCAAGCATTTATTGATAAATGTTTGGAGCGCCAAAGGGTGAATCCTATTCTGATGGGCTTGTTCTGTAAAGGTTTCTAGCATCAACATAATTGAAGCGGTATCATCCTTATATAAATAGTGCAAAATGGATTTGGAGAAATCCACATAGTTAACAAAATCCATGTCATGTTTGAGGTTTATATCATGATGAAAAATAACGGAATGTGCCTCGTAAAAATTAATATGGATCGCATCTTTGCAAGCTTGATACATTTGTCTAGCCTCTAGGTAACCTGATATTTCCGACGAATATACAATAACAGGCTCCAGCGTCATGTACATTTGTATGAGTGTTTGTATGCGGTGCACAAAGGTCAACGGCTCAAATTGACATTGAAGCAGCCGTTCCTTAGCAATCAGAACAATAATTGCATTTGCCTCTACTTGAAAGACCTCTACATCCTGTTCGGATTCCATTAAATCAAGAATCATGTTCTCAATAAATGACATCGAAATATTAAATTTCTGCCCTTCTTTGGCTGTAGACCTATCTAAATGGATATAAAATTGGTAGCAAGTTGTGCTTGATAAATGTAATTGAACCGCGTTGTTTTGTAAAAGGGGCTCCATGTCATGATAACTGTTTGTAAAATACTCTTTTAACATCGTGTTTTTTACGCTTTTCAAATTGCTGCGCAACTCTTGCTCTCTCGTTACTTGCTCTTGCAAAGTAAGCTGTTGTTCTTGAAGGAGCTTTGCCGTCTTCTGAAGCTGCTCAATCAACGCTTCCGTCTTGATGCTGATTTTCAACATATAATCGACCGCGCCAAGAAGCAAGGCTTCGCGCACAAGCTCATATTCGCCGAAATTACTGGCTACAATGATTTTCCCCTTATAGCCGAGCTCATTCAGTTCTCTTATGAGCTGAAGCCCATTCATATTCGGCATTTTCAAATCCGTAATAATGATATCCGGATTTAGTTCTTTCACTAAAACCAATGCTTCATTTCCGTCTGAGGCTGTACCGCAGATAGGAAAACCAAGGCTATCCCAATCAATCATCGTACGCAGAGCAATTTTTACAATAGGCTCATCATCTACAAGCAATACATTGAACATATAAAAATTAACCCCCTTCGGACTTTTGAATAGGAATAATCATTCTGCAACAAGTACCCTCGCCTACCACGCTTGAAATAAATAAACCATATTGATCTCCGTAATGGAGTTTAATTCGTTCATTCACATTATTTACTCCAATGCCTGACAGCTTATCCGTATGATCCGAAGCACGGTTTAGATTCGTATCAAACCCTTTACCGTTATCCGTAATATCTATGTGAAGCTGATTATCGACCTGTTGAACTTTAATGCTGATATCGATGGATTTGCCATTTTCAGAAATTCCGTGAATAATGGCATTTTCAGCGACGGGCTGCAAGATTAATTTCGGAATAAGCAATGGGAGCAGCTCGTCATCGATCACATAGTTAACCTGGAACCTGTCCGCATAACGAATTTTTTGAATTTCAAAATAATGCGCTAAATTTTGAAGCTCCTGTTCAATGGTAACCTCTTCGTTATTATCTAAAATCGTACTGCGCAATAGCTCAGATAGCGAGCTTATTCCATTATTGAGTACGGGCACCTGATTAATAACCGCAAGCCAGCGAAGTGTATTTAAGGTGTTAAATAAAAAATGCGGATTAATTTGCGACTGAAGCATTTGGAGCTCCAGCTCCCGCTTTCGTTTGTCGTCCAGCTTTTGATTATCCATCAATCGCTCAATCTCGCTGACCATACTATTTATTTTACGGGAAAGCGCGCTCATCTCATCATCATTCTCGTCGTGAATACGATTGGATAAATCACCGTTCGAGATTTGATTACTGAAAGCAATAATGCCTTTTATAGGTTTAACGATGCTATTGTACATAAAATAAATAATGATAATGCAGGTGATTACAATCATGAATACAATAACAAACATACTAAGCGTAATCTGACTTATTTCTGAGTTTATATAGGAATAGGGCATCAAAGATATTAGATACCAGCCGATTTGCTCATTATAAATATACGATATTTGCTGGTCAGCATTATTTACGAGTCCAGAAAAGGAAGAACGATTGTTACTCTGTTGCTCCTTAATCATACTAAACAGCGTAGAGTCGGAGTATTGCTCCCCTAACTTCGTCTCTTTATCGCTTGATGAGAATACCGTCCCGTCTCGCCCCATAATAATGAGCTTCGATCCCGTCCCTAGATAAACGCTCGATAGTATATTTTTGGAGAATAAGTCTGTGCTGACGTACACGAAAGCATATCCGATCTGCTCTGAACTATCATGCTCTGCATGGATCTTTCTCCCTACAGCGATCGTGTCGTAAGATCGGGTCGTTCTTACATAAGTAAGTCCGTCATACGGCGCATTTTTATTGACATCGGATATTGCCTTTTCCAAATATTCATTGCTGATTGCTTCGTATCCAAGCTCGTAGAAGGGCTCGTGATTCGTATCATAAATGCTAACGGTTACAACATGTGACGGGAATATCGTCCGAAATATAGCATCCATAGCCGATTCTTTGGACGTTTCGGTAACCGCTGGTTGCGAACGATCGTTAGATAAGTGGGCTTGCACGAATTCATTCGTAGAAATCGATCCGTTAAGAAATTGATAATTTTGAAGCTCCGTAAGCATATTTTTATTAACCAAAGTTATCGCTTGAAAGGTAGATGCGCTAAGCTTATCGCTGATCGAATCCGAATATAGCTTATAGGCATAGTATCCGAGAAAAAGGATAGGAATAACCGATACGATTAAAAAGGTTCCAATTAATCGATGCTGAATCTTAAATTTCCGCAGCATAGCATTACCCCTTGATGATGATCTGTTTATAGTAACATAATGTGCACCTTAAAACATTTAAAAGAAGATGATCCTCATCTATTGGAGACATCATCTTCTTTGGATTTCATTTGAATTTTCTGTTGTACAGCCATAAGAAACTGATAAGCATAGCAAGTCCAAGCAGCATCGTTAAAAGTCCTGATGGACCAATCGATTGATGACCGAATACGGTAAGCAGCATGCCTATAATGAACAGGATTAAGTAGAGTAGTTTGTCCATACTAGTATATCATCCTTTCAAACCGCCCATAGTCATACCCTGGGTTAATTTCTTCTGTACCAAAATATATATAAGCAATGTTGGCAGCATAACTATAACGAGACCCGCATATAGTTGTCCATACTCAACAGCGGATTTTTGCGCAGCCAGCAAATTCATTAACCCAACCGGAAGCGTCTTATATTCCGGCTTCGTTAGCAAGGTCATCGAAATTATGTATTCGTTCCAGAACGATAGGAAGTTGAACAAAATAATCGTAATGATCGCAGGTCTTGCCATTGGCATAATAACTTGAACCATGGTTCTAAAGTATCCTGCTCCATCGACCGAAGCAGCCTCTTCATATTCTTTCGATAGCGATTTGAAATAACCTGACAGCAAATACACGGTAAATGGCAGCGCCATAGCTGTATACACTAGAGCTAATACAAAAATGTTATTCAATAAGAATGGTTGACCAAACATGCTTCGAGCAACTTTGTCACCATTGTTCAACATGAGAAAAATAGGAACGATGATATAGTTTACATTAATGAATAACCCGGCCATAAACATCGTGTTCCATAACACGCTTCCTCTGAAACGATAACGGGCAAGCACATAAGCCGCCGGAAGCGCAATAACGAGCAATAATGCGATGGACAATGCCGTTACAAGCACGGAGTTGAACATATAATCGCCCATATTTGCCTTCAGCCAAGCATCTGCAAAGTTCTGAAGATAAACGCCTTGAGGTAACGCCCACGGACTGCCGTAAAATTCAGCATCTTCTTTTATAGAAGCGGTAAACGCCCACAATACTGGAATAATGATAATGACTGTTAATAAAATCAACAGAAAATAGGATAGAGTCTTGAATACGATTGCTTTGCTTGTCATCCTTTCTTCCCTCCTTAATACTCTAGATGATCACGCTTGGTAACAGCATTAAGAATGCCAGCTAAAGCAAACGAGAACAAGAACACAACGACACCAATCGCCATGCCGTAACCATAAGAAGAATTCGTATAGGCTTCTTTGTACATGTAGCTTAAGAACACTTCAGTCGCTCCATCAGGACCGCCGCTTGTCATAGCTGTAACGAAGAGGAAGCTCATATTGATCGTACTAATAATAAAGAAGGTAAGCGTCGTACGAATATTCGTCCAGATAAGCGGTATCGTGATCGTAAAAAACTGATGGATAGGCGAAGCGCCTTCAAGATTGGCGGATTCGTATAAGCTTTCCGGAATGTTAGCCATACTTGCCATATACATAACCATGTAATAACCAACGGCTTGCCAAATCATTGCACCAGCAAGACTGTAAATAACGATTTTCTGATCTCCAAGCCATAGAATAGGTTCGTCTGCGACACGGAACAAATGCAGCACCGAATTTAGAAGTCCATTGTTCGGATCATAAATGGCAGAAAATATCGCGCTAATAACGACTACGGACAAAATATTAGGAATGTAAAAAACAGTACGATATAAATTACGCCCTTTGAGGTTGCCTCGCGTAAGTACCCCCGCGAATAGGAGCGCTATCGCGAACGTAACAATCGTTACAACAATAATTAACAAAATACTGTTTTGAAATACTTGATAGAATTTATCGCTTTGGAACAGCTTGCCGAAATTATCGAATCCGACAAACGTCTTCGTATCGGTGTATCCTCCCCATTTGTATAGGGACATACGAAACACGTCAATGCTTGGAATTAACAAGAAGACAATAAATAGGATGACGGCCGGAGCCAGACAAAAGAATATGAAACGGGATTTCCCCCTGTTAGACGGCATTACTCGAGCTCCTTCCTGGTTGCAAGCGTAAACGGCTATCGCCGTCCTTTGGCCTATATTTAAAAGTAACTGTGGCCAGTTTTCACTGGCCACAGCACCTTTTACTATGTTGAAACCTATCTATTTCTGAGCCGCACGAAGAGCATCGCTTGCTTTCGTAATCGCATCTACCCACTCTTGTTGCGATTTCGCACCGGTAACCAAGGAATCGACCGTTCCGAATACGGTATCAGAAATATTGACTCCTTCAACCGGAGCCGTTGAGGTGAATGCGCCCATCGCTGCTTTTGCGCCAGTATCATAAATACTGTAGAACAACTTGTTATCGCCATCTAGTTTATCCGACATCCCTTTGATCGGTTGCACGGCGCCTGCCTTAGCAAAAATCGCTGCAGCTTCATCCGAATAGAGATAAGCGATGAACTGCTTCGCTAGATCCGGATTTTCGGCTTTAGCCGGGACCCAAATTTGCTCGAAGAAGGTATAAGAATAACGGTCTCCTCCATCGGCTACAGCCGGAAGAGCGGTAAAACCCCATCCGAATCCTTCTGCACGAGGCGCACTCGCCATTTCATTGACAACCCATGTACCGTTAGGCATAAATAATGCTTTGTTGTCCAAAATGAGCTGTTGGTTTTTGGTGAAGTTATCTTTATTGCCGTTAGCCGGAACTGTTTTCTCTGTGTAAGAAGCTAACTTCGTCATAATATCAAATGCTTGTTTTGCCTCCGCCGATTGCCAGATTCCTTCCGAATAGCTAATCGCTTTCGTGAAGAATTCAGGTCCGCCAACTTCATTGAGCAAAGCGTAGAAGAATGAATCGAAGTAACCGGTTGTCGGATAAGCAAATAGCGCAATACCCTCTGCTTTGGCTTTATCTCCTAATGCCCACATTTCATCCCAAGTTGTTGGTACTTCCCACCCTTTTTGCTCGAACAAACCCGCATTATAGAACAAGCCGGTAGGGCTGTAGAACATGGGCATCAAATACGATTTACCATCGTTATATGGATTGGTAATCGTCGTATCCGTAAAGCCCGGTATAATTTTCTCGCTGACAGCTACATCTTCGCCAGGTACCTTCATCGAAAGAACATCCGTAAGATCGGTCATGTTGTTATCTTTTACGAATGTTTCTGTAAGCCCTTTCGGTTGACCGACGGCTAAATGTATAACATCAGGGAAATCACCGGATTTCATGGTTGGTCCAATAACATCCTCGATGTTTTTCTCAATCGTCATTTCGACTTTCACACCAGGAACCGTCTGCTCGAATGCAGCTGCAACGGTTTGCCACACCGTTTTTCCATAAGCCGTTTCCAGCGCGGCGAATTTCAGCGTGCGAACTTCGCCAGATGAAGCATCAGAGTTCGTTGCACCGTTTTCCTCCGTCTTGTTGTTGGATGAACCACAAGCGGCTAGCGTAAATACTAATAGGACCGCGAGTGCCAAGGTTGCCATTTTTCTCATCTTCTTACCCCTCCTCGATTTCTTTGAATAACGAACATCATTCGTTATTCTAAATAATAAGAATGTTTCCACTCATTCAATTAACCAATAAAATTCAAACTGTTCAATAGCATTTGCCGAAGTAGATAGGATCGCTCATCGGTTTGTAAAATTATCTATCCGGTCGAGTTTTAATTGATTTTCCATGTAAAATCAAAAGCTACTAATGATAATTCCACAACTAGTTTTAGTTAAAATTGTTCATACATTGCGCAGGAATATTCATGTACTTCTGCGTGGATAATGTTCATAATCAATCTGTTAAGGGTCTATTTATGATAAAAATGTTGGAGTGATTAGCATGCAAAGATATTCAAGCATCATCTTAGTAGCGGTAGCATTGCTAGGAATCATAGCTATTTCAACAATAACGGTTATGAAAGATCGAACGTCTCCCTCTGACAAACCTGCAGTTAATAACAAAGAATTGCATATCGCCGTATTTCAAGGCGGATACGGTCTGGAATACTGGAAAGAAATAACGGAGAAATTCGAGGCTGCTTATCCGGGCGTGCAAGTGCATCTGACGATCAGTCCTCGGATCGGCGATGTAATCAGACCTCAAATTGTCGCAGGAAATCCCCCCGATTTTCTAGCGATTTCGGATACCGACCAAAGCGGGATTATGACCTCATTAGTGAAGGAAAAAGGGTTAATGGATATAACCGACGTGTTTGAAGACGTAGCATTAGATCATGTGCAGCAATTAAAGGACATGATTCTCCCCGGCATCCTTGAAAGCAAAAGATTTACTCCTTATGAAGACGGGAAAATTTATATGGCACCGTCTAATGCTGCACCAATGGGGTTAATCTACAACAAAAAATTGTTTAAGGAGAAAGGTTGGAAGCTTCCTGAAACATGGGGTGAATTTTTCGCGTTAGACGAGGAATTAAAGAAAAAGGAGAATTATGTAGCCGATGAGAATGGAAATAAAATAAAGCGCGCGTTATTTACTTATCAGGGAATCTATCCGGAATACTTGGAAGAAATTTTGTACCCTTCACTTGCGAATGCGGCTGGAATTGCACAATTAAAAAAAATATTTTCATATGAACCAGGTTCTTTTAAGACGGAGCCTGTAAAACAGGTACTAGATACATTAGCTAAGCTTGGAAGCGGCGGTTATTTGATGGAGGGAACCGTCGGACTTAATCACACCCAGTCCCAAACCGATATGATGCTGGGCAAAGCGATATTTATCGTGAATGGTTCATGGATGGAGAATGAAATGAAAGATTCTCCTAGAGAGGAGGGTTTCGAATTCGGTATGATTCCCGTTCCCGTGTTTAATAAAGGCGATGAACGTTATATTCTTTCTAGCTATGAACAATTTTCGATTCCGCTCAAGGCCAAAAACCCAGAACTTGCAAAAGAGTTTTTGAAGTTTCTGTATACCGAGGAATCCGTCCTCTTATTCGCAAAGAAAGCGAATGGTACGTTTGCACTCAAAGGAGCCCAAGAGCTTTCGAGAAACTATTTAACCCCGGGTGTATATGAAATGTTCAGCGCTTATGAAGGAGCAACGGCCATTACGCAAGAATGGAATATTATTCCGAAGCAGTCCAAAGAAGATATAAGAAATCAATTGTTCAAAAAAGCCATCACTCCGATTATGACAGGAAAAATGACCACCGAGGAATGGATGAATCAAGTAGAAAACGCGTTTGCAGATATTCAAGCCAATATGAACGCACAACAATACTAGCCTTCTTCATTTCTTTGAGAGCGAACGAATTTCGGTCGAAATGCACTCGGCGCCATGCCTGTCCACCTACGGAATTGTCTAGAGAAATGGCTCGCGGACTGAAATCCAAGCTGTTCGGCTAATTCCTCCATCGAATAGGTCGAATGCACAAGCAGATGCTTCGCCTGGTTAAGAACCATTTTACTCCTATATTGTCGCGGCGATTGCCCGTAAACCTTGGTAAATATATGCGTGCAACGACCGCGGCTAATCCCTAATGAGGCTGCAATTCCAGCTATTGCTCCATGATTTTCATTGCGTAGTTTTTCTTCAATCGCATGAGCCAGCTCCGTTTCAAATACGGAGGCGTTCTGCATACTCTCGTCGCTCACCGGAATCGGACTGCGTGCTTTGTCGCTGTACTTTATAAACTCACTAATGATTCCTAGGGTGTGAGATTGGATAATAAGGCGATCTAATGCTTTGTCGTCTTCAACGGTATCGACGCGAATATTGTGCAAAAACGCCTCTTCAATAGCGCTAAAATGTGTCGGTAACGATAGCCCCGCAGCCTCTTCTGCCTTAATAATCACGTAATCGGCCTTGCATAACCTCTCGCGTATGATGGGATCATCCAGATCGAAATGCAAATTAAAGAAACGATAAACGGAAGTTGGGCCATTCTCAGTAGCATGTGAAATGCCGGACTTTATTAACAGCCAATCCCCGCTGCTAATCGTAAATACATGATCGCCTATCGTTTGCCTTATTTCCCCTTGTTTACAATGCAATAGTTCAAAAAGATAATGATGATGCCGAGGAAAAGACCAATTAGGATGAAAATCCCCCAAATGACAGCCGATAATCTGCAGCGTACTCGTTAGGTTAGGGAGTGAATAATGAATATCCATGTTACATGGACCTCCTATTGTTCAATAGTCTAGACATCTATTCTAGCGTAACGCGATTCTATACAAAAGGTCAAATTTACTCTTCTTTTGTCCATTTGTTTACCTATTCTTTCCGCTTAATATATTAAGTATCATGATTGACGCATAACCATATTGCATTGGAGGTCACTTTGGATGACTGTATTATCGGTACAAAACGATCATTTTTATTTCGATAACAAACCTATTCGCTTGCTTTCCGGAGCGATCCATTATTTTAGAGTCGTACCTGAATACTGGCAGGATCGTTTATCAAAGCTGAAAGCATGCGGATTTAATACGGTAGAAACTTACATTCCATGGAATTTCCATGAGCCTGCACCTGGCAAATTCAATTTTGAAGGTATGGCAGACATTGAACGGTTTGTTCAATTAGCAGGCGAACTAGGCTTGCATGTCATCGTGCGCCCGAGTCCCTACATTTGTGCAGAATGGGAATTCGGAGGTTTGCCTGCATGGCTGCTTGCAGATCTGGAGATTCAGCTTCGCTGTATGAACCGCCCCTATCTGGATAAAGTAGATGCCTATTACGATGAGCTATTGCCTAGACTGAAGCCTCTGCTTTCCACAAACGGCGGCCCTATTATTGCCATGCAAATCGAGAATGAATACGGAAGCTATGGCAACGATACAGCCTATCTTCAATATTTGGAGCAAGCCATGATAAGTCGTGGCATTGACGTGCTATTATTCACTTCCGATGGACCTGAGAATCATATGCTTCAAGGAGGTATGGTTCCAAACGTATTAGAAACGGCAAACTTCGGTTCAAGAGCGGAGGAAGCTTTCGAGGTGCTACGCCGTTATCAACCGCAAGGCCCGCTGATGTGTATGGAATACTGGAATGGCTGGTTTGATCACTGGGGTGAAGAACATCACGTTCGTAACGGTGACGAAGTTGCTCAAGTGTTTGAGGATATGCTTTCACTAGGCGCATCTGTGAACTTCTATATGTTCCATGGCGGCACCAATTTCGGTTTCACCAGCGGCGCGAATGGCTTAGAACGAGATCACTACGAGCCTACCGTTACAAGCTATGACTATAATGCACCATTGAATGAAGCAGGCGATCCTACTGAAAAATATTTTGCGATACGCGATATTATAGCTAAATATGCAGATCTCCCCGAGATGGAAGTTCCTAAAGCTTTGCCCAAACAGGCATATGGAACGGTGCTTGCAACGAGCCATGCCATGTTGTTAGATCAATTGCACCAATTGTCCGAGCCCATACATGCTGTCACTCCGGAGCCGATGGAGCGTTACGGACAGAACAACGGATTTATCGTGTATGAAACCTTTATTTCCGGACCGCGCGAAGAAAAGGAACTCATTATTCAAGATTGCCATGACCGGGCGCTCGTTTACTTGAACGGTGAGTTTAAAGGGATCATCGAAAGATGGGATTCTAGCAAAAAAGTCCATTTTGAAGTGCCTACTGGCGGAGCGCGTCTAACCATTCTCGTTGAAAATATGGGGCGCATCAACTACGGACCATACCTAGCCGATCGTAAAGGGATTACCGAAGGCGTTCGCCATGGCAATCAATTCCTATATGGATGGACCATATGGACATTGCCGCTCGATAACTTGAACCCTTTATCCTTTGCAGCGATAGAGAAAGAAACAGCAACTGGTCCAGCATTCTATCGTGCGGAATTGAACATCGAAAATGCACCGGCAGACACGTTCTTGAAGCTGGAAGGATGGTCTAAAGGAGTCGTTTACGTCAACGGATTCAATTTGGGGAGATATTGGAGAGTTGGTCCGCAGCAGACTCTTTACGTTCCTGCACCGCTCCTGCGTCAAGGCAGCAATGAAATCATCGTCTTCGATATTGACGGAACAGAAAGCTTAGAATTACAGTTTGTAGACCAACCTCAATTAGGGTAATAGCTTTAAGATCCGCTTCAGCTTTTGGGCTTTTATCTATGTTTTCACTGCCCCCGTTACACGGAAGTGCTGGCGTCTGTTTTATACAGACGCCAGCATTTTTACATAAAACCAAGCTCGCCAAGCAGTCGGCTCAGCATAATCGCCATTTCGGCACGGGTTGCGGTTTGATGCGGCTTGAAATTGCCAGCTTGATCGCCTTTAATGATGCCGTAAGCGATCATTTCCTGCACAGCCTGGATAGCCCATATCGACACCTCGCTGGAATCATTCAGCAGCTCCGATCCGTTATCCGTAGCATTGGAAGCGGACCCTCTGACGTATTTGATCGCTCTAGCAAGGATGACCGCCAGCTCTTCCCTTGTAACAAAATCATTCGGGTGGAAGCTTCCATCTTGGTATCCGGTCACCAATCCAGCTGCTGCCGCGGATGAAATCGCCGTTTCGTACCATCGACCTGCAATATCGGTTAAAGTCCCTGGCTGATCCGCCGCCGGGATGCCTAGCGCTCTGACCAGCAGCGCCGCTGTCTCCGCTCGCGTTAAGCCGGCCTTCGGATCGAAGCTGTTTTCTCCTTTCCCTTCAAAGATGAGCATCGATGCAAGCTTCTCCGCTTCATTTCTAGCCCAATGATCTTGCATATCGGCAAAAGCTTTCCGATTAACAATATTCACGTACAAGCCGTCGCTGCTAACTGGCAGCAGTGCATACGTATTTCCTCCGATATTCTCATATCGTACCGGAACATATTGCAGCCGTTGAAGCCGTTCGTTCCATACCGCTATAATCGTATCTTCGTTCCTATTGGAAACCGCAATACGTCTTTCTACTCTGCTGCCTAGATGAACTAAGGTCACATCAGCCCCATCACCAATGCTCATTACAATCTTAAACTGAATAGGACCGGATAATAATGCTGCGCCACGGGCTTGCAGTTCCGCCAATAAAGGAGCAGCAGCCTCGCTCTTGGCGGCATAAATCGCAAAACTCAGTTTATCTCCATCTTTGCCTGCATACTGCGTATCTGCTGCAGCAATCAGCTCAGAGAAAGGCAAACTCATACTGCCGCCGGACACTGTTACTTGAATCGTAAACAAAGGATTTAACTTGAGCAACTGGCGTACCGTTACTCCGCTTAGTTCGAAATGTCCATTTGCCGTCCCCCTATCAACCTTAATTAGTCCGGATTGCACTTCGGATGGCGATAGTTTAATGGTTTCCTTCTGATTATTTCCAGCGATGAAATCGATATAATATTCGGATTGAGGCTGTTCGGATTCGTTCGTTTCTCCAACCGTTTGATTATTCCTTAACACGATCACTTGAAACGGTCTGCTGTCCGATTTCAGTCCTTTGGTTACCGTAGCCGTAAGCGTAACCGGTTGGTCTCCTTTTTCATATGACGGCCGTGAAACTGAACCGTTAACAGGATTAATCAGCTCCGTTCGGCTAGAGGTCCAAGAAATGACGGAGCCGTTAGCTCCTGTAACTGGAAGCGTCAATCCATTACGCACATGCTTTTCGTCATCTCCGGCTGCGTAACCGATCGCGAGCAGCATCAAGTCTTGAGCTACCGTCTCTTCATCCGTCATGTCGGCTTTGGTAATTGTTACACTATAAAGGACGGTATAAGTTGTCTGATTCGCATCAACCGCTGCCTCCAATGTGACGGCTGAGTCCCCCTCCGAGTAAGACGGACGATGCACAGCACCAGTTGTTTCATCAAGCAGACTGTTGTCCGAAGACGTCCAGCGAATCGTACGGCCAGCAGCATCCCTGCTTGGCAGCCCAACATTCGATTTCACTGCAGCAGCGGTCTCTCCTGTGGCAAACACCGGCTCAGGAGCAGCATAGACGGTTAGCTGGCCAATGTTCGGTATCACCTCATAATTCGACAGACGGTTCAACGGATCGAGAAGCTGTGCAGTAATATCATAAGCGCCTTCATCGCTCTCTTCCGTCGCTTCCGTTGTATACGCTGCCGTAATGGAGTCGCCGGAGACAACGCCTGTAAGATTGCCGCTTAACTGCGGATTCGTTTTACTTATCCATCGCGATAGCGGATCCGTTATAACGAGAAGTTCGGCTTTCGTAACCGTCAACTCGCCTTCCTCAAGGACCACATGATAGTTACTCAGCGTATCTTCCGGATCCGTGATGGCGGGTACGATTGGATACGATCCTACTCGACTTGATAAAGTTGCTGCTGTCGAATAAGATGCCTGGATCGTATCACCATTCATAAGACCGGTGATCGAACCCGTCAGAGACGGATTGCTTTGCCCATAGGCTCGGGAGTGATTCGAAGCAGCAACCGTTAAGGGGGCTTGTGTCACAGTTAAAGTCCCCGGCACATATACAATTGCATACTTCGTAGATGTCAATCCACTGGCTATAACGGAATACTCTCCAATTGGGCTGGATGCGTCAGCGGATGTCGAGAATAACGGCTGCCCAAGCGAGTTAGCTGCGTCCCATGTCATCAGTCCGTCCAAGCTCATTGTCATACTGCCATTAGACGTTCCATATGGTCTGCTCGCATCATTAGGCGTAACCGTAAGCGGGGCTTTGTTAACCGTAAGCGTCGTCGTTTGCTCCGCCGCGGGATAAGGGAACGAAGCAGCAGTCGATAATTTCAGTTCATAACTCCCCGCAGCTAGTCTAAGTGAGTAGCTGCCACTAGCATGACCGTCTGAATTCGTCGTTACGTACCCTATAGAGCTTCCATTAACGTAGACATTAATTACCCGATTGGCTAGCGGCCCATCCGGAGTTGTCAGTGTTCCCGAAATTATTACTGATTGTCCGTATGTACCTGTTAGCGGAGATGTGCTGAGCGTAGTCGTAAAATCCCTAGGAGCATCTCCAACGTAAGTGGCAAATCCAAAATCATATTCGTCAGACCAATAGGGATAGGTAGGGGTAAAAGCTTTTCCTCCTGCATAAACGTTGGTAGTATGAGTCATCCACGACGTTTGCGGCGTCTCCCCGATCGAAGCGGTTAAGCTCATCGTATACTGTTGTCCAGCCTGTATCTGTGCCGGTTGTTCGAACAATACGGATACCGGGCCAGGCGTACTCATTGGAACGTTCCTGCTCCCAAAAGTCGATGAAGCAAGCACCGTTCCTGACACGCTTTGACCTGCATAAATACGGAGTGTAAACACAATTCCCGAACTCCCGTAATCGATCATATGCAAATCAATTTGATTCAGATAGCCGGACTCCCCCGCCGTAAAGCTTTGAGCACGTCCGCCCGCTCGGAACGTGCCATCCGGCACATCTCCGGTTGATTGGTCAATCGAATCGGCTGCGACTGCCACCGACCCGGGAATCGCCGCCAATATCGGTATAATTGTAAGGATCATGGCCATCAAAAGGCGGGCCATCCAAGATATCGTCCATGCCTTAATAGATCTGTTCTTATCCAAACCAATAGACCATCCTTTCATCCCATTCTAAGTTATTTAACAATGCAGGACTTGCCCTAGTATACCTAACTGTATCATTCTATCTAATTTATTACTATTAACGAAAGTTAACTTCTCCCCGAAAAACAGCATAGTTCGACAGTTAATGACGACTTTCTCAGAGGTTGAGAAGCCTTTGTCAATTGTCATAAAGTTACATTTCAGTAGTCAATCACATCGAACTCTTTAATGAATCATCCTTTTTTAAAAAGATTGAACAAATCGCTTGCACCTTACGTAACGTAACGTTTTATAATGAGGCTACCGGTGATCAAGCTAGCGACAAAGAACGGAGATGATTAATGAAACGATATTGGAAGGTCGGGGATCTGGCCAAGCTGACGGGACTAACGGTGCGAACGCTGCGCTTCTACGACCAGATCGGGCTGCTCTCGCCGACGAATGTCACGGAATCGGGACATCGGCTATATGACGACGACGATTTGTCGCGACTCTATCGAATTGTATCGCTGAAGGAGTTGGGCCTCTCGCTCGAAGAGGTAAAAGCGGCCCTGACGGGGCGCGGAATCGATCCGCTCGAAGTCGTCAGCCTTCAGATCGAGCGCGTGCAGGAGCAGATCCGACGGCAGCAGAAGCTGCTGGATCAACTGAGACACGTATCTAAGCTGATGAAAGGAAAGGAGCAGGTGACGGTCGACGATTTCACCACCCTGCTGCAAGCGATGAAAAATGACTACGAGAAGCCGATCCTGGATCGTCAACATAGCTGGGAGCAGCGTTTTGGCCTGCTGGGGATGTTCTTGGCGGGCGGAGATAACAAAACAAACATAAAAAAAGAAGAAAACAAGGAGGATTAAGATCATGAAGCAACCATTCGTAAATCATGGAACGTTCGTACTCGAGAAAACGTATCCGGCATCCAGGGAGCAAGTGTACGAAGCAATGGCTGTCGCTGAAGCCAAAGCACGCTGGTTCACGAAGCCGGAAGTGTTCGAATTCCGGGTAGGCGGACGGGAATTCAGCAGCGGCGAGGCACCGGAGGGCGGCTTGTTCACTTTCGACGCTACTTATCAGGAGATTGTGCCGCTCGAGCGTATCGTTTACACATACGTGTTGGACCTTAACGGCGTGCGGTTCTCGGTATCCATTACGACGATCGAGCTTACAGACGCGGATGGCGGAACGAAACTGACCTTTACGGAGCAAGGCGCCTTCTTCGACGGACTCGATGCGGTGGAGAATCGGGAACACGGCTCGAAGGAATTGCTGGAGCTGCTTGGCAATTCGCTTGCACAGAGCGGAGAACCCGTTGCGACGGAGGACGATGCCGAGCTGGTGCCTGGGGAATTGGAATATGCCCATGCGCGCTGGTACGACTTCCCGAAGGAAGAGGTTTACCGGGCGTGGGCGCAGCCGGAGCTGTTGACGCATTGGTGGGGACCTAACGGCTTCACGAGTACGTTCCACGAATTCGACTTCCGCGAAGGCGGCTTCTGGCGCTTTACCTTTCATGGACCGGACGGCAAGAATTATCCGAACGAGATCAAGTTCATCGAGATCGAGGCGGGAGAACGCATCGTACTGGAGCATCATGACGCTCCCGAGTTCCGGTTGACGGCGACATTTGCCGAGAAGGACGGTCGTACGCGCGTGACGTTCAGACAGCAGTTCAAAGACGAGAAGGTATTCGAGCAAGTGAAATCATTTTGCCCAGACAGCAATGAGCAGAACTTGGACCGTCTTCAGGCTGTGCTAGAGGGGCATCGTTTATAGAAACCGCGGGGCAGTAAAGCATGCCGCGTAAAAGCATCGGCCTAAGAACGTTGGAACGTTCTTAGGCCGATGCTTTTGTCGTGTTTTCCGGAAACCTGCAGCCTACTCTAAACCTTTAATATTCTTCTGCCCCCATGCAACAACAAAGGCCGTGAGAAAATCAGGTGCGGATACTTGATTTTCTCTCGCGGCTTTTTGTAATTGAAAAAAACCTTGCTAGATACAAGGTCCTTTAGTCAGCATATTTTTTTAAAGCAGAGTGCCGCTTAAAAACATGTCTACGACTTTTTTTGCTGGTTCGTTGCGGGTAGCATATTTTTGCATTAAATCTGATCTGTTACTAATCAGAAGCAGTGATGAAAAGGCGTGTGCAAGAAACAGCGGATCCTCCGTTCTCAGAATCTCCTTGTCCATCCAGTCTTTAAAGTAATCCGACAACACTTGATAGATTTGTTGTTCAGTTATTCTTATTTCATGGATTTGCTCATCGCTTAATGAGCTCCCCGCCTCTTTTATAATCGTCTCCACTTCTGAGTGAGGATTTGCTATTCTTGCTTCTGCAACGCGCAGCAACCCTGCTTCAAGAGTGTCCGATTCCTTAAGTAAACGCGACACGTTGTTGTGCACATTATTCAACATCGTAGTGATGGCGATCTTGAATAGTTCAGACTTGCTGGTGAAATGGTAGTAAATAGATGGTTTTGAGACGTTACATTCATTAGCGATTTGCTGAAGCGTCACAGGTTCGTAGCCGTTTTCCATAAATAATTGGGACGCGGTATGAATGATCGTTTCATGTATGGATAATTCATCTTGTGCTTGCTTTGGTCTACCAGGCGACCGTTGGGTTTGGTTATTAATAATTATCACCTTCTTGAACATTGTATGACAACTACCTTCATTTATCAATGTGGCCTTGTAATTATATTTACCGGTAAATATAATTAAATAATCATAAGGCTTTCACAAAAGACAAAAAGAGAAGGTGATTAGAATTTGGAGCGAATTGCGTTATTGAAGCGAGTTAGTTATTTAACAACCATTTTTATGTTCTTGGCCACTTTTGGCGGAGGAATCGTTACTCGCACCGAGTCTGGGCTGGGATGTGGGAATGAATGGCCGTTATGTCATGGAAAATTCGTTCCCGCTCATACCATAGCCTCTGTAATTGAATACACGCACCGCTTGGTTAGCACGACAGCAGGAATTTTGGCGGTCGTTACACTCATTCTATTTTTTGTTTATTGCAAAAAACGCAGAGACTTACAATTCTTCTCTGTATTAACGTTCGTATTTGTAAGTATTCAAGGGGCGATGGGAGCGCTGGCAGTCGTATTCTCCCAGTCTCCGCCTGTCATGGCGCTTCATTTAGGGTTTGCTTTTATATCCCTTGCCAGCTCTTTAATGACGAGTTTCGGAGCAAGGCAGGAGCAAATTTTAGGCGGGCTCACTGTGTTTAATCGGATGCCGAGAACGAGCCCGAGATTTCGTCGTTTCGTATGGTTTCTAACGATTTATTGTTACGCGGTTGTCTACACAGGAGCCTTTGTTAGCCATACTAGCTCCGCGGGGGCATGCTCCGGGTTTCCTCTTTGCAATGGGGCGATAGTGCCAGACTTATCAGGCGGTGTTGGAATCGCGTTTATACATCGCATAGCTGGTTTTCTTCTTGTTGCTTTGATTATTGTACTTTTTATGTGGATAAACCTAACTTATAAGAACGCTCGCGAGCTTAGCATTTTAGGTGTGATTTCTGTGATTCTGATTCTGTTCCAAGTCTTTAGCGGTGCTGGTCTCATGCTGACGGTGGATCGTCCAGAAGTATATATGTTTGTAGTGCTTGCTCATATGACCAGTATTGCAGTTCTTTTCGGTCTGCTTTCATACATGAGTTATATCGTCTGGAAATTGGCGAAGCCAGCTTCATCATCTTAGAAACAATAAAAAAATAGAAGGCGGTTTTTACTTTTGGACAAAACAGTGAAAAAAAAGAAATGGACCAAAATAGCAGTTATCGGGTGTATAGTGGCAGCTATCCTAGCCGTTTCATTATTTTTCTATATACAATCCATCACTTATACTCCCTCAGATCGTGCCCAGTCGGCTGTTAAAAGCGATAGCCAGGTTAAAGTAACAGTGATAAAAGAAGGCTATAAATTTGAACCAACTGGCGGCAACGTCATTCAGCCTAATATCATTTTTTATCCAGGTGGCTTGGTAGAACCCAAAAGCTACTCGCCGTTAGCTAGGGAACTAGCTGAGTTGGGGCATCGGGTTTATATTGCGGATATGCCGCTAAACTTAGCCATCTTCGGCCAAAATAAAGCCGATTCTTTTCTCAATGAACACCCAGATGAATCATTTATTATTGGGGGGCACTCCTTGGGAGGTTCATTTGCTGCAAGATACGCATCTCAACATAGCAATGCGCTTAAGGGGGTATTCTTCTTAGCCTCCTATGCGGATGAGAAAGGCGCTATAAAAGATACGGAGCTATCCGTTTTGCAAATTACGGGAACGGATGACGGAGTGATGAACGAAGAAGATTGGGAGAACAGTAAAACTAACCTACCGGATGATACCATTTATGTGGGGATAGAAGGCGGTAATCACGGCCAATTCGGCTCCTACGGGAAGCAAAAGGGAGACAATGACGCCGCCATTGAAGAAGAGAAGCAGTTGGAGATTGTCGTTAATTCATTGCAGGATTGGTTCGCGGAGATGAATCTGACTCCATAACGTCGAAGAACACCTCTCCTCTGCTGCCGGTCAAAAAGTAGAGTTTTCTGGAGGAAGCATCTTTGGCAAGACGAGTTCTGATTATTCTTAAGTATCTTTCTTATTCTCTTGATTCTTTCACTAATTGTGGACAAGTCAACCTCTCCCTAACATCTTAGAGATAAAATAAGTCCCGATGACGTTAGGCTCATCGGGACTAAAATTAGTAGTTCCATTCGTTTCAAAAGACAAATTTAAAATCGAAAACAAGCTTTATTGTTTAGAACAACACTTTATTCTATTGAAGCAAATAATGCCGAGAAAGGCTTTTCTATTCAACCGTTACACTTTTTGCTAAATTTCGTGGCTTATCAACATCATGGCCTAGAGCCAGCGAAGCGTAGTAGGAAATCAACTGAAGCGGCACGACCGACAGAGCTGGCGTTAGAACCGGCAGCGTCTTCGGAATGGTGAACAGCTCGTCGACGGATTTTGCAGCTTCCGCTTCAAAACCAGCGTTAGCGATACCGAGTACATGTGCGCCGCGCGCTTTCACTTCTTTGATGTTGCTAAGCGTTTTCTCATACAGCGCTTCTTGCGTAACGAGCGCGATAACCGGAATGCCGTCCTCGATCAGCGCGAGCGTACCGTGCTTCAGCTCGCCTGCCGCGTAAGCTTCGGAGTGAATGTACGAAATTTCTTTCAGCTTCAGCGAGCCTTCTTGTGCAACAGCATAGTCTACGCCGCGGCCAATGAAGAACAGGCTCTTGTGATGCGAGATCGACTCTGCGACTTGTTTCAGCACATTGGATTGCTCAAGAATGCTTTCCACTTGCTCAGGAAGCTTATGCAAACCTGCAATCAGTTCCTCAACAGCGGATTGCTCTTGCGTGCCAAGCACGCCTGCCAGATGCAAGCCGAACAGGTAGAACGCGATCAATTGCGAAGTGTAAGCTTTCGTCGACGCGACCGCGATTTCCGGTCCAGCCCAAGTTACGAGCACATCGTCCGCTTCACGGGCAACCGAACTGCCGACTACGTTCGTAATTGCCAGGACGCGAGCTCCGTTGCGCTTCGCTTCACGCAATGCCGCCAGCGTATCTGCTGTTTCGCCGGATTGGCTTACGACGACAACAAGCGTGTCAGGCGTAATAATTGGCGAACGGTAGCGATACTCGGATGCGACATCGTTCTCTACCGGAATGCGGGCTAACGACTCGATGACCGTTTTGCCGACAAGACCTGCGTGGTACGCCGTACCGCAAGCTACGATATGCACTTTGCGAATCGATTTGATATATTCATCTGTCATTGTTAGTTCTTTCAAGTACACCGATTTGTTGTCATCGGCAATACGACCAAGCATGGTGTCGCGGTATGCCTTCGGCTGCTCGTAAATTTCCTTGAGCATGAAGTGATCGAACCCGGCTTTCTCCGCCGTTACTAGATCCCAATCGACATGAAATATTTCCTTGGAAATAGTTTCGCCTTCTGTCGTCATCAGTTCGACACCATTACGTGTCAACACGGCCATTTCGCCGTCGTCCAAAATGTAGACGTTGCGAGTATGCTCGAGGATCGCCGGAATGTCGGATCCGATGAAGTTCTCGCCTTCGCCGATACCGATAACAAGCGGGCTTGCAAAGCGTACAGCGACTAAGCGCTCAGGCTCATACTCTGTCAAAACGCCCAGTGCGTAAGCTCCGCGCATACGTTTCACGGCGCGTTGCACCGCTTCGACAATGTTGCCGTCGTATTCTTCAGCGATCAAGTGCGAGATGATTTCCGTATCCGTCTCCGATACGAATACGTGACCTTTCGCAGCCAGCTCATCCTTCAAATCCAAATAATTTTCGATAATGCCGTTATGCACGACGGAGAACTTCGCCGAGTTGTCCGTATGCGGATGCGAGTTCACGTCAGATGGTTTGCCATGCGTTGCCCAACGTGTATGGCCGATGCCTACCGAACCTTCCAGTGGATCTCCTTTTAGCTTATCTTCAAGATTAGCCAAACGTCCTTTGGACTTCGTAATTTCCAAGCCGTTTTTCGTGAAGACAGCGATACCTGCGGAATCATAACCGCGGTATTCCAGCTTCTTCAATCCTTCAATCAAAATGTCCTGCGAATCCCGTTTACCAATATATCCAACAATTCCACACATAATCTAATAAGCCTCCGTAAGGTGTATTTCCCGCCTTCGTACGGATGCAGCCTTGCCAATGTGCGGCACAGACAATATGAAGTTGTCACAGATTAATCCCTTATGTTGCATTAAAATGTAACCCTTCTGCCCGTGCTCGCCCCGCAGGCAGCATCTTGGACATACGGGATCAATATCAGCCTGCCGCAATTTTGTAAGACGGGTCGCCCAGTCTCTTTGATTTGCAGCTTTCGGTTGGCTTGTCGTACCGGAAGGTCCCCGCCGAATGTTTCGAACACCTTCACCTCGTCAGCTTTCCGCATGGATAACGACTCTATTCAGCCGCTGTCCCATCGCGCAAGCTCTGGCGCTTATCTTGCTTATTTAACCTCTATCCTCGCTTTCCTTCTTGAATCATACTACCTATCATATTCAATCTGGATACAATCTGCAACCTGTTTTCTGAAAATGGACAACTTACCAGCCGCCAAGTATGACATTTACATGTCCATAATGGGCATTCGCCTGCAAAAATTCGGACCAACCGGGTTACCCACCCAGCTGGTCCGTACTCTAAAAAGCTTCGATCCAATTCTAAAACTCTATAGAAAAGACACCTGATTAGGCCGCTCGTTCCATAGAATAACAGCCTTTACCATTAACCCAGCTCATTTTTAACGACGTCCACGATCTGAGCCACGTAAGCTTCAACTTGATCCTTATCCGGACCTTCCGCCATAACGCGAATCAGCGACTCTGTACCGGATGGACGAACAAGTACGCGGCCGTTATCGCCAAGCTCGCTCTCAACTTGCTTTACAGCTTCCTCGATGGCAGCGTTGCCTTGGTACAAGCTCTTGTCTTCAACGCGAACGTTGACGAGTACTTGCGGGAACTTGCGCATAAGTCCCTTGAGCTCGCTTAGCTTCTTGCCCGATGCAGCCAGCGTGTCGACCAGCTGCAGAGCAGTCAGGATGCCGTCTCCCGTCGTAATATAATCGAGGAAGATGACATGGCCGGATTGCTCGCCGCCGAGGTTGTAGCCGCCGCGACGCATTTCTTCCATGACATAACGGTCGCCGACCGAAGTTTGAGCCGTTTTTAAACCGATATTCTCCGTACCTTTGAAAAAGCCGATATTCGCCATTACCGTTGTTACGACAGTATCATGGTTCAGCTTGCCCGCGCGCTTCATCGCATCGCCGATGATGCACAGAATGAAGTCGCCGTCGACTTCCTCGCCCTTCTCGTCGATCGCGATCAAGCGATCAGCGTCGCCGTCGAAGGAAAGGCCGAGATGCGCGCCGTGCTTCAGCACTTCCTCGCGCAAGTATTCCGGATGCGTCGAACCGACGCCCGCATTAATGTTAAGGCCGTCTGGCTCCGCGCCTACGGTAATGATGTCCGCTCCAAGCTCGCGGAACACAGTCGGAGCAAGCTCGTACGCTGCGCCGTTCGCGCAATCTAGAACGATCTTCAGGCCGATGAAATCGCCTTTGATCGTTGTTTTCAAATAATCCAAGTATTGCTGCTTCGCTCCGTCATAGATTGATACGGCGCCAATTTCGCCGCCCTCAGGACGCGGTAGCTCATCGACTTCCGCATCGATAAGCGCTTCGATCTCAAGCTCCGTGTCATCCGACAGCTTGAAGCCGTCGCCGCCGAAGAACTTGATGCCGTTATCCTCGACCGGATTATGCGAAGCGGAGATCATGACGCCCGCATCCGCCTTAAGCTCGCGTGTAATATAAGCGACTGCTGGCGTGGATACAACGCCTAGACGCACGACGTTCGCACCGATTGATAGCAGACCGGCAATAAGCGCGGATTCCAGCATAGGGCCGGAAATTCGCGTATCAAGACCGATCACGACGACCGGGCTCTCCGCTTTTCTTGTCAATACATAGCCGCCGCAACGGCCGATCTTATAGGCTAGCTCAGGCGTCAGCTCTCTATTTGCAACGCCGCGTACTCCGTCAGTTCCGAAATATTTCCCCATTCTCATTTTGCCCCTTTGTTCAACATGTTATCGATTACTTGTAGCCTCATTCATCCCACTAGCTACTCGCTGCTATTCGCAGCATTCCCGCCGGCATTGCCGTTCCCGCTTCCCGGGTCAGGCGTTGCGGACGGCGTAACGCTAGGTGTCGTACCCGTCTCATCCGGCGGCGTCTCAACCCCCGTACCTGCTCCAATCGATCCATCATCCACAATTTCTATGGTCACGGATAGCGGCTGTCCGTCGGCAGCTACCGTCTGCACATAAGCTGGCAGAACTACATCTAACGGAATCGTATGCACGCCAGGCCCAAGCCCCGCGAGACTCGCCGTAATAGTAATCTGATTCGCTTCCACCTTGGAGAGGATCGATTCCGCTCCGCTAACCGTTAAGTCGTATTTGCCCGACACAGGCGCTCGCACGACGGCCGTCAGCCCTTCCGCAAGCCCCTCCATATTAATTGCCATGCCGGTAAAGGTCCGCGTTACCGTCGGATCGACAAATACGCTGATCGAAATCTCGCTCGGATCGACGGACTTAATGCCGTCAATAAGCTGCGTCTTCACCTTGAACGTTCCCGATGCCTTCACCTTCGACAAGTCGAAGACGACTCCGTCGAACACCGTCAGCGCATCGATCGTCTTCTGATCGCCATAGACGGTAACCTCTTCGATCTCCGGCTTGATCGATTCAATGCTGACGCCCTCCGGAAGCGTGCCTGTATATCGAACCTGCAGCGGTACTTTCTTGAATGGCGGCGTCACCTTAACCTCGACCATGACCGTGCTTGGATCGACAATTGCATTCGTCATCTCCAAGCCGTCCGTATCGTAAACGACGACCTTCGCTTTTTTATCCGTAACGGTCTTATCCGCGCCTTCAATATTGACTGACGCAACGACGCTTCCTACGCGCTGCATATCGTCCTTCGGCAGCGTTACCTCAATACCTGGTCCGGCAGCTTCCGTCGAGAGCGTTACCGCGGCCGGCTCGCCAGCGACAAAGCCTTCCGCAGGCTTACCTTCCGCAACGACCTGCAGATCAAACGTTTTCGTTACGATTTCCTCCAATTGCACCGTTACTGTACGCGGCGACATCGCCACGAGCTGAATGCCTTTAGGTAATTTTACAACGAGGGGCAATTCCTGTATGCCTGGTTTTACGTCTTTCACATCCACTATTACTTTATAATCATCAATGGAGGAAGCCGACAGCAAATCGGTGAGCTTACCCTGCACATCGATTCGCACAACGGTCGGCTCCATTGCCGTCAGGGCGAACTTATCCTCATCGAGTCCCTCAATGTTAATCTTCGCCGCTTCAATCGTCTTTGTGTCGATCGACGACGTAACGGTCTGCGGCGACGAATCGGTATCGATATGTACGACCGCCCATAACAATAAAGCAAGCACTACCGATAAAATCTTCATTGCAGTCGGATGACTTAGCCACTTATCCACGGCCTCCTCCTTTCCGCTTGAAGAGCGACGAGATCGACAGAGTCGACTTCTCCTTACTCTTCGGGCTTGTCTTCGGCGTCAGCTCCTCGAACAGCTTGGAGATGAGCGACTCCTCATTAATGTCACGCACGATCATACCGTTCAACGACAATGATACTTGTCCCGTCTCCTCGGAGACGACGACCGATATCGCATCGCTCACTTCGCTTACCCCGATGGCAGCGCGATGGCGCGTTCCAAGCTCCTTGCTAATAAACGGATTTTCGGAGAGCGGCAAATAACAGCCTGCGGCCATAATCTGATTGCCGCGAATAATGACCGCTCCGTCATGCAGCGGCGCATTCGGAGTAAAAATATTAATGAGCAGCTCCGAAGTAATCCGCGATTCCATCTGAATACCGGATTCAATCAGTTCGCTCACGCCCGTGCTCCGCTCGAATACGATCAAAGCGCCGATCTTGCGGCTGGCCATATGCTGAACCGCTTTGATAACGCCGTCCACCTGCTCGCTTACGGCATCCCGCTCCAAAGAATACGTCCGTGAGAACAGCTTGCCCCGTCCGAGCTGCTCAAGCACCCGGCGCAATTCCGGCTGGAATATAATAAGTACCGAAACGACCCCGAACGTGAACATCTGATTCATCAGCCACTTGAGGGTGTACAAATTGAACCAGGTGCTAATCGCCCAAGTACCGACCAGGACGAAGATCCCCTTAAGCAATTGCACAGCTCTTGTGCCGCGAACGAGCAAAATCATTTTATAAATAATATAGCTGACTATGCCTACATCGATGATGTCCTTCAACCAATCATGCCAAGTTAAATCCGAGAAATAGCTCATATGCCAACCCCCAACAGCCGATAACCTTGTTTTTCGCAACCTGATCCGATACTATGCCTTACGCTTCGGCTTCCTATCGATTATGATCGGAATTCAACTTTATTATTTTCTATAATTGGGATTGGAAATCCTTTATTTTGATAAAAGTTTACTTTGCACGGATACGGTACACAAAAATACCTCCCTGCACGAGGGAGGTATGACGCTTTAATCGGCGATTCCGCCAAACGTCTGCGTTACCTTGAACCAGAACCAATCAAGCGCCTGATCGATTGTGCGGCTCTGCCCTGCAATATGCCCCGTCGATGCGAGGTTCAGCGTCCCGTCGATGACCGTTACGTTTCCGTCGATCTCGCCAAGCACCTCAGCCCGCCCGTTCTCCACGGTCAGATTGCCAGTTAGATGTGCGCCTTCCGGGACGATTACGGTATTTCCTTCTATTATAACAGATTGAAGGTCCTCACCCGCAACGACCAGCTTTGTATCTTCCTCCCACAATGTGAAGAAGCTGCCAAGCATGACGAGCAGAAATACGGCTGCAGCCGTAACACCTGGATATCGGTAAATAAACCGAACGAAACCGTTCCGTGTCTTCGCTTTCTTTAACGGGAGCTGCTGCATGATTTTGTTCGTTAATTGCTCAGAGGCTTGCTTGTCATAACCGGTTTGCGGCGCTGCCGCCGACAGAGAGTGGAATGCTGCTGATTCCGTGTTCTCCAATTGCTCAAAGCGGCTACGGCAAGCAGGACATGAAAGCAAATGCTTCTTCAGCTCTGTAATATCTTCACGCGGCAGCTCGCCGTCCAAATAGTCATGCATCCATACGATGGCGACGTTGCAATTCATAGCAGCCAGTCCTTTCTTTCCATTGCTTCCGCAGTAGTTCGTAATTGATGAGTGAAAAAACGTCAAGTGAAAACAGCTAACGTCGTTATTATGTCATGAAAAAACAGCCACGATCATCTATCATCGGCATGGCTCGTTTAAGCTTGCTATAGGATACGTTGCGAATCACAGGATGTTTCACTTTTTTATGCTGCTTTTTTTTCCATAGGCAAATGCCCGTAACGAAGCCTACAGCTTGTGCTCCAGCTTCTTTCGCAGAAATTCCCGGCCGCGGTGAACGCGCGTCTTAATCGTAGTAACCGGCATGTCCATAATATCGCCAATTTCCTGCAAGGACAAATCCTGCATGTACCGGAGCGTCATAACCGTCTTGTACTTCGGAGGTAGCGTCTCGATCGCTTGATGGATGATGCGCTGCGTGTCCGATAGCAACATCTCCGTCTCCGGTGTCCGGTCGTCGCTTGGAATCATCGAGTAGCCGTCGAGTCCCTCGTGCTCCGAAGATTCCGCATCGAGCGAATAAACCGGCTTCCGCTTCCTTAACCGATCGATGCATAAATTAGTAGCTATTCTATATATCCACGTAGAAAATTTCAAAGTCTCGTCGTACCTGTCCAAGTTTTTGTATACGCGAAGAAACGTATCCTGAACAACGTCCTCCGACTCCTGACGATTGTTCAGCATTCGGTATGCCATATGAAACAGCTTATCCTGATACAGGCTCACAAGCTCGGCGAACGCTCCCTGGTCGCCTTTCAGCGACAGGCGCGCCAAGCGTGCCTCCATTACATTCACCTTTACTCCTCCAGACGTTCCGTGCGTACAACCGCTCGCCTTGCTGATTGCTCGGCGATGGCGATCCCAATCAATATAAGGACGATGCCAATTATTTTGCCTGTGCTTAATTTCTCATTAATGATGAGCCATGCGCTCACTACGGCGACCGGCAACTCCATTGCTCCGAGCAGCGAGGCTAGCCCGCTTCCGATCTTCGGGATGCCTGCATTGAAGCAGATCGCCGGCATCACACTGCCAAGCAGCGCGAGCGCCGTTCCCCATCCGAGCATTTCCCATTCCGCAGCGCCGGCCCATGACCCTGCTCCGTAGAGCAAAGCGATGACTATGAAGCCGAAAGACATCATCATCGCGGACTTCATGACCGGATCATGATCGGTCTCGATCAGTCCCGTCAGGAACAGAAACAAACTATACGTTACAGCGGAGGCTAAGCCGTAGCCTACTCCGATGATATCGATCCGTGAAAGACCCGCTTCCTCGAACAAACCTGCCGCGAGCAAAGTGCCCGCCATTGCGACGGCAATCGCCGCCAGCGCAAGCTTCCTCGGAAACCTTCGAACGCGTATACATTCTAGCAAAATCGTAATCCACATGAACTGAAAAAGCAAGACAATTGAGAAAGATGCTTCCAGCCGCTGTAGAGCCATATTATAAAACACCGTAGTGAGGCATAAGCCGAATATGCCGACGATAGCCAGCATCAGCCACTTTCCTCTGCGAAAAGGGTTCCGCCAAAGCTTCGGACGAAGCAGCACGAGCAGCCACAGCAGGACAACGCTTATGCCGATTTGGTGCACCGTTATTTGCTCGAAGCTGAAGCCCGCATCATAAGCAAGCTTGACGATTGGCGATAATATGCCGTAGCAAGCAGCACCGATTAACACGACAATAACCGAAAACCAATAAGATGATGACTGCTTCACCCTTCGTTCCTCCTGCACCTGCTTGCCAATCATTCTGATTATTATAAACGTTATAGAATGGCTCGGCAATCGACCTAGGTCGGGGATTGGACAATTATGCTTGACCTACAATCGACAAATAAAACAAGCAGCAGCCAGGATCATTACGTTCCTGACAGCTGCTCTCTATAGAATTGCCCGCTGTGCTTACAGCATATTCGTCTTCAATTGATCCAGCACGTTCATTATGGTAGTCGTCGGAATTGCGAAGCCAATGCCTTGCGCCTCGGCGTTAACCGCCGTATTAATACCGATGACTTCGCCTTTCTCGTTAAGAAGCGGCCCGCCGGAGTTGCCCGGATTGATCGATGCGTCCGTCTGCAGCAGATGCTCGTACTCGTGATCGCCCTGCTCGTCCGCAATCGTAATCGGGCGCTCCTTCGCGCTAAGCACACCCATCGTCATCGTCTGATCGAAGCCGTACGGGTTGCCGATTGCGATAACCCAATCGCCGATTCGAGTCTCGTCGGAGTTGCCAAGCTCAAGCGACGGGAATGCCTTGCCGTCCGGGCTTGTCACTTTCAGTACGGCAAGATCAAGCTCATAGCTTGTACCCATTACCTGCGCCGTAAGCGGCTCGTCATAACCTTGAACGGTAACCTTCACTTCCTTCGCTCCGGATACGACATGCTCATTGGTCAGTATATAACCGTCGGATTCGAAAAAGAATCCTGTACCCGAGCCGCTAAGCTCGAGCTCGCTGCTGCTCTGCTCATCGGACGGCTGCTGCTCCTGCTCTTGCTGCTGCTCCTGCTGGCTTTGACCGCCTCTTCCCCCTCCGCCGAAAAACTGGCGGAACAGAGGGTCGTCCATCATCGTGCTTTGCCTGCTTGGCTCGGTATAGGTTTCGATCTTCACGACTGCAGGGCTAGTCGCCTCGTAGATTTGCGCTACGGTAGCATTCGTCCCTAGCGATGCAGTCGTAAGCCCCGCATCCTGCTGAGCTGCGCCGCTTGCGATAGAAGTTGTTCCCGTGCCGGCCGCCGCGCTGCCGCCGCTGAATAGGTTGTTCCGATCGGCTGCATATGCGAAGCCGCCTACGACCATGGCGCCGATAAGGAATGATGCCAGCATCGTTCGGGTCGAATTCCGGCTGCTGCGCTTCGAGCGATTACTGCCGCCCATGTTCATGAGGTCCATATGGATTCCGAGCTCCTTCTCATAAGAAGCTTGCAGCTCCGACGGCTTCCTCTGTCCTTGCGCCTGCGAGTCGTAAGTATAAGTCGTGCTAGGCTTCGTACCTGCTTCGTTCTGTGAATGCATATTCGAATTCGTTGTTCCGTTATGGGAAGTATATTTGTCCTGTTCGTTCATGTTTATCATCCTCCTGCGTTTGTTCTCTTTGCTATGTTTCTATCATGCAGGATGCACCTTAAATCAAACTTAAGCAGATTATAATTGAACATAAGAAAAATGATTTTCAAAGACAACATGCAACATTCCAATCATTCCCTCGTCTATGAGTAGGTAACATACTCGCTTACTAACAGGAGGAACGACAGATGAACAAAATGTACAAAGTATTAGCAACCGCATCCATTATGGCACTTGCTGCCGTACCGTTGACTGCTAGCGCGCAGGATATCCCGCCGGCATCCATTCATACTGGACAAGGGCAGATCTTGAATCAAGCCAATGTCGTACCGGCCGTTTGGGGCCAGATTACGGACTTCATCAACGACTCTTCAGGTAAATTCATCACGGTCAAAGGTCGCGGGCTCGCGATTAACGATCAAAGTGAAATGATCCTTAACATTACGAAAGATACGAAAATTTATAATGCTAAAGGCAAGACCGTCGCTCTAAAAACAATCATCGATAATAAAATGGTCGTTAAGGCGTTCTACGGCCCTAATATTACGAAGAGCCTTCCCGCTCGCGGAACGGCGTTGACGCTTGTCGTTCAAGACAACAGCTTCACCGGTATCGAAGGAACGGTTGGAGAAGTGACAGATAACGGCATTGTCGTAACGGGAACGAATATGTATTCGGCATCCGAAGAAACGGTTGTGCTCCATTTTGCAGATAATGTCCAAATCTTCGATCAGAACGGACAAGCGATCAAGGCAGACGTGATCCAGCCCGGCATGTCGGTCAAATCCATCTATGGCCCAGCGATGACGAAGAGCATTCCACCGCAATCAACGACCAAATACGTCGTAGTGAACACCGTGATTGAAGAGCAGACACCTCCCGGTACGGATGGCATCATTACGAATATGACAGGCAAGCAAGTGACGGTGATGGGTAATCCGCTGGAGAAAGGCGGCGTCAATTATGTCATTCTGACAGTCGACGAACAGACGGAGATCGTGAACGAGAAGGGCGAGAAGCTGACGGCTGACGCGCTCAAGCAGGATTCGCGCGTAGAGGCGTATTACGGCGAAGTGATGACGATGATATACCCTGCTCAGACTCATGCCGACAAGCTTGTCGTGAAGGAAGCTCAAACGCATAAAGTAGAGGGAACAATCGCGGCATCCGATCGTGTAGGCAAAGATCAAGTATACGTGAATGTAGGTTCCGATGATTCTACAGCTAACGATATTATCCTGAATATTGGCGATGCTACGAGAGTGATCTACCCTGTCGGCATCGACACAGGCCTTATTGCAGGCAGCAAAATCGTCGCTTACCATGCGGCAGAGATGACGGACTCCCTTCCAGGCATGACGAATGCGGAGCTTGTGATCGTGACGAGCGACATCGCTGTAGATGAAACAGAATAATAGTGGCGCGATAAATATTATCTAGATACACAACAAAAGAGGCGGTACAGGATGTAATGTCCTGTGCCGCCTCTTCTTATATGGAGCATTAGCCCGTATTGCGAAGGCCTGCTGCAATTCCGTTGATTGTAAGGAGCACCTCGCGGAGCAGCTCCGGATCGTCTTGATCGTCGGCACGCAATGCCCGAAGCTCCGTGAGCAATTGTACTTGCATGTAGCTGAGCGGATCGACGTACGGGTTGCGCAGACGGATCGATTCTTGGATGACAGGTACGTTATCCAAAATTTCCGTTTGCCCCGTAATGGCGAGAATCAGCTCGGAAGTCAGCTTGTATTCTTGCTCGATTTGGGCGAAGATACGGTCGCGAATCGTTTGGTCGGAGATCATATCCGCGTATTCCTTCGCGATGACAAGATCTGCTTTGGCAAGCGCCATCTGCAAATTGTCGATCAGCGTACGGAAGAACGGGAACTTCTCGTACATCGTGCCGAGTGTCTTCAGCTTCTCTTTGTCGTCGCCTGTGTATTGCTTCAGCGCAGTACCCGCTGCATACCATGCCGGCAGCAAGTAGCGGCTTTGCGTCCATGCGAATACCCATGGAATCGCACGCAAGTCCTCAAAGCGATCGCTGTTCTTCCGTTTCGACGGACGGGAACCGATGTTCAGCTCGCCAACCTCAGGCAGCGGCGTTGATTCCTTGAAGTACGTTAAGAAGTCCGGATCGCGGAAAATCAGATCTTGATACTTCGTAAGTGCCGTCTCGGAGATCGAGCGGGCGATATCATCCCACTCCGGTTCCGTTTGCAGCCCCTGCTCTGGATATTTCGCAAGACGCGCCGCTGTAATAAGCGCCCACGTTGCTTGCTCCAAGCTGCGGTAAGCAATGCCTTGCATCGAGTAACGCGAGGACAGAACCTCGCCTTGCTCGGTAATCTTGATGCCGCCGCCAACCGTGTGCGGAGGCTGTGCAAGAATACTGCGGTTCAGCGGCATGCCGCCGCGACCGAGTGCGCCGCCGCGTCCATGGAAGAACTTCAGCTTCACATCGTATTCTTTGCCGGCAGCCGTAATGTCGTTCAGCGCAACGCGAAGCTCCCAGTTCGCTGTAACAACACCGCCGTCTTTGTTACTGTCAGAGTAACCAAGCATGATTTCATGCAGGTTGCCGCGCGCTTCAACCGCTTGGCGATAGATCGGCATCTCGAACAGCTGCTTCATAATGCCAGGAGCTGCGTGAAGGTCGTCAATCGTCTCGAACAACGGAACGGATTGCAGCGTGCAACGAACCGTACCGTCCGATTCTTGACGGAACAAGCCAACTTCCTTCGCGAATACCATAACCTCAAGCATGTCGCTTGCTGCTTCTGTCATACTGATCAGGTAGCTGGAAATACAGTTCACGCCGAATTCCTGTTGTGCGCGGTAGATCGTATGGTACACGTCTAAGCACTCGCGCGTCGAAGCCGAGTAGTCCAGATGGCTGGACGTCAGCGGACGCGGATCGTTCAGCAAACGATGCAGCAGGTCCGACTTCTCTTCCTCAGGGAGCGAAGCGTAATCGGAGACCACGTTCATTTTCGCCAAAATCTCGCTCATTGCGTTCTCATGCTCTTGGCTGTGCTGACGCACGTCAAGCGCCATCAGATGGAAGCCGAACAGCTCCACTTGGCGAATAAGCGTAGCCACATTCGTATCAGCCACATAATCGGCGAAGTGTTGACGAAGGCTGCGGTCAATGACAAGCAAGTCCTCGAGCAGCTCATTCGGATGATTATAGCGCATCGCCGAGCCCTTCAGCGACTCGTCGCGCGTATTCGCAAGCTTCTCCAGCATAAAGCCAAGCTTAATGCGGTAAGGCTCCTTCGTATTTCTCCACAGATCTACGCATTTCAGCTCAACATGCTCGCGGTCCAGTCTGATCGATTCAACCAGCTCATCGGACACTTGAACAAGATTCGTGCTGAAGCTTAGAATATCCATCAAGCCGTTCAGCTTCTCTTCGTACTTGCGGATGGCAAGCTGGCGATGAAGCGTCAACGTCTCCCATGTTACCTTCGCGGTTACGGACGGATTACCGTCACGGTCGCCGCCGATCCAGGAACCGAAGCGCAGGTAGTCAGGCACATGCCACTTCTCGTCCGGATAATATTTGCCGAGGCAACGCTCAAGCTCTTCGTAGACGCTTGGCAATACCTCGAATAAGGTTTCGTCAAAATAGTACAGACCGTTGCGCACTTCATCGATAACCGTAGGTTTGCGATCGCGCAGCTCGTCCGTTTGCCATAAAATAAGCACTTCGTTCGTTAGCTTCTCATGCAGCTTTCCGCGTTCGCGGTACGTAAGCGTAGGGTTGTCCAGCTCCATAACGTCATTGGCGATACGTTTATGGATATCCAGCACCGCACGGCGTGTTGCTTCCGTCGGATGCGCCGTCATAACGAGCTCCAGCGAAATGCCGCCCAAAATTTCTTGCACGTCTTCGATCGCGATACCGCGTTCCTTCAACTCTGAAACCGCGCTTTCGATCGAACCGCGTTGAACCGTCTCGCCCGCCGATACCTCGTAGTCGCGTTTCCGTCTAATACGATGATTTTGCTCGGCAATGTTGACAAGCTGGAAGTAAATCGCGAACGCACGAATAACTTGATGCCGAATTTCCGGACTCAAGGACGAGATCGTTCCTTTGAATTGTTCGAATAACTCCGGTACGAATTCCGCGCGGAGCGCTTTGCTCGTCTCGCGGATTTGCTCCACGATCTCAAGCAGCTCTCGTCCGCCTTGGTGCACAAGTACTTCGCCAAGTATATTGCCTAGAAAACGGACATCTCGGCGCAGCAGATTGTTCGATTGCGGCCGATTGCCCGTCAATGTAGATGCTGATTGATCCGACATACTGTGTTCCTCCTTAAGTTTTGCGAATGCAAAACTCTCTTCGTAAGCGTAAACTTGTTTTGCGAATACAAAACCAACCTCATATGCATAATGTTCGTTTTGCGCACGCAAATGAATACCCTTTTTGACTCGAATTTAAACTTCTCCTATCATACTACAAAACGGAACAGGGTTGAAGCCCCTAACACAATCGGTTCTTGCCTGTATGCTGGTAATGTTCGGTGTTTAACAGCATGATAGCGATACCATGACCAGAATTCTGGATAACTGTCCCAATCTACCCATCAAAATAAAAAGAAGCCCTGCTCAGCAAGGCTTCCCGGTATTGTATTCGCTCTTATTAACCTGCGACGAGAATCCCTTTCCGTTCCAAGGTTTCAATCAACGACTTCGCCATGATGTCGTAGCCTAGCAAATGCGGGTGAAGTCCGTCATCGGCAACCTCTTCACGCAGCCGGGCGCCATCTTCTTGCGTCATAAGCGAGTGGTAGTCTACGTAGACAGCTGCTTCCTCGTCGGCTACTAATTGCAGCATATCATTCACTTTAATGATGCTCGCATTCCTTATATCGTTATTTCCCGATTGCGGCAAGTTCGTTGGAAGCAAGGAGCATACGATCGGCGTAATGCCGTTCGCATTCGCCTTTCGCACCATTTCGCGAATATCATCGACTAATCCCGGAATAATTTGCTCCGCCGTTTTCCGATCGTGGACCGTCCAGCCATCCAGTCCCCAGAAGTTGTTCACGCCGATCTTAATGACGACGTGCTTCGGCTTCAGTTGAATGACGTCCGCATCGAATCTTCTTAATACGTGGCTGCTGATATCGCCGCCGATTCCACGATTGACGACAAATTGACCGCCCCGGCCGAAGTAGGCATTCAACTCCCACATATGGGTAATCGAATCTCCGATAAACACAAAGTCAACGGGCACGTTATGCGCGATTATTATTTCGTTGCCAATATCGAATTCGCCTCTTCGGCCATCCGCTGCAGCTGCTGTGGCGAAGAAGCCGGGTTTCACGATATCGATTCGTTTCGTATTAGTCATTTATAAGTCCCTCTCCATCTGAATTATATTTTGAATATTACAACTTCTTGAGCTTCAGCAAGGCTTCCACAAAATAATAATCCCCGTAAATAAGCGGTGCGTCCACATACACATCCGCCGCATAATAACCCGTAGCATGCAGCAGCAAAGCTTCCTCCTCCGCTTCCCAAGCGCCGTAATTGTTGTAGAGGGAATTAAGGATCGCTTCAGCCTGCTGCTGATACTCCTTAGCTTCCTCTCCCTGCACCGCAGCTGCTAAATCCAGCAGCCCTGAAGCGGCAATCGCTGCAGCCGAGGAATCCCGAGGCATGTCCTTGCCGAAGGTTGGCAGTCGGAAATCCCAATAAGGCACTTTGTCTTCAGGCAGATGATCGAGAAAAAATCGCGCGACGCTCTCGGCAGCCTTCAAGTACTTCTCCTTCCCCGTGTATGAATAACTTAGCGTAAATCCATACAATGCCCACGCTGCCCCTCTTGCCCAAGCCGAATCCGCGGCATGGCCTTGTCCAGCTAATGCCCCGATCCGCTTGCCGGTTTCCGGGTCGAAGCTTACGATATGGTGTACGGAGCCGTCATCCAGCACAAATTCTCGAAGCACGGTATCCGCATGAAGCTCGGCGATATGTCGATATCTTGGATCGTCTATTTCCCGGGAGGCCCAGTAAAGAAGCGGCAAATTCATCATACAATCGATAATGGCCCAGCCGCTGTGATCCTCCCCGCCCCAATTCGGCCATGCGCGAATGAACCCCCCTACCGGATTAAATCTTCCGGCGAGCAAGCTTGCAGCCATTAGTGCGTGCCGCTTCGCTTCCTCATCTTGCAGGTGCTTATATTGATTCACGCTGCTTAAGCCGAACATAAAGCCGACATCATGATGCAACTGCTCGAATTCCCAAAGCGTCCGGCTGATCTGCCGCTCGCATTCAACGGCCAGCTCCTTCAGACGATCATTACTCGTTTCCTCATAGGCTAACCACAGCAATCCCGGCCAGAATCCGGATACCCAATCATAAGCGGGACTCTTCTCGTAACGGCCTTGTGCGGAGCCGTTCGGAAATGATGCCCCAATGGACAAGCTCGTCCGCTCTATTTTATCGATCGTTTTCCTGCAAGCTTCATCTACCCAATTCGCCCTCGCAATCATCTGGACCCTCCCTAATCTTTCCGCAACGAATCATCTTTTCCGATAAATTTCAGGCGTCACCCCGTAGTACTTCTTAAAGGTT
Source organism: Paenibacillus sp. 05T425 (assembly GCF_056396205.1). Lineage (NCBI taxonomy): Bacteria > Bacillati > Bacillota > Bacilli > Caryophanales > Paenibacillaceae > Paenibacillus > Paenibacillus sp. 05T425. The sequence goes on from NZ_JBFTLA010000001.1 coordinate 897,433, forward strand.
CTAATGAAGTGCTGCGGACTCTGATAACCGATCATTTCTGTAATTTCATAAATCTTAGAGCCCGATTTCTCCAATAAAGCCTTTGCTTTCTCCATGCGCGCACGCAATATATATTCGCTTAAGTTCTCTCCCGTGATTTCCTTGTAAATTTGCGATAAGTAAATGCCGTTCAAATAAACGGAATCTCCGATGGATTGCAGCGTTACGTTTTTCCCAAGATTCTGCTCGATATAGGAATGGATTTTGTGTACGAGCTGCTGATGATTCTCGCCGATATGCATAGGTTGCAAGATCTCATTCTCGAGCAAGGCTTCCAGAATAATATGGCTCCAGGTTTTTAAGAGCTTAGCAGAGTGAATAACGTTATGTTCGGCGCGGCTAGAGGCTGTTCCGACGATATCCTCCAGCACTTTGCCCTTCTTATGCGCAAGATACGTGAAGCTGCTTAACAAATGCAAGTACGCCTCGCGCAAATGCGCCTGTGAATCCTTATGCGAACTCTCCAGCTCGCCAAAAATGTCCGATAGCTTAGCGTTCAGCTTGTCTCCATTCCCGATATCCATAAGTTGAATCAACGTGGGAGATTGATAAAGAGAGTGCATTGGCTTCATTTTCATTTCCCGATCTGTGCTCTCCCGAGTAGCCGACACGATCATTCCCTGCTGATTCGACCTCATCAATATAGAAGCGATAGAAGAATAAGTAGAATAAACATCGTCTGGGAATTGCGTTAGATTCGAAATACAAATGGCGATATTTCCCCGCAAATAATGATCGACATTTTCAGTGAGCCTATTGGCCAAAGAAACCAGCAGGTTTTCCTGCGCGGAATTCCAATCTCGGGAGAGATTCTCTTCCTCGGATTTGGGCAGAAGCAGCAAAGCCAGATTGCCTTGCGGAGCCTTGCAGGACCAAATATGAAATTGCGCCGAGAATAGCTCCTCCGCCATATTCAGGACGGCAAACTCAAAAAGCTTCATATCTTCCAATCCATAAGCTTCGTAGAAATAAGGCTCGAATTTAATCGCCGCCATTTTGACCTGATCGCCTGAGGCAAATGGAATTCGGTACATGCCGAGCTTATCCGCTAATTGACTTTTGGAAAAGCTTTTCTCTTGCAACAGTTCAAGCAACAGATTTTCTCGCAATAACGGTAAATTCCGATGCACGACGGAAGTCGAATATTCGAGAATTTGATACCGCTGACGCTCATTGTTGCGTTTATCTACGATTTTACCAACCGCTGCCAGAAGCACGTCATCTCGGACCGGCTTAATGAAGTAATCGATGGCATTTAATTCGATCGCTTTTTTGGCATATTCGAATTCAGCATATCCCGTGAGCAGAATGCAGTCTATTTTCATCTGATGATCGTTGACGTATTGAATAAGTTCTAGGCCAGACATTCCCGGCATGCGAATATCCGTAATAAGAATATCGATAGGATGGTCTCGAATGATCTCTAACGCGCTTTGGCCGTTGTACGCTTTATGAATCGCAGAGATATCGAACTGATCCCACGGCATAGTCGTAGCCAGAGAATCCACCTGATGTTTATGGTCGTCAACGATTAATAATGAAAACATCTGCCGCTCACTCCTTGTCGACTATTTCCCAATACAGCTCAATTCGCAATCCGCCAAGTGTCGAGTGATCGATATGGACGCCGGAATGATCGCCGAAATAATATTTCAGACGATGATTCACGTTCCACAAGCCCGTTCGTTTGGAGATATTGACTTCTTGTCCGGTCGTCACCCTCAGCATATGCATGGCATCCGAGGACAAGCCCGAACCGTTATCCTCGATGACAAGCTTGCAGTTATTCGCTTCTACGATTCCCGTGATCGTAATAAGTCCCTCTTCCTCCCGCTCCTCCAAGCCGTGCACGATCGCATTCTCGATCATCGGTTGAATGAGAAGTCTCGGGATCTTGAGCTCCAACATGCTTTCCGGAATCGCAATGGTGTAATGGAGCTTCTCCAACTGGGAATTCATAATATCCATGTAGCTAACCGCTAAATCCATTTCCATCCGAATCGTAGAGACAAGCGATTCATTTCGCGTTGTGTATTTGTAATAGTCTCCTAAATTGTGAGCCATCGCGATGACCAATTGATTTTTGTTCATTTTCGCCATGTTCACGATATAAGCAAGACAATTGTACAGAAAATGCGGATTGATCTGCGATTGCAGCTGCTTCATGATCGCTTCTCTGGAACGGACTTCCTCCGTATATACCCGCTTCAGCAATTGATCGATTTCTACCGCCATGCCGTTAAACGAATCAAACAACGATTGGAACTCGTTTTTACGGCGGCTTTTGATTTGATAGGCGAAATTTTTATTTTTCAGTTGCTCGACGCCGCGAATCAATATCCGAATCGGTACTTGAATGTGCGAGTAGAGCAAGAAGGCTGACACGATACCGAACAGGAATAGCAGCACTAACATCACATAAAACAAATTCCGGCTATGAACGACCGGTTGAAGAATTTCGTCCAACGGCTCGATATCCACCATGCTCCAATCCATCTTGCTTGACGCGAGCGTATAGAGCAGATATTTTTTGCCGTCGATCTTGACAATAGTGCGATATTTGGAATTAGCCGTGAATTGATCCAGCGGATAATCCTTCATCACTTGCCTGATCAGCCCTATGTTCGCTTTGCTGCTGTACACGACCTGATCCGAGCCATGGTAGAAGAAGGCATCGCTATTCCCGTTTAACGTAAATCCATCCAGAAGATTCGATATATTCTTGGTCAGAAAATCGACGCGAATAATCATCTCGGAGCTCATAAGGTTCATAGAATCCACTTGAGAGGGAGTAACGAAGTACCTGGAAAAGGCATCCATTTGCACCCCGTTGACATCCACTTTATTCAACTTCCAGGTAGGCGTATAGTGATCGATAAACTCCTTTGGATCGGATAGGGCAGAAGATACGGTCGATATCGAAAGATCGCTTCTCGGAAAATAGATCGATATCATATTCATCACTTGATTCGTAATGCTGAATAAAGCCAGCTTGTCTTGAATCGATTGAATGACGTTTTGACGGTCATAACCGGACTCGGGCAAATTGCCGAAGCCTACGTTTCGAATCTCGGGATCTTTGGTCGCGAGTGCGGCATACATCATATTCTGATCCAACAAGCTTTCCAGCTGAGTCAGAAAATACGATAGTTTTTCCTCGTTTCTTGTGTTGATCTGTTCCTCGATGACATCGACGCTTTGCTTGTTCGTATATGCGTACAATCCGATAATCGGCGTTAGAATTAAGACAATCAGAAGAATCACCTTCGTGATCACGTTCAAGGCCTTCTCCTCCTTATACCATTTCCTACTATTCTAGCATAAGGATCGCTTATTCTTTGACCGAACCTAACGTCATTCCTTTGACAAAATATTTTTGCAAAAAAGGATAGACGACCAAGATCGGCAACGTACCGACGAAGATCAGCGCCGCTTTCAAGGAGCGCTCGGACAGATTCTCCAGATCGGCCGGGTTGAGTCCAATCTGCGTATAATCGAATCCGGTTATTAAAGCCTGAAGGAAAGTCGCAAGCGGAATCTTGTTCGCTTCGTTCATATAAATCATCCCGTCGAACCAGGAGTTCCAATGGTACACCATCGTGAATAAAGACAGTGTCGCAATGGAGGGCAAGGAAATCGGGATAAATATCGTGAATAAGGTGCGGAAATGTCCGGCACCGTCAATCGCCGCCGCCTCTTCGAGCTCCTTAGGAATTCCCCTGAAGAAGTTCATCATGAGGACCACATTAAATACATTGACGGCCACGGGCAGAATCAATGCCAAGAGCGAATTGGTCAACCCAGTCTTCTGTACGACCAAGTAAGTCGGAATGAGTCCTCCGTGAAAGAGCATCGTGAATACGAAGAACCAAGCGTATACCGTTCTCCCTTGGAATTTACGATTATCCTTGGACATGGAGTAGGCAGCCAGCATCGTCAACAGCATCGAGAAAGCCGTTCCAAGTACCGTTCTTAGAGCGCTTACCCGGAAAGCAACCAGAAAATTGTTGCTGTTTAACGCCTTCCCATACGCGTCCAGATTAAAACCAATGGGCCAGAGCTTGACCAGGAATGAAGTCGTTGCATAGTTGTTGCTCAACGATACAGCCAGAACATGGACCATCGGAAGGATGCACAACAAGGCAACCGCCGATAGAAAGATATGATTCGAATATCGAAACAGCCGGTTAGAGAATGTAAGTTTGTGCATCGCGTTATATCCTCTCAGAATATCCTGTAATTCGCGTATTTGGAAGCTAATCGATACGTAGTGGCGATTAATATAAACCCGATAACCGATTTGAAAAATCCAACCGCCGTAGCCAGACTGAACGAGCCTTGCAGCAGCCCTACGCGATAGACGTAAGTATCGATAATATCGCCTTTTTCATAGACTAGCGGATTGTACATATTATAGACTTGGTCGAATCCTGCGTTCAGGACATTGCCTAAGGACAAAGTCGTAATGACGATCGCGATCGGGATCACCGACGGAATCGTAACATGGATGGCCTTCTTGAAATTGTTGGCGCCATCGATGTCGGCGGCTTCGTATAGGCTTGGATTGATTCCCGTCATTGCGGCCATATAAATGATCGTTCCAAAGCCGAATTCCTTCCACACGTCGCTTGTGACCAATGTAAAACGGAACCATTCCCCGCTCCCCAGGAAGAAAATGCGGTTAAGGCCTAATGCCTCCAACATCTGATTGATCAAGCCGTTGGTCGCTAATAAATCCGTCAATATGCCTCCGAGAATAACCCAATTCAGAAAATGCGGCAAATAGATAAGCGATTGAATCGCTCTCTTGAATAACATGACCCGTACTTCGTTCAAGAGCAAAGAAAATACAAAGGGCACGACTGACCCGACCACAATCTTAAACACGGCAATGAATAACGTATTCCAAATGACCTGAATCGCCTTGGGATCGTTAAACATAAACTCGAAATGCTTCAGCCCGACGAATGGTGAATGAAAGATGCCTAGCCAAGGCTTAAAATCCTGGAAACCGATCAGGAACCCCGCCATCGGAATATAGTTGTATACGATCAACAACAGGACGGACGGCAACAAAAACAAATGCAACGGCCATGTTTTATATATATACTGTTTCAGTGTCATCCCAGTATGCTCCTATCGATGCGAGATATCGAAGCAGCAAATGCGGAGCGAGATGGATGGTACTGCACTCCGCATTTCCTTCTTCATTATTGAGGTTTACTTCATGCTCTTAACCGTTTCATTCACTTCTTTGGTGATTTGAGCGCCGCCTTGGTCACTCCATTGCTTAACGAAAGTATCGAAATATTCGGGCGGCTGTTTGCCGTAAATGATTTGCAGGAAAGCCTGTTCTTCCAAGGTCGATAGTTGATCCCACTTTTCTTTCATGGTCGCCGTATTCGCGCCGCTGAATCCATTCGGCACGTCGCTCGGCAGTTGTTCGTTGGCGACCGCAAAACCTTCAATCGTCAGTTTCCCGTTGCTCGCAGCTAATTTCTGCTCAAAAACATTGTTCGTTTGCCCCGCTGCGACGCGCTGATAAATGCTCGGGCCTTCCATTACGTTCATTGGAGCCGTTCCCGATGAAGGAGACAGCAGCAGATAAGCGTTCAGACTGACAACGCCGTCCGGAACATTCGTCCAATCCGGCTTGCCATCTTTCATCACATAGTCGTATCCTTCGCCGTATCCTTTGTCGAACGGACATTCGGAATCTTCAATCGCGCAGCCGTACAGCGTATCCCAATATTTGAATATGGCCTCCATATTGTCGAAGCCTTCGCGGAACACGTAAATGCCGTAGGATAACAAGGACGCTTGACGCCCGACCTCGCCGTTCACGCCTGCAGGAAGCGGATACGGTTTAATATTAACCGTTTGATTTTTGCCTTCCGCCTCCGCAACCGCGGTCCCAATTGGCCAACCGCCGGACCATCCGGGAGCAAAGGCGATTCCCGCTTTTCCCGAAGTGAACTCCGCCATCGCTTTAGCTGCATCCTGCGTTCCGAAATCAGGACTTAGATATTGTTTCTTATACCAATCCTGCAGCTTCGCAAGCCCGTCTTTAACGCCTGGAAGAGTAGAACCGTATTGCATGCTGCCGTCTTCGCCCTTAATCCATAAGTAAGGCTGATCCTGTCCGAAGATAAATGAAGTATCCGCCATATAGTTGCTTGTCGGATGGTAATATCCCGTGTTTCCTCCTATTGCCAACCCGTACGTATCATTTTTGTTATTACCGTCCGGATCTTGATTCGTGAACGCATCCAGCACGGCTTCGAATTCTTCTATCGTGGTCGGAGCTTTCAAGTTCAACTTATCCAACCAATCCTGCCTGATCCACATGACCGTCGCGCCGACGATTCCGTTGGAAATACCCGACAAGCCATAAATCTTGCCGTCTCGTTTGACCAGGTTCCATATTTCAGGATTTTTGACGTAGGAATCTTTAACTCTCGCGGTAGCGTACTTCTCGAAAGCCTCATCGATAGATTGAATTTTGCCGGAATCGACCAAATCCTCGAACAAGGTTCCCGAAGTATACAGAACGTCGGGTAATTCCTCTCCGCTTGTCATCGCGAGCCGCACTTTGGTTTCCAACGAATCTGTTACGACCCATTTGTATTTCGTGACGATTCCCAGGTTATCCTTAAACCAACGAGAGACCGGATTATCCTCCGGAGTATCGCCATTCCGCAGCTTATCAGAAGGCTTTAAGGCAAGAGCTGCTGTAATCGTAACCGGCGGATCGAATTTAGTGCGATCATTCGGCTGCGGTTCCGGATGAGCGGAAGGACTTTCTTCGTTTGAGCTCGGGCTTGCGCTCTCGGACGGCTGAGTGCTGCTTTCGTCCGAAGACTGGGATGGCTTGTTGCTCCCGTTCGAACATGCGGTGAACATGCTTATACACAGGATGATACTCATAATGACTGCAAATGATTTCCGATAGCCTTTCATTTGTAATCCCCCTCGTTTATGGTCCTTGCATACTCAATTATTCCATGATCTCCTGATCATTGAAATGATCGTATATCAAGATCATGAACTTTCATTAGTACGTTCGCAGAAACATATGAACGTATGCAAAGAGCCGTCAGAATCTCTGACGGCTCTTCGTTCGCTGCTCGTAAATAGATCTTTTAATCCATGCGCTGAATAGACATGGAGAATGGCAAATCTTGATCGTCAACATAAGTGTGACTAGCAGTATCGGTTAGCTCAAAGCGGATGAGCGCACCGTTCATAAGTTGATCATGCGTGAAATACAGTTGCCGATGCCGCTCATTGTTTAAATGAACGCTCTGGACGTAAGGTTTGCCTTCCGTCTGCGATCCCGCTTCTACGACAATTCGATTGCCGTTCTCCAATTGAATGGACATTCGCTCAAACATCGGGCTGCCGATCACATATTCGGGAACGCCGGGACATAGCGGATACATCCCCATGCTTGCGAAAATATACCAAGCGCACAGGCTTCCGTTATCCTCATCGCCCGGCAAGCCTTCAGGCGATGAGCTGAACAGCTCCTCCGCCGTTTTTCTAACCCAATACTGCGTATGAGACGGAGCTCCGACCGCCGCGAAGAGATAGGGGATATGGAAGCTAGGTTGATTGCTAATCGCGAATTGTCCGAACGGAATAGAAGCCATCTCCGACATTTCATGAATCTCGAAACCATAGCTGCCAACCTTAAACTTGGGATCCGCAGTCATAAGTTCGATCATCTTGGCCAAGAAAGCTTCCCGGCCTCCTAAGCCATTTGCCAATCCCATCACATCGTGTTGAACGGCCCAACTGCACTGCCAAGCGCTTCCTTCGCAATACGCGCCGCCCCACTCTATCGGATCGAAGCCTTCAACCCAGATGCCGTCTGCTTGTTTCCCCCTCATAAACCCTACCGAAGAGTCTAGCAAATGCATGTAGTTGCCAGCTCGATTCATTAACGAGCGGAAATCATCCAGCCTCCCGAGTCCTTTCGCAATCTGCGCAACGCAGAAGTCTCCATAGACATAGTCTAACGTATTGCTGACGCTCTCATGAAACTGGTCTGCCGGCAAATACCCGTATCGGTTGTAGGCATCCGAGCCTTTCCTGCCGAAACGCGGGTCCTCCGCAGCTTCAAGCACATGCTTGAATAAACCTTCGTACGCCGTGTTCACCTCGTAGCCTTCAATGCCTTTGACAAATGCGTCAGCAAAAACGGCATCGATTAACGTTCCAGGCATGGCGCTGCGTTCTCCGGGGGAAGACCACTTGGGCATCCATCCCCCTTCCTTGTACGCATTAACATAACCTTCCAAAATCTCGCCCAAGCGAGCAGGAAACAAAATACTGAATAATGGGTACGAGGTGCGGTACGTATCCCAAAACCCGTTATCGCAATACATGGCTCCGTCAACAACCTGGCCATTATAAGGGCTGTAATGAATTTTGCGTCCATCCTCCGTATATTCATGCCACATCCTAGGAAACAAACAAGTCCGGTACAAGCAGGTATAGAAGGTTCTCAGCTTGTCCTCGTTACGATCCTCGACCTGTATTCGACCTAATGTTTCTTCCCAGCTTGCTGCGGCTTCCGTTCTTATTTGTTCGAATGACCTAAAACCTACTTCTTGATTAAGATTCGTTTGTGCTTGCTCGATGCTGATAAAGGAAGTACCCATTCTTAACACGGCCACGCCTGATTCAGGCAACCTCAACCCGATGAACGCGCCTGTACGATCACCTTCCTCATGCAATCGGAACGATTCCTGAAATTCCTTATCGAATATGCCGCAAGCAGGCACATCGAATTCGCAATCGATTTCGATCACGAAGTACATCGCATAATTGTCGGGAACTCCGCCTGAATTCGCGCGGGTGTAACCCGTCAACCTTCTGCGTTCAGGGTCTATGGTCATGGATGATTCTCCGGCGAACGGAGACACAATCACTCTTGCCTCTTCCCGCTCGTCAAAAGTCATGCGCATGACTGCGCATCGTTCGGTCGGACTCAGTTCCATCACGGCCCGGTAACGTTGCAGGCGAATCTTGAAATAGTCCGGCTTAACCTCCATCTCTTCGCTTCGAAATGAGGACGAACGCTTTGCGGAGGATAAAGCAAGAGCGCCCGTTTGCGGCAATAGGGTCAGGTGTCCGTAATCTTCAATCCATGGGCTTGGTTGATGGGTCAAACGCAGCCCTTCAAAGCGACGGTGCGAAGGGTGAAAGAACCAGCCCTTCCCCGCTTCATCGGTTTGCGCGCTCCATGCTGCCATCCCGAACGGAAGCGCAACTAACGGAAGCGTATTTCCATTGGAAAACGTAAACGTAGAAGCCGTTCCTTGCAAGGGATTGACATATTGTAATATACTCTTCATCAATTGCAGCAACCTTTCCAACTCGATCTTTTGCTCTTCATTGTAGTTGGAATGCCGCCTTGCTTCTTATCATAATTATAATCTTTCTCTCAATTTTTAAGAATTTCGGCTATCATAGCGAGATAACCCACATTTAAAGCGAGTGATTCGATGATTCCCTTCAATCTGCCCGGCGATCAGGAGCTTCACGGAAGCTTTCCCTTTACCTTCAAAATTCACAAGCTGACTGCCGATGTCCCCCCGCACACCCACAATTTCATAGAATATACGTATGTCTTTTACGGTAAGGGTATCGAGATCGTCAATGGAACCGAGCGTCCTATTCAAGCTGGCACCTTCACGCTTTTGTTGCCGCATCAGGTTCATCAAATTAGGATTGACCCAGGTGAAGAGCTTCATCTATATATCGGCGCCATCGGACTGCAAGCCTTGTTCGGCTCTGATGATTCCGCCGCCGCTTTGAACGCGTTGCTTCTTCAAGGAGGTACGCAAGGGGATCCCTCCTATCCGTTAGAAGACAAGCTCTCGGCCGCGCTGCTCCCCATCTTCGCCGCCATGCACGAGGAAATGCGGAGCGCTCACTCCTGGAATCAATTAATGTTCAAAACGAAATTGATCGAAGCTTTGATTTTGTTGGATCGCCATTGCTTCCGCGTTAAAGAGCTTGAGGCTCCACGAACGCCTATCCACAAAAAGGGGAAAATAGCGGATATCATACTCTACGTTTATCAAAACTATCGCGAGGATATTAAGCTCGTCACTTTGGCGGAGCGCTTCTATTTAAGCGTGCCTCACATAAGCGCTTCTTTTAAGCAGTATAGCGGAGATCACTTTCATAACTTCCTGGAGAAGATCAGAATCTCGCATGCCTGCAGCCTGTTGGCCTCGAGTAATGAATCAGTAACTTCAATCTGCTTCGAGGTCGGATTCACTTCCTACTCCACCTTTTCTCGCGTATTCCAGGAGCGGCTTCATATGTCGCCTACGGCTTATCGGAAGCTTTATTAGATGGTGAGAATTGTGATTAGGATAGGAAATCTCGCTTATAGCAAGCATTCAAGGAAATGAAGTAGCGTTTGGATGGGGAATACATCTTATACCGTCGGGGTAACCCAGTAAGATGTTCAGTTTGCTTCATCGTTGTAGTTTTAGGATGAAAAATCTCGCTTAAGGCGAGTACTTCGATTCATTTGACTAGAATAGGATGGAAAATTAATCTTACTGAAGAGAACGCCTTGAATCAAACCTTGACGGCTTGCTTCGTTTAACGTTAAGTCTTAAACCGTGAGAGAATTCTTTTCTTATCTACCCTCCATACCACAAAAAAATACCTCTTCAGGTTCTTGTCGTTCGGCATCCACCACAACTGCGGCAAGCTGCTGGCGAACATCTTCGTTGTTATCAGCCAGCTTATAGCCGTCTACACCAAGGAAAATTATTACTCTTGTATTTGCTTATTCAAACAACAATCGCGCAGATCATGCTATAATTCCAACAAGGGGTGATATCATTGGGTTTCTTCATCGTTGTCATTATTTTCTTAGTACTATTTGGTTTTTTCAAAAACAAGAAGAAGTAATTCAGTATCCTCTCAGTTGTCACCTTAGTATTAAACCTTAATTTGCACCCTTAATTACGGTTTTGATAAACTAGAATCAATCATCTAAAGAAAGGAGTTCCTTCATGCTAATATTCAAATTAAAGCCTGTTTTCCAATTGGTCGCTCTCGGTCTTACTGTCTTTGGATGCTGGACTATTTTCAAATTGCTATTATAATGATCCTCGATATTCATCCCTCTTCATCTTCCACCATAACCGGGTCCCTTTTTACACTACTTGAAGGGCACACCAGATCATCTTCAACCTTCCCAAGTTCCTCAATATCCAATTCACATGTGTACGCGCGTATTTAATATTTCTGAATTCCCCAACATGAATGCCCTCTTATCGCAAAGCATATATTGTTTATATATTTCTAGTAAAAGAGGTGTTGGCGTTCAATGGATCAGAATAATAGCGAGAAACTGGCGCAAATAAGGGAAATTCAAATTGCTAGGATAGCCTTTATCGGGGCATCCATTGCAACAATCGGTGATGGAATAGCTGCACTTGCTGCTGGCCTTGCTCTTGAAGTATTAGAGAATAATTATAAACAAACATCACGAAGTTATCCCAATGATCCTAATCAATTAATAAAAGCTCAAAGGAATCTGGATCATTACATCAATGAACTGATACAACTTCGTAAATCAATAAAATAAAAAATTTTATATAACCATATGAACACCGCACGCAGAAAGTATCGTTCATTTGTATGTGTGCTTCGCTTAGCCTTAACGGTCGGTCGAACCCACGCTTATAGCGTGCGGGAATTCTCTCCCATCCAAAAGCTCCATAACACAAAAAAAAACCTCTTCAGGTTCTTGTCGTTTCGTTATGGAGCGGGTGATGGGAATACTCAACTTTTCTTATGGGTCGCGATTGCTTCGCTATCTGTCCGTGCAAAAGTTGACGCTCGACCTTGTCGGCTTGCTTCGCTTAGCCTTAACGGTCGGTCGAACCCACGCTTATAGCGTGCGGGAATTCTCTCCCATCCAAAGCTCCATAACACAAAAAAAGAACCTCTTCAGGTTCTTGTCGTTTCATTATGGAGCGGGTGATGGGAATCGAACCCACGCTATTAGCTTGGAAGGCTAAAGTTCTACCATTGAACTACACCCGCAAACAAGATGGTCGGGATGACACGATTTGAACATGCGACCCCCTGGTCCCAAACCAGGTGCTCTACCAAGCTGAGCTACATCCCGAATTAAGTATATCTTGCAATTAGTAAAGATGGCGCGGCCTAAGAGATTCGAACTCCTGACCTTTTGATTCGTAGTCAAACGCTCTATCCAGCTGAGCTAAGGCCGCAATCTTATGGAGCGGAAGACGGGAATCGAACCCGCGACCCTCGCCTTGGCAAGGCGATGCTCTACCGCTGAGCCACTTCCGCACGGTGTTTTCGTCAGCCGTTTCAATCAGTTAATGTCGCGGCGACAAGTAATAATATATCACCTAGAGAAACAGATTGCAAGTGTTTTTTACGAAAAACTTATCTTTTTTTAAAAGCCGCTGAAATCCGTTGATTTTACAGGCTTTTCCCCGCATAGAAACAGTGACGAATAACCCATAACCAACACAGCTGGAAATTAAAAAAAAAGCCATGACTCCAACTAAAGAAGCATGGCTTTCCATTAGACTAAGTATGAGTGTTATGCGCCAGCGGCAGCCATAACGATTTCCGGCTGTGAGCGGCCCATCATTACTTTATCAGCCGTTGGCTGATCAGCAAGCGCGAACGGCAGGCATAGAGGTACGCCCGAACGCGGATCTGGCACGATATCGGCTTCGATATTGAAAACTTCGCGCATAATCTCAGGCGTAATAACTTCAACCGGCGAGCCCTCGCCTGCAACTTTGCCAGACTTAATAGCAATCATATGATGTGCGTAGCGCGATGCATGATTCAAGTCATGAACAACCATAACGACCGTACGGTTGTTAAACTCATTAAGCTTCTGCAGCAGATGAAGCACTTCAAGCTGATGCGCCATATCCAGGAACGTCGTCGGCTCGTCAAGGAACAAAATATCGGTTTCTTGCGCCAAAGACATTGCAATCCAAGCGCGCTGACGCTGACCCCCGGACAGATGGTCGACCGGACGATCGGCGAACTCCGTCATGCCTGTTGCTTCAACCGCCCATTGCACGATTTCGCGGTCTTGCTTCGTCATCGAACCGAAACCCTTCTGATAAGGGAAACGGCCGTACGAGACAAGCTCAGATACGGTTAAGCCGTCCGGAGCTGTAGGATTTTGCGGAAGAATGGCAAGCTGCTTCGCTACTTCTTTCGTCGATTGCTTATGAATCGATTTGCCGTCTAGAAGTACATTGCCTTTAGATGGAATCATGATGCGGGCCATCGTTTTCAGGATCGTCGATTTGCCGGAGCCGTTCGCTCCTACAAGCGCCGTTATTTTCCCCTGAGGAATTGCAATGTTTAAATCTTGAACGATAAGACGATCATCATAAGCAATGTCGAGATTCGAAGTCGTAAGACGAATCATTAGACATGCACACTCCTTCCGCTGCCTGGTCAGGCTATATCTCAGTTAATTAGATTAATTAGGTAAAAAGTGATAACGATTATCACTACTTTAATAATGATAATGGTTATCACTGACAATGTCAATGTCTTCTTTCATCAAACCTTCACTCTGTCTTCATAAAAAGCAAAAGATGTGACCGTTCTATGACGACCACATCTTCATCCTGCTTAAATCTTACCACTTCAGCTTATTGCCGAACACGAGGGCATTGCTGATCAATCGGCCTGGTACGGTAATCATCTTCCCTTGCCCGTACATACCCGAAGAAGCTCCACCGTCCATATTCATCGCTTGCTGAGCGCCAAGGGTTACCATTATTTGGCCCCATTGCTTCATCGTAGCCGCTCCAACTGTTGCGAGAAGTAATGAACCGTCCTTCTTCACTACAATTGCGCTTCTCGCCGCTTTGTCGGTTAATATTTTGGAGCTGCTGAACCCTTCAGGGGCAGGATTAACCGCAAGCTTACCATTCGTTACAAGTCGCGGACCTGCGGCAACCGCGGTGTGAACCCGTCCCCAGCTGATCGCCTGTCCAGCCATATTCGTCATCGACACTTTATAATCAACAATCGTACCGACTTTGAAGCGCTCAGCGAGCTTCTCCTCTCCGCCAGTAAAGACGAGTACATAGCCGTCGGAAGGAATGTCGGCGTTCGTGTTTTTCGCTATTTTTGTAACGACGCCTTTGCGCACGGTGATCGCTGTTCCATATGCGAAGCCTATCTTGGCTCCACGCTTAGGCGTGAACATAATAGCAGAGGTCGTACCGGCAACCGGCGTCCGATTAACGAAGTAGACGTACCAGTTGTTCGGCGACTGGTAAGAACCGTTCGTTCCGCCGAGTATTTTGACGCGAAGCGTATCCATCACCACCGCACCGTCCCAGGTAAAACCGATCGCCGTCCCCGTATTGCCGATATGCTCGACTTTACCGTCGGTAATGACCGTGCCGTAAGGCTCTGGAATGCCTCCGTAAGCTTCGAAGTACGTCGCATTAATCGCCGCCTCCGCGTTGTAGGATTTCGTTATATCGCTTAACTGTTGGACGACGCCGACTTTGCGGCTGGCTAGCCCCACGGTTACGGGCATCCCCTTCGGAATAGCAACGGTATTAACGGAATAGGTTTGATTGTCTACCTTCACTTTTTTGAGCTCGTATTTGGTTTTGTAGGCTAAGGCGGCAGCCGTAACTTTGATCGGCAGATTCAGTTCGCCTTTGTAGCCCTTTGTCGTGACGACGACAGAAATGTTCGTCGAGCCTACGGAGACAGGCGTAACCATGCCTTTGTCATCGACGCGGGCAACGGACGGATTGCCCGATGCGTAGTTGACGGCGACGGGAACGGACAGCTTCAGCTTGTCCGTGAGCAGGAGCCTTGCATGAAGCGGCAGCGTGATCGACGCTGCCGCATAGGTGACCGCGACGGGCCGGTATGGCCCCGCCGCGATGAGCTTATCGGCGGACGCGTACGCGATCCGTCCGCCGCCAAGGACTGCAATGCCGCCGACAGGCTGGGCGGCATCGCCTTTGTAGGTGTATGCGACTCGGCCGGCAGCGCCGTCGATCGCATACACCGCACCCGAGCGGGCGCCGGCGAGGATAACGCCGGCGCGAGCCGCTGTTGCTGGCGCAGCCGCAGGCGCCAGCGTCAGCGCGGCGGGCGCGAAGCCGCCCGCCCCATTGGCGCTCACGCGCCATGCTTCCGCGCCGGTGTCCGCGCGGAAGGCCACGACGGCATTGCCGCCAAGCTCAGCGGCAACTGCCGTCTCTACGCTGTCCGAGCCGACTGCAAGGATCGGCTCGGTCCAGCCCCCTGCCGCCGCTGCGGCGAACTCGCGGCTGAAGCGGACTTTCCCGTCCGCTTCATAAGCCGCTGCCGCCTTCGGCGCAACAAGCACCACGCCGCCCTTGCTGTCGGCGGCGAGCTTCGCCCCCTTAAGCGGCTCCTGAAGCGCCGCCTCCCACTTAATGGCCTCCCCCTGTACCGCGTACAGAACGCCATTGCTTCCAATGACATAGACCCCCGTTGCTGCTTCCTCAATTTCTGTGACCGACACATCCTTCGGCAGCAGCGCTACCAACTTCTCTCCGTCTTTATCTAGCGACAAGATCGCGTTCTGATAAGCGAAATACGGCAGTCCTTCCCCGTCAGTCACCGTCTTCGAGGGCTGCAGATTTTCCGTCTTACCCGTGAAATAATAAATAGCTACCTGACCGCCTATTCCGGCACTGTCATAGCGATACAATCGTGCACTCTTGCCCGCTATGAACAACTGTTCATGCTTATTAACGGCAGGGGCCGAGAGATCTGTATAAGCATTCAATCGCTTAAGCGATTTGCCATTACTGTCAAAGTAGTTAATCCAGCCATTAGCTGCGACTGTTACGACCTTACCTGTTGCTATCATTAAAGGTTCATGCAGTGTACCATCGCCTGCCGCACGCCAATATTCAATCTCAGGCTTCGCTTCGACCACTGCTGACGTAGTCGTTGCTGCTGCAGCAAACGCTGCATTCTGCTTCCCTGCAACAGAAAACAGTGGAACACTTCCCCCCCCGAACGTGCAACCTATCGCTACCGACAGCGCAATCGCTACTCCCCTTAATGATTTTTTCTCTCTGCCTAGTGCCATTTCCTCATACTCCCTTAATTTCGATATAATGACTAGTCTCTTAGAACTATATCGTCAGGCGTATTTAGAAAATGAACAATTGGGAGCACGATTACTTTTGCAGCAAATCCAAAATGTAGCTCTTCATATCCACGATACGAAGTTTATCCGGTTTATCATTCGTACCCGCAACTATTAGCGGAACTAACGATACATTCGCATGCAAGGCGCCATGTCCACCGCCTCCTGTATGATCCGGAGAGCTCCCTCCCGTCAGCTCATATCCAGCCTTCGTCGTCACGACAATAAATTCACCCTTATGCGAATTCAACGCTCCCCATAGACGCTGCAGACCATCCGGATATTGACCGTACATCAATTCCTTTTCTGTACGATCAACCTCCAAACCCATCACAGTGGCATCCCCTTTCCAGGTCCAATGCGCGCCATAACTATCCTTCCATTGGCCTCCGGCTCGATAGGAGAATAAACGTTCGGAATCACCTTGTCGTACATGAATCCAATCTCCTTCCTTCCAAGCAATTAGATCGATTCTGTTATCCCCGACTAAATGACCCGCAATTCCTGCTAACGACTGATCGGTGTGCAACTTATAGACGTAAGCCATCGTTTCATTAACCGCCAACACAATTTCCGTATCTCCGGTAATCTCCGCGCCTGGCTTTTGTATCCGATATTCGTCCAGCAGCTTCGTAAGATCAACAATTGGATTCTTATCTTTCGGCAAAATAACACTCATCCCGCTGTCTCCCAGCAGCATAATAACAGCCTGCTCTAGCGCTTTGTCTGTCGATCCGAATGCGGTTATAAGCCCCTCCAATTGCTTATCCAGCTTAAGTAGCCCTTCCATATCTTCCGGTCCATGATGGTGGAGCTTCTGATCCAAATCCGGCAAATATACATACAGAAAATCTGGCAATAACTGATGACGAATCAAATACTCCGTCGTCTGAAGCGCATATTCGTTCGTGAATCCTACACGATTAGTTAAATCAACGGGAAGCTTCACTTTGCCCTCGAGCGGATTGGAAAAGACGCCAAAAGACAAAAAATCAGGTCCTCCTACCTTAATCCGGTCGGGCAGTGACGTCGGTGCCTTCACCCACTCCGGGACACGCAGCCAATGAGCAGTCGGCCCTCTATAAATAATGCCATTAATAGAACCCGTAGTTAGCTTGCCTGCCACTTGATCATCTTCGAAAATCGTTTGTACCGCATGATGAATATGCTTTCCATTCAAATTCATAAGGGTATCGGCGGCAATCTCATTAATTCCTTGCTTCATCACTTCCATAGGCCCTGTTCCATAATTGATGACACGATTCTCATCGGCCGAATACCAGATCAGACCGGGCAAACCATGCTTATCCGGATAAGTCCCTGTTAGCAGCGATGTATCGATCGTGACCGACATCGTCGGGAACGAGCTGACTACATCTTTATAATATTGACCATGCTGTATTAAGCTCTTCAGCGTTGGAAGCTGATTCTGCTCCAAGCCCCGATCAATGGATTGGTACATGAGCGAATCCACGACAATCAAAATCACCTTTTTGCGACCCTTACTAGTGGAATTCACTTGTTGTTTCGCTTTTGAAGCAATGTGAAGCAGATCGGGCTCTTTCGGCTTCGGTTGTGAACAACTGCTCACGAGCACTAAGAGAAGAGAAATTGCGATCATTCTAATACTAAAATTCCATTTCATGCGCAACCGTACATTCCCCCATGTTTTAGTTATAAAATGCCCCGTATAACTAAAAATAAACAGCAAAAAACCCTTGATCTCTCAAGGGTTTCTTCATGGTATGGTGCGCGTAGAGGGACTTGAACCCCCACGGTCGCCCGCTAGATCCTAAGTCTAGTGCGTCTGCCAATTCCGCCATACGCGCGTGGGTGATGCGGGTAAAAATATGGTGAGCCATGAAGGACTCGAACCTTCGACACCCTGATTAAAAGTCAGGTGCTCTACCAACTGAGCTAATGGCTCGTACTAAAATGGCTGGGGATTCAGGGATCGAACCTGAGAATGACGGAGTCAAAGTCCGTTGCCTTACCGCTTGGCTAATCCCCAGCAGCGATATGGTGGAGGATGACGGGATCGAACCGCCGACCCTCTGCTTGTAAGGCAGATGCTCTCCCAGCTGAGCTAATCCTCCGTAAATGGTGACCCGTAGGGGACTCGAACCCCTGTTACCTCCGTGAAAGGGAGGTGTCTTAACCACTTGACCAACGGGCCGTACTTTGATTGAAGCTTGTCTTCACTTATGTAAAGTGATCTGGAGCTCTCAACCGGGATCGAACCGGTGACCTCATCCTTACCATGGATGCACTCTACCTACTGAGCTATGAGAGCATGAATGGCTCCCCGAACAGGACTCGAACCTGTGACAACTCGATTAACAGTCGAGTGCTCTACCAACTGAGCTATCAGGGAACATTACAAAGAGGTGCGGTTAAATCTCAAGGCATTGCGCCCTGAAAACTGGATACGAAAGATGTTGCTGCTGAACTTTAGCTGTTGCTTACAGGTTGTATGGACCATATAAGCATTTTAGGATAAGCCCTCGACCGATTAGTATTCGTCAGCTACACACATTGCTGTGCTTCCACCCCGAACCTATCAACCTCGTCGTCTTCAAGGGGTCTTACATACTGGGAAATCTCATCTTGAGGGGGGCTTCACGCTTAGATGCTTTCA